>RQYD01000036.1 GCA_003858485.1 Clostridiales bacterium COT073_COT-073
ATGACATAAGGACGAAACGAGATAAGCCGTATATGACAGAAGCACAGTTTGAGGAAGCGATAAAGGACTTAGCAAGAAAAGAATATATTACCGGAAAAAGAGATGAGGATGCTTATAAATTTTTAGCATTAAGGCATGGCGAGAATGTATCTCCGGATAGGAAAGGCTTTTATGAAAAAAGCATGCAAAAAACAGGCGGAAAAATGAATGCGGCTTGTATGTTTTTTGATGACAATGGATTTATGAGTCTCGCATATCACCCTGCGGGAAAATGGATAGAACTGTCTACAGAGGAAGAAGGCGAAAGAGCAAGGCAATTCACCACGATATACACCACAGAAATAAAAAGGCTGATTAAAGAATATGGACCAGTTAAAATAGGAGCGATAAAGCATAATTTAACGTTAGAGAGCATAAAAGGTAAAACGGATATAAAACCAAAAGGAATTGGCGAAAACATTGATTTTAAAATTTAGATGAAAAGGAGAAAATATGAGTAAAAATAAATTATTAGCACTTATGTTGGCCATTGTCATTATAGCTACATTTAGTGTAACTTCAATTCCTGTGCAAGCGCTTGAAAGTGAAAATTACGTAGAGATATCACTGGATAATGTTGAATCTGACCGAGCTACAGGCTACTATTCAAGATCGTTTGTAACATTAAACATAGCGACAGGCGGAACATCAAATCTATCTACTGTAAGTGCTCCAAGTGTTCCAAGCGGAGCCACGATAACCAGGGTTGAACTTACAGGTAGAAAAAGCAGTGGCTCGGGTTCGATTAGTTGGTATATCAAGCATGAAAGTTTAAATAGAACCGCAAGTAAAATATTTTCTAGTTCTGTAGCATTTACAGAATTTAACGGTCTTACACCAGACACTTCCTGGACTGTATGGATTCAAGGTTCGAACTGGTCTACGGTAACAGGTGCCAGAATAAAAGTTTATTATACATATTAAATAATAATTCAACTTTCCCACAGTCTTTTTTGGCTCTATCCCGCTCCAGGGAGCGGGCACATGGGTTCCCCCGCTTTCGCAACTTACTTTGTAAGATTGCTTTCGCAGCACATGCCTTTCGCAATTTGCTTCGCAAAGTTGCTTGCGGTTGCACACCTAAAAAAGACTGTTTCTAGAAACGTGGGAAAGTTGAGATAATAATATAACTATTATTCAACTTTCCCATCTGTAAAATAAGCATCAAATATTGATATTTCGGGGAGTTTACATCATTAGTATCTATCTTGACATGAAAATATACCTACCACCTGGTATCATTCAAGCAGCAAAAAATAACCAGCTATGACGAAAGAGATTGATTTAATGACACTCCAAAATGATAAAAAAGAAAAGACTTTTTTGAATTATAACAGAGGCAGGCATTTTAACGGAGGCAGCAAAATACTAATAAAATCATAAAAGATGACGATACAAATATCAGGAGGTGGTAATATGCAGGTTGACAGAACGAATTATAAACAGTATCAGCAGTTAATAGCCCAGATGATGAGGGATCATAAGGGCGGAGCAATTGATCCTTATGGCACGGTTTGGGGGGCATATGAACTTCGGTATAAACCAACAGACAGACCTTTTTCGCCGCCTGATTGGAATGACATAAGGACGAAACGAGATAAGCCGTATATGACAGAAGCACAGTTTGAGGAAGCGATAAAGGACTTAGCAAGAAAAGAATATATTACAAAACAGGTGGAAAAATGAATGCGGCTTGTATGTTTTTTGATGACAATGGATTTATGAGTCTTGCATATCATCCTTCAGGGGAGTGGGTGGCATTTACAACAAAAGAGGAGTCGGAAAGATCAGTGCAATTTACCACGATATACACCACAGAAATAAAAAGGCTGATTAAAGAATATGGACCGGTTAAAATAGGAGCGATAAAGCATAATTTAACGTTAGAGAGCATAAAAGGTCAAACGGATATAAAACCAAAAGGAATCGGCGAAAACATTGATTTTAAAATTTAGATGAAAAAAAGAGAACAAGATAAGTCTGTAAGCAAAAGCGTTAAAAAGTAAATGGATTTATCCAGCTCTCCCTCTCTTTAAAAGAGGCTATTGCAAAATACAGATCCCACACAAGATATCGTAATCAATCATAAGAATATTACTTTATATCTTGTATGAAAATCTTAAACTGCAACAGCCTTTTGCTTTTTGTACAGGAAAATAGTCTATTCAGTGCATAAATTAATCTTTAATAATTTAGGAAGCAGAATGACCATTAAGAGTCCGATACTACCGGCGATAAAATAAATGGCAGAACCGGAATAATGATCAAATAAAAAACTGAACATTAATATACCTAACGGATTGAGCAGGGAAGATAAGGTGAACAGGGTGTTAAATACTCTTCCCTGCATATTTGAAGATACAGTTTTACTTAGCCATATATTCAGTGGAACATTGGCATAGGCCTGAGCATATCCAATGGAAAATGTTAATAACATCAGGCAAATAAAAGTTATAATGTGAATTGGATTAAAAAATATTAAAGCTGAAAAAATATAAAAAAACAGAAAATAACTAATCCCGCCATGATAAACCATTAACAAAATATGCGGCAAATTTTTCCGCCTGGAAAGCAGATAACTGCTAAAGACCACACCAATTGATAAACATGCCTGAACAGCAGCATATTCGGTTGGATTTAACTTAAAGTAATTAATATTAATAAAGGGAATGCCAACCGTAAATGCAGTCAATATAAAGGAGATGCAGGTACCATTGATCATTACAAACCAAATTTTAGGGTCGCTTTTTATATAGCGTAAACCATTTAAAAACATGGAAAAAACGGAGGAATCATCTTCTTCAGTAATTGGTGCTGGTTCTTCTTTGGCAAAGGCTTTGAATTTCAGTGTAAAAACTATAATAAGAGTAAGAACTTCCGCTGCCAGTTCAAACAGAATAAAATGTTCAAATGACAAGAGCTGATATAGGGCTGAACCTAAAAAAAGCGAAAAAATAGTAGCTGCCGAAATAATAATCCTTTCAATTGACTTTAGTGATATTAAATCTTCTTCATTAACCATAGATACCAAAGAGGCATTAAAGGCAACACTTAAAAAAGAATCGGACATACGCAAAACTGTTAGCAGGAGATAAATTGCTATCAATTTGGGAAATACTTCCGATTGATAAGCAAATGCAAATAATATAATTGCAGTAATTGAACACAACTGTCCCCAGATAACGATTTTTTTGCGACTGTATTTATCAGTAATACTGCCAACAATAGGCATTAAAATAACAGAAACCAATGGACCGATCAACTGAGAGATACCGAAATTGGTGGCAGATCCGGTTTCGGTCAGGATCAAAAGTCCTACACCAAAAGTAAAAACCGAACTCCCGATAACGCCAAACATATAAGATAACAGAACTTTGTTTCTTTGCAGTTTTGACAATTTTTTTAAGGCTAATGCATCCATAATCATACTCCTTGTAAATAATAATTAAAAATGTAGTTTAGATAAAGAATATTTTTTAGAAAAAAGGGGAGCATGTTTTGGCATATGAAATACCACTTTTAATCCGTTTGGCAGGACAAGATTTATTAAAACAGGCTAGCATATGCTTGCAAGCAAAACATTTTTTTTCCAACTCATCAGTTACCCATAGATTTGCCAATTTTTCGTTAATATAAATTTCATTTTCGCTAATTATTTTTCCAATAGTATTTTCTGGTAAATCAAAATATACTGTGCATTTACAAATATCACCATTAGAACGAAAAACATAGGAATCAGGATAAGCAGCATAACAGATAGAGTGCATTGGTAATAACTCCGTAAAATTGTAAATTTCAATTTTTCTATCAATTAATAGTGAGAAATGCCGCAACATATTTTGAGTGATTATTTCTCTAGTTGAAAGCAAATTTAATTTTTCGACATTATTATTACCACCCCAATTTCCAACTGGTTTAATAAGTACTTCAAATCGAGAGTCGTTAGAAATAAAAGATTTTAACTCATCATAAAATGATTCATCAAATTGATCAGTTAAAATATTATTTCTTAGAATTATTTGATATTTTTCAGAGCTTTTTTGTATTTCTTTTAAGTTGGATATTATTTTTTGATATGTGGGTTTTCCAGAAATCAATACTCGCTTTTGATCGTGATTTTCTCCATCAATTGTAATTTGAAATATATTAATTTTTAAATCCAGTAGTTCCTGAAACAATGAAATATCTAAGAGATAACCATTGGTGGTGATATTTGATGAAATATTTATATTATAAAGTAAACATAATTCCAAAGCATAGGATTGAATTTCTTTGATAACTTGAACTTCCAACAGAGGTTCACCACCAAACCAATTTAGATGTAGTTCAGTGAAATTTCCTGTAGAAAGCTTTTTCTTCAGGAAATTTTTAATTGCATTAATATAAGTAGAAGACATTTTACCATGTTTAAAACTTTCATAGCAATATGCACAGCGAAAATTACATTTTTCTGTAGGAAGTATAATAATTTTAAGTGCTTTTTTCATTTTATTCTTTATCACACCAATATGGGATGATAGATCTTCTGGAGTCAAAGTTATAAAACCAGAAGAATATAATGCAGCTTCTAATTGAGTATTAATTGAGCTGAGTCTGTTTTGATGTTTTATCTTTTGATATTCTTCAATATACGCTTGGTCAGATAATATTAGAAGATTCCCTGTTTTTAATGAAACCAATACTAGTTTAGATATAGTTTTAAATTCTGAAATATAATTACTTAACTGATACATATATTTATCTCCATAATAATGTTAAAATAGAAATGTGCAAGACTAATTAAATTATTTCAAATAATTAACAATATATTAGAAAATATATTATTGCACCAACAAAATACATTATATACAGTTGATTTTGAAATTATTGTTTTGCACATTTCTAATGGTAAAATGAGTTGATGCATATAGATATCTAGATTTTTACTCAATATTACTGATTTGGAGTAATTAGAAACTGATGACAAAAAGTATAAACATCAAATTTTTGAAAAGTGCTCCAAAAAAGTTTCAAGAGTTTAGAAGATATTCTGCTGCAACACTTGGGTCAGTACGAGTTAGCATTGAACATTACAAAAATTCACAACTGAACTATCGCTATTATTATTTCTTATTTTTAACTCCATAGTTTGATTTCTCCTTTCATAGACAGCATATTATAAGTTGCTATAATCAACCTTTAAGGCTAACTAACAATTATAGATCCCATTTTCTGTTCTATGATATGTCCAAGGCTTACCATCATCTTCAGCAATCAATGCGGCAGTCGGATTTTGCGACAGTAATGGTAAAATGTTTAACGCATAGATTAAAATTAATAAATAAAATACTTTTTTCATATCTAGTCTTTCCTCTTGTGTATTTGCTGTAAACTTGCTATAATAATAATAAAGTAGATAAGGTTTTTCAAGTGACATGGATGTCGCATCAATCAAAGGAGGCTAAGATGTATTTTCGATTGGGCGATTTTGGGTTGTATTTAAGGGATTTACGTGAGAAACTGGGACTTACTCAAGAGGAAGTGGAGCGACAAACTGGTATAAATCGGCGGACAATTATTCGCTATGAGAATGGCGAATGTGTGCCGAAATCGGAAAATCTTGATATCTTGTCATGTTGCTATAGGGAGGACCTTAATGTCCGGTTTTTGGAATATCGGATCGCCATGCCCAAATTGGAAAGAAAAGTGGAACTAGCATTGCGTAATTCGATACATGATGGTGATATCGGTGAGCTGTTAAATACTGTTAGCTTAATCTTAAGCAGTGAGATTGCTCCTTTTCAGCGGCTCTATTATGAGCAAATAAAGTATCTGATACTGGCCATTCAGGCAGATATCAATGGCGATACCAAAAAAGGATATAATCTTTTAAGCACAGGCTTGAAACTAAGTATACCGGACTTTACATGGGAAACATATGCACAGTATTTCTACAGTGAGATTGAAGCGCGGCTTTTACAGAATATGGTTTATTTTAAGGGAAAAATCAAAAATAAGCCCAGAAAACTGGAGCCGCTTTTATATTTATTGGGGCATATCAGCCAAGAAGGTTTTGTCTATCCGCAAATTTGTTACCAAGTGGCGGATGCATATAGAGAACGAAAACAGTTTAAGAGGGCGGAGAGCTATATTGACAAAGGAATTATTGCCAGTGAGGAAATTAGCTTTTTTGAAGCCCTAATCAACTTATACTACAACAAAGGACTTTGCCAATACCGCCAAAATAAAAAAACATATACTGAGTTTTTTCATAAGGCATATATTTTGGCACAAACACAGAATAATCAAAAGGCAGTGGAATTTATTAAGGGGAAATGTGAAAGACTTTTTGGCTATGACTGTGAAAAAAATGCCATTATCAAGGGATTTATCCATACTACTTATATATCGGCAGAGTAGCATATTACTGCCTGCTGAGGTTTATATTAATTTCCAACTATGCTTTTACACTGTGATGGGGATATAAAATACGCCAAAATCAATATATCCTTATACTAGCAGCAGCCAGGCATATGAAATTGGCGGGAAAGACGGTTTCAGTAATTACGTTGTTATTGGGCATTAAACGAGAGCGGGGATAAGGAAAGGTCATGAAAGAAAATAAGAGCTTTTTAAGTGAACAAATTATTACCTATATCGGCAATAAGCGCTTGTTAATTGCCGCTATTGAAAAAGAAGTGCTGGCAGTAAAAAAATCCTTGCAAAAGGAAAAGCTGGTTTGTGCGGATTTATTTGCCGGTTCCGGAATTGTCGGAAGAATGTTAAAAAGACATTCTTCCGTTTTGTATGCCAATGATTTGGAAAAATACAGCTATGTGATCAATGATTGTTATTTATCCAATCGTCAGGACTTTCCGGCAGCCGAATACCGGAAATATGCCAAAGAGCTGGCCAGGCGCCTGCATCATCCGATTCAGGATGGGCTGATTTACCGGCATTATGCCCCGCAGTGCAGCAGCAATATTCAGCCTGGAGAGAGAGTATTTTATACTCCGGAAAATGCCCGGATCATTGATACAGCCAGAGCCTTTATTGATGAAATACCAGTTGGGATACAAAAATATTTTTTGGCTCCGCTTTTATATGAAGCATCTGTGCATGTCAATACCGGCGGTGTTTTTAAGGGTTTTTATAAAGATTCGGAAACCGGACTTGGCCGTTTTGGCGGCCGGGCAGAAAATGCCCTGAGCCGGATCATGGGAAAGATTGAAATCAAAGCACCGGTGTTTAGTAATTTCAGTGCTCAGATATCGGTCAGTCAGGCCGATGCCAATACCAGGATCAAAGAGCTGCCGGAGTTGGATTTGCTGTATCTTGACCCACCTTATAATCAGCATCCCTATGGTTCCAATTATTTTATGCTAAATGTGATCGTTGATAACGACATTCAGGCTCCGCTCAGCAAAATTTCCGGGATTCCCGCTGACTGGAATCGCTCAGCCTATAATCAAAGCAAAAATGCAGCTGTGGCATTGACGGAAATGATCGGTTTGGCTAAAGCCAGGTATATTATTATCAGTTATAATTCGGAAGGCTTTATTGATAAGGAAGAAATGCTGCACATTTTAAAATCCGTTGGCAGGGTCAAAACAGTTGAGATTAAATACAATACTTACCGGGCAGCACGTAATCTGCATAAACGGGGAACTTATGTTAAAGAATATTTGTTTGTGCTAAAAAAAGACGAAATATTGCAAATGTAAAAATAAACCTGCTCTTTATTGATGGGCCGATTTTTGGCTTTGGGGTTATTTTAAAATATCGGATATGGATTTTTTACTGGAAAAACCAGGTGAAATCCGATATAATAGTAAGAAAAAACAGATCAGACTTTAGAATTAAAGTAAAATACAGGTTCCAATGGATTAAAATAAGCTGTACTAAAAGTATTTTATCGGGAGAAAAAAATGGAAAAATTATTATTAATAGATGGAAATAGCATTTTAAATCGAGCATTTTATGGCTTGCCGCTGCTTAGTGATGAAAAAGGGCGATACACCAATGCCGTATTTGGCTTTTTGCTGGTGCTATTAAAAACATTGGAAAGCGAAAAACCAACGAAATTAGCAGTGGCCTTTGACCGTAAAGCTCCAACTTTTCGGCATCAGATGTTTGAGGAATATAAGGGCACACGCAGTAAAATGCCGGAAGAACTGGTGATGCAGCTGCCGATTATTCGAGAGGTATTGGATAAAATGAATATCTCTTATTTGGAGCAAGATGGAATTGAAGCTGATGATATCTTAGGGACTCTGGCTGATCTGGCTGAAAAAGAGAAAATGGCAGTCAGTATTTTAAGCGGTGACCGTGATTTATTACAATTGGCAACCGATACCGTTAAGATTTTGATTCCCTCGACCAAGGCTAAAAAAACGGAAACCAAAGAATACTTTGCCAAAGATGTGCTGGCAGAATATGAGGTCACACCTCAGGAATTTATTGAATTAAAAGGGCTGATGGGCGATAAATCCGATAATATTCCGGGTATTGCCGGGGTTGGCATTAAGACCGCCACTGAGATCATAAAAACTTATCATACCATTGAAAATGCCTATACTCATATGGATGAGCTAAAAAAAGGGCCAGCTGCCAAATTAAGGGATGGGATTGAATCAGCCCGCCTGAGCAAGGTCTTAGCGACCATTAAGACCGATTGTGATCTGGCGGTGCAGTTTGATGATTTTACCATTAAAAATCTATATAATGAAGAAGTATATGCCTTATTTCAGGACTTAAAATTTCATTCCCTACTCCCTAAGTTAATGAATCAAACCAGAGCCGAAAGAGAGGCAGCCGGTGCAGTCACCGCTGATGATCAGCCGGAGCTGCCGGTCGTGGTGATGGAAAAATTAACCCGCCTGCCGGCAGTAGAAAGACGGTCGGTTTTTTATTTAGCTGATCAGGGAAGGCTTTATTTGGCGGTTTTTGATGGTCATGAAGTGATGTATTATGAAGATGATTTGGCCAGAGTCCGGCCGTCAATCGAGCGTTTGCTCAGTCATAGCCGGCAGTTGCTCTTACATGATTTTAAAGCTTTTCTCCATGCCTTTCAAAAAGGCCGGGAGCTTTTTCAGCTTTTGCAAACCCAGGCAAAGGATCAGCAAACTTTGGCGATTATGGATGTTTCACTGTTGGCTTATTTAGTCAGTCCCAATGAAAGTGATTATTCAATTGAAAAAATTGGCTATCAGTATTCAGATATTACTTTGCCACCGGAAGAAGAAATTTTTGGTAAGGGCAAAAATAAAGTGGGAATTGCTGGTTTGGATCGGGACATTCGTATCAGCTATCTGGCTAAAGCGGCGCAGATCCTTTGGCAAAGCGGTCAGGAACTGGAGCAGCAGGTAAGGGATAAGAATTTATATGCTTTATATGCGGAAATTGAATTGCCCTTGGCGATTGTGCTAAAAGACATGGAAGCAGCAGGTGTTCAGGTCAAAGCCGAGGCGTTGACCGAATATTCACAAATGCTGGGCAAACAGATCGCAGAGCTGGAGACCAAAATCTATGGCTATGCCGGTAAAGAGTTTAATATAAATTCACCCAAGCAATTAGGGGAAGTTCTGTTTGAGGATTTAAAATTAAAAAGTCCGAAAAAAGGCAAGACCGGTTATTCAACTGCCGCCGATGTGCTGGAAAAATTAAAAAAAGATCATCCGATCATTGAATATATCCTCGATTACCGGGCGGCCAGCAAATTAAAATCAACCTATGCCGATGGGCTATTTGATTATATTCAGACGGATGGACGGATTCACACCACATATAAACAAACGGTAGCCGGAACAGGTAGGCTTAGCAGTATTGACCCTAATTTACAAAATATTCCGATTCGTACTGCCGAGGGCAGAGCGATTCGTAAGGCTTTTGTGGCTAAGGAGGGATATTCCTTTGTTGGAGCCGATTATTCGCAAATTGAACTCAGACTGTTGGCCCATTTATCCGAAGATGAGATCTTCCTGAAAGCTTATTGGGATAATGCCGATATTCACAGAATGACGGCTTCTCAGGTATTTCATACGCCATTTGATGAAGTTACGGATTTACAGCGAAGAAATGCCAAAGCTGTTAATTTTGGCATTGTTTATGGAATCAGTGATTATGGGCTGAGTCAGGACCTGAATATTCCGGTCAAAGAAGCCAGGGAATATATTGAAAATTATTTTACCAAATATCCGAAAGTTAAGGCTTTTTTGGATAAAAGCATTGCCGATGCCAAAGAATCAGGCTATTCACTGACCATGTTCAATCGTATCCGGCCAATACCGGAGCTGAAGTCCAGTCAATATATGGTTCGCTCTTTTGGTGAAAGAATTGCTATGAATGCGCCAATTCAAGGAGGAGCAGCTGATATCATAAAAATTGCCATGAATCGGGTTTACCTGGCCCTGGAAAAAGAAAATATCAAAGGTAAAATTGTACTGCAAGTGCATGATGAATTGATTTTAGAAGTGGCAGATGAAGATACGGAGCGGGCGAAAGCACTTTTAACCAAAGAGATGGCAGCTGCCGCTGAATTAAAAGTACCATTGATCGCCGAAGGCTATATCGCCAAGAATTGGTATGAGGCGCATTAATTTAAAAAGTCTGGAGGAACTCAAGTATGAAAAAACGAATTATTGCTATTATATGCCTGGTTTTAGTTGTTATTTTTCTTATACCAATTCCAATGCGATTAAAAGATGGGGGAACAGTGAAGTATCAAGCTTTGCTTTATAGCATTTCAAAGGTTCATAGATTAGCACCTCTTGAATCGAAAAAGGAATATGAAGAGGGGACTATTATTAATGTTTTGGGCATTGATATTTATAATGATGTTCAGTAGTATAACACCTGAGTGGAACTCATGTGCCCGCTCCCCGGAGCGGGATAGCACCAAAAAAGACTGGGGCAAAGTTGAGATAGCAACATAAGAATAGGAGCAAATTATGATTAGTATTGCACTGATTGGTGGCACTGGAACTGGTAAGTCAACAGTGGCTGCGTATTTAAAGGAGCATTATGGGGCGGTTTGGCTGGACTGTGATGCCATTGGTCATGAGCTGCTGAATGAACCGATAATTCAAACTCAATTAATCGATCGCTTCGGCACAGAAATTTTAAATGATCCGGCTGCAACGGATAAAACTGTTAATCGTCAAAAACTGGGAGCGATTGTCTTTAGTGATTCTCAGGCATTGACGGATCTTAATGCTTTGCTTCATCCGCCAATTATGTCCAGGTTGAGGCAAGAGCAAATTCATGCCGAAAAAACCGGAGTGCCTATTTGTGTTTTGGATGGAGCCCTGCTGATGGATGTAAATATTCGGCAAATGGTTGATGAAGTATGGGCGATCACAGCCGATAAAGAGCTGAGGATGGAAAGATTAATGAAAGGCAGACAAATTCCCAGAGCCAGAGCAGAGCAAATTATGCAAAATCAAATATCAGCGGAGGCATATGCGACTTATGCTGACAGAGTAATTAATACCGATCATGGGGAGCAGGGGTATGCAAAAACAATTGAGCAGATCTTGTCTCTTGATAAGTGGAAAAACAAGAGGAAATATGAACATAAATAAACCATCAGGAAAACAAAGAAACCGGCAACACATCATCAGGATGCTGCTGGTGCTGGCAATGCTGCTGACAGCTTTATCCGGCTGTAAAGTGGTAGAAAGTATTTCGGAATACAATTTGCCAAAGGGCAGTCAATTAAGTGAAAAAAAAGAAAAAACCAAAGAAGCGGTTCCGCCTTCGGATTTTAAGAAAACAGAAATTACGATTCTGGCCTCAACTTTTAAAAGTTTAAATCCTTATGTGCCTCAGGACAAAAGTATGGAAACGATTTTAAGGCAATGCTATCAGGGTTTGATGACTTTATCGACAACGGGAGAAATGGTTGGTCAATTGGCAGATCAGGTTATATTGGCTGAAGATGGTTTCAGCTGTCTCCTTACTTTAGGAGAAAAACAGTTTCATGATGGTTCGCCGGTTCGTTTTAAAGATGTTAATTATAGTCTGCAAAAGGCCAGAACCGGAAAATATGCAATAGAAACAGCTGTTATCAAAAAAATGACAGCTCAGTCTGATAATCAAATAAAAGTTGAATTTTTAACTCCCGGTATTTTAAATTTATATAGTTTATGCTTTCCGATTGTTCCGGAAAATAGCTTGGAAAAAGGCAATCCTTTGGAAATTAAGGGAACCGGACCTTATCAATTGGCAGAATATAAACCAATGCAAACCTTAAAGCTGCGTTCAGCTTCCAATCAATTGGAGATCAGTTTGAGCCGGACTGAGTCGATTACCCGAGAAGCCTTTATTAATGGTTTGACAGATATATATTTTACTGAAGAATTTCCTTGGTTTTCTTTCTCTGAGGAAATATTACGGAATATTTCCAAATTTCCAGGCCGCTCTTTCTATTACATGGGATTTCAATTGAAAAGTGGATTGATGTCCGATAATCAGATCCGAAAATACTTAATGAATAAATTAGACTGGGAAATCTTATATAAAAATGCTTTCTTAAACCATATTGTTCAGCAAAAGCTCCCTTTTTACCGGGGCAAGCAGTGGGAAGATGACCGGCAGGAGGTATTGCCGTCAGCCAGCGGAATGAATATTTTAGATACCAATCCGGTGCCGGCCGGGCAAAAATTAAGCTTGCTCTATCCGACATCTGACCGATATCTGGAAATAATGGCTCAAAATATAAAAGAGGAATGGGAAGCATATGTGGGAGTAGAAATTGTTGGTTTGCCACCAGCAGAGTATCAGACAGCACTACAAAACGGAAATTTTGATGTTTACTTAACTAAAATGCCGGTCAAAGAATATCCGAATTTAAAGGATTTTATTGGTTTGAATGGACAATATAATTATTCGGGAATTGGAGTTTTAGATGGACTGGTCAACTCTTTTTTAACAGCCAAAGATGAAAAAGAATTGAAAAAAAATTATTTGGCTATAGTCAAAGAGATCGAAGAAAATGTGTGGCTGGTGCCATTTGGTTTTTTGGAAAATGCAGTTATTTTAAGCAATCAGGTTGAAGGTGAGCTAACAGCCAAACCTTTTGATATTTTATCCGGCATAACGGAGATAAAGGCTGTGAAATAAAAGTATCTAAAACTAACGGAACAGCTAGGGGAGCAGTTAACTTGCGGTGAAGGCGGGTGTGCAAATAAATGAATGAGATGGTGGAGGTTATGATGAACCTGAAGAATAATTTAGTAATCGGATTTGATATAGGAACGCGCTCAGTAGTGGGAGTAGCGGCAGTAAATGACTTTGATGAAAAAGACCATTTCCGGGTTGAAGCCGCTCATGTGGAATTTCATCCCTCACGTTCCATGCTGGATGGACAAATCCAGGATGTAAATGAAGTGGCCAAAACAATATATAAAGTAAAGCGTGCCCTGGAAGCTAAAATCAATCAGCCGATCACTCAGGCCTATGTTGCAGCGGCCGGTCGGGTATTGCGGACGACTACGGTAGAAGTAGAAAAGGAATTGATGGCGGATACTTTAATTACCGCCGAAATGATTTCAACTTTGGAATTATTGGCCTTGGACAAAGCCAAACAGGAACTGCAAACCAACACCGGTGAACAATTTTATGCAATTGGTCATTCGGTCATGAAATACTTTTTAAATGGATATGAAATCGTCAATTTACTTGATCAAAAAGGCAGTAAAATCGGTTTAACTGTACTGGCAACTTTTTTACCGACGGAAGTGGTCGAGAGCTTATATCAGGTTATGGAAAAAGCGGATATGGAGGTAGCTTATCTGACCTTGGAGCCAATTGCTGCCAGTCAAATTGCCATTCCGGTTTCCTTTCGCTTGCTGAATATTGCTTTGGTTGATATCGGTGCCGGCACCAGTGATATTGCTATTACAAATAGCGGAGCTATTACTGCCTATGGCATGATCCCGATTGCCGGGGATGAAATTACCGAAGCTATTATTCATCAATATTTGGTTGATTTTGAGATGGCCGAGAAAATGAAAATTGCATCAACTGAGGTAGAGGAACAAATTGAGTATACCGATATCATGGAGATCACTCAAAAAATAGAGGTCAGTGAATTTTTACAAACCATTCGGCCGACACTGGAATCACTGAGTATTCAAATTGCTGAAAAAATCAAGGCTTTAAATGGAAATAAGATCCCTAATGCAATTTTTGTTGTTGGGGGTGGCGGTCAGGTCAAAGGTTTTACCGGATTGCTGGCTGAGAAAATAGGCTTGCCGGAAAACCGGGTATCGTTAAGAGGAAAAGAATCTTTAAAGGAAGTTGAAATTGTTGACCCGACATTTAAACGTTCCCCCGAATTTATTACACCAATTGGTATCTGCTATAAGGGACTGGCTGACAGTCGGCAGGATTTTGTTCAGGTTTTTTTAAATGACAAACCGATCAAGCTATTTAATAAAAAGAATTTAACAGTTATGGATATCATGGCGGCTGCGGGTATTGATCCGAGAAATTTTTTACTGACCAAGGGCAGCAGTGTTAACTTTTATTTTAATGGCAAAGCCTATTCTATCGCCGGTGAATATGGTGAAGTGGCAGAGATTTATAAAAATCACGAAAAAGCAGTGCTTAGTGATGCCATTGAAAACAATGATTATATCATTTACCGTGAAGCCAGGCGTGGCCGTAATGCCAAAATTCCAATTTCTCAGTTTATGATTGAAAAATTAGGTTATGAGGCGGCTGGTCTGACCCAGGATAAATATTACATAACTGTAAATGGTAAATTGATTCCGGCTTTGCATCAATTAATTCAGGAAAATGATAAAATATTTTGCCGTTTACGTCAGCCGGAGGATGAATGGTATGCCGGTCCGGAGGAAGAAGAAACAGAGCCGACCAAAGAACTATTATTTAGTTCGGAGGTGAAAGCAGCTGACAGTCTGCTGCCGAAAAATTCGGAGATGGCAATTACCGAGCCAAAATTGGAAATCGGATTAGATGATCCTGAAAAAGGCCAGCCGGAAGCGATTGATTTGCAAGATTCGCAGGTTGAATTGACAATTTCGGTAATGGCCAATGGAAAACAGGTGTGGCTGCGTGGCAAGCGATCTTATATTTTTGTGGATATTTTTGATTATATTGAATTTGATCGCAGCCAGGTAAAGGGGCGATTAGTAGTCTTACGCAATGGAGAAACAGCTAGTTATTTTGATGTGTTGCAGGAAAATGATGTATTGGAAATTTATTGGGAGTAAAGGAAAGAAAGGGTTATCATGAAAAGAGCAATTATTACTGTGGTAGGAAAAGACAGTGTTGGTATTATTGCCGGAGTATGCACTTATTTGGCAGAAAAACAAATCAATATTTTGGACATCACCCAATCAATTCGTGACTGTTTTTTTAACATGATGATGATTGTGGACATTACTCCGCAAATGGAAAATTTAAGTGATATCAGTGAAGAATTGGTTAAATTGGGAGAGAAGTTGAATGTTAAAATTATGCTGCAATTGGAAGACATTTTTGACTCCATGCACCGGATTTAGTGATATTGGATAAACGAAAGGTCGGGTATGTGAAATGATTCATATGAATGAGGTTTATGAGACCAACCAAATGATATTGGAAGATAATTTAGATGTACGAACCATTACAATGGGCATTAGTCTTTTAGACTGCCGTTCCGATAATTTACAGGAATTTTGCACGAAAATATATGATAAGATTACAGGCAGAGCCAAAGATTTGGTTAAAACAGCAGATTATGTAGCTAAAGAGTATGCAATTCCGATTGTTAATAAACGAATTTCGGTCACACCAATTGCCCTGGCAGCCGGTTTTAAAAATCCGGAAGATTATATTGAAATCGCAAAAACTCTGGATGCAGCGGCCAAGGCCATGGAAGTTAATTTTATTGGTGGATTTTCGGCCTTAGTACAAAAAGGTACGACTGAAGAAGATCAGGCACTGATGCTGGCCATCCCGGAAGCATTAGCACAAACCGAAAGAGTATGCAGTTCCGTTAATGTTGGTTCATCCAAGGCGGGGATTAATATGGATGCAATTCGCTTGCTGGGTAAAATTATCAAAGAATTGGCTGAAAAAACCAAAGCAGCAGACAGCATTGGCTGTGCTAAATTTGTAATATTTACTAATGCACCGGATGATAATCCGTTTATGGCAGGAGCGTTTCATGGCGTAACCAATGCTGATACCTTGATTCATGTTGGAGTCAGTGGTCCCGGAGTCGTTAAAAAGGCCTTGGAACAGTGCCGTGGTAAAAAATTTGAAGTACTGTCAGAAACAATTAAGAAAATTTCTTTTAAAATAACCAGAGTAGGCATGTTGGTTGGCCAGGAAGTAGCGGAAAGACTAGGCTATCCATTTGGTATTATTGATTTGTCTTTGGCACCGACACCGGCAATTGGTGATTCAATTGCTGATATTTTAGAGTTAATGGGTTTGGAATCAGTTGGTGCACCGGGAACAACTGCGGCCTTGGCTCTTTTAAATGATCAGGTAAAAAAAGGTGGGATCATGGCTTCTTCAGCAGTAGGAGGTCTAAGTGGCGCCTTCATTCCGGTCAGTGAAGACCAGGGAATGATTCAGGCGGTTGAGCGTGGATCGTTAACTCTGGAAAAGTTAGAGGCAATGACCTGTGTCTGCTCGGTTGGTCTTGACATGGTGGCAGTGCCGGGAGATACTTCGGCAGCTACAATATCAGGTTTGATCGCTGATGAAATGGCAATAGGTATGATTAATAATAAAACCACAGCGGTCCGGATCATTCCGGTCAGCGGCAAGAAAGTGGGAGAATATGCGGAATTTGGTGGACTTTTGGGAACTGCTCCAATTATGCCGATCAATTCATTTAGCTGTCAGGAATTTATTAATCGTCAGGGATTTATACCAGCACCAATTCATAGTTTTAAAAATTAGTAAAGTACTTAATATATTTTGAAATCTGACGATATATTATGAGGGAAATAGTTGAATAAAACACTTTAGGCCACATAAAGATTTATGAGGAAAAATATGGAAATTACTAAAAGTCAGAAAAGGGATTTTAAAAATAAAATTGCAGTTTTTGGGATATTGTTTTTATTATACAATATTGGCTTGACACGCAATCTTATTTGGCTACGTGATTTTTCTTCATTGATCTTTTTTGTTTTAACCGGAATTCTGATTTGGAATAATATTCGGAATGTAAAGCATGAAGATGACAAAATGCATTTTTATTTGGTGGCCTTGATTTTAAATTGGGTTATTCGCAATATAAAAATGTTGGTGGTCGAAGGAACACCCTTTATCTGTTTATTAGGGCCAAGCTCATTTATTACCCTTAGTATTTCCTTTTTTATTGTAGCCTGTATTTTTGTCCACTGTGCGAAAAAGCTAAATAAATCACAGTTGATTTTAGATGCTGCCATTATTCAGAGTGTACTGGTGGCAATTGGGATTGCAGTTAATTATTTTAGTGGCTGGTCGGAAGAACTGCCAACATGGCAAAATGTAGCTCAATATGTTTATCATTTCTTTGAGTTAATGACAGTTGTTATGATTCTGGTGGTGTTTACCTCATTCCGGCAAAGACGCTTATCCAAACATAATATTTTGACATTATCGGCAATATTATCTTATATTTTAATTCGTGGATTTTATCAATATGGTATGACAACCAATGAGATTGGTTATTTGTGGTTTGCTGAATCCATTTATCTGGTTCCGGCCGGAATGTTATTGATCGCCAGCGAAATGATCAATGCAGGAAATAGCAATATTTTCTTTGAAGTCAGCTATGATGAGAACCGATTAGTGGACAGTTTAAGTAAGAGTTACCTGGTTCTGTTTTTAGGCTGTTTAAGTATTGTTTTGTATATGAAAGAATGGATTTCCAATGTCATGATGATTTTTATTTTCCTGATGTTGGCCATTTATTATGTGATGAATACAGCCTTTCAGAATACTTTTCGGGCCGAAAAACGGCTGCGTGACGAAGAACGAAAGCGAAAGCAATTAGAATATGAGGTCGATAGGCGAACCAGAGAATTACAGCAAAGAAATGAAGAGTTAAAAGAAAAAAATGAATTGTTGGGAGACTTGATTTATTTTGATATGAATTTGGGGCTATATACTATCCGCTATTTACAGGAATATTTAGTTGCCTGGAATCAGGATCATCCGCTGACCTTAATGGTCATTGATATTAAAGGGTTTAAAAATATTAACTCTTTATTTAGTTATGCAGTCGGTGATGAGGTCTTAGTGCAAATTGCTTCACGCTTAAAAACAGAATACAGCAATAATGCAGTCCTATTCCGATTAAATTCAAATAAATTTGGTTTACTATTTTTGCGCTCAGTTGAGGAAGAACGGATCTTACAAATTATTAATGAAATTCATGCTATGGGAGAGGACCCCATTGAAATTGATGAGTTTAAGATCCGCCTTAAATTTTCGATCGGCATTGCATCCTATGAGCAGAATTCAGCGGATATTCAAAAGATTTTGGAAAGTGCAGAATATGCTGAAAGAGAAGCGCATCGGATGATCCAGGAAAATGCCTATCAAATATTTGACCGGGAGATAGAACGGAAAATTGAACGGGAAAAACGAATTCGGCGTTTACTTGAATATATTGATTTTGACCAGGAATTTGAGTTATATTACCAACCGCAATGTGATGTTGAAAGAAATTTATTGGGGATGGAAGCTTTGCTGCGTTGGAATAGTCCGGAGCTGGGACAGGTATCACCGGGAGAATTTATACCGATTGCTGAGCAAAGTTCTGTCATTTTACGGATTGCACAGTGGACCCTGCGCAAGGGAATTGAGCAAATTAAAATATGGAATAATACTTATCAGCAAAACTATCGGATCGGTATCAATATTTCTACAAAATTTATTGAGAATTCCAGTTTTCTGAAATATGTTCAGGACATTATTGCGGAATTTCAAATTCCACCGGAATGGCTTGATTTGGAAGTGACGGAAACCAGTTTAATTAATTTTAACAAAGAAATAATTCAATTGTTTGAGAAATTGGCTGAATTAGGGGTTAGTATTAGTATTGATGATTTTGGAACCGGTTATTCTTCTTTAAGCTATATTAATTCATTCAGGATTTCTAATATTAAAATTGCCAGGGAATTGGTAATGACTTTGGAAAATAATCCTAAAGAAAGTGCATTGGTAAAAGCGATCATTATGATGGCCAATTCTTTGGAATTGGATATCATTGCTGAAGGTGTGGAAGAAGAAGCACAGCTGCAAATTTTGGACAGTTTGGGTTGTCGTAAGATACAGGGCTATTATTTTGGTAAACCACAAACAGCTGCTGATTTTGAGTATAATTTTATAGCCGGTGACCATTCGTTTGTCAGGCAGTAATTGTTTTACCAGCTAAAATTAAGGCTCACACAGGGATTCGTTTTAGGACAGCGATTTTTTAAGAAAAAGTATAAAAAAGTTTGAAAAAAAACTTGCAATTTAAAATAACTTATGATATTATAGTCAAGTCGGCAACAGAAGGCTTGACATAAGCGGATGTGGCGGAATTGGCAGACGCACTAGACTCAAAATCTAGCGGGAAACCATGTGGGTTCGAGTCCCACCATCCGCAGGAAATAAAGCGAATTAGAGCCTCTGCACAAAGCAAATGCTGCGAAGGATGCATTTGCGAGATGCAAGAGGCTCTATGAGCGACTTGCAGCAGGAAATAAAAGACACAGACAAAGTCTGTGTCTTTTATTTTGTTGCGAAGATGGAGGGACTCGAACTAAGGCGTAAAGCAACTGCCGGTGGCAGTTGCGAGCCGAATGGCCTGAAAGCACGCTCAATAAATGTAAGCTAAGAGAAAACTGAGAAGCGTGCGGCGGGAGTCCCACCATCCGCAGGAAATAAAGCGAATTAGAGTTTCTGCAGAAGGATGTATTTGCGTGATCTATGACTGATCTTTCTTCTGCCATAAAGATTAAATTACTCCCAGAGATTTCCACCAGATGACAGCAATCAGAATTTGAATAAAGACTGCTGCGGTCAAAGGAATACCTAAGCGAATGGTTTCTTTTGAAGTATACATACCATTTTCCTCACCTTGTCCAACCAGCATATTTAAATGATGAAAAGGCAAAATATAATGAGAAGCAATCGCTAAGTAGACAGTAAATGATACAAATAAAGGAGCAATTGCCATGTTTTCGGTAAAGATCAGTAAAGAGGGAATTAAAACACCCATGACAGCGATCACCGAGCCCATCAGCATATGGATCAGGACAGCAATCAAGCTGATCAGTAAAGCCAGAATGATCAGATTGCCGGGCAAAGATTCCGGCAGAACAGTTTTGGCGATCCAAGCGTTCATGCCAGTCGCTCCGCCAACTGTGCCGATCGCGATAGCGGCCGTCAGAAAAACCAGAACATGAACCGGAACCTGACTCCAGGATTTAACAGTTAAGACTTCGCCCACCAGCGGCAGACTCATACACATAGCAATGCCAAAAGTGACCCAGCCAATATTGATGCCATGGATCGAATCAGTCAGCCAAAGAATAATGGCCAGTATGATCCAAATTAAAGTTCTTTTTTCGATCGTAGTCATGGGGCCAAGGGCAGATTGCTTGGCTGAGATCTCCTGCAAATTGATGATCACCGGCCGACTGGGCTTAAATAAGATCAAAATTAAAACCAGGGTGATGATGGCGGAAATCATGGCGGGAATGCCCATATATTTAAACCATCCCAACCAGCTGTCAGCCATTCCGGCTCCAGCATAAGAGGCAGCCAATGGATTGATGACACTGTCACCGGTTAAAAATATCAGAGAAACTGGCACAGAAGCCGCAAATACGGTAAATCCGATCTTGCTGGCATCTGTTTTGGGAATGGCTGCACTTTTGATCACCACCGCCATGACTGACATAATCAAAAAGGCTCTGGGCCATGGATGCGGAATTAAAAGACTGAGGATTAATGTTAAAGCAAAGATGGAGATGATGATCCCATTATAGGAACGAACAAATTTCTTGATAAAGGCATATGCCAGGCGTTCACCCAATCCGGAGTCCTTGACTGCACCAGCGATCATATATGCGCCAATGACCAGCCACATAGTCGAGGAGCCATACCAGGCTTTTAACACCAGATCCGGCGCGGCAACTCCGAAAATGATCAGGCAAACAAGATATATACCGCTGATAAAGCCGGATTGAGCCAGATTAGTGGCCCACCAGACAACTGTCATCAAACTGAGGGCCAGACATGTTTGAGCAGCCGGATTTATGTTATTTAAGGGGATGAACATAATAATTGCCGCCACTAAAAGCCCGGCCAATAAACTAATGATCTTTTTTACATTCATAATTATAGTTATCCTTTCATTTTAATATAATTCAAAGTTTGCT
Source organism: Clostridiales bacterium COT073_COT-073 (assembly GCA_003858485.1). Classification (GTDB taxonomy): domain Bacteria; phylum Bacillota; class Clostridia; order Lachnospirales; family Vallitaleaceae; genus W11650. The sequence goes on from RQYD01000036.1 coordinate 21,408, forward strand.
AAAATTTGGCTTTGAATCAATTGATATAAAATAATTATATGCTAAGAGTTCCGCTGATGGCAGCTGGATAACTCAGGAGTATAATTAGTATTTTTGATGCGGTCAAAGATATGGCAAACGGTGTCGCCCAGCTCGCGATGCCGTTTTTTCATCCGAATTTCCAGATTCCAGTTGATCGGATCGGCCATGGGCAGCCAGATAATATGGTCAATTTCCCTGACGCTGGAATTAAAGAAAATTTGGGGCAAGATGGTGATGATCTGCGAATGACGAACGGAGCAAATCAACATATGACTGGAAAAGGCATTGATGGCGATTTTAGGTGTAATTTGCCGTTTCATCAGTTTACTAAGCACTAACATTCGGGTATAACTGCGTGTGGGTAGGGCCAGCGGGTAATCTTTAAGATGATCCCAGGTGATGGTTTTGCAGTTAGCTAAAGGATGTTTTTTGTCAAGGATCACGCCATAAGGCTGGCTGGCCAGGAGTGCGCGTTCATATTCGGAAGAACCATCCTGATTGTAGTCAAGAGCGATCAAAATATCCAGATCATTAGCGGTAAAACTATGTTCAAGTTCCAGAGAAATTCCTTCATACAGATCGAGATGGACCGATGGATAATCCATGATCAATTTAGGAAAAGAACGATAAAATAAAACATTGACGATATCGTTGGGAATGCCGATTTTAACGGATCCGGAGATCTCACCAGAAAAGACACTTAATTCTTCGCACATGATATCATAGGTATCAAGGATCTGTCTGACCCGCTCGATAAAGACTTTTCCGGCGGGTGAGAGATCGACTAGACGTCCGTTTTCCCGCTGAAAAAGCTGGACACCCAATTTTTCCTCAACATTATGAATCGATTTAGACAGGGCTGCCTGGGTAATATAAAGACGTTTGGCGGTTTTGGTAATATTATAGTTTTCTTTGGTAAGTGTTAAAAGATAAGACATTTGCAATGTATCCATTAGAAACCTCCGGTTGTCAGAGCATGAAATCGGATCGCGGAACTGATTTTATGATGGAATAATTGGGTCTTGACATGTAAATACAAATACGATATAACCGCTGATCTTAAATATTTGCTCACATGATAACATATTTGCTGTAAGCTTTCAACTGTTTTGCACTAAAAAGTTTAAAATAAGATATTTTTTTTGTGCATTTTCTATAACTTTTAGTTATCCATATCATAAAAATAATTCGCTTTTCAATAAAAATAATGTCTGATATGCTAACAATATATAAATCATTCCTATTAATCAAATCACTCAATTTTCCCGTTTTTTAAATAGTCCTTTAACCGGATCTGGATACTTGGATCAAATAGTTGGCATTATATGGCAGCAGATGGCTTCTGATAAATGATCTGTTAAAGCGCTAAAAGCAGGTTGAGTCAATTGGTCAAATGCATAATTGAGAAAGGAAAAGTTGAAATGGAGAAAAAAAATCAGGTTGTAATCGTTGGTGCTGCAAGAACGCCGGTCGGAGCTTATTTGGGAGCATTAAAAACTGTGCCTGCAACCGAGTTGGGACGGATCGCGCTTGAGGAAGCGATCAAACGGGCCGGTGTTCAAAAAAGTGATATTAATGAAGTTATCGTTGGGCATGTAGATGGTGCGCAAACTGCCAATAATCTTGGCCGCATTATTGCCATCAATGCCGGACTTGATCATCAATCGACCGGCTTTACAGTCAACCGCATCTGCGGATCAGGCATTCAGTCGGCAGTTAGTGCTGCTCATGAACTGTTATTGATGGATCATGTAAAGTTTGTGGCTGCCGGTGGGGTTGAAACCTTGTCCCGGGCCCCATATTATCTACCGGTTTCGGTCCGCTGGGAAGGTCTGCGGATGGGCGATGCCAAGGTGATCGATGCCAATGATGAGGGACATCGGACTGCTTCTGGATTTCCCAATAAGGATATTTGGCATATGGGCATAACCGCTGAAAATGTGGTCGAAAAATACGGTATTACCAGAGAGGAACAGGATCACTTTGCCTATGACAGTCAAATGAAGGCAAAGGCAGCCATAGAATCCGGGCGTTTGGCTCATGAAATCATTCCGGTCGAAGTTAAGGGTAAAAAAGACAGTGTTACCGTTGTTGATACTGATGAACATCCAAAGCCGCACACAACCATGGAAGGGCTGGCGAAACTGCGTCCGGTCTTTAAACCGGATGGCGGCACCATTACTGCCGGTAATGCATCAGGACTTAATGATGGCGCTGCCTTTGAGATCTTTACCACAGAGGATGTAGCTGAAGAACGTGGTCTGGAAATCATGGCCAGGGTAGTTGATTATTCAATTATGGGCTGCGATCCGCGCTTGATGGGACTTGGTCCGGTCGAGCCGATCCGGCTGCTGCTGGAGAGAAATCATTTAACTCTGGATACTCTGGATATGCTGGAAATCAACGAAGCTTTTGCCGGCCAAACTCTGGGATGTATGCGTGAACTGGAGATCGACTTTGACTCTCAACGCTATCAGCGCTTAAATCCAAATGGCGGTGCAGTCGCCCTGGGGCATCCGCTGGGTATGTCCGGAGCACGTATCATCACCAGTATTTGTTATGAATTTAAACTGCACCCGGAAAAGCGCTATGCAATTGCATCAGCATGTATTGGAGGTGGACAGGGAATTGCCATGCTGCTGGAAAATGGCTATTATAAAAAATAATTGACTTGCCCGGGCTGTGACAGTTTATTAAAGACTAAAAGAAGGGCATAAAATCGTTTTTCGACTCTTAAAGTGCTGAAATTCAAGGCATTTCTAATGTTTTGGCAGGACAACTCATCTCATATAGAAAGAAAGAGGATTCTTTATGGAAAAACAAGCGTTTAAAACAGATAAAAAATTATTGATGAAAACAATTTTCTGCTTGGCTTTTATTGCGGTCTTTTGGTTTCTTCCGCCGGTAGGGGAAATAACGGTTGTCGGCGTTCGAACGATCGGAGTATTTATTGGGACAGTCTTATTATTATCATTGGTAGATACTATTTGGCCGGTGTTCCTTGCCTTTATTTTACTTAATCTGGCCGGCGTGATGTCACTTTATGATATTCTTAAGGGTTCGATCGGCAACTGGATCATCACCTTTGTAATGCTTAGTTTTGTTTTGACCTCTGCTCTTAATGAAGCTGGCTTTACCAAAAGATTGACCATGTGGTTTATGACCAGAAAATTTGCTTCGAAAAGTCCATGGGCTTTTGCCTATGCATTTTGGGGAATTTCTTTTATTGTTGGTATGTTTATGGACCAGGTTCCGGCAACGGCATTCTTCCTTGGTTTTTCTTCCAAGATCTTGCAACAGCTGGGATATGGCAAAAAGGATAAGTTTTCCCATATGCTGACAATGGGAGCCGTTTTTGCAGTTAATATCGGTGGAGCATCAACTCCAATTTCACACTCATTGGCCTTACTGGGCATGGGTATTTATGAAAAAACTACCGGTCAGCCGATTTCCATGTTTACTTATATGGCCTTTGGTATTCCGGCTGGAATTGTTGCCTTTATTGTTATGTGTCTGGTGATGCGTTTCTTTATGCGACCGGATATGTCAAAATTTTCCAATTTAAATATGAACGAGATTGTTGGGGAAATTAAGCCAATGGATTTAAAGGAAAAAACAGTGGTTGTCGTCTTTATGACAACTGTTGTACTTTGGATCTTGCCTGGGTTGCTGGCTCTTTTCTTACAGGCTTCCAATCCGGTGTTATTATTCTTTAAGCAATTTTCCATTACTTTCTGGGCCTTATTGGCGGTAGTAGCATTAGCAGTGATCAGAATTAATAATGAACCAATAGTCAATTTGAAAAAAACCTTGGAACAGGGATTCCCATGGGGAGTTATTCTCTTTATTTCCATTGGTGTGCTGCTGGGTTCGGCCGTATCTTCAGAAGCAGTTGGACTGTCTGCCTTTATTTCCAATAACTTAACACCGATCGTAGATGGGATGGCACCGATTGCAGTGGTACTGATCTTTGCCCTGGCAACGACTGTGGTCACTAATTTCAGTTCCAATGTCACAACCATTACCGTTATGACCGGAGTTGCAATTGCAGTAGCAAGCAGTTTTCCGTCCCTTAATACCATGGCACTGGCCCTGACCACTACCATGTGCGGTTCGCTGGCATTTGTCCTGCCATCATCATTTGCCCCGATCGCCATGCTGCATATGGATGAAAATTCGGATGGAGGTACAGTAATTCGTTATGGTTCATTGATGGTTTTAGTATGCAGTCTGATCGTGGCATTGCTCAGCTATAATCTGCTGGCATCGGTTATGCCGATGTAAATATCATAATCAGCTAAAGGTAAAGATAATTAAAAAAACATTTATTTGCTGACCGGATGAGATCATTGTATAAAGTAATTCTGATATGATATCAAAAGGACATGACAAGGAGGAGTAAATATGGATAAACTAAAAACACTTGAAGAAGCGTTGGCGCCCGTGAAAGACGGAATGACCATTATGATCGGCGGATTTGGCGGTAATGGTTCACCTCATCAACTGATTGAAGGTTTAATTAAAAAAGGAGTTAAGGATCTGACTGTTATTTGTAATGATCCGGGTACTCCCAACTTTGGAAACGGCCGGCTGATTCATGAAAAAAGAGAGAAGAAGTTGATTGCTTCGTTCATCAGCTCAAATAAAGAATGTCAGGAACAACATAAAAATGGTGAGCTGGAAGTTGAATTGATTCCACAAGGAACATTGTCGGAAGCTTGCCGTGCCGGAGGAGCAGGATTAGGCGGAGTTTTGACCAAAACCGGTCTGGGCACATTAGTGGAAGAAGGCAAGCAAAAAGTAGTTGTTAACGGACAAACTTACTTGCTGCAAGAACCCTTACGGGCGGATGTTGCATTGATTTATGCCAAAACAGCCGACCGAATGGGAAATCTAATATATCATGGTTCATCACGGACCCATACACCAATGATGGCAATGGCCGCTGATTATGTTATTGTTGAAGCAGCAGAAGTGGTCGAGGTGGGCGAACTGAATCCGGATTATATTCATACTCAAGCTATCTTTGTAGATGCTGTTGTTAAAAAGGAGGTTTAATTATGGAGCTGAATAAAGAACAAGCACAAAAATTGATTGCCCTGCGGGTAGCTGATGAATTGGTGCCGGGAACATTTAATAACTTAGGAGTAGGACTTCCGACCATGATCGCTGGTTTGGTCCCGAATGAAAAAGATATCTGGTTTCAAGGTGAAAATGGGGTGATCGGAGTAGGCAATTCCGCTTTTGATATCATTAATCAAACCAATGCCCAGGCATCAGATAAGGCAGTTGATCCGGACATCATTGATTCTTCAGGTTTTACAAATACAGTCACAGAGGGTGCCAGCTTTTTTGATAGTTCTGTATCTTTTAGTATGATTCGGGGTGGACATATTCACACGGCTGTGCTTGGCACTATGGAAGTTGCCGAAAATGGTGATATTGCCAATTATATGGTTCCGGGCAGAGCACTGGCCGGTATGGGTGGTGCCATGGATTTATGCAGCGGTGTTCAGCGGGTAATTGTGGCCACCCTGCATTCCAATAATGGTAAACCAAAGATGCTGGAACGTTGCACATTACCGTTAACAGCCGCTGGAGTAGTTAAAATTGTGGTAACCGAATTAGGCGTTTTTGATGTTAAAGACGGACATTTTGTGGTCCGGGAATATAATCCGAATTATACTTTTGAGCAAATTCAGGAAGTAACGGGTGCTAAACTGGTATTTCCGGAGAATTGTCAACCGATGGCAGCTCATTATTTTGAGGAAGCCGTAAAATAAATGAATCAAATTCAGGCAAACAGTGTCATAGGATAGGCAATGGCGCTGTTTGCCTGTTTACAGGCAGAATATCAAATGAAAGGTTTTTTAAACAGAATTGCTTGATAATGGGAGGTTCAGACATGGCAAATCGTAAAGTCATTATTACCGTTGCTCAAACCGGAGCTTTTCACGGCAAGGAAAGTATTGCCTCAATTCCTTTGCAGCCGGCTGAAATTGCAGCATCAGCCTATGATTGTGTCAATGCCGGAGCAGCGGTTATTCATATTCATGCCCGGGATAAAAATGGAGTATCCAGCAATGATCCTAAAATATACAGTGAGATTGGTGCAGCCATTAAAGCGAAATGTGACCCGATTTTGCAATATTCCACAGCGCCGGCCAATATTCCCGGAGCAACAGCCGAAGATGGAATGCGTCTGCTGTATGATAAGGATTTGTTTAAACCGGAGATGTGCAGTTTAGACTGCTCGCTGATTGGTACGACTTGGGCAAAGAGAACCTTTATTTATGAGTGGACCAGAGAGTTTCTGGTCAAATATATGAAAATGATGCAGGCCATGAATATTAAACCGGAACTGGAATGTTTTAATATTGAAACGTTGGAAGATATTTTTGATATATTTCGGCCGATGGGCTTGCTTGATGATCCGGTTTCTTTATCCTTTGTGATGGGAATGAATCGGATCAGTCAGGGAGCAATTCATTTTTCAGAAGAAAATTTGGATTTTATGATAAAAAAATTACCACATGATTTGAAAGTTAATTTTAGTACAATTTCCATTGGCGCCAAAAATCATATTCCGGGCCTGACCATGTCTGTATTAAAAGGCGGAAATATTCGGGTCGGAATGGAAGATAATATCTATTATGCACCGGGTCGACTGCTTAAAAGCAATGCCGAAATAGTAGAAAAGGCAGTTCGGATCGTGCATGAACTGGGGCTTGAAGTCGCTTCCCCGGATGAAGCCAGAGTAATTTTGGGACTTAGCCAAAAAGCATCTTAGACTTGCTGTGAGATCTTCTGGAAATGATAATGCTTGTTTTTCCCTTAAAGGAAATGAACCGAAAAAAGGGAGAAAATGGAGCTGCTGATAAAATAAATAGGATAATTTATATTTAAAAATGAATGAATAAAAAAATTGTTTATGAATATTTTTATACGACAGTCAGATCAATATTTTCCGGATTGGTTTTTTGTCTTACAATCGGATGGGCCCTAGAGCATAACAGCGGTATTAAGTTTATGTATAGATATTATTTGAGTTTCCCCGTTTTTTTCATAGCAAACAAACAAATGCAAGGTGGTTATCCACAAAATGCAAAAAACACAAAATAAAAGGAGCAAACTTCGCAATCTTTTGGTATAATTAATTCACCACTAAAAA
>RQYD01000037.1 GCA_003858485.1 Clostridiales bacterium COT073_COT-073
AAGTAAGACCCCTGGAAGACGACCAGGTTGATAGGCTTTGAGTGTAAGTGCAGCAATGCATTCAGCTGAGAAGTACTAATCGGTCGAGGCCTTGAACTAGAAAAATAGTTGGTTTTTCTGAGTGTCAAGATTGCATATGCGTTACCTTTCGGTAACTGCAATACGAACGCGCATACACTGACATAAGATAACAAATCAAAAGTCATTATATTTTCTTATTATTAGTAATAGACTCAACTTTCCTGGATTCCTGAAAGTCATTTTGGCTTTTAAATGGTTGGAAACGAAAGTTGAGTTATTTATTATAAAACTTAATTTATATGCCAATAAAAATGGAAATATTTTATAAAACTGTAGTGATTGATAAAAGAAACGAAGATTGTGAAATGGTAATTATCCAATTCAAGTCAAAAATTAGAATATCTGCTGGGTATTTATTGGAAGTTGTCGATGAACTGGTAGAAGATATAAATACTGTTTAATTTTTAAAATAAAAAGTTGATTTTTGATAGAAGATTTGGTATAATACACTTACGTTTTGCGGTGTTGCAAGAATGAGAAATGAGTTCCGGATAATAGTCAGATATTATCGGGCTTTGTTTTAGGGGTATAGTTCAGTTGGTAGAACGTCGGTCTCCAAAACCGAATGTCGTGGGTTCAAGTCCTGCTACCCCTGTTTTGGCCCAATGGTTCAGTCGGTTAGAACGCCGCCCTGTCACGGCGGAGGTCAGGGGTTCGAGTCCCCTTTGGGTCGCTAAAAAGCAAACAAATCATACTTTTTTAAAGAAAATGATTGACAAAGTGCTTTCAATCGAATATAATACTTTTTGTGAGTTTGTTCAGCATTTTCGGGCGCTTAGCTCAGCTGGGAGAGCACCTGCCTTACAAGCAGGGGGTCACAGGTTCGAGCCCTGTAGCGCCCATGAGATTTTCCGTTAAAATAATCATATAGCTTGGCTTTTGAGCTGGGATTGGTATAATTTTTAGGGAAAATTGATCAGGCCGGAAACGGCAAAATTACATATGGCGATGTAGCTCAGCTGGCTAGAGCATGCGGTTCATACCCGCAGTGTCGGAGGTTCAAGTCCTCTCATCGCTACGTAAAAAACTGTTATTCCATATTACTTTATTATGGGATAACAGTTTTTTTGTGATTCCTTATTTTAACTCCATAAAACGATGAAAGATAGCAGCGATTTCAGCACGGGTGATGTTGTTTTTCGGCAATAGAAGATGCGTTGTTGTTCCTTGAATGATCCCTTTTTGAACAGCCCATTTCATAGGAGTTTTGGCATAATAGGAAATATCATCCTCATCCTTAAAATTGTCTAAAGTATCCGTGTAAGAAATATCAAAGCCATACTCTTTGGCATATTTATAAAGCATAGTTACCATTTCTTCTCTGGTTAAATCTTGAGTTGGTAAAAAGTTGGCGTTGCTAAAATCGGAGGCAAAACCTTTTTCAGCCATCCATTTTAAGGCTTCTGTAAACCAAGTATTGGCAATATTATCACTATAATCATGAGTTCCTTGAGGAGTTGGCTTTCCGGCAAAGCGATATAAAATTACGGCAATCATACTGCGTGAGAGATTTTGCCTTGGGCTGAATTTTTGTGAGCCGGTACCGTTCATAATTTGACGCTGACTGACATATATGACATCATCATAAAACCAGTCAGTTGAAAAGACATCAAGATATTCAACTGTAATTTCCGGTTGCGGACTAATGGTAGATTCGCCTGTACTTGTTTCTATTAGTGTGTCTCCTGCCGGTATATAAGGGGAAAGAGGTTCGCTGATAGAATTGGGATCAGCGGGTATTTTACCGAAGCATAAACTGAGGGTTGCACCCGTGATGTCATAGCGACTTACTTTTGCCGGTCTGCGATTGATCATAGCAAAAAAGTCATTAGGATTGGCGGGTAAATAATGGGACTTGTCGGTTACAATATTAATAATGATTTCATACTGGTGATGTGCTTGAAAAACATCACTGGAAGATAAAATAGTTCCGGTTGTTTTGTCTTTCCAATAAGCAGAAACAATACCTAAGTGAGCGTTGATATTTAAGTCCTTCGGATTAACTTGAGCCAAAGCGTTGACTTTCGGTGTGACCAGGCCACTAATATAAGCTGCCTTGATAACCGGCTTTGAGGCTTGGGAATCGGGAGCTTCTTTCGCATTAAGGGATACAGTAGGAATACAAGATAAAATCCATAACAGACACAATAAGATGCGGAATATTTTACTCGTTTTCATTGTAGTTTCCTCCTTTAAAAATTAGTTTGATTTTGGATTGGAACAAATAAATTAACAACAGGCAAGAATAGGAATAGAAGCAAAAATAAAACAGAATATAAAGTTAAAAATATTAAATTATCAATCTATTTATCTTTTTGTAGATATTATACAACTAATTTTGACAAAAGTATATATAAAAACAAGTGGTATTTAAGATGTAATACTACTGTAATCAGTGTGTAATAAAGAATTTTGGGGCTGAAGTAATGTTTATACAATTCAGTAAATTTAACAATAAGATGATTGGGTTGGACATATAAAAAATCAAACACAGCCGAATACTATTGAAATTTTTGTCTTAATTCTCTTTTTAGAATGTTTATAAGTTGAAATAAGTTAAGTAAGGAGTGACTAGCTATTAAATGTCAATAGTTATTTTGAAAAAAGTAAAAAAAAAATCGGGAATAAAAAAGGGTAACCTTAATAAGCCTTTCCAAAAATCATTTTCGAAAAGCAGATGTATTATTGCCGATTGCCACCACTCAATCAGCGTAGTTTTGAAGAATCGAAATCAATGTTTTCTTTTTCGAGATGATAAATGATTCGAATCAATTTTTTGATAATGTGAGAACAGGCTACTCTATGAGGCTTCCCTTCGCTCCGTTTTTTAGCATAGAATTCAGCGAATACCATATTATATTGAATGAGAGGAATGCAGAGATTCATAAGAGTAAAGCGAAGCTTAGAGGAACCATGTTTGACCATGCGACCAGCGTGTTCGGAAGTTCCGGACTGATAATAGCCCGGCTCTAAACCCGCAAAAGAAAGCATAGCAGATGGCGAATGAAATTTTTGAATATCGCCATATTCTGAATAGATTACAGCAGCAGATAAAGGACCGATGCCGGGTATCGTCATAGATTTGGGTTGAATATTGGTGATTAAAGAAATAATCTGTTCTTCTAGACGCTCTACTTCTTTGGCACATTGGTTGTAAAGTGTTAAAAGGCTTTGAAGTTGTAAAGAGAAGATTTCATTATCCGCACCGACAGTGTTTGCAGCTAATTCTTTCAGTTTAATGAATTTTTGCATAGAAAACTTACCTCTGGAAATTTTTCTGAGGTTCTCATAGGAAGATGGATTCATTTGTGCCATATTTTCGGCAGAGCCATAAGTTTCAAGTAAATATAAAGCAGTTTTACTGAAACGGTTTGCAAAGAATGGTTTGAATTCGGGGAAGGTGTGGTCAAGAACATTAGTTAACTTGACAATATAAAAACTTCTCTGTTTTACAAGAGAATCTCTGAGACGAGTTAATGACTTTAAGGAATAAATATGGTAAAATCCTACAGGATAGGGTTTGTAATCTACAGTCATTAACCAACGGGCAATCGAAATGGAATCGATGGCATCGGTTTTGGTTCGCCTTAATGTTTGAGACTTATTAAACTTCGCAAGAAGTAGAGGGTTAAATTCCATGAAGCTGTGGTGGGCTTTTTCAAGGAATAATTTCAGATTAAGGGAATAATGAGAGGTAGCTTCAAACCCTATTCTTATTTCTTCATGAGGATTAAGAGAATTAAGGACAGTAAGTAAGCTTTGGAAACCATCTTGATTATTCGAGATGGAAAAAGGATTTAAGACAACCTCACCCGTTTCTTTAAGGATGAAACAGTCGTGTTTGTACTTGGAAATGTCGATTCCGACAAGATACATGGTAAAAACCTCCTAAGAATAATATTTGCACTGTTGTTTTCCACAAGAATCTCGACTGTGTTATCACGTAAATAAAAACGTCAAAGCGTTAACTAGCTGATTACCAGTAAAGACGAAAGACTGTGGTTTGAGTCACTCCTGAACAGTCAAAGCTGTAATAATATAGAAACAAATCCACAGTGCTTAATTATTATAATGGAAAATTCAAAATTACCCAACTAGATTGAGAGAAAGGAGAATAATCCATTTTCCTCAAAAAGAGGATAATTGGATTATACGTTATAATAAAATTATAAATGAAATATTTATGATGATCCTTGTAAGGGGAAATTGACGATGCTGGATTTGATCTTAGGTATATTATGGCTGATTGTAGCTGTGCTGGTATATATTGAGAAAAAAGATATGGTTATGCATATAGAAAATGTGGCTTTAATATATATGTTGGCTTCTGCTGCCTTCTTTGGTCGCTATCTTTATTTTCGGCGAAAGAAAAGAAAGGAGAGAACGGAAGTCACAAAGGGAATGAAATAGAAGAAAAGGCAGGAAGCTAAGGAAAAAAAGAATTTATCAAAACAGGGCAATTGCATTTAAAATTTGATACAAGATATAAAGAGAGCCAATAGGATCGGAGGCGATATCTTGTAAAAAATTACTTTGCAATTGCCCTTTTCATTTGATTTTTTTAATTTAATCCAATCATAATAAAATTGTTCTGGAATTATAAGGATAATATGCTATGTTAAAAATACAACAAAAAATATTCAAGTGGGGTAAGTTTATGAAAAAAAGAATCTTTAGTTATCTTTTAACAATACTGTTTATCATACTTGCGGTTGTATCTTTTCGGCAAAAAGAAATACTGGATGAAGAAATTAAAATCGGAGTATTAACATCGACAATTCTGGCACCCAAAAGTTATCTATTGGTTTATAACCAGGATTTGCAACCAATTGAACAAAAGAAGATTTCCGAAGGTGGAGTGGGTACAAATGTCGATACTCATTCCCGGGTCGGAGACGAACTTTTTTTGAATATTGCCGGAACAAAGTATTTGGATTTTCACATTAATGGTATGCTATCTGTTAATTGTGCAACCAATAAGATCACCAAATATCCGGTTAGCTTTAGTAACCAAGGACGGCGTGTTGGCACAGAAGCGGTTGCCGCTAATTCTAAAAATATTTATACCATCGAAAGACTTGTACCGGCAGAGGTCATCATGCATCAACGGTCAACTGAACAAAAAACGGCAAGATGGATGCCGGATAATCATTTTTTTGAATTTTTATCGTTTATTGCCGCTAATGAGCAATATGTCTTTGTTGGTACCAGCATGCCATCGGGACAAACGACCGGACAGGGAACAGCATATCTTTATATTTTAGATGCTTCCACTTTGGCAGTGCACAGTAAGATCAACCTTAGTACCTATGGTGATCGTGTGGGTGACAGTTATTTATTAACAGAAGAGAGCCTTTATTTTGAGGTTAGTGAAGAAAAACCATTAAGCCAAAAAGAAATCAAAGACCTTAGGGAACAGTATGAATGGTTAGCGAATCAGGAAACGGAGCCCAATTGGCTGGTACAAAAGGATTCAGCAACTGAAGTAAGAGCACAAGAAACACCAGGGCAGGATAAAATTAATATACCACTGACTTATTCCTATTACCGACTTGTGCGGGTGGATCTGCATCATTTTTATAAAGAAATTATTGATATTGGCAGCAAGGGGATTGGCGGAATCGAGGAATATGGAGATTTATTGCTGATTTTGTCGGATCACAGTATCGCCGATTATTTAATGGTTTATGATAAAGGCGAAAAACAAAAGCTCAATTATGAATTACCGGATTCCCCGCATAATATTTGTGTTTCTGGTGACAGAGGATATTTACTGGGACATGCCAATGAGGGATTCTATTTATCAGAGATTAATTTGGCAAGCAAACCCTTTCATATTACTAAACGCCAAAAACTGGAGATTGACTATGATCAACATAGTGTGGGAATGTATGTTTATACAAAATGAAATTAAGAAATCCCGGCTGCAAATGTTTTTTTGCTATGGCGCTTCCGGACAAAATATGCTATAATATTTCTGTAAATATTGTAGGAAAATATTAGTTTTTTGCGTTATCTTTTATTGAAATTGGCGATTATTTTAAGAGACAAAAATTTCAAGTCAGGATCAGCAGCATAATTTTTGTAAAAGCTGAAGTATTCGCAAAGCAGCTATTGGGAGGATGTATTAAATGAAAGAGTATATTAATCTTGATGAAATGAATGAGTTAACAGGGGCCAGACATGCCGACCCGCATCATATCCTGGGGATTCACCCCTGGGAAGACAAGTACTATATTAATGTATATCAGCCGTTTGCGAAAAGCATTTCCATTACTAATACTGCTACTGGTAAGAAAATGGAAATGGAAAATGTAAGGGATAACGGATTTTTCACATTGGTGGTGCCGGAAAAAATAAAGTATGAAATTAATTATACGGATCATCATGACTATAGCTGGAGTCGGGCAGATGCCTATTCTTTTGCACCGGTAATTACCGATTTAGATAAGTATCTGTTTGCCCAGGGCAATCACTATCAAATCTATGAGAAATTGGGTGCCCACATGATGGAAGTGGAGGGGATAAAAGGAACTCTGTTTGCAGTTTGGGCACCGAATGCCGAAAGAGTATCGGTGGTTGGTGATTTTTGCGGCTGGGACGGGCGCCTCTATCCGATGAGAAGATTGCAGGACTGCGGCATCTTTGAATTGTTTATTCCGGGTATTGGTGAAAATGAGAAATATAAATTTGAGATTCGCTCCCATGATGGCTATGTTTTTGAAAAATATGATCCATATGGAGTTTATGCAGAGAAACGTCCGGAAACGGCTTCGATTACTTATGATATCAGCCGTTACCAATGGCAGGATGAAGAATGGAATAAAGCTAAAGGCAAAAAAGATCTGCTCAATTCGCCAATGGCCATTTATGAGGTTCATTTGGGCTCCTGGCGGAGAGGGGAAAACAGCTTTATGAATTATCGGGATATTGCCAGAGAATTGGCAGAGTATGTGAAAGAGATGAATTATACTCATGTTGAGTTAATGCCGATTACCGAGCATCCTTTTGATGGCTCCTGGGGCTATCAGGTCACCGGTTATTATGCGCCGACTTCCCGTTTTGGTACGCCAGAAGATTTCATGTATTTTGTGGATTATTTGCATCAAAATGGCATTGGCATAATTCTGGACTGGGTACCGGCTCATTTCCCCAAAGATGCTCATGGCTTGATTCAATTTGACGGCACCGCTCTTTATGAGCATGCAGACAGCCGTCAGGGAGAACATCCGCATTGGGGAACTTTGATTTATAATTATGGCCGCAATGAGGTGAAGAATTTCCTGATCGCCAATGCTCTGTATTGGATTGAGAAATTTCATATTGATGGGCTGCGGGTTGATGCAGTGGCATCCATGCTATACCTTGATTATGGCAAAGAAAGTGGGGAATGGATTCCCAATCCGCATGGCGGCAAAGAAAATCTGGATGCTATTGAATTTTTTAAACATTTGAATTCAGTGGTATATCAAAGAAATCCTCATGCCATGATGATCGCTGAGGAGTCGACATCCTGGCATGGAGTATCCCGGCCAACTGATATGGGTGGTCTGGGATTTGGCTTTAAGTGGAATATGGGCTGGATGAATGATTTCCTCCGTTATATTGAAAAAGAACCAGTACACCGGAAATATCATCATCATGATTTAACATTCAGCATGATTTATGCGTATACCGAAAACTTTATTCTGGTACTTTCTCATGATGAAGTGGTGCATGGCAAAGGCTCAATGATCGGTAAAATGCCAGGTGACTACTGGCAAAAATTTGCGAATCTGCGCTGTGCTTATGGTTTTATGTATGGTCATCCCGGTAAAAAATTAGTCTTTATGGGTGGTGAGTTTGGCCAGTTTGATGAATGGAATGAATCCAAAAGTTTGGATTGGCATTTGCTGGAATATGATAAACATCATCAACTACAGGAATATGTCAAAGATTTAAATGCTTTGTACCGAACTGAACCGGCGTTGTGGCAAATGGATTATAACCATCTGGGCTTTGAGTGGATTAATTGCCAAAGTTCTGATGAAAGTATTGTTTCTTTTGTGCGCAAAGCTGACAATCCGAATGATTGCCTGGTGATCGTTAGTAATTTCACTCCGGTACCAAAAACTTTGCACCGGATTGGGGTACCTTATGAAGGGGTTTATACTGAAATTTTAAACAGTGATGATGTCAAATATGGTGGCAGCGGCATCCGTAATGAAGCCCCGATTCACAGTGAAATGATTCCATATGATGGTCGGGAATATTCGATTGGCCTGAAAGTATCGCCGCTGGCGACAATTGTCTTTAAATATAGTCAGTTTTAGAGAAAATTCCGCAGGTCAGATATATGGGTAATGATTTGAAGAAAATGGAATAAATAAAATAAGCGGATACCGGAATATTACACCGGTAATAGAGAATGTTTTTGCCAAAAGTTGGGATGGGATTTTAGCAATGCCATTCCAACTTTTATTATAGAAGCATAACAAACAATAAAATATCGGTCTCCAATTGTCAGATTTTGGTCTGACGTTGGGAGGCCGATATTTATTTTAGCGATCTTCTTAATGAAAGATTTTAAATCTTCTGAGTAGCAATAATATAAATTTCCTTTAATTCTGACTGGGTAAAACTGAGATTTTCCATAGCCTTGACATTTTCAACGATCTGTTCCGGTCGGCTGGCGCCGATAATTACAGAAGTGACGGCTTTATCTTTCAATAACCAGGCAATTGCCAATTGGGATAAAGTTTGTCCCCGTTTTTTGGCAAGCAGATTTAAATCAATTAAACGGATTTTCATTTCCTGAGTTAACTGGCCCTTTAAGCTGGTGTTTCCTCTGGCATATCGTGAATCTTCCGGCACATCATTTAAATATTTGCTGGTTAAAAAGCCTTGATAAAGCGGAGAGTAAACCGCCAGGCCAAGCCCATTTTGCTCGGCATAGGATTTTAGGCCATCATCTTCAATCCAGCGATTTAAAATCGAATAAGAAGGTTGATTGACAATAAATGGAGTTTTTAATTCCTTGAAAATTTTAGCGATTTTTTTCGTTTGCTCCTGATTGTAATTGGAAATACCAACATATAAAGCCTTGCCTTGGCGGACGATCTGGTCAAGAGCCAGAGCTGTTTCTTCCAGTGGTGTTTCCGGATCATAAACATGATGGTAAAAAATATCGACATAATCCAGTCCCATTCGCTTTAAACTTTCTTCGACCGAGGTAATTAAATATTTACGGGTGCCATTGCGGGTACCATAAGGACCGGGCCACATGTCATATCCGGCTTTGGTGGCAATACAAAGTTCATGCCGATATTGACCCAAGCCATTTTTCAGGATATTGCCAAAATTGATTTCGGCGGTGCCGTAATGCGGATAACCGTAATTATTGGCCAGGTCAAAATAGGTAATGCCATGGTCGAATGCCGTTTGACACATTTTTTCCATATTTGAAGTATCGCTGCCATATCCGAAGTTTTGCCACAGTCCGAGAGCCAGAGCTGACAACTTTAAACCACTGCTGCCACAGCGACGGTAAGGCATGGTTTCGTAGCGTTTTTCATTTGCCTGATACATAATTTCCTCCTTTTTAAAGTGGTAATCATAGAGATGACCAATGAATGAACGGATTTTTATTACCTGGTATCTGTCTTTAGTATATCATAAATTTGCAGATTCGTGTTGGAAAAAGTTGATAAATTATATTTATACTCCGTCTATCAAAATAAACTAATTTACGAAAATACAAGATATAGTATCCACGAATAAATCATGAGTGTGGCAGAAAAGCAAACAGCCACAGAATGTGTGCATTTCGTGTGCGGACTTTTCACCAGATCGAAGCGAATACCGAATGATACAATAAAGGAAGAAAGACTTGAGAAAGTATTTGGCTGAGCAAAAGCCGGCCAGGAGCGACAGCTCTGCCATAATATAATAACTAATAAGGAGCCTGAGTACTGTTAAAAAAGATCAATCCTCAAATCCATCATCTGTGCTTTCAGTAGGAGCACTTAACAGGTCATTGACATAAACGATTTGAGCCCGTCCGTTGTCCACGATCCTGCGGATCCCGTCAGCATCGATCTCATCCATAAAAGCCAATTCCAGGAGCATGGCTAAATTGATACCGGTCACCAAATGAAAATCATGAGTTTGCAGGTAGGGAGCAAAGGCCTGATTGACACTGCCCCCCAGCAAGTCAGTAAAGACAATTAAGGTATCAGCCGGATTTTGCCTGGCCATATAAGCGGCAATGGTATCCGGTAAATTATCATCATTGATATAGGCTTCAATTAAATCAATATTTTCCTTGGCGCCGGCAATTAATTGAAAAGAACTGTAAATTCCCGAAGAATAATGACCATGAGTCGCAATACAGATTTTTAACATAAAATTCTCCTTTCATCTATATGGTTGGGTCATAAAATATATTTAAAATAAATCTCATTTTTTACATCATACTAAATTAAGGTGAAGGATGCAAGAAAAAGTGATGGCATTTGCGAAAAGAGTTTGGAAAGTAGAGTATTGACTTTTCCTCCTTTTTTTGCTTTAATAAAGCAAAGGAGAACGACATGACACAGAGTGATTTTGAATATTTAATGAAGTTGGAAAAATATATTACAGAGATTGAAAAAATAGGAAAAACAGGAACTATTTCAGCCTTTTCCAGACAAACGGATGATATTTTTCTTATTGATACGGATAGGACAAGTAAAATAGAACTTTCTAAATTTAAAATTCAAAGTCGATATGAAAGAACAAAGCGTCCTTTAATTCGTATTGATATTGATTCTCCGCCACATCTTAACCCGGATGGAACTAAGACATCAAGGAATCACATTCATATTTTTAAAGAGGAGTTTGATGATTTCCCTAATTTGCCTTGGGCTTATGACTTATCTCAGTTTTTTAGTGCTTCGGAGTATGATTTTACCAGTGTGTGGGAATGGTTTTGCAACTACTCTAATATTAAGGTTGACTTTCAAGGAGAGCTTGCAATATGAATAATAATCAATATACCCAAAACTATTTGAATTGGCTAAAAAGTAATATAGATGAATATCAAGTTACAGAAACCATAAGTCGTATGACGATTCCATTTCAAGATAGAAACAATGACTTTCTTGATATTTATATTATTAAAGAAAACAGCGACAAATATCTTTTGACTGACGATGGTGCAACACTCGCAGACCTTGCACTTAGTGGGTTTGATATTTTTTCTTCCGATAAAAGGACAAAGCTATTTTATTCTGTTCTTAACTCGTTTGGAATTGATAAAGATGAAGATGATGCCTTATACACCTTTTGTGCAAAAGATAATTTGCCTTTAAAAAAGCATCTTTTGACTCAATGTATGTTAAAAGTTGATGATATGTTTTTACTTTCCAAAGCAAATGTTCGCTCAATTTTTCAAGAGGATGTTCAGGACTTTCTTGACCAAAATAATATTAGTTATGTACAGGATGTTCTTTTTTCCGGAAAAAGCAAGTTTCAGAGTCGATTTGATTTTGTTATTGGAAAAACAAAACAAAAATCTGAAAAAATAATTAAGGTTTCCAATCAACTTGAAATTCAAAATACAAGAAATATTCTGTTTTCATGGAATGATATAAAGGATGTCAGACCTAAAAATAGTTGCTTATATGTAATGATAAATGATGAAGTTCCTGGTAAAATATCCAATGATGCGATTAGAGCATTAAAAGAATATGAGGTTACACCTATATTGTGGAAGGATAGAAATAATTATATTGAAATGCTCTCTGCTTAAAGCTACTTTTGTAGCTTTTTTTTGCCTGATTTTTGCTTTTTCTTTCGATAAAAATTGATTTTTTCATTTGGTTTTGTCTATTATTTTTTTGACATTTGTTGTTTTTGGTTGTATAGTAAAAATACTTATTCAAATATGAGTTGAAATGTTTAAAAAGATGTTATATATGGGGAAATTATGATTACCAAAAAAACGCCGTTGTTTGGCATGCGAACCATTAAAACCATGATTGCCGTATATTTTTGCTTTATGATAGGAATGCTGAGGGGTGTAATGCCTTTTTATTCGGCGATTTCAGCTGTTCTTTGTATGAAAAAAGATATTGATGAAGGCAAACGGGCCGGTCTTCATCGGATGATGGGAACCGTTGTTGGTGGTGTGATTGGTCTGGCCGGACTTTTGATTTTTCGGGAAATGCCAATACCGGAGTTTGGATGGATCCACTTTTTGCTGATCACATTTGGTTTGGCACCGGTGATTTATCTGATGGTTGCTCTAAAAGCCAAAGAAGCAGTCTTTATTGCCTGTGTGGTGTTTTTAAGTGTGACGGTATCACATGGCGGAGATGAGCAGCCTTTTATATTTGCGTTTAATCGGATGATTGATACACTGATCGGTATATTGACTGCACTGGCAGTAAATCGTGTATTACCGATGAAAAAAGAAGAGTAAGAGAATAACCGCTGAAGCTAAAATCAGAAAAAAAGGAAATTACAGGTTTTGGGAAAAATTTAAGGCGGTATATTGATCGGCCTGGCGGTAAATCATGTATTGTCAATGAAAAAAGAAGAATGAAATAATATCCGATTAAGCCAAAGTCGAAAAAAGGAGAATAAAACGATATTTATTCAACCCAAAATCGGAAAAAAAGAAAAATAACAGGCGTTAGGGAAAAATTAAAAATGTGATCAGGTAGTATGTATGACTCTGAAGAATTAACAAATATATGAGGACAGAAAAATGGAAATCATCAAAGAAAACAACCAAATGGAAAATATAAGTGATCAGATAAAAGAAAGTCACATTCCCCCTTTTGCTCATTTACATTTGCATTCCGAATACAGCTTACTGGATGGTTCCGGTAAAATTGAGGAAATTATCAATCGGGTCAAGGAACTGGGCATGACCAGCGTGGCCCTGACCGATCATGGGGTGATGCATGGAGTGATTGATTTTTATAAGGCCGCCAAGTCTGCCGGCATCCATCCGGTGATTGGTTGTGAGGCCTATGTTGCGCCACGCAGTTATTTGAAAAAAGAAGGCAAGCAAGATGCGGCCAATTATCATTTGGTCCTTTTAGCAGAAAATCAGATTGGTTATCAGAATTTAATGAAATTGGTATCATTTGGTTATATGGATGGCTTTTATTATCGGCCGCGCATTGATTTAGAACTTTTGCAGCAACATCATCAGGGATTGATCGGACTCAGTGCTTGTTTGGGTGGACATATTTCTCAATTGATTTTGCAGGACGATATCGAGGCAGCTGAGCAAATGGCGCTCCGCTACCAAAGTATTTTCGGTAAGGGCAATTACTATCTGGAAGTGCAAAATCATGGTTATGCCGAGCAAAAAAAGGTAAATGAAGCGATCCTCTCCATTGCTGAAAAAACCGGAATTCCGCTGGTAGCGACCAATGATGCCCATTATATTTATAAAGAAGATGCTGCTCCCCATGATGTGCTGCTCTGTATTCAGACCGGTAAAAAATTGGCAGATGAAGATCGGATGCGCTATACCGGAGGCCAATTTTATATTAAATCACCGGAGGAAATGGCAGCCAGTTTTGATATCAGTCGGCCGGAGTACCGGCAAGCTTTGGAAAATACTGTTAAAATAGCCGAGCGCTGTCAGGTGGAACTGGAATTTGGCAAGTTAAAGCTGCCACATTTTGATGTACCTGCGGGGCAGACGGCCATTGACTATTTGCGTCAGCTTTGTGAAAAAGGCCTGGAGGAACGTTATGGAGATGATAAGGAAAGACATCGCCAGCGCCTTGAATATGAGTTAAAAGTCATTGCCGATATGGGTTATGCTGATTATTTTTTGATTGTATCAGATTTTATTGCCCATGCCCGTTCCAGGCAGATTATGGTCGGACCGGGCAGAGGTTCCGCTGCCGGCAGCCTGGTGGCCTATGTGCTGAAGATTACCAATATTGATCCCATTCATTATCAGCTGATTTTTGAGCGCTTTTTAAATCCTGAGCGGATCAGTATGCCGGATATTGATATTGATTTCTGCTATGAAAGACGGCAGGAAGTGATTGACTATGTAATTGAAAAGTATGGTGCCTTGCAGGTATCACAAATCATTACCTTTGGGACCATGGCAGCGCGGGCGGTGATTCGTGATGTTGGTCGGGTGATGGATATACCCTATGCCGAGGTAGATAAAGTTGCTAAAATGGTGCCAATAGAACTGAAAATGACCATTGACAAAGCGCTTGGCATGAATAAGGAGCTACGAGAGCTTTACGAAACGGATATGACAGTTCGGCGCTTAATTGATACTTCTAAGCGTCTGGAAGGTTTACCACGTCATGCTTCGACCCATGCGGCCGGAGTGGTTATTTGTGACCGACCGGTGTATGAGTATGTGCCGCTTTATGCCAATGATGGAGTGTTGACCACCCAATTTCCAATGGGTACCCTGGAAGAACTTGGACTTTTAAAAATGGACTTTTTGGGACTGCGTACCCTGACAGTGATCCAGGATGCGGTGATAGAAGCGGAGAAAAGAGGCTCAAAAGTAGACATTGATACTATCAATTATCAGGATGACAAGGTCTTTGAACTGATTTCTTCCGGCAAAACCGATGGTATCTTTCAACTGGAAAGTGCTGGCATGAAAAATTTTATGCGCGAATTAAAACCTCAGAATTTAGAAGATATCATTGCCGGAATTTCTTTATACCGGCCAGGTCCGATGAGTTCCATCCCCACCTATGTCAGGGCCAGACATCACACGCAGGCAGTCGATTATCTGACACCCGAACTGGAGCCGATCTTGCAGCCGACCTATGGCTGTATTGTCTATCAGGAACAGGTCATGCAAATTGTCCGGGATTTGGCGGGCTATACTTATGGGCGTTCCGATTTGGTGCGCCGGGCCATGAGTAAGAAAAAAGATGATGTCATGGAAAAAGAACGGCAGAATTTTATTTATGGTAATGCCGAAGAAGGGATTGATGGCTGTGTTGCCAAGGGGATCGCAGAGCAGGTAGCCAATCAGATTTATGATGATATGGCAGATTTTGCCAAATATGCTTTTAATAAATCACATGCCGCCGCCTATGCAGTAGTAGCCTATCAAACGGCCTATTTAAAGACCTATTACCCGGTTGAATTTATGGCGGCTCTGATTACCTCAGTGATCAGCAATCCCAATAAAACCATTGATTATATCCTGGGCTTAAAAGATCTGGGGATTGAGCTGCTACCACCCAATATCAATCATGGTTATGCCCGGTTTACTGCTAAAGATGGGAAAATTATGTTTGGCCTGGCGGCTATAAAAAATGTGGGTAAGTCGATGATTGAAGCAATGGAAGCAGAGCGCGTCGAAAGAGGACCATTTCGGTCATTGACGGATTATTGCATGCGTATGGAAAGTAAGGATTTAAATAAAAGAGCTTTGGAAAATTTGATCAAGGCCGGTGCCTTTGACGCTTTGGGCGGAACCCGCCGCCAATATCTGGAAGCTTATCCCGGCATTTTAAAATCGGTCCAGGCCGATAAAAAGGAAAAAATCAGCGGTCAAATTGGTATTTTTGAGGCTGATCCGGAGGAAGAAATCGGCTTTATTGATATGTTGCCGGAAATGGATGAATTCAGCAATCCGGAATTATTGGCCATGGAAAAAGAAGTGATTGGACTTTATGTCAGTGGGCATCCACTGATGGATGACCGACAGCTATGGGAAAATACGGTCACTTTGTCGGGCAAGAATTTTCAGGTGGATGAGGAAGTGGAAGAAGAATCAGCAGCCATGCTACCGATCGAGGGAAAAACTGAGATTATCGGTGGTTTGATCACACATGTGTCCAAAACTTATACCAGAAATAATGAGGCTATGGCTTTTGTGGAGATTGAGGATTTTTTCGGCAATATGGAGGTAGTGGTTTTTCCAAAAGATTATGCCAGATATCAGGCATTAATTGACAGTGAAAACAAGCTCTTTATCAAAGGGCGGATCAGTATACAGGGGGATAGGGAAATCAAGTTGATCGCTTCCCGAATTTGGAGCTTTGCTGAGGAAATAGAAAGGCCGCAGAGCGGGCGAAACATAGGCCATGAAAGGTCAAATGATTATGGCCGAAACTCATTGCCGGATGGTGCAGCTACCCGGGCAGCAGATAAAGCAGGACTATCAGTAGATATCCCTAAACTTTGGCTGGCTTTTGAAAATGAAAGCGAATATAAGCAGAAAATAGAGGAAGTTGGCAGTATCATCAAACAGTATCCTGGTCAAACACCGGTCATTTTGTATATTAAAGATAGTGGCCGAAAAATGAAAGCCAGAGCTGGTACGGAAATTTCTGATCTTTTGCTGGTTCAGTTATATAGCATTTGTGGTATGGGTGGGGTTAAATATCAGTAATTAAGATTGTTTGCCGTGGGCGCATTGGTAGATCCGATCGGTAAATATTAAACTCTCAAGATCCTATGCTTTTGTTTCCTATAGGTAAATTCACTGGGGTATGGGCAAACATAGCATAGGATCAAATGCGTTTACTTTAATTGCCTAAATGGATTTGACAGGCAAATTCGTAAATAATCAAAGCAAATGCAGTTTCAAAAGGGGATTCAATTTTTGGAAATGACAGTCTTTCATTATTGATAGGCATTTAGGCCTGAAAAATAGAAAATAGACTTAGTTTAATAAAATATAAACCGATAAATAAATGGTAAGAAATTGGATTGCCGATTACGATTTATTTGAAGCTAAGCCAATTTACCGAGTAAACTGGACATTTGACAATGAAGGAGCAAAAGATGGGGACATCAAGGATAATAAAAACAGCAATGTCTATAGCATTAGCAGCAGTTTTGATCAGTGGTTTATTTGGCGCAGTGCTAAAGGCTAATGAACTGGAAGGAGAAGATGCTGTAGTTTTAGATACGGTGCCGGAATGGTTACCGGAAGATTTTGAAAATGAAGGTGGTAAAGTTACTGGTCTAAGTGCTGCTGGTAAGGAAAAATTAAAGCAAAGAAAGGATTTAAAAATTCCTTCGACTTTATCTGGTGGTGCGGTAACTATTATCATTGGTGCAGAGGCGTTTAAAAATGTTGATATTAAAGGGCCATTAACTTTACCAGATGGTTTAACTCGGATTGAAAGAGCAGCTTTTGAAAATGCCGGTTTAACCGGGGAACTTAATTTTCCAAGTACGGTCAATTGGATTGAGCCGCGAGCCTTTTTTGGAAATAAGCTGACAACAGTAACGTTGCCGGATAAAATTGGGCCACTGGGCTGGGAGGTATTTGCCAACAATCAGATTAAAAAAGTAAATTTAGGAACTTTAGAGAATATTAAAGGATCGCGCTGGTCTACTGAGCTAAATTATGAAATCAACGGTCTTTTGTCATGGGGATTGTTTAGAAATAATCGGATAGAGGAATTGGTTTTACCTGAAACGTCGAGACTTTGGGGAATTGGAGTAGGGGCTTTTGCTAATAACCAAATCCGCGACCTGCATATTCCGAAAAATATTCATAATATTTATCGTTATGGTTTTTATCGAAATAAGCAGTTAAAAACCTTGACCTTTGCACCAGGTTATGATGCCATTCAAATTGACTACATGGCATTTTGTGAGTGTGGGATTGAAGGAACACTTGTTTTGCCGGATGAAGCCAATCAGTTTGGCGGATATGCCTTTGCCCGAAATAAGATTACCAAATTAATGCTGCCTAAAAACAGTGTGGGCTATGGCTATAACTCTTTTGCTGAAAATCCGATTGAAGAAATTGAGCAATTCCGGACTAAAACCTGGCTATTTGAAAGTGCGGTTTTTGCCGACACTACAACCCTGAAAAATGTATCTTTTAAGCATTTTCATGAAGATGTTGATCATCTTGCATACGAAACTTTTAGAAATGGAAAACTAAAGAGTCTGGAAATACCAGCTCATATCAATGAGCTAAGGGGAAATGTGTTTAGTGGAAATGCCGGCTGGTATGATGAAGTAGCGCAGGTTGCTTTATATCGCCAAGATTCGGTTGGCAATTATGTAACGGATAATGCAGTGGTAGATGGCACGAATTATGTAATCAATCCGATTTTAGTCGAACTGCAGGCGGTTGACAGCAATGGTCAGGCCATTCCCGAAAAAATTGTTGTGAAAGTTAAGCGCACACGTAGAAAAACTATAAATGGCATGACAACAACGGATTTGGCTGATATAGACATTACTAATCAAAAAAAGGATACTGATAATTTTAAAATAGGGGATGAATTACAAATAGACTTAGATTCATCAGCATGGCAAGGCTATGGATTAAAAACAAATTTAATGCCCATCATTTTAAGCCCTGATAAATTAAAAAATGTTTCCTATGGTGATGGATACAAGGTTGGTTATAAAAAAATTACCATTTGCTTGGAATTTAAAAAGGTAATTCCAATGACCAAGCTGGAGCCGGCTAAGAAAGTAATCCCAATGACTAAGCTGGAACCAAGTAAAAAGGTAATCCCAATGACCAAATTGGAGCCAAGTATTCCTAATCCCAAACCAGAGCCGGAACCAGAACCAAAACCAAAACCTGAGACAGAGCCGGATGCTGTGCCAAAGCCGAAACCGGAACCAAAGCCGGAGGTAAAACAGGAGCCGGAAATTCAGCCCGATCCTGAGCCAAAACCGGAAGATAAAAATCAGGAAGAGATAAAAAACGAAATTCCGGATGAAAATCCGCCTAAAAATAAGCCGTTTAAACCGGAAGTAATAATCAATGCTGATAAAATCAAGGATAAAGTAGTGGTGGATATTATTAATCCGGAAGGAATTCCATTGGGGAAAGCCGAAATTAATAAACAGAATAATACCTATACTTTTATAGATGATGATCGTTTACCTGAAGGTAAGGCTAAAATAAATGCTGATAATGTTTTAGAAATTTTAGATGAGGACATTGCCCAGGGTAAGGCCGAGCTTCCTAAGACCGCCGGTTTAAACCGGGATGTGTATTGGCTGGCAGGCATAGCTTTTGTTACCATAGGCCTGCTGATCAGAAGGAAAAGATAGTCCCTTGTAGGATAGTAGTGATTTTATAAGCAAAACTTAAGTTGTTTTAATCCCTCCGCCGAGGTATACTGAATTTGTGAGAATTTTATCAATTTAGTGTTGCGGAGGGATTTTTTATGAAAAAAATAATGGCATTGTTTCTAATGCTGGTACTGTCTTTAGTGGCATGTAATCAAAAAATGGAGCAGCAAAAGGAAGCACAGAAAATCAGGCAAAGAGGAGAAATCGTTGAATTTGGAGATAGCCAGCTAAAGGAAAGATTTTTAGTAAAATTAAAAGGCCAATTAAATATTGAAGATGAGGAGATTCTGGGAATTGATACAATGCTACAAAATACTTTGGGAGTGAAAAATATCCCAAAGAATGAAACAGAGATCCGGACAAAAGATTTTATGGCAGTCAGAGCCTTAAACTTTTATGAGGATTTGTCAGACACCAAATGGCTGAATTACTTAAATAATGTGAATTATGTCTTCTTTTTTAATCGCACCGGCAAATTATCGGAGGAGTTTGTGAATAAAGTTTTGGCAGAATTGCCAAAGGACAAGTTAAGCGAAGTTTATTTTCACCAGGTTGGCTATGATCCGGAAGCTCTTTCCCCGTTTACTGAGCTGGAAACACTGGGGGTTGAAACTGAAAAATTTGAATTTATATCGCCGAAGCTGCCAAAGCTAAAATCACTATTTGTTCAGGCAAATGTGGTTGAGGATCTTTCCGGAATTCAGAAAATTGAAAAACTTGATTTATTGCAGCTGTCAGGTGCAAAAACCGGGAAAAGATTAGAGGTTGACTTAGCAGCGCTTCCGGAAAATATTGAGTCTTTAAATATAAGGAATGCCGACCTGAAAAATCAGGAAAAGCTGCAAAACATGGCGCTGAATACTTTGTATTTAGATAATATTCCGCTGAAAAACAGTGATTTAAAATATATGAATGCCTGGCTTAATATTCATTTAAGCGGCAATGGTATTACTGAGATTGCCGGGCTGCCGACTGACAGCCATGCGGTCTTATTGATTGAAAATAATGATATTCGGGATTGGGAGCAGCTAAAAGATCATCATTTAATACTGGATATTATTATTCGCTTCACTAAGGCGGAAAAAATGCAGGCAGATTTTTTGCAGGAGCATGCCGCCAAACTAAAGGAATTAAAAAATTTACAAAAAATAGCCATCTTTTTGGAAGAAGCGGACCCGGAAAAAGTGAAAGAACTGGAAAAGGAATTAAAATCCGCCTTGCCCAAAACGGAGATCACAATTATCAATGAAAATGATTAAATATTCTGGATAGAAATACAGCAACAGGCATTATCAATTGATAGTAGTCAGATGGAATAGTGATTGGAATAAATAAAATGGGATATGATAATGGTATTTTATTCATTGTCATATCCCATTCTTTGCTTTTTAGAATAAGAGTATCTAAACCAGAAGTTATAAGTTTTAGCTGACATTATGCTAGAAAATATTTGAACTAAATACACTTTATTTTTACTATTTTAGAAAGAAGTTTGTATGTTGTATTGTCTAATTTATCATCGGTTAAGATACAGGTGATGGAAGCGAAGTTAGTTAAAAAATAATCAGCAGATTTTCCGAATTTGGAATAATCAGCAACAACAACTGTTTTTTTTGCGCTGGAAATAAAAAATTTTTTTATTTCACTTTCATCTTTAGCACTGCTGGTAATCATTTTATTGATGTCAATTCCATTTGGAGATAAAAAATAAATATCAGCATGGTATTTTTTAAGTTGATATAAGGCATCTTGGTCGTGAAAAGCATTATGATCTTTATCCAATTTACCTCCTGCGGAAATAACTTCGATATTGGGAACTTTAGAAAAAAGTGAAACTATATTAAAAGCATTAGTAATAACACGGCAAGACAAATCACTTTCTAAAATCTGCTCTGCAATAAAATGATTAGTTGTACCGGCATCTAAAACAATGGTCATATCATTCCGCAAATAATGTGTTACAGCATATTCGGCGATTTTCTTTTTTTCTGCTTTATTCAAATTTACTCGTGATGAATACATTGTATTTCGAGGAGTTCCTTCGGTTGAGATAGCTCCGCCAAGGACTCTTTTTAAGTATCCGTTTTTTTCTAAAGTGGCTAAATCATTACGGATAGTTGCAATAGAAACATCTAGTTTTTCACAAAATTCCTGTATATTGATAATATCCTTTTTTTGAAGCATATCACGAATTTTTGCTTGTCGAGTTTGGGCTTTTTTTGGTGTATTCAAAATAAATTCCTCCTATAACTTTTGAAAGATGAATCAGTTTCTTTCGTTCTTTAAAATTTTTCTTATCGACCTTTGCATTTGTTGGACATAATTTAGTGTGTTCCTAATGAAGGTTGTTAGGGGAAGGGATTTTGTTTTAAGAAGGAAAGTTTTTTCCGATAACAACAACCATTTTATGAATATGAAAATACTACTAAACTATACTATACTATACCATAACTTATAAGAAAATGCGAAAGAATAAAATAGAAAAACAATTTTAGCGATATCAATAAAATTGTTGACAGCAATAATTTTTAGGTGTATGATAATTACATGAATAGTGATTGTGAAAAAAGGAGTGACAAAAATGGAAGTAATTAAATCTTTATTACTGTCCCTCAATGAACATTTGGAGGCAGCACAAAAATTGGATGAAAAGTCTTTCGAAATTTTATATGATAGTTTGGAAAAAGGAAAGCGAATTTTTATTTTGGCGGCTGGTCGTTCTTTATTGCAAATGGAAGGGTTTGCGATGAGGTTAATGCACTTGGATTATAAGGCTTTAGTAGTTGGTGGGATTACAACACCGGCAATTGGAAAGGAAGATTTGTTGATAGTGGCAAGTGGTTCCGGAGAAACGGCTGGCATTTTAAGCAAGTTAAAAAAAGCTAAAAGCATTGGTGCAAATGTAGTAGTAATTACGCAAAATGGAAATTCAAGTATGGGAAAAGAAGCAGATTATTGTATTGTATTTCCTAAGCTCGATTCAGTTCAACCTGGTGGAACACAGTTTGAGCAGTTTTTAGGAATTTGCTTGGATAACTTTATTCTTGCGGTAATGAAGAAAAAAGGATTGCCTTACAATTATGTATATAAAAATCATGCTAATTTAGAATAAACGAATTTAATTAAAATGGAGAAATGAACATTAGATCAGGTCATAAGTGGAATTGATATAATTGCCTGATCGGATATTAACAAACAATGAAACGAATAGCTGGCTAATCGCAAAGAATCAAGAGAGAAAAATGATAAAAAGTCGGCTTATAAAAAAGCAGAGGGAATTAAATTATGAAATTACAAATAGCATTAGATGATATTTCTTTGACTCAGGCAATTAAACTAATTGATAAAGTACGAGATTATATTGATATTGTTGAAGTTGGGACTCCTATGGTAATGGAATATGGTATGACAGCGGTACGCACTATAAAAGAGAAATTTCCGGAACTAGAATTGTTGGCAGACCTCAAGATAATGGATGGTGGTTTTTATGAGGCATCACAGGCTTTTTCAGCAGGAGCAGATTATATTACGGTTTTAGCTGTAACTGATAATTTAACAATTAAAGCCTGTGTTGAAGCAGCATCCAACTATAAAGGGCAGGTTGTCGCGGATACGATTTGTGTAGAAAAGCTGGAAGAACGTATTTTGAAGCTAGAAGAGATGGGCGTGGATTTTATATCTGTTCATGTGGGTGTCGATCAGCAAGTTATGGGAAGGACACCACTGGATGATTTAAAAATAGTAAAACAAGTTGTGAAGACGGCGAAAGTATCTGTTGCGGGAGGAATCAATTTAAAAACAATGGTTGAATATAAGGAGTTGGAACCACAAGTTATTATTATTGGATCGGCGATTACACATGCAAAAGAGCCGATTGAAGTCGCAAAGAAATTTCATGAATTATTAAACAGTAACTAATATTTATGAGTAAAGGAGACAAATATGAAATTATATGTAGAAAAAGATTATGAAGCGGTTAGTAGAAAAATGGCAAGACTGGTAGCGGAAAAGGTAAAAGAAAAACCGAACTTAATTTTTTGTTTGCCGGCAGGAGCTTCACCAATTGGAATGTATCAATGCTTGGTTGAAATGTACAATAATAAGGAGATATCGTTTAAAGATATGATTACATATGATATGGATGAGTATGTAGGATTGACTCCGGATCATGAACAGAGTTATGCCTATTTTATGCAGAAACATTTTTTGAAATATGTTGATGTAAAACCGGAAAATGTTTTTTATCCGGATGGAATGGCAAAAGATTTAGATGCAATGTGTAAAGAATATAGTGAAGAAATATTTGCCAAGGGGGGACTGGATCTGGCAATCACCGGAATTGGAGAGGATGGACATATTGCTTTTAATGAGCCGGCAAACGCGCTGAAAACAAGAACACATTATGTTGAATTGGATGAGAGCACAAGAAAAAATAACGCCCATTTTTTTGGAGGGAATTTGGATTTAGTACCCCGAAAAGCCATTACTATTGGAATGGAAGATATTATGAAAAGTCGGTTATTCCTAGTAGTAGCAAGTGGGACGAAAAAGGCTAAATTAATTAAAAAAACCTTAGAAGAAGAAGTACTTGATCCGATGTGGCCGGTATCTTTTTTGCGAATGCATTCAAACTGTATTTTTGTGATTGATGAAGCGGCAGCAGCGTTAACGGATACAGCAGTTTTGGAAAAGTACAAAAAAGAAAGGTAAAATATAAAAGTCAAAAGAAGACTAGAAAAGGAGATGTGTATGGGTATACCAAATATTGTTCTTTGTAGAATTGACAATCGCTTGGTACATGGGCAGGTTGGAGTTACATGGTTAGCCCACTCTGGTGCAAATATAATTTTGGTGGTTGATGATGAAGTTGCTAAGGACACTCTGCAGCAGCAAATTATGAGAATTACTGCGGATAGCTATCATGTGAAAATACGATTTTTTACAGTTGATCATACAGCGGAGGTGATTAGCCGGGCTGCTCCAGAGCAAAAAATTTTTATTGTTACTAAAACACCCAAAGAAATGTTGGACTTAGTAAATAAAGGGGTTCCTATCAAAGAGGTAAATGTAGGCAATATGCATTATCAGGATGGAAAGAAACAAATTGCATCCAGAGTATATGTTGATGACAATGATTTAGTACAATTAAAAGAATTAAAAAGTAAAATCGATAAATTATATTTTCAGGACGTACCTACTAAACCGCTTGAAAATATTGTACTTTAACTAGGAGGAAAATGATATGAGTATTACACTTTTGCAGGCGTTCTTATTATCGCTGTGGGCATTTCTTTCCGGTTGTGATAGAATGGTTGAAGCTTTCTTTTGGTTCCGGCCAATTATTGTTTCGACAGTGGTGGGCATTATTTTGGGTGATCCAGTTAATGGTGCTATCGTTGGCGGTTTAACTGAGCTGGCATTTGCGGGGCTTACACCGGCAGGTGGAGCAGTACCGCCGGACCCGGTAGTAGCAGGGCTAATGGGGGCCGTATTTGCCTGTACCGGTAAAATCTCTCCAACAGCTGCAGTTGGCTTGGCACTTCCATTTAGTATTTTGATGCAATATATTATTGTACTGATGTATATGGCCTATACTTTTTGGATGAGGCCATTTGACAGAAAAGTGGAAGCGTGTGATGTCAAAGGAATTGTACGCATCAACATATGGGGAACATTGATTGCCGGAGTAGCGTATTTTATCTTTGCTTTTTTAGCAACTTATGTTATACAAGATGTAATTCAAAAGGCAATTGACAGAATCCCTGCATGGCTGATGAATGGCTTTGAAGTTGCAGGTGGAGTTATGCCGGCATTAGGTTTTGCAATGCTTTTAACCGTAATGTATAAAACAAGATACCTTCCATTTTTGATTGTTGGATTTTTAGCAGCTACATATCTTAATTTTACAAATATTTTACCAGTAGCATTGATTGGTTGCTCGATTGCAATGTATAATTACTTTTTTGGAAGAAAAGAAACCGGAGATAATACGGTAATGGAAGAAGGTGAGTCAAATGTCGGAATATAAAGATAATCTTATAACAAAAAGTGATTTAAATGCTGCGGTGTGGCGTTCGATTGTAATTCAAGGAACCTTTAATTATGAGCGCTATCAGGGCAGTGGTTGGTGTGCGATGATTGCTCCGATTCTAGAGAAAATTCATTCAGATAATAAAAACGAACTAAGAGAAAGACTCAAAGATAACAGTGGTTTTTTTAATACACAGCTCATTATGGCTAATTTTTTATTGGGTTTGGTAATTTCGTTGTATGAAAAAAAAGCAGATCGAAAATTGATTAATGGTTTAAGGATTTCTTTGTTTGGACCATTGGCTGGAATTGGAGACTCAATTTTTTGGTTTACATTAATGCCGATTATGGCTGGCATTTGTTCTTCTTTGGCAACAAAAGGTAATATAATCGGGCCGATAATTTATTTTTTGGTATATATTGGAGTTTTTGCACTAAGATTTTTTGCAATTCGAGTAGGATACTATACAGGTTCCAAATCCATTGAAAAATTAGGAGCAAAGACAGGAGAATTATCAACTGCGGCTTCCATTTTAGGATGTACAGTGTTAGGCGGCTTGATTGCAACATTAGTATCATTTCAGACTAAAGCAACGATCACAATTACTGATTCCGTTAGTTTATCTATTCAAGAAGCCTTTTTTGATCAAATTATTCCTAATTTTTTGCCGGTAGTAATTACAATATTGATGTATGTGATGCTAAAAAAGAAAGTAAGTCCGACATTTTTAATTTTATTGCTTCTGATTGGAAGCTTGACATTGTCTTATTTTGGAATGGTTTAAAAATCTGATTTCAGAGTAGTTTAGGATGACTTTGAAGTGATTAAGGATTAGTGGTGTACTATTTTAAAAAAGAAGAGATACAGATTAAAAAGAAAGTGAAAAAACAGAGAAAGGGGCTGTTGCAAAATAGCCCTTAAAAAAATGAAAAACTAAATTAAAAAAAGCAAAAGCACATGGTAAAGAGAATTCCAAACCATGTGCATTTGT
>RQYD01000038.1 GCA_003858485.1 Clostridiales bacterium COT073_COT-073
ACAAATTAGAATTTGTAGAGGTGAGAAAAATGTAATGGCAACACATTCAACTTAAATCGAAATAATATAAAATTACGAGGAGATTATAAAATGAACAATTATATAAAATTAAATGAAGATAGATGGAATAATGTAAAAAATGACTATACTGAGCCATTGACACATGAAGAATTAGAAGAAGTTAGAAATAATCCAATTTCTGTTGCATTAACTGTTGGGAAAAAAGTTCCAAAAGAATGGTTTGAAAAAGCAAACGGAAAAAAGATATTAGGTTTAGCTTGTGGTGGTGGACAGCAGGGACCAGTTTTTGCTATAAAAGGTTATGATGTAACCATAATGGATTTTTCTAAATCACAATTACAAAAAGATGATATGGTTGCTAAAAGAGAAGGCTTAAAAATCAACACAGTTCAAGGCGATATGACAAAACCATTTCCATTTGAAAATGAAACTTTTGATATTATTTTTAATCCAGTTTCAAATGTATATGTAGAAGATTTAGAAAACATATATAAAGAAGCCTCTCGAGTATTGAAAAAGGGTGGATTGTTAATGGTCGGATTTATGAATCCTTGGATATACATGTATGATTCTGACATTGTATGGGACAAACCCGATGAGGAATTACTTTTAAAGTTTTCAATACCTTTTAATTCAAAAGAGCTTGAAGAGGAAGGCAAGATAACCATAAATCCAGAATATGGATATGAATTTAGCCATACCTTAGAAACTCAGATTAGAGGACAACTTAAAAATGGTCTCGCCATGATAGACTTTTATGAATCGTGTGACAAAAGACATAGATTATCACGTTATGGAAATGACTATATAGCTACACTTTGCATTAAACTATAATGTTATAGAACATACTTCAGGAGAATAGCCCGTTTATTTGAAAAGAAGAACAATATGCACTTAAAAACGGATCGATTGGATATTCGCCCATTTTCATGCGATGATATTGAGGACACATACGAAATTTACTCAAACAAAGGTGTTTGCAAGTATTTATTAGAGGATGCTTGGGAATATGAAAATAAAAATGAAGAGTTTAATAAAAAATTGAATTTAGCTGTTTGAGTTATAAATTTTATATATTATGCCTTGATTTAAATTCCCTATTAATCAGGTTTAATTTCTAACAGAAAAAATTTTTTTCTCTAAATCAAAATATATTATGATTTAATTTCTAATTATTTCTATAGCAACAAAACTAAATTTTATATAATTTTAATTTCGATAAATTGTGTCTGTTTATTTTAAAAAAAGGAATTATTGAAATAAGTGAAATTTTAACTCAAATAAAAACTTATATTTTTGTTTTTATGAAGTATTTTCGAATATTATGTAATTATTTAATTTGACCCCCTTGTCAAACAATGCTATAATTCCAGCACAGGCTCATGAAAGGTAAAACTAAAGACACCAGGAGAAAACAGCTGAGCCTGTTCTTTCAAAAAAAAGGTTGTATCAGTCAAGTGATACAACCTTTTCTATATTTAATTCACTCAACTTTCCCACAGCCTTTTTTAGCTCTATCCCGCTCCAGAGAGCGGGCACATGGGTTCCCCCGCTTTCGCCACATACTTCGTAAGATGGCTTGTGGTTGCACACCGCTTTCGCACTTTTCTGCGAAAAGATGTTTTCACAGCACATGCCTAAAAAAGACTGTCCCTAAGGACGTGGGAAAGTTGAGTAATTCATTTATTTATTTTTTATCTTCCCATTTGTAAATAACACCACGGGCTAAGAAATCTTTAATTTGCTCGTCATTATAACCGATTTCTTTCATCACATCAATAGAATCTTCACCAATCAATGGACCACGGCGATATTCCGGCACTCCCATTTCATGGAAACGAACCGGCGGACGAACCAAGGTTCTTTCATTCCCATTGTCATATTTCATCTTATAGAAGCAGTTATTTTCCCAAGCTTGTGGATCTTCTAAAATTTCTTCCCAGCTTTGAGCAATTGAAAATGCAACATCCGCTTTTCTGAGAATTTCATTCCACTCAGCAGCAGTCTTTTTACCAAAAGCTTCCATTACGATATCATATACTTCATGAGTAATTCCCTTGGCTTGTAAAGTTTTAATCGGGAAGTAATTTTCATTATCCACTAAATCTTCACGCCCAATTGCTGCCATAAATCCTTTATAATAAGTATTGTAATCCGGCATACAGGTTTGGATGAAACGCTCATCCTTGGTTCTCCAAGCCGCATTAAATGGATTATCAGCAAAACGAATATCCACCGGATATTTTTTGCCATAATCTTTATATTGAGCAGCTTGTACCATCATACCCATGTTAAAGACAGCACTTTCATAAAGGCTGGTTTCTACCTTTTCACCTTTTCCAGTTACTTTGGCATGATAAAGAGCGGCCAAAATACCAGCTGCCAGGTTCATACCAACATTATGATCACCTAAGCCCGGAACTACGTTCATCGGAACCGTACCTTTTTGACGTAAGCTGTCAAGATAACCACCACGAGCAAAGAAAGAAGTAAAGTCAAATCCCGGTAAGTCTTTATCTGGACCATATTCACCATAGCCGGTACAAATAGCGTATACTAATTTTGGGAATTTTTCTTTTAATTGGTCATAGCTTAATCCAGAACGCTCCAATGCTTGCACGCGCCAGTTGGTAATAAGAACATCAGCATCTTCCAATAATTTAAACAATGCTTCTTTACCATCTGCTTCTTTGGTATTTAAAGACAGGCAGCGTTTGTTACCATTCTCTAATTCCCAAGTTGTATTTTCATACATATCCAGAGGGCGACCTTCAGACGGAGCAGTATAACGCAGTGGATCACCCTTTGCGCTTTCAATTTTAATTACATCTGCTCCTAAATCAGCCAAAAATCTGCCAGCCGTTGCAGCGGCGATAAAAGTAGCTAATTCAACAACTTTGACACCTTCTAATAATTTTTTGCTCATAATTGCCTCCTATGTGCTTTATGTTATAAATTTTTTGTTTCTCAAATCAATTATTTCCCATATTCCCTGGAACCGCCTTTTTTTGCATGTGCTGCGAACGCCATAGAGCAGCACCAAAAAAGACAGCCAGCTGGATTATTTACTCTCCAGTTCCTTGCGTACAGCTTCCGTAATGGCCGGGAGCATCTTATGCAAATCTCCGACAATACCATAATCAGCCACTTCAAAAATCGGAGCATTTTCATCTTTATTAATAGCAATAATTAAACCTGAGTTTTGCATACCAGCAATGTGCTGAATGGCACCGGAAATACCACAAGCAAAGTAAATTTGTGGTTTGACAGTGGTTCCGGTTTGACCAACCTGATAGGAATGATCAATCCAGCCGGCATCAACAGCTGCCCGTGAAGCGGCGATCGTTCCACCAAGAACATCCGCTAACTCTTTTAATTTATCAAAGCCCTCTTTGCTGCCAAGACCCATACCGCCTGATACAATAATATCAGCATCCGTTAAGGAAACCATTTCGCCGGCAGTCTTAACAATATTTAAAATTTTGGTACGAACATCATCTTCCGTAATTTTCACCTGCAAAGGAATCACTTCACCTTTACGGTTTTCATCAAATACTGCCTTGTCCATTACTCCCGGACGAACAGTTGACATTTGCGGACGATGATTCGGACAAATGATTGTTGCCATTAAATTACCGCCAAAAGCCGGACGGGTTTGTTTGATTTTTTTATCTTCCGGATCTATTTCCAGCCTGGTACAGTCAGCCGTTAAACCGGTGTCAGCCTTAACTGCCAGACATGGGCCCAAATCACGACCAATATGAGTTGCACCCAGTAAAACAATTTCCGGTTTATACTCTACAATTGCATCATAAATAACTTCTGTATAGGCATCTGTCCGATATTTTTCCAAAATCGGAGAATTGGCAATATAGACTTTATCTGCACCATAACCAATTAATTCCTGGGCTAAAGAATCAACATGATTACCACACAAAACTGCGCATAACTCAGTGCCGATCTCATCAGCCAAGCGTCTGCCCTCTCCTAAAAGCTCAATTACCACTGACATTAATTTGTTTTCTCTTTGCTCTGCAAATACCCAAACTCCATGATAGGCCGACAAATCCTTGACTTCATCACTTTCTTCCCGAATGATGGCATCAAATGGACATTTTTCAATACATACCCCACAAGCCGTACAAGCCGACTGAATTTCTGCCAGTTTTCCCACCATGGTAATGGCATCAAACGGACAAGCCTTTACACACAGCTTACAGCCTCTACACTTATCATTAATAACTTTAACAGCCATTGTAACCTCCTAAATTTTATGATTAAACACCTTTTACCGCCAAATCATATCAAAAGCCTGAACTTTTAGCGGTATCATGCTAACAAATAAATCTATCTTTATCAGTCAGCGCCACTTTCTACCTAAATAATGTGTTTTTCCTTTAACTTATTAACCAAATTTCTTGCTACTTCTTCTTCCGTACCACTGACAATTTCTCCTTTTCCTTTAGCCGGCGGCGTAAAGGAACGAAAAACTTGGGTAGGCGAGGCATTTAAGCCACAGTCTTTTGGATCCAGTTGTAAGTCATCATGATTCCAAACTTTGATTTCTTTTTCATATGCAGTTACAATGCCGTTAACACTCATATAACGCGGGACATTTAATTCATTCACAGCAGTCAACAGGCATGGCATAGCCACTTCAATTTCTTCATAGCCATCTTCCATCATCCGATTTACGATCGCCTTACCATTCTCAATTTTAAATCCCTGAACATAGGTCACAACCGGAATATCAAGTCTTTGTGCTACTTGTGGACCAACTTGAGCGGTATCACCATCAATTGCCTGACGGCCGGCAAAAATAATATCATAATCACCAATTTTTTTGATACCCTCCGCCAAAGTGGTAGAAGTTGCACAGGTATCTGCTCCGCCAAAGGCCCGATCGCTTAATAAATAAGCATTATCTGCTCCCATGGCTAAACATTCTCTTAACATATAAGTTGCCTGAGGCGGTCCCATGCTGATTACATCAACTACCACATCATCATAGGTATCTTTCAATTTTAAGGCTTCTTCCAGTGCATTAGCATCATCCGGATTTAAAATACTGGGTACACCTTCACGAATTAATGTTCCTTTTACCGGATCAATTTTAACCTCATTTGTATCCGGAACTTGTTTTACACAAACTATAATCTTCACTGCCTTAACTCCTTCCCTTATTTTAATAATTGACCGGCAATTACCATTTGCTGAACTTGGCTGGTTCCTTCATAAATTGTAAATACGCGACAATCCCGATACATTCTTTCGACTTTGTACTCTTTAATAAAGCCATATCCTCCATGGATCTGTACCGCCTTGGCACAAATTTCATTACAAACTTCCGATGCAAAGAATTTAGCCATGGATGCTTCTTTTGAAGCCGGCAGGTTAGCATCTTTCATCATTGCTGCCTGATAGGTCAAAAGCTTAGCGGCTTCTAATTTGGTTGCCATCTCTGCCAGCATAAAGCTAATACCCTGGAAATCTGCAATTCTTCTCTTAAATTGCTTTCTTTCTTTGGAATAGCGAATGGCCTCTTCTAAAGCACCACCAGCCACACCAATGGATTGAGCGGCTACACCGATTCTTCCGATATCTAAAGTTTTCATGGCATTGACAAAGCCTTTGCCTTCTTCGCCCAGCAAATTCTCAACCGGCACTTTAACATCTTCCATAATAATATCACTGGTCGCACAGCCAATTACACCCATTTTATTTTCAGGTTTACCACAAGATACTCCCGGCCATTTCATATCAATAATAAAAGCACTAATGCCTCTGGTGCCAGCAGTAGGATCAGTTTTAGCATATACAATGGCATAATCAGCCAATGGCGCCATGGTAATAAATGTTTTTCTGCCATTTAAAATATAATGATCACCATTTTTAACCGCACGAGAAGTCATACTACCGGCATCCGATCCTGCTCCCGGTTCTGTTAAGGCAAAGCAAAGTTTTTTCTCACCAGTAATAATTGGTCTTAAATACTTATCTTTTTGCTCATCTGTACCAGAAAGTAATAATGGTCCACCGGATAAAGAGTTCGGCGAAGACACATAAATACTGGCCACGCCGCTGGCTTTGGCAATTTGCTCCATTACTAAAACATAAGCCAAATTGTCGGCCCCTGCTCCGCCCAGTTCTTTTGGCACTTTTATTCCAAAAAATCCGGCTTTGGCCATTTTCTGATACATTTCTTCCGGAAAAACTTCGCTTTCTTCTACATGGTCTAAAAATTCCTTGGTAAATTCTTTAGCGGCAAAATCAGCTGCCAGCTTCTGAATTAGTGTATGTTTTTCTGATAAAAACATTATGACTCCTCCTTAATTTTCCTTAATATAGTCTTCATTAACTTTTTTTCATCAATTTTTCCTGAAGCGGATTTTTCAATTTCATTCAAAAAGAAAATATATCGCGGGATCTTATACTCAGCCAAATGTTCCCGCAACTCAGCCGTAATTTGTTCAGCTGTTAATTTGCTGGATTTAGTTGTAATACAGGCAACAATTTCTTCCTGCAATACTACCGCCGGAACGCCCATTACCTTAACCAAATCAATTCCTTCAATTTGTCTGATATAATACTCAATTTCTTCCGGCGCAATATTTTCACCGCCACGGATAATCAAATTTTTTCTACGACCAGAAATATGCAAATAACCATCTTCATCCAAATAACCTATATCACCGGTCACCAGCCAGCCATCTTTTAAAGCTTCGGCGGTTTCCTGGGGCATGGCGTAATATCCTTTCATAATATGGTAACCACGGGTTTCAATCATTCCCCGTTCACCGGTCTGGCAAATTTTGCCACTCTCCGGGTCTATCACCCTTAGTTCAACATGTTCAATTGGTCGTCCAACTCCGGTTGCCTTGGTTTTTAAATCATCATCATAATCGGCCACGGTAATGCATGGTGATGATTCTGTTTGTCCATAAGAAGGCTGCAAGCGCATCTGCGAATCAAACATACGACAAATATCATAATAATCCTGCTCAAAAATCGGTGAGCCGGCAATAATTCCGGAACGAACAGAAGTCAGGTCATAGTCCTGATGAATAGGATTATGGCGCATAGCCAAAAACATACTGGGCACTCCATTTAAAATGGTACATTGATGCTGTTCCAGTATTTTGCAGACTTGCAATGTCCGGTAATGAGCCAATACATAAAGTGGAAATCCTGTTTGCAATCCCGTTAAAATACAGGCAGTTAAACCAAAACAGTGAAAAAACGGAACCGTCACACACATTCTGTCTGCCGGCTGCCAGCGTAACGCTTCGGCAATCGCCCTTGCATTATTGATCACATTATAATGTGTCAGCATCACTGCTTTGGAGGCTTTAGTTGTCCCGGATGTAAATAAAAAGCAGCAAATCTCCTGATCGGATACTTCAGCAATCGAAAAATCCACCGGATATTCGCCTGCCATTTCCTGCCAATATTCCATTCCCTCCAGCATTTTAATGCTGCCATAATATGATTTTCTCATACAAATCAGGTTTAAGCGATTCATCAATTCATCAAAAGTACGCCGATATCCTTTGCCATAGCAAAGAAAATTAACTTCCGTCAGTTCAATATTACGAATAATCTCATCATCCGTTAAGGCTGTATTTAACAAAACGGTTTGTGCACCAATTGCTTGCAATGCAAAAAAATAAAAAAGCCAAGCATCACTATTAACTGATAGTAGTCCAACCCGGTCACCCTTGCGAACTCCCTCTGCCATCAGTTTTTTTGCTAACTGAAAAGTAATATTTCCGGTTTCTGCCCATGTATATTTGACTTCACCAAAATGATAAGCCAATGCCTGCGGCGTTTCCTGAATCCGCTGGTTAAAACATTCTTGAATTGTACGATTAATCAGCTCCATAATCTCCTGCTTTTTCTAATAAATGTCATCACTTCTAACATTTCTTCATTATAGTTGCCTGCTGTCATACCAAGCAGTATGACAGCAGTTTTTCCCATAATATCATTTTTTTTGCAAATAAGCAACGAATTATCGGAGCATTTCCTTAAAGGTTTCAAGAGTAGTTTTGGTTTGCTCATAATTTACCATCTGACGATCGATTTCAGTAATTACATTGGCAATTCCGGCTTCATCTAAAGTGTTTTTAATGCAAACATAATCAAATTCTTCAGGATCACAGAATTTGGTCATCAGCACAACCACACCATCAGCCTTTCTTTCTTTAGCCATATCTCTAATCAGGTCTGCACGCTTACGGTCTTTATCAAACAAGACACTGCAGCAGCCCATATTGGCAAATTTATCAACCAGCTTATCCAGTGCTGTTTCACCATTTACAGCATCTGTTCTGTATTGTCTGGATTCATGTGCAATATCGTCACCAACAATGGTCATATTGTTATCATCAAAAATTGCCAATAAATTTGGACTGTCAGCTAAAATACCGGTAGTGATCACTCTGGTCTTTTTGGTTGATTTTTCCAAATTATCTAATTCTTTCAGGAATTCTGCCACTAATTCATTATGTTCTTCTTTTAACATAAAATGAGCCGATTTGAAAATATTGCGGCGTTCATATGCCGTAATTTGATCATGCTCACTTAACTTCAAGCTAAGCTGACGCATTAAACGATTATGTTCATTATAAATATCAAGAGATTTTTGCAGCTGCTGATCACAAAAATGTCCTTGTAAATGATTTTCCAGATCAGCTTTTACTCTTTCATAAGAAGCCTTGGTAAAAGCGCGGCCAACTTCATTTTCACGATTTTGCGGATAAGTCATGGGAATAAATAAAATATCATCCTTAACCGCATATTTCCAGTTCTGGCCCAATGATTTTAATGAATCACACAATGAAGGAATTACAATTGCCTGCAATCCACGATAAGCCCCATGAATGCCTAATTCTAAGATGCTTTGTAAAATCGAGCAAATAAAGGATGGATAGTAGGCTTTTGCATCTTTGATTTCCACATCCGCCCCCCATACACCAAATGGCACAAAGCCCATGGAATGAATTAATTCTTCCGGAGTATACACCGGCACAGTTCCCACAACCTTTTTTCCTTCAGCCAAATATTTGTCCAATTGCTTTCTCGGCGAGTTGGCAACTTCTTCAAATTGATTTAATAATTCTCTTAATCTACTCATTGTACTGCCTCCCTCTTGTTTTCTTCCATAATTTCAAATAATCCCTGTACTCTGGTGTCATATTGAGCTTCGGAGAAGTTTCTTGGGTCGGCCTGATCACCGTCAAAAGAAACAACCGGAATATCAGTAGCTTCTCCAATTTGACGGCTCATTTCATACATAAAAGAGCTCCATAATTTACAAGAACGGTTGGTATGAACCAAAAGTCCTTTCGGATCTGTTTTTTCAATAATTTTGATCCGATTATCTCTGGCTTTTTCCAGCGATACAGCATTTGGAACATTACAATAGCATTTAATTAATTCATCAAAATTGTCATATAAAAGGCCAAAAGCATCCGCATAAATAGTGGCAACCATATTCATGCCACGTGATTTAAGGCCTGTTGCAGTTACTCTTAAATGCGGCCAGCAGGCAATTCCTTCAAACATAATTCTATGTTTTTCTTCACCCCGGAAAGTACTGTTGCCGGTCTTAACATTTTCCTTATATTCTTCAACCAAAGTTTCAAAAGCTTCGGCTGCTTCGACAGTTCCACGTGCACAAACAGCAACTGCCATGTGATTTAATAAATCAAAACCATTTAATGGTGACGGATGATATTTGGTATATGAAGTTGCTTCTAACCAAGCTCGAGAAGTCCGGTTGGAAATAGCCATAATTTCTTCAAATTTTTTGTCATCCCATTTTTTACCGGTAATTTCTTCCAATTGCTTAATCGCATCCAGGAATTGACCCTTAACATAAGCAAGTTGAGCATCCGATACTTCATAATCCGGATTAAATGGAATGTCAATTAAAATCAAAGGAATATTTAATTCTTTGGAAATGCTTTCATACCATTTAATCATACAGTTGCAAATATTATTGCAGCATAACAAAAAGTCCGGCTGTGGCATATTTTGCTCCGGTGCATCTTTGATTTTCATATAAGCCAAACTAATCCGGGCGTATGCACAAATATCATTGGAATATCCATCACTTTCTGCAATATCGCACATTTTTTCACCAGCACCACGCGCCGCAATAGCCGCTGCCTGGTTTTCCGGATAACAGACTTTAACTCCCAGAGTTTGAAAAATTTCCTGTGGGAAGTTACTTGCGCACCAACCAATCTTTTCTCCTCTTTCCTTCGCCTCTGCCACTTCACGATAGTGATCCTGAATGATCTTTCCTAATTTATATTTGGAAGAATTAGGATCAATTGGCTTCTTTTCCGGCTTTACATCTTTTTTTACTTCTTCTGCCATAATACGCCTCCTTAAAATTGCATTGATTTTTTGCATGATGCAAAAAAATAATTAACCTTTTTTATTCAATTTTCCTGCCTAAACCACTTTTCCGGACAAATATCAAAATAATGACCAAGCTATTAAAAGTTCAGGCAAGAAAACAATTTTGTAAATTGCTCAACAATAGCCTCTGAATTTGAACTACTCCATTTCTTCAAGGGAATAAATGGCTGCACCCAATGCTCCCATATACTGAGCATCCGGTGAAAACAAAATATCCATTTCCAACTTTTTGGCCATTGCATCACGAACTCCCTGATTGCGCGCAACACCACCGCTCATACATACTTTTTCCTTAATACCGACCCGCTTGGCTAATGATGCCACCCGATTGGCTACCGAAATACAAATTCCAGCAATGACATCCGCTTTATCCTTGCCGTTTGCCAACTGAGAAATTACTTCTGATTCAGCAAATACTGTGCAGGTATTAGAAATAGTGATCGGCATGGTTGATTTAAAATATTCTTCCTGTAAATCTCCAATTTGCAAGTGTAAAATATTGGCCATAACATCCAAAAATCGTCCGGTTCCGGCCGCACATTTATCATTCATCACAAAATTAACCATTCGCCCTTTGTCATTGAGCAGTAAAACCTTTGCATCCTGTCCGCCGATATCAATAATCGTCCTGGTTTCAGGAAAGGTATGAAATACTCCTTTGGCATGACAACTTAATTCACTGATTTCTGTATCAGCCTTGGCAAAGAGTTTCCGGCCATAACCGGTGGCCGTAATTTTGGCAATTTGCTCAGCTGGGATCTGTTCCAATATTTTTTGGTAAACTCGTTCCGCCCCATCTGTGCCAATGCCGGCAATCAAGATCTCTTTAGCCATGATTTCTTTTTTTTCATTAATAACCACCGCTTTAGAGGTGGTCGAGCCAACATCAATTCCTAAATAATACATATTTACTCCTAAGCCTTTTCCTTTTTCGACTTTTATATTAAAAATCCATCTGCATCAAATTCCATATCATAAGGCTCACTTAAAAGCTCAATTTCCGGATTGTCCTTTAATGTTTCATAATACGGAACTGAAACCTCGATTTCATTCATATGCAGAGTATTTAAAATCCGCACGATCTTTGCCTGGGTATAATCAATCCCCAAACAAGTGCGAATACATATTTTAA
Source organism: Clostridiales bacterium COT073_COT-073 (assembly GCA_003858485.1). Classification (GTDB taxonomy): domain Bacteria; phylum Bacillota; class Clostridia; order Lachnospirales; family Vallitaleaceae; genus W11650. Next base: position 11,585 of record RQYD01000038.1, read on the forward strand.
TTGCTTCCTCATCCGTTTCTACATACATTGGAATACTGCCACCGGTCAAAATATTGACAGTTGCCACATTTGTCCATGTTGCTCCAAAATCAATATCACTCAGGCAACGACGGGTAGTAATATCTGCTCCCTTAATACCGGCGCCATTATGGTGGGATTCTTTACTGATACCCCGAATAAATAATTTTTGAATATCGACCACATCTTCAAACCCTTTAGAATTGCTGCGTCCGGTGATATTAGGGTCATGACCGTTGCCGCTAATATTTTTACCAATTTCATCAATAATCAACAAATCAAATTTAGGATTTTTAAAATTGGCAATCTTGCGTTTAGCAATTTCCAGGAGAGCGGCATCTCTTTCTAAAAATTTCTCTTTGGGAATAATTTCCAGTTCACTGATCTCATCATAAGCATTTTGAACAATTCCAACCCCAAAAGCCAATTTGGCATTTTTTAAAAACACTTCACACACTTCCGGGATCCGTTCAGCAAAACTTTGAAAGCCCATCCGATGGAACATCGATGCTCCTTCGTGATTGGCAATACCAATTGCCATCATTTTTGCCAGACCGCTTTCATGCTTGCCTCTAAAATCAGTATGCGGTTTGATCTTATTTAAAATAACAATTCCATCTGCCTCATATGCATACTTATCACAGTAGACCGGAGTCTTATCCGGTAATTCACCAATTTGCACAACATCTAATGTTGCTCGGATTGGCACACCCATAGTTTCTTCGGTAATACCATAACCTTCAATGATTTCCAGTTGACCTTTGACCGTTGCACCGCCATGACTACCCATGGATGGAATAATAAACGGTTTTGCACCGTATTCGGTTAATTTTCCGGCAATCGTTTTCACCATCAGATCCAAATGCGGAATCCCACGACTGCCGACAGTAATGCAAATGCTTTTGCCAATATAACTGTCTTTATCGGCAATGGTTTTATCCATCTCCTGCTCAATAAATGATTTTAAATCATCAATTTTGGCATTGTCATAATTTTGTCTGATCTTTACCATCTTAGGTAGTTTTACTTCTTCAATTCCCGGAATCTTAAAGTCAATCTTATTAAATTGAATAAACTGCATGATTTCCTCCTTATATATCGGTCTGTTGTTAAGCTACCCATTTTCCTGACACGATATCCATAACCTGAACCGAGAATACTTTAACCCCCTTATTTCCAAATAAGGGTCTGTTTACTGCTTATCTTTTAAACTGATAACTTCTCAACTTTTTCACAGTCTTTTTTAGCTCTGTCCGGCATTTTTGCAACACATAACTTAAACACCGGGTACAGGAATACAAAAAAGTTGATCCGCTATACATTTCATTTTGAAATTAAATAAAATAAAACGTAACTTTTCCGGCAGACAAACTGCCGGAAAAGCTTGAAGCATTTATTATTTTGCATTTTTAACAGCATTTTTGATTTTGATATGTCCAATAGCAATGGTTGGTAAAATAACCACTGCAATACAAGCATAGGCCAAATATTTAAAGCCTTTTCCAACAATAACATTAAGACCTAATTGCGATACCAGTAAGCACAGAGCCAACATAATTAATAAAGTAATCAAATCACGTTTCACACCAGCCTGCATCGGAATATACTTGCCATAACGATTACATACTGCAAAAGCAAAGCTGACCAAAGTTGTAATGATCGCTAATAAAAGAATGACCACATACAATGTTCCCAGGAATGGAACACCTAAAAATTCCGCAACTTTTTGGTTTGGAATATAGCTTCCGCCACCCTTAATAGCAGCAAAGAATTCATTTAAAATATTCGGATATGCAAACAATAAGGCAGCCACACCAATAATTAAAGAAACATTGGCGACAATACCATAAACAACTGCTTTAATTGAATCTGCCCGATCTTTCAATCCTTCTGCAACCGATACCGCATTGGCCATATTTCCGGCTGATTGGAAACCGGCATATAAAACAGCTGCCCAAACTGCGCTTAATAAGCTGACATTACTTACTGGCGGTACATTTTCCGGCAAATTGGTTTGTGCCCAGTGAGCAGCAAATTGAGATTTATCAGAAGTTAAGCCAACTATAATAATGATACCAAGTGCCACCAGGATAAGAACTGTCATTAAAGTTGATGAAGATCTGACTAACTCAGCACCAAAGATCGAAAGTACTATGGTAATGGCAATTAAAATCAAGCTGCCAATTAAAACCGGAATGCCAAATGCATTTTCCATCGCTTTCGCTCCGGTAGCAATACAAGAACCAACTACCAATAATACAGTGGCTGCATAGGTAAAATCAAAGAAATTGGCAAAGAATACTTGGTACGGTGAAAAAAACTTATTGGCAAAATCTTTAAAATTATAAGTATTTGTTACTCTGGCAAATTCAATAGAATAATAAATACAAAAGCCCAACAGTAACATAGCAATTAATCCGGTAAATAAACCATAAATGCTAAACTTGCTGTAGTACTGTCCAATTTGGTTTCCCGAAGCAACACCTGGTCCGCAGTGAGCACCGAACCATACACTTGCTATGCCGATAGAAACCGGTAACCCTTTTTTTGCTGATTTCATAATCAATCTCCTTAAATTGTCATAATGTTATTTTACCAACCTTATCCTGCTCCAGATAAGTTAATTTTTTATCAATCGGCCATAAAAAAAACTTGCATTTTTTTCTTTTCTCCTAACTATAGGATTAATTAACGAATCAGCTGCAAAGTTTATTTTTATTTTCCCGAAGATTTAAAAATATTTTATACCTAATTAAAAAACCTGTCAACTACTTAACAAAAAAAATTAATAAAACACGCCAAAATCCTTTAGTGATATTATTCAATTTTTAATTTCATTTATTGGATAAAATGTTTAGTATCTATGTCCACAGATATTCTTTTCATGCTGAAATTAATAAAAATCCAATAATAATTTATGATTTTGCCATCTAAAAGCGCTGAAAATATGCATTGTTTTCATTCTGAAAAACATTTTTTCAGACTATCCATCTTCTTGATAATCATTATTAATAACCCTTGTAATTTATTCAAATTTTTTATCCCTCAGCATCAAGTCTTCGACTGCCTGACGTGGATTTTTTCCATGAAACAGGACTTCATTCATTTGGATAACAATCGGCATTTCCACTTGACAGGCATCTGCCAATTCTTTACATGCAACAGCTGAATAAAAGCCTTCCACTACCATTCCGACTGCAGCAATGGCCTGCTCCGGTGACTGTCCTTGTCCGATCAAATATCCTGCCTTACGATTTCGGCTATGCAAAGAGGTGCAGGTTACAATTAAATCTCCCATACCACTTAGTCCGGTAAAAGTATAGTCATCTGCTCCAAGTGCCTGGCCCAAACGACGAATTTCCGCCATTCCTCTGGTAATTAAAGCCGCTTTGGCATTATCACCAAATCCTAAACCATCAGAAATTCCGGCAGCCAGAGCAATCACATTTTTCACAGCCGCTCCCAGTTCCACTCCCTTAATATCATTGCTGCCATAGACCCGAAAAGATGAATTCATAAAAACATCCTGGAGTGTCGAAATAAGCTGATTTTGGCGAGAAGCAATCACCACTGAAGTGGGCATAGCCTGCACCACTTCCTCAGCATGTGAAGGGCCTGATAAAATGGCTGTGGGATGATCCGGAAAATATTCAGCAGTAATTTCATCCAGTGTTTTTAAGCTGTGTTGCTCAATTCCCTTAGAAACATGAACAATAATCTGACCATCTGTTAAAATTGGCTGTAACTGAGCTAAGACTGTGCGAACAGCTGCAAAAGGTATCGCTACTACAATCATTTCTTTTAAATGGCAGGCTTCCGATATATTTTCATTTAATTCAATGCTGGCCGGTAATTGTGCTTTTGGCAATTTGGAAGCAATTGTACCGGTAGCTCTGATTTCTTCTAAATCAGCTGGCTGCCATGACCACAATGTCACTTTATGTCCGTTTTTGGCCAATAAGGCTGCCAATGCCATACCCCAGCTGCCTGCACCAATGACTGCTGCTTTCATATCCGTCATTCCTTTCCTGTGGTTTTGAGTTATAACTGTTCTTATTATATGCTCTAACTTCTACTGCTTATTGTTTCTGACTTTCGGTTTGTTCTTTAGCCTCTACTTGTTCCTTATTTTCTGGTTGTTCTTTATTTTCCGGCTGATCTTTGGCTTCCGTATTTTCTTTTCCTTCACTTTCCTCAGCCTTAATCATCTCCGGCTCCCCGGCAGTTATCTGCTGAAATCCGGCAATAAATTCTTCGTAGCACAGACCATGATTATAAAGAAAAGTTGCCAGTTCAACCCCCAGATAACGAATATGCCAGGGCTCATAAGAGTAACCGGTAATTTCTTCTTTGCCTTTGGGATAGCGAATAACAAAGCCATATTTATGAGCATTTTCAGCTAACCATTTGCCTTCTTTGGTATTTCCATATTTCTCTACCAAATCAAAACCCACACTGGCTGAACTGACATCCATACACAGACCGGTATGATGCTCAGAATACTGAGGTTTCGCACTATACTTATCCGCATGAGACTGTCCGTAATTATCAACATTATATTTATAAATTACCTTTTGCCTGGCAATCGAACGATAACCTGATACTCCGGAAATAGCAATTCCCTCATTGGCTGCTCCATTAATCAATAATGTTATGGCATCGGCTGCCGGTTGCTGCAAATATTTCTTTTCATTTTCTCCGGAAAAAGAAAAAGGAATGGCCGGAACCACCAAATTTTGAGGTTTAAAATCTTCCGGAAAATAATTGGCTTTGTTGGCCAATACATATAAACTGTTGATATCCTTTATTTGTTTCGGATTATCGGCATCCAAATTAAAATCAGCAAAATCAATTTCTTTTAGTTTTTGATATAATTCCTCCGGCAGTACAGCACTGATATCCGTTACCGGAATCATAATTTTTCTTTGTTCCAAAAGATTATTTGGCGTGTCCGCAGGTACATTTTCACTGTTTTTAACCGCCCCTTCTGATGACTGGTCAGCTGCTTTTGCAGATTTTTTTTCAGTTTCCACCTTTGTCTGCTCATCATTTTTTTCAGATTGCGTCAATTCTTTCTTTTCCGGATCTTTGCTTTGTTCTGTATTCATTTTTGGGCTTTCGGCTGAAGTGGTTTGCGTTGTTTGCACCGGCATCTCCTTTTTTTCTTCTTTCGGCGAATTCGTTTGGCTACAGCCCACTGCTATGGTCAAAGACAAGCCGGCTGTTAGCAACAGCTTAGCTCCTGTATATTTAAATTGAAACTTATTGCCTTTAAAATTATTCATGTCATTACCTCCGTTTTTTATATTATAGGACGACTATTGGTAAATGTCAATCGATCTCATTGTCTGATTCAAGCACAGACCGCAATCGCTCTATGTTAAGAAATAAGTCCCGATCCACATACCAATTCTTATCAAAAAAAATAAGAGTTTTTGGGCTAAACCCCAAAAACTCTTGGTCAGCATTATTTTCCGCCATTCCAGATACCCGATTTTCTAAGCGCTAAATATTCCTGATAAGCCTTTTCCAAAATTTGTTTTTCATTGGAAAATTTCAGTAAATAATAGGCTTCATGATATTTGTAATACCCGGAATCTACAAAATATTCTTCTTTTTGTGGCTTACTATAATAGTTATAGGTTTTCATTAGATACCAGTGAACATCTTTATTCACAATATCATTTGCAACCCTAAAGGTATATTGGCTGTCACCAATATATTTAATAATATTTGCTGATACGCCGGCTTCTTCTTTCACTTCTCTGAGTGCTGTTTGTTTATAATCCTCCCCTTTTTCAACCGTTCCTTTCGGTAACACCCAGCCTTCATATCTTCCCTTATAGTCTTTATAAAGCAATAATATTTTCCCTCTATGGATTACCACCCCACCACAACTGACAGCTTCAACCATTTCAGACCTCCTTGGGGGTTAATCACCAATCGGATTCCATCATGCCTTCACTCACAGGCCACGCAAAATTGCTTTAGAATCCATAAAATATCGAGAATTTTAAAAAGAATTTCTCATTTAGGAAATAGTATATAATGTTTTATGCCTTTTTTCAATAGGAAATCTCTTTTTTTTAAAAAAAGATAACACAGTTGATTCTCAAAATAAGTTCCTGTTGGATTCGGGCTTATTTTGAGAATTTGCCCCAATTCCCATATCAGCAATTCATTTATATCACCGGCATCACCCAAATAGCATACAGCCAGATCAAATATAAAGTAAAGATTAAATAAAGTCCAAAAATAAAATATTTCAAAATTCGGATATATTTAGCCAGTGCTTTAACTTGCATCTGATCTCCCGGCTCTATTTGCGCAAAAAAACGGCTACTGCTGCCAAAAACATCTTCCAGTCTTGGCCCTTGATATCCAGCTTTGGTCATAGTTTCAATCATCGCCGCAATCATAAAATTTCCAATCATGGCACTGCCACCATAACTGACAAACGGAAGCACTACGCCAGTTAAAGGAATCATGCCACTGCATCCGGCCATGATCAAAAAGCCCTGAATGGCTAACATGGTGGTCAAGCTGGTGCCGGCATAAAAATAAAATTTATTTTGTGATTTTAAACATTGATTATAAAGCAAGAGAATTAAAAAGCAAAAATGCAAAACAAACAACAATAAATAAATGGCGCCATATTCTTCACCAATAGCCGCAAATAAAAAATCAGAAGTGACTACCGGAATTCGTGCCGGCTGTCCATAACCAAGGCCTGTTCCCAGCCATTTCCCGTTCATCAGGGCCTGCAATGAACGAACAATTTGATAGCCTTCATTTTCAGCATAAGCAAATGGTGCTAACCAGCTGATAATCCTTACCCGAACATGGGTAAATAAAAAAGCACTGGCCACTGCTGCTCCGCCGGCTCCTGCAAATTGAACGGCTAATAACCATTTATTATGGCTGTACATATAGGTAATAACCACATAAATAGTAAAGAAAATAAAGGCTCCGCCTAAATCTCTTTGCAGTACCAAAATACCAATTACTGCAAAGCTTAAGACCGTTGCCCGGATAAAAACTTTTAACCGATATTCTCTCAGTAAATAAGAAGCTAAAAATAAAGAAAATAAAATCTTTACAAATTCCGAGGGCTGAAATACAAAATCACCAATTTGTGTCCAATTAGTGGCACCATAACGGGTCACATTATTCATTAACAATAAAACAACCGCCAATACATAATAAATCAAATGGAAACGGTAGGCTGAAGAAAACAATTTAATAACTGCCTGAACCGGCCAGATTAAAAGCAAGCCGGCCAGACAAATGATAATATGGCGAAAGGCCAAGCTGCCATCAATCCGATACAGTATAAAAGTACCGGTCTGCACCAAAAAAGTGATTTCTGCCCAAATCAGCAAATTTAAATTGGGCAGCCAGTGCGGCAGCAAAAATGCAATCACAGAAAAAAGAAATACCAGACAAGATACCCACAAGAGCTGCCTGCTGTAACCCTGCCATGAATAAAGACTAACCATTGCCATAATTTCTCCGGCCAAAACCAAAGCAAAACACAGAGCAGCCGATATTTTTTCTTTATATGCCAAATAATTTCCAGCTAAAAACAGCAGACTGAAAATTATCAATCCTTCCTTCATTATTCGACTCCTTTGCTATAATGTCCTCTGGTAAACTCTCCAAAAGGATTATCCTTTATCTTATTCCCATTTTTTATTTCACTGATTATCTGCATCAGCCTGGCAATTTCCGCCGGCTTCTCATCCAAAAGTTCAAATCTGAGACAATGAGCAAAATCTGTATCTAAATCTGCCAAATAAAGCGGAACTGAATTAAACAATGTATTAGAACAGCTTTTACAATTACGGTGATATCCCAGCAAACTGCCTTTGCGATCAGTAATATAATCTAAGCTCTCAACTGCACCAATTTTGCAAAATGGATTCTTATCCTTATTTCCTGCCTGCGAATGAACATTGGCTAAACAATTCGCTGTCTGCATGGTTGCCAGTTTTCCATATATTACCATTTCAAAGGCTCCGATTTTAGATCGGGATATATAGTTAATTTCATTGCTTAAACAAATATCAACCGGTTTATCTGTGTCCAGATAAAAGTGATAAGCAAATTGATTCCAAATATTGAGCGAATGATCCAATACAACCGGTATCTTTTGACTACTCAGTACATTTAAATGATCGGCTGTCCGCACTAATGCGCCTAGCTCTCTGTTCCATTCTTTAAAGGCATCCCGCAATCGATGAAAATCCTGCCAAAAACATTTTTGTTCCTGATTCCGTAAAATTGTCGGCAGCGCCAAAAAAAATCTTTTATTATCAGCCTGATGTTCTTGATTCCATGCTCCGATCATTTCGATGATTTTTTCAATCGCTAAAAATGACCATTCCAAATAAATGCGATCAGCAGCAGAAACTAATACTGACTTTAACTGCTCAGTTGTTCGAACTAATACCGATACTTGGGGATGACTATAACTTTTCCCTGGCCCATCCATTGTTAATATCTGATGAGCCAATGCCTGATAATTCGGCTGGAATTCCTTTGGTTTTGGCATTTGTTCCGATAACCATTTTTTCCAGGCTGCTTCAGCCTCTGCCAATGCCTGACGGCGCAATTCCTTAATCTGACTAAGGGGAATAAAAGCATTTTCCGCTAAATCAATCTTTAAGTTTGTCAGAATAAAAACCGTATCACCAATTTGGCTCAAAGGTTTTTCAATATCAGCCTGAGTCACTGCCCTTTTAGCAGCAGGTTCAACCTCAGGGCCAATTTGATAAACAGGCGGAATATCCGCTGTCCCTCCCTGAAAACGAATAATTAACTGCATCGGTCGATGCAGCTTGGCCTGAAATTCCATATTAATTTCCACTTTAGAAATCGGCTTTTCCCGGACAAAAGATAGTTCCGCCAATGTTTTGGCATTGGTTAGTTTAGCTGTTTTGGGCTGTTCAGGAAAAATCATTTGCGCAGATTTGCGCACAAAATAATAGCCCGGGCTGGTTTGACCACGCGAAAAAACTTCATTCATTTTTTGAATATCTGCTTCTTCCACTTGATAGCGGCCGCCAGCTAATGCCAAATCCCGATATTTTCGGTACATGGAAGTTGTTGTGTAAACATATTCCGGATTTTTCATCCGTCCTTCAATTTTAAAAGAATGGATCCCGGCTGCTGTTAATTCCGGCAAATAATGCAGGGTCATTTGATCCTTGAGTGACAGGAAATAACCTTTTTGTTTACCAGTTTCATAAGGCAGTCGGCAGGGCTGTGCACATTTACCACGATTGGCTGAGCGTTCTCCATAAGCGGCACTCATTTGGCATTGGCCTGAATAGCAATAGCATAGAGCACCGTGAACAAAGGTTTCAACCTCAATCGGCACTGCCGCCATGATTTCCTTAACTTCCTTTAAATCTAGTTCCCGGCTCAGAACCACTCGTTCAAATCCCAAATCATATAATCTTTTAGCTCCGGCAATACTGTGCACTGTCATCTGTGTACTGGCATGAAGGACTAATTCCGGAAAATACTTTTTAAAAAAGAGATATGCTCCCATATCCTGCAAAATCACAGCATCAACGCCTGCCTGACAGAGAGTATCTCCAATTTCATTTAATAATTTCAGCTCATGATTTTTAACCAAAGTATTCAAAGTAAGATAAGCTTTGGCTCCGGATTGGTGCAATAATTCAGTTGCTTGTCTGATTTCCGTTTCGGTGAAATTACCGGCATAAGCTCTGGCGGATAAAACCTTACCACCAAAATAAACAGCATCAGCTCCGGCGTGAATAGCCGCATAAAGAGCTTCCATGCTACCGGCCGGCGCTAAAATCTCTGGTACTATCATAATTTCCTCATATTTCTCATTTTGACCCATCCGTATTACAAGGCCCGATATTAAAACTACTTTTATTCTGCATTTAACAGCTTTAAATACTCATCCAATTCCTGTTTCGTTCTTTCAATTTCCCGCTGCAACTTTTTGTTTTCATTGGCCAGATGAGCAGATTTTTTCTTTTCTTCTTCAACAATTTTTCTTTCTTTAAATAAATCATCGACAATATTAATGGCCAGCAAAATTGATTGCATCCGACTGTTCATCCGTTTAATGTCGGTTACATTTTTCAGATCTTCCATTTTTTTATTTAAATATAAGGCCACTCGCTGCATATATTCTTCGCTTTCACCACTGCCTAAAGTATAAACTTGTCCGCCAATCAAGACTTTTGTTTGATTTTCCATTTCTCGTTCCTTTCTCTGATAAAAGCTGTTAATTTGAAGTGTACAAATACAAATGCGTGTGCCCCGAAAGCAATCTTATAAGTAAACTGCGCCAGGGGAATGTGACTGCAAAACAGATATATTCAAAAAGTTGAATGATTTATCAAATGGAAATATTGTTTGTAATGGTGGTAGGGATTTTCCTGATGCCACCCTAATATTACAGAATTTTCCGGAATGTTTTCCGGAATTTTTATATCATAAACAATCGCTGACTTACGTGACAACTCCATTAAAATCAGCATGACAATCCGATAAAATTCATCTTCTGTCTCAGATAAATAAAACCGGACAACTCCTTGTGAAATCAAGCTCAGCAAAGAGTTGCGAATGCCTGTCCGAACTTTAGTGATACATTCAGAGCATTCTTCGATATATTGATACAATTTACGACTGCGATAGGCTTTCCCTTCCTCGGTTAATAAATATCTGGCTGAGTTATGCGTTGCTCTGCTGATCAACAAATATTGTTTTGCCTCCAACTCACGCAGCATTGAATTAATTGTTCCCAGCGAAACCCCAACTTCTTTGGCAATTGCCCTTTGATTTATTTTTTCATTTTCCAGAATCATATTTAATAATTTCAGTTCCTCATCCACAACAATGCCCCCATCCTGTTAAAAACCAATTCTTTCCGTCAACTCCAAATCCAGCTGGTGTTGATATTTTTCGTCTGAAAGTCCCAAATGCTTATAGCCAAATGGTGTAACTTTTCGCCCACGCGGCGTCCGCTGCAACAATCCCTGCTGCATCAAATACGGTTCATACACTTCCAGTACAGTGTCGGCTTCTTCGCCAATGGTAGCTGCAATTGTTTCCAGCCCAACCGGACCACCATTATATTTTTCGATCATTCCCAATAACAGCCGCCGATCATTTTTATCCAGTCCCAACGGATCAACATCTAAAATATCCAGCGACTCCTTGGCTACCTGTCCGGTGATCACCCCTTGATACTTAACTTCCGCAAAATCCCTGACTCGTTTCAGCAAACGATTGGCGATCCGGGGTGTGCCACGGCTGCGCAATGCCAATTCTTTAGCGCCGGCGGGATCAATTTCAACAGCAAAAACACCGGCTGAGCGTATAATAATATCTTGCAAATCTTTGGTTTCGTAATATTCCAGCTTTTGGATAACACCAAAGCGGTCACGCAGTGGCGAAGATAATAAACCGATTCGGGTAGTTGCTCCAACTAAAGTAAATTTAGGTAAATCAATCCGAATCGATTTTGCTGATGGGCCTTTGCCAATCAAAATATCAATCGCATAATCTTCCATTCCCGGATATAGAATTTCTTCAACTTGTCGATTCATTCGGTGAATTTCATCAATAAATAAAATTTCACCATCCTTTAAACTGCTGAGAATAGCCGCCATATCACCTGGTCTTTCAATGGCCGGACCGGAAGTGATCCGGATCGGAGCATTCATTTCTTCAGCAATAATACCGGCTAAGGTTGTTTTTCCAAGTCCAGGAGGTCCGTAAAGTAAAACATGGTCCAAACTTTCGCCACGATTTTTAGCAGCTTCGATATATACCTTCATGGTTTCTTTAACTTTTGTCTGGCCGATATAATCTTCAATTTTTTTTGGTCTGAGTGAGCTGTCAATACCCAAATCCTCTTCCATTAAACTGCCGGTAATGATACGGTCTTTCATTTCCAATACTCCATTCTCTTTCCTGCCATTAGGTTAAGCCCACGATATTTAATCTTTTAAGATAACTCAGGCAAACTCAATACCTGCCAAAGCAGGCATTGCTGACATTATCAGTGCCATCATCATTTATTAACTAGATCGATAAATAACGTAATCCCAATTTAATCATGTCTTCAAGGCTATTATCATCTGCCACTTTTTTTAGAGCTGCTGTTGCCTCACTAACTGAATACCCCAAACCAACCAAGGCTTCAACCGCCTCAGATTTGACACTGACACTACGCTGACCTGCGAAACTGATCGGTTCATTACTGATATTACCTGCTTTAGCCCTTAATTTATCCTGCAATTCAATCACCAGTTTAGAGGCTGTTTTTTTTCCGATTCCTTTCGCTGCCGAAATACTGTCAACATCATTGGCTAATATAGCAAAACGCAACTGTTCCGGAGTCATTAATGATAAAATGGCCAGTGCCCCTTTAGGACCAATCCCACTAACGGTAATCAGCATCCGAAAAATTTCTAAATCATCCCTGGTCAAAAAGCCAAATAATTTTAAAATATCTTCTCTGACATATAATTCTGTATAAATCTTTATTTCCTGATTTTTAGCCGGCAGTGCCGGTAATACTGACAGTGGTACTTCAATGACATAACCGATGCCATTATTTTCAACTATAATTTCACTTTCACTGCTGTGAACCAATTCACCTTTGATATAATGTATCATTTCCCATTCCGTTTCTGTGCTTTATCAAAATTAATCACTCAACTTTCCCACAGTCTTTTTTGGCTCTATCCCGCTCCAGGGAGCGGGCACATGGGTTCCTCCGCTTTCGCCACATACTTCGTGAGATGGCTTGCGGTTGCACACCGCTTTCGCGACTTACTTCGTAAGATCGCTTTCGCAGCACATGCCTTTCGCACTTTTCTGTGAAAAGATGCTTCCGCGGCACACGCCATAAAAAAGGCTGTTCCAAAGAACGTGGGAAAGTTGAGTAATGTACTATTCTTCTTTAAATTTCCTTTTACCGGTAAATCTTAATATTCGTCTAACCAAAAAATTGGAAAAAATAAGAAAATTAAAGATATCATATTGCTTCGTTCAATAGGCGAACACCTTTCCTCTGTATAAATCTTTCTGTTTGCACTCACCCATTTGCACTTGCGTTCAGAGCTTGTACAATTATTATAGCTGATTTTGAGCCGATTCGCAAGCCCATACTATTCATTTTTAAGAATTCCTCTCTTTTTTAATAGCTATAAATAATTCCTGCTTTCTAACCAAATCAAACAAACTGTCACTTAAATAAGCTCCGGGATTAATCCTTTGTCCGAAAGATCAGCACTTTCCCTGCTGTTATTGAAAAAAAGGCATTCTCATCAATAATTTCATTACTGAGAAGAAGTGATGCTTCTTCCTGCCTGACCTTGGCATTAAACAAAGGATAACGAAAACCGGTCAAAGTCAAGCCGCAAATTTGCTCAGAAACCGGTAAAATACTAAAGTAAGGATATTGCGGATTTTTTTTAAAGTATTTCACAGTTTTACCAACACAGGGATAAGCCAAACTTTTTTCCTGCCAATATGTGATATTAAGCTGGGAAACAAAGCCATAAGCAATCCAATAATTAGCCAGGCTGTGATCCGGCCGGCTACCACTGGCACCTAAAATATCGACTTGAGCTAAGCCGGTTATATGGGACATTCTCTGCCATTTTTTAAGAAACTTCGAACCAGCAGCCGGAATATGATATTGGGCCCATTCTGTCCATAATTCTTCCGGACCGCCATCTTCCAATAATGAAACCAGCTGCAAAGCCAGATAAGTATCACTCATATCTTTTTCTGCCGGAAAACGAAAAATTTCGATTTGTCCGTCATTTTTTATTTGGTTCAAATCCTTTTCTGCAATCGAATCCAAATCTCCAACCAAAATATCCGGCATAATACCATTGCTTAATAATGCTGCTGCACCGCTGTCAGCTGCAACCCAAATAATATCATCCGGCGAAACTTCCGGGATATTATCAAAGCAAACCTTCCCACCTGCAATAATTCGATAATGACGCCCTTTCTCCATCTGCTTCCTTTCATCTTTAATAATTTTCATCAAACAGCCAGACATTTATCCTTCTGTTATGTAAAATGCGGTAAAATATCATCTACGGTAATGGCTGTTGCAGTAGTGTCCGTCCCCCCTTAAGTCCGGTTTGGGAAGAATATCAACGGTTGGTACTAGGCCTCACCTTTTATTTGTTTTATCACCAGTTCCAGATCATCGGCTCCAAACACCGCTGAACCAGCCACTAATACATCTGCGCCGGCCATAGCAATGGTTTCGGCATTGCCAACATGAACCCCGCCATCTACTTCAATATCATATTGATAGCCCTTTTCTTCCCGAATCTTTGCCAATTTAGCAATTCGCTCCAAAGCATTTGTCAAAAATTTCTGGCCACCAAAACCGGGATTCACTGACATAATCAAAACCCTGTCCACCTCAGCCAATACTTCTTCAATCATACAAAGCGGAGTGGCCGGATTTAAAGTAACTCCCGCTTTTTTTCCAAGTTGCTTAATTTCCGCCAGCAAACGCTGCAAGTGTAAACTACTTTCCACATGAACGGTAATGATATCTGCACCAGCCTCAGCAAAAGCATGAATATGCTGCTCAGGATTTGTCACCATCAAATGAACATCAAAAGGTTTCTGGCTAAGCGGCCGGATCTGCCTGACCAGTGCCGCTCCAAAGGTAATATTAGGCACAAAATTTCCATCCATAATATCAATATGAATCTCATCACATCCGGCTGCTTCTATTCTTTTAATTTCTTCTCCCAAACAAGTAAAATCCGCCGATAAAATTGACGGAGCGATTTTCCTTTTTTTCATTTTATTTCCTTCCTGCTTAGAGTGGTAGTGTCAAAAACTACCTATATTTTTGTTACAAAATCTTATAAGAAACTTAATTTTAAGGGAAATCTAAAATAAAACGAGCATTGACCTCCCT
>RQYD01000039.1 GCA_003858485.1 Clostridiales bacterium COT073_COT-073
CTACCATCCGGATAGCCTTTGATAATTTCATTGGAATTGGCTGCCAGGGCCATCACATCAGCTGCAAACCATTCCTTACCCTGAACATCAGTAAATGTCACTTGAGCTGATATGGATGCTGTACCTAATCCAATCATGGCCAATAAACAAATCAATCCCCTTATCCACCATTGACTTCCCAGAAACCTTCCCTCATTATTTCTTCTATTTTTCATATCCCACTCCTTTCTGGCTTTATTGGCTGCCTATGACCATTTTCCTAATTTAATCTCTTTAACCCAATTTTTTAAATTGCTTTTGTTATTTTTTATTTTAGCAAATTTCTCGGAAAAAGTCGTCCTTTATTTGCGGAATTTCATAAATATTTTATAAATTTACCGCAAATTTTTTATTAAATATACGGTTTTTCACTTATTTTTTGCTTTCTGGAGTGGAATGCCAATCAATTGACTTCTTACCTTATAAACTGATTTAAGAAATTTTCCTGTTGCCAAAGCTTATGCACAAAATCCATCAGACAGCGCCAAATGAACTTTGTCATTTAAAAAACAGGCATATCATCTTCTCAACTCCCTAAACAAGCTATATATAGTCAAATTGCATCCCGGCTAAATCACCTGATCGCCAGGCCACAGTTGCAAACTTGTCCTTAAAATAGCAGAAAAATACCGACCGCATTTTAGATTATTAATCCATCTTTGCAGTCGGTATTATTTCATTTGTTATTTTATGATTTGATCTTTTATTTTAGTCCTAATAATCTCCACCAGGGATAATAAATCCCGGCTATGGCTAAAAATACCAGCGGTGTGACCGCCAATCCCAATTTACTGACATAGTTGCTGGGATAATAGCCCTTGCTGCTGCCAATCATAATGCTGACATTATGAAATGGTAATATGGCATGAAAAGAAACAGCCACAATTAAAATATACACCAACATTTGCCCCGACATCAGGCCTTCGCTCAGTACCAGTAAACCTGGAGTCACCACCGATAAAGTGGTAACATTGCTGCCTAAGATCATATGCATGATCATGGCTACCAAAGTTATTACTAACAAATAGGTAATGCCAAAGTCTGATGGGAAAATAAAGTGAATTTGCCCGAAAATCTTATCAGCCACTCCGCTGCCCTTCATTGCTCCGCCAATGGAAAAAGCAGCCGTTAAAAAAATTAAAGTTGATACATCAACAGCCAGAAAATCTTTGGGTTTAATCACCTGCATCAAAAACAAAACAGCTGTTCCTATCGCCGTTACCAGCACTGGTGAAATGCCGTGTACCGCTGAAGTCATCCAAAATAATACAGTTATCCCAATCACTGCCATGACCAGCTTTTCTTTCCCCGACAATTGTCTGGCTGGATGAAAATCACTTTTACTTTTCACCTTTAAGCCCCATAACTGCTTTTTAAAAAGCAGAATGTGCAGGCCAAAAATTAGTCCGCCATAGACAGCACTTGGAACCAGCATATATTTGGCCCACTGCAAATTACTGATATTCTGGCCGCCAAAAGCCACTGCTGCACTATTCATAATGATATCCGCATCTAAAAGAGCAATATTAACGACTGTGTAAAAGGTAAAACCGGTAAACATCAAAACCGCTCTTGATTCCTCCGGTAAGTCAGTTTCCTTTAAAAAAGCATCCATAATATTAGTAATAATAATTAAACGGGCCAGTGGCTGTGGAATAATATAAATCGTTAAAATGTATAATATCACAATCGCTGCCATTACTTTGACCGGAGTTTTACACCAGCGAAATAATCTGGGTTCGATCAATTTTTCAATTAAACCGGAATTAACAATTCCCCTGGAAAAAATATAAGTCAGGATAATTTGAAAAAAAGTTTCTGACAGTGGAAAAGAAAAAACTGTTCTCAACGGTGCTGCTTCTAAACTTACAAAGGACAGCAGCAAGAAAATTGAGGCTGGTATCTTAGCCACAATTCCGGCCGACCACCAAACCAGTGTTAACAATAATGCTGCCACCAATAGTGATTGTCGCTGATCCAGTCCAAATGGCTGTAGCCATACAATTAAAATCGGAGCCGGCAAAGCTGCCAAAAACTTTAAACCCCATTTTTTACTTTTCTCTACTCCCAAAAATTTCATGATCTTTTGCATCTTCTTATTTCCTATTCTGTTCTTTCATTATACTATGCCCTCTATTTTAAAGTATTACCAGTAATTACCCCGTTTACAACTACTGTCATCCTTATTTAAAATTTTATGAAATCAGCTTTCCTATCGGCCACTGAAATTCTTGCCACAATTACCATTCCTTCTGTGATGTTGAATCTCTCACCACCAACTCAACATCAACCACATAATCCTGGACCTTTTTGCCAGCCTTAACATCAGCCAGCATCCGGATCGCTTCACGCCCGATATGAAATGGTCGCTGCTTTACCGAAGTCAATCTGGGAATTGCAATTTTGGCATGAATAGAATCATCAAAGCCGATAATCGATACTTTTTCAGGGATCCGGATATTTTGCTCAGACAGAGCCTGCATCGCCCCAGCTGCTAATAAATCATTACCGGCAATGACTGCGTCAAAATCAATCAAAGAAGAAAGCAGCCGTTTTCCACTGGCGTAGCCACTGTCATAGCCAAAATCACTGAGCCGGATCAGTTCCGGATCAAAGGGCACATGAAATTCATTCAGGGCCTTTAAATATCCCCGCAATCGGTCCGTTGCCGAAAAAGCACCGGCCCTTGTTCCCTCTGATGCTTGAATCAGGGCAGTCGCATCCTTAAATGGGTTTCCCCAGGCCGAAGCAATAAAAGCAATCCGGCGGCGTCCTTGTAAAAGTAAATATTTGGTGGCAATATATCCGCCCTTAACATTATCATGATAAATGTGAGGTGTCTTTTCCAGAATATCCCGCCGATATAAAATAACCAGCGGTAACTCTTTGGGAAATAACTTATAAATATCCCGGGCTTCAACTTCTCCCTGCGGACAGTAAATCAAGGAGCTAATTCCCGCTTGTGCTGCTTGTTCCAAGCATTTCCACTCCCGGCCAATTTTTCCATGACAGCTAAATGTCAAAACACTTTTCCCTAAAGTTTCTGCACCTTCAATAATTCCTTCCAGTATCTTGGAGAAAAAATCATCTCCCACATCCGGCACAATTACACCAATAATGCCCATATCGCCATTGCGAATATTACGTGCACTGGCGTTCGGCACATAGTTTAAAGTCAGCATGGCTGCCTCCACTCTCTCTCTTAAAGACTGAGCCACGCTTTCTTCTCCATTCAGCACTCTGGACACGGTGGCAATTGATACCTCGGCCGCTTTTGCCACTTCTTTAATTGTTATTTTTTGCTTACTCATGAATCTTTATTTCCGCTCCTATTTTGTTCATTTTCTCATAAAACTCCGGAAAAGAAACGGATGCACATTCTGCATGTTCAACCTTCATTGTTCCCTCTGCTGCCAGGCCGCAAACCGTCATAGCCATAGCAATCCGGTGATCATCATAACTGTTAACCACTTGTCCGGTCAAGGCTTTTCCGCCATGAACCACCATATAATCAGCTCCGATCTCAATATCTGCTCCACATTTTGTTAACAGTTCATGCATCACCGCTACCCGGTCAGTTTCCTTGACTCTGACATGTGCCAGTCCGGTGAAATGGGTATCTCCTTCGGCAAAGCAGGCACATACCGACAAAGCTGGTAAAGTATCTGGAATATCACTTAAATCAATGGTTGATTTGGCTTTCAGCGGTTTACCGCCTCGCACTGTCACCTGCATTTTTTCCTTATTAACTTCAATATCTGCGCCCATCTCCATTAAAATCCGCAGCACCTCTTTATCACCCTGACAATCATCAACATCAACCCCTTCGATGGTGACTGCCGAATTCGTAATTGCGGCTGCCACCAGCGGGAATGCTGCTCCACTCCAATCAGCCGGCACAATGGCTGAACATGTTTGATAAGGCTTTGGTCCACGAACGGTAAAGCGCTTATAATCCTCTGTCATTTCAATTTCACCGCCAAATTTTCTAACCCAGTCAACAGTCATTTGTAAGTACGGTTTTTCCAGGGGATTTTCAATCACAACCTCAACCGTTCCATCCACCAAAGTTGCCGCCAGTAAAATAGCAGAGGTAAACTGCGAACTAAAGCCTGACATATGGACAGTTCCTCCTTGCATTGGCCCTTTAATTACTACCGGCGGTGCTTTTCTGTCAGTGGTTGTCAATTCTGCCCGAACACCCAGAGAACGCAAACCATTTACCAACTCTGCCACCGGCCGGCGCCGAATTTGCTCATCACCGGTAATAACTGTAATCCCATCAAGCAGACCGGCGATACCCATGGCAAAATAGGTAGCCGTTCCGGAATTACCAGTGTCTACCACATTTGCTGGCACCTGTGGTTTTCCGCCTGTTCCTTTAATGATCCATTTATTTTCATTTATTTCCACTTCTGCTCCCAATGCCTTGGCCACCTCAGCTGCACTTAAACAATCTAAGCTGGGCAATGGATTTTCAACAGTGGTCACACCGTCAGCCAGGGCTGATAGAAGCACCGCCCGAATGGTATGGCTTTTTGAACCGGGAACTAAAATGGAACCTTGCAAATCATTTTTTGTCACCTCAACAAACATAATATCCTCCTTATTTTAAGCTCTCTTTATTTTTTGCAACATCTTCTTGACCGCTGGTATATTCATAGCAATGGTTATCACTGTCAATACCAGCAAGATAAGAGAAATCGGCCTGCCAAACAAAGCCATTAATTTATCATCCTCTGATGCTGCCAGCGAAACGGCTCGCCGGAAATTAGCATCCATCATCCCGCCCAGTACAATCGCCAAAGTCATGGATGCAATGGAATAGCCATAACGCCTCATAAAAAAGCCGATTACACCAAAGACGATCATTAAAAGGACATCAAACATCCGGTTATTTCCGGCAAATGAGCCAATAACACAAAGTACAACTACTATTGGCAATAAAATCTTTTTGGGTACAGCAATCAACTTACTGATTCGTGGTGCAACCACCAGTCCCAAAAACAGCAGAAAAATACAGGCCAACAGTCCACCGGCTAAAATCGCTGAAAACATGGCTGGATTCGTTTTAATAAACATTGGGCCTGGTTGCAAACCATGCACATAAAAAACCGACAAGATAATAGCGGTAACTGCATCCCCAGGAATAGCCAAAGTCAATAGCGGAATTAAAGCTCCGCCAATTACTGCATTATTCGCTGATTCGCTGGCCACAATTCCCTCCACCGCTCCTTCTCCAAAAGGAACAGATGGATTCTTTTCCAGCTTAGTCGCCTGGCTGTAAGCAATAAAGGATGCAACCGGTCCGCCGGCTCCCGGCAAAGCTCCAATCAATGTACCTAATGTACAATAGTATAACGATTTGAAGACATGTTTTAAAATATCTTTCATTTTGATGACTTCTTTTTCTATTTTTAGAATTTGGCCATCAACACCACCTTCAGCAATAACCGTCAGGACCTCAGCCATACCAAATAATCCAACCAAAACCGGTACAATTGCCACTCCTGATTTTAAATCAGAAATGCCCAAAGTCAGACGTGGTGTTCCCATAACCGAATCCATACCGATCATACTGACCGCTAGTCCAACTGTTGCACTGATCAACCCTTTGGCAAAACTTTTAGCCGTTAAAGAGCCAACCGTTGTTAAGCCAAAAAGTGCCAGCAGAAAATAATCCATTGGTGTAAATTTGAGGGCGATCGCCGAAATCGGCCGGGCCATTGCCCACAGCAAAATAAAGCTGAAAATACTGCCCACAAAAGAATAAACTGTTGCATATTTTAAAGCGGTATATGCTCTGCCCTGCTTTGCCAGCGGATAACCATCCAGTGTTGTCACCACCGAAGCCGGCGCTCCCGGGATATTTATTAAAATTGCTGAAATCGCTCCGGAAAAAACCCCGACCACATATACTCCCATGATCATCGCCAGTGCATTACTGGTTTGCCAGGTATATGTGACAGACACCAGCAGCGCTGTTGCCATTGTCACCGACAGGCCAGGAATTGCTCCAACCATCAATCCGGTCAACGCCCCAAAAAATACGATCAGGATAAACTGTGGATTTAAAAAATATGAAAATACTTCCAAAATGCCCATAATTCCCTCCTACGGTAACATAACATGGAGCAATTCGTGAAATACTCCATATAGTATAAGCGGAGTTCCCACCGCCAACAACGCAATCAGCCAAATACGTCGCTCACCTAAAAGCCAAAACATTCCCACTAAAAATAAAAATCCGGAAATTAAAAAACCAATCATCGGCATTGCAAAATAATAAATAATAATCATTGATAATGTAATGCTCAGTTTTTTCCATTCTATTTTAGGGCTGATTTGAGCATTTGTAGCTCCTTTTTTTGTGCTCTCTGCTTTAGCCAGGTGATGGACTTCTGCCAATAAACCAACTGCCAAAAGTATTAAAAATATGGAAATCAGCAGCGGGAATAAATAAGGTGACATCACCCATTCAATTCCGGCATTGCCATGATAATACAGAGAATATATCATTAAGCCAATGCCTGCTCCGCTAAAAAGCAGGCATTGGATCAGTTCTTTCTTAACTCCTTCTTGTCGGAAAACATTTTCTTTCATATTCTACTCCATTTATTATTCCGGTCTGGAAATATTAAAGCTGGCCGGGTCATTTTTGGCTGCACCGGCATCCCACAAAAGCCAACATACTAAGGACTGCCAATCCTTATAAAATTTTTGAATATCCTCAATTTCCGGATATTGCTTATATAATTCATCTAAATTGTTGTTTTTAACAAATTCCTGCCATTTCGGATCTTTTACCGCTTCCAAGGCTGCTTTACGCAAAGTGGTCTTAACTTCTTCCGGACAATCCTTATCGACCACAATGCTCAGTGGTGTGAACGGCATTGATAAATGCTTTTCCGATTCGGGAATGACATCAACGATAGTTGGCACATCCGGATACTTTTCAATTCGATTTTTAGCGGAAATGCCCAGTAATTTTAAATCGCCACTTTCCAAATAACCAGTAACCGTAGAATAATTGGAGTTGGTAAAATCAACTTGATTGCCCAAAACCGCAGTAATACATTCCGAACCACTGGTATAAGCAGTTAAAGCCATATCAAGTCCCAATTGATTATAAATTAAAGCCTGCACATGACCGGAACCGCCCGGACCGGTATAAGACATTTTAACCTTACCCGGACGTGCTTTCATATCATTAATTAAATCTTCCAAAGTATTATATTTTGAATCTT
Organism: Clostridiales bacterium COT073_COT-073; assembly: GCA_003858485.1. Lineage (GTDB taxonomy): Bacteria > Bacillota > Clostridia > Lachnospirales > Vallitaleaceae > W11650. The sequence continues at coordinate 7,287 of RQYD01000039.1, forward strand.
TGTTGACCACAATTACTTTCGGATCATTAACAACAGCCATAATCGGTGTAAAATCATCATAGCTATACTCAGAAATTCCCATTACCCGCTGAGTTCCCAGGGAATCGGCTGTGTATAAAATGGTATAGCCATCCGGATTTGCATCCAATGCTGTTTTTGTACCGACTGAACCGGAAGCTCCTTTTTGATTGACTATTACGATTGACTGCCCCAGTTGTTTTTCCAAAGCTGCGGCTAATTGTCTGCCGGTAACATCAGTTGTGCCGCCTGCACCATAAGGAATAATCATTGTAATTTCTTTTTTCGGATATCCGGCTGCCGAATTCCCTTTTCCATTTTGACAGGCAGTTATCCCCACTACCAAAATCACACATAATAAAAATGCTAATCCTCGTTTCATCATCCAAAATCCTCCTATTTAGAAAACATTTTATCAAATACCACTTTGTTGTTTCTCCTAAATAATAGCACTTTAACAAGGTTAAGTCAATCATTTTTTATATTTCCATAAATTTTTTTAATTTTTATCCACCATTTTAAGTAAACGTTTTCTCGTTTTTTTCGTCACTTATCTAATCATTTTCTGAAACGGTTCATATTTTCAGCAGATTTCCTTTCATGATTCTTGACAATTCTCCTGTTCTTATGGCATACTTAGCATAATCAAAGGAGGATATTATGCAAAAAATAACCCATAAAAAAAATCGTCGTTCCGGCAAATGGTTGTTAATTACTTTGGTGATTTTTGCGCTTGCATTGCTACTTGCCTATTTCGGCCGCTTTTCTTTAGGAAATGGCAAGGACAATGGTGCCGGTAACGATACTTCTGCTTCAACCACCACCGAAACGGAAAATCAAAAAAAGGAAGCAGATAATACCACTATCGCTATCCGAATCAAGGCTGAAAAAGTTTTTTGGCAAGAGGAAGAAATCAGTTTAGAAATATTAACCCATAAATTAAGTGAGTTGGAGCAGGGAAAATCAACCATTCGCTTAATTGATGATGGAGCCACTCTTGGTACTTATGAAGAAGCAGAAAAAGCTCTGTCCAATTCCGGTCATCCCTTCACTAAAGTTGATATGATTAAAAAATAATCCATCTCTGAATTTTATTAATATTATAAGACCCAAATATGAAAAACGCCCGGCTGAACCTAATTCAACCGGGCGTTTAAAATGATCGACAGCTCTTATATTTATCACTCCCGCCGCTGGCAAGCAAAAGGGATGTTCCTTGTAAAAACATCCCTTTGACAGAACCAAAAAGTTGAATCAATAATATAATCTAATCCCTGACATAGCTTAATATTTTTTCAGCATTGATTTCATCGGTGACCAAGGTGTTGACATAACCGGCTTGGAGCAGCGCCAAAATTGCCCGCGTTTTATGACGTCCACCGGCGACCAGAATATTTTTCTTGCTCTTAATACTTTCAATATCAATTCCAATTACTTCCCGGTTGATCGGCAAATCCAGAAACTCACCATTGTGATCAAAAAAATGCGCACACAAAAATCCAACTCCATTTGCCTTGATAATTTGCGATTGAATATCCGGATCAATGTAATTATCCCAGATCGCTAATGAAGTAGCATTTCCAATATGTCCAATTCCACTGACAATGACATCACATTTTTGAATCATATTTAGGGTGTTTTTTACCACCGCGGTATTTTTAATGGCCTCCCTGGCTTTATCATCATTAATGTAAAGCGGACAATGAAGCGCATATAATTCTGCGCCCAGATTTTGAGCCAGTAGTAATCCGGCATGACGCACATCATTTGATTCGCTGCTGGAATGAATATCCCCGAATAATTCCACCACCTTAATATCCCGGTACTTTGACTTTCCGACATATTTAGCCATGGCTTTAATGTTTCGTCCCCAGGAAATTCCGACCACCACATCATCAGACAAGACCCTGGATAATTCTTCCGCTGCTGCCTTTCCGCACTCGCGAATGGTTCTTTCTTCATCATCATAGCTTTTGGTGATAATTACTTTTTCAACTTTAAAACTTTCTTTCATCCACCGGCATAGCTGATGATAGGGTACATCACCATCATGGATGGTAATTTCCACCACCTTGGTATCACGGGCTTTTTTTAATAAGCGTGATACTTTGGGCCGGGAAAGATATAAACTCTTGGCAATTTCGCTCTGGGTCTTATTTTCCAGATAATACATGATTGCAACATCAATCAGTAATCTCTGTTCCTCACTTTTACTCATAGTCGGCTCCTTGTGCGGTAATTTCAAATGTTTATATTTACACTAACTTCTCATATTTATTGGCTCATGTCCCAAAATATAATCTGTCAAATTATTACTGCTGGGATATCTGCTGGTATTTTTATTTACTACCCATTCCGATTGCCAGTCTGTTTCTAACAGTACTTTATCTTTGGTTTCTTTTCGCCATTGTCTTAATTTTTTTGCAAGTTCATTTTTTATCTGCTGATAATCTTGCTCATGAACTAAATTATTTTTTTCATCCGGATCATACATTAAATCATATAATTGATACTTATCTCTTTTTTTATTTTTTATTCCCAACTCTATGTACCAATCTTTAGCCCTTGATTCATTGATGTTAGAAAGATGACACTCCACCGAATCATCCAGATACTCAATATATTTATATCTTTTTGTTCTAATAGCCCTTGCCGGTTCATAGCTTGTATGGAAATTCATTTCAAAATAAAGTTCATCATGAACCTCTGTCACCTCATTCTCCATGATCTTTCTTAATGATTTTCCGCAACAATTATACTCTGCCTGAATATTCAAATAGTCACAAATTGTTGGCCAAAGATCCAATTGACTGACTAAGCCATCATGAACACCAGTAGACTGAGTTTTTGGCAGTTTTATCATCAGGGCTACCCCAAGTCCTAAATCACTTAAATTGCTTTTCCCAAATGGATATGCAATGCCATGATCTGTCGAAAAAATTATCATCGACTTATCCCATAAGTCATTCGCTTTAATTGCACTTATCAGTTGACCAAAACAATGATCCAAATGTTTAACACTAGCTTGATACTCTTTAAAATCTTTCCGTATTTCTGCTGTATTAGGAAAACCGGGCGGACAAACTAAAGGAATTTCTTCATTATCTTCCGCATTCGGATATGGCCTGTGTGTGGCAAAAAAACCAAAGGACAAAAAGAATGGTTTACTTTCTTTACGGTTATTTAACCATTGAATGGCATTTTCTTTATTTTTCTCATCCCAAACTCTTTTATCTTTTATTTCCTTTAAATTAACATCCGAAGTTATATTCGTTCTGTATCCAATAATTTCTCCACCTAATTGAGGATTATTAAAATGGGCTGCTTCATGTTGAATCCCGCATAAAACAGTTTCATAACCTTGCTCATTTAGAATTTGAACAAAATGTTCTTTATAATCATTCATCATAAAACCGCGATTGCAAAGACCAATCATTCCATTTTCATGAGGATAACGGCTGCTGAAAAGAGCTGCTCTACTAGGAGAACAAGTTGGAGCAACCGAAAAAGCATGGGTGAAAACATGTGAATTCTTCGAGAATTCTTCAATATTCGGTGTATCTAATAAATAGCCATAAGAACTGAACATTCGGCCACTATCATGTGTATGAATATAAATTATATTTTCAGCCATATCACACCTCTAAAATTCGATGCACTGCTTCCTCAATCTCACCTTCTGACATAATATTTTTCAATCCCACTACATTCTTTGAATCTTTCGGAAAATTTTCAGCTAATGCTGCTAATGTAAACACAATATCATACTTATCCATTGAAGATTGTGCAGTCCCTAAACTTTCATGTGTTATTTCGACTTCTAGTCCAAGTTTATCAAAAACATTTTTTATTTTTTTCTTAATAATCATACTTGAACCAATTCCCGCTCCACACGCTGCTAATACCTTATACATATATTTGCCTCCTTTTTCATACCTTAGTTTAAAAGTAATTCTCTTTATTTCTATGGTATTGGATTTGCGGAATAATCAACATAATAATTCCAACCAAAATTACTCCAATGATTGATAAATTCTTTATGATAATGCCAAAAGGCAACCAAATCGTCGAAATATCCAAATTCCCATACCAGCCGCCATATGCTGCTAATTCAAAAGCCATAACACCTATTGCCCCCAGTAGCACCTGTGTCATGCCGGAAACAAACGGAATTATCATCGCTGCTCTTTTTCCGCCGCGTTTATTCGCAAAAACGGCTAGTGTAGCATTATCAAAGAACAACGGCACAAATCCGGAGATAATTAAAATTGGTGACCGAAAAACGACCAAACCTAAAATTGCTACTAATTGGCCTAAAAATCCAAATAAAAATCCAATAATCAATGTATTAGATGATGCAAATCCATAAGTAGCCGCACAATCAACTGCCGGAATTGCACCTTTCAATAATTTGCCAGAAATGCCATCAAACGAAGTAGTAACCTCTGCTACCAGCATTTTTACTCCGGTTTGTAAAATAATAAAATTAACTGTAAAAGAGAGGCTTTTGGAAATCACATAACTTATGTATGAAATATTTTTTAGTGCCCCACCATCAAATTCTGCCATTGTTTCTTGCCCCAGGACAAGCAAAACTGTTCCAAACATAATCAGCATAACCAAAGAAGTTCCAACAATATTATCCGACAGTACTTTAAAATTACTAGGCAAGTTAATATTTTCTACATTATCTTCCTTTTTCCCTAACTTCCCCGCAATTTTATCTGTTATCCAAATTCCTAGCATTTGAGCATGTCCAACCGCAAATACTCTTTCTCCTTCTGTTAAATTTTGAGTTGCTTCAACTGTTAAATTAGAAAATATTGCCCAATACAATCCGATCAAAACACCAATAATTATAATATTAACCGTATCCTGAAGCTGGGGCAAAGCAAACAAAATCATCCAGGTAATAAATCCCGCCTGCTTAACCATAATATGACCGGTAGTATATAGAGTCCGCACTTTTGTAATCTTTTTCAGTAATACTAGAACGATATTTACAGCAAAACCTATTAACAATACAAACATGGTTGATGATAAAGAACGTCCGGCAGCTTCTAAAGCAGAATTAGCTGCCGCAAATCCAAAATTGGAATCAATTACCGAGGCACTTAAACTATATTTTTTCAAAAGACCATTTAAAATCGGATTGAATCCTTTCACCATTCCACCGGCACCAATTTGTAAAATCATATAACCAATTGTCGCTTTTAATGCACCTGCCAATGCCTCCAAAATCCTTTTCTTTAGTAAAAGATATCCCACAAAAACTAATAAGCCCATAAAAAATTCCGGTTTTGATAATATGTTGTAGAAAATTGCCGTAAATATTTTAATAATTATATTCATTCTTATTTACCCCTTTTCTATATTCTATTTTCCATCTCCATCATTTTATTAACAAATTCTTCTGTGTCAGTACAATTTAAAAGATCATCAATATTCTGGGGCTGAGCCAGGATTTCTGCAATTACTGATAATATATCCAGATGTGATGTGTCATCAATTGCGGATAAGCATATGATTAGACGAACCGGATCAAAATCTTTATTTCCAAAATAAATCTCCGGGTTTAAAGTTGCAAAACTAATTCCCATTTGCTTTGTACCATCTTCCGGTCTTGCATGTGCTAAAGCCACACCCGGAAGTAAAACAATATATGGACCTAATTTTTTCACACTTTGGATCATAGCATCAATATACCGATTTTCAATAATATTTTGGTCTAGTAGAATCTCTCCTGCGCACCTAATTGCATCCTCCCAATTCTCCACATCAATATCTAACCTAACCATATGGTTATTTAAAATATCTTTAAGCATTGTTTTGCACCTCCACTACCCTACTTTTACATTTGGCCAATTGGGTTTTTATTTTATATACCTCTTTCCACATTCCCTCCCATACCACCGTGGCGCTTTCAATGAAAATACCACGGTGGCTGACACGGAAGTATCATAACTGTCCATAATATGCGTTTTTGCCATGCTTTCTTTGGTAATGTTTGTCCAAAAGCTCTTGCGGCAGGGGCTTGATATCCGGATTAATGGCTTCGGCCCGGAATGCCATCTTAGCCACCTCATCCAATACTTTGGCATTGTGGACCGCATCTTCAGCATTTTTCCCCCAGGTAAACGGACCATGACCATGCAAAATCACTCCAGGAACTTCCAGCGGCATAATATTTCGATTGCTTAATGTTTCCACAATCACATTGCCTGTTTCCTCCTCATAGGCCCGGTTAATTTCCTGCCTGGTCAGCATTCGGCAGCAGGGAATGGGGCCATAAAAGTAATCCGCATGAGTCGTGCCATAACATGGAATATCCCGACCGGCCTGTGCCCATGAAGTTGCCCATTCAGAATGAGTATGAACAATTCCCTTGATTTCCGGATATTTCTTATATAACACCAAATGTGTCGGCGTATCCGATGATGGCCGGTATTTTCCCTCTATCACTTTGCCTTCCAGATCAACCACCACCATATCTTCTGCTGTCATTGTATCATAGCTGACCCCACTTGGTTTAATCACTACATAGCCCGTTGCCTCATCAATAGCACTGACATTGCCCCATGTAAAAATAACTAAATTTTGTATTTTTAACTCTAAATTAGCCAAAAATACCTGTTCTTTTAATTTTTCCAGCATTAAAACATTCCTCCTGCTTTTTGGCTCAGCCATTCTTTGGCTGCTTTAATCTGTATTGCTGCCTCTTCGGCACTGATCTCCTGCTCATTGTCTGCCCACATTTCAATTAAAAATGGGCCACTGTATTGCCATTCTTTGATTTTCTCAAGCAATCCCGTAAAATCAACGGTTCCCTGACCAAAAGGAACACATTTAAACACTCCCGGCTGCGTATCCTTTAAATGAATTGCCACAATATAGGGCCAGCCTAATTGTAATTCTGCCAGCGGATCATCCGTCCATCTGGATAAATTTCCTAAATCCGGATAAATTTTCAGCCAGGGCGAGGCAATTTCTTCAATATATTCCATACATCGGCTGATCGTGCCAATAAATTCCGTATCCATGATTTCAATTGAAAGCATGATATTGGCCGCCGCCGCTTCCCGCACTGCCTGCTTTAAGCCCTCTTTAAACAGAGCCTTGGTTTCCGCATCTGCCGGTTCATAATATACATCATATCCGGCCAGTTGAATGTTGCGAATCCCTAAATCCTTTGCCAGTTCAATTGCTTCGGTCATAATTTGATATGCTTTTTGACGAATTTTCTCATTTTTACTGCCATAAGGAAATCGGCGATGTGCACTCAAGCACATCGAGCGAATTTCAAATTCTTCTTTGACCAGCAAATTCCGCAAAAACTGCCGACTTTCCTTACTCCATTTTAATCTGGCTAATCTCTCATCCGATTCATCAACTGATATTTCAATAAAATCAAAGCCTGCCGCCTTAGCAATTCTGATTTTATCAGCCCAATCAAAACAATTGGGAATTGCCTTCTCATAAATACCGATTGGATTTTTTTTCATCATATTTTTCTATTCCTCTATTCAATCAAATCATCTGTCTAAAAAAGGAATACTTCCCCGAAAGCAAATGCCCTCAAAAAAGTATTCCTTCATAGTGGCATTTTCCAGCTATAAAGTTAAATTTATCATACTGCTGAATTTTATTCCTGCCAATATTTTGCAATCACTGCCTGAAATTCTTTGGCTGCTTGTCGTGGATTCGCCGCATCTCTAATGCCCCGGCCGGCAATAAAGCAATAAATCGGATAATCTTTAAAAAGTTCAACATCTTCCACATTCAGTCCACCGGTAACTGTTACCAAAAAGCCCATTTGACAAAGCCGGCCAATTTTTTCAAAGTCAGCTTCACCCCAGTTTTTACCGGCTGCCTGGGCATCCCGGGAGCGATGATAAACCACCTGTTTTAAACCGGCATCCAGCCAAGCCTGTGCTTGTTCCCATGTCCAATCACCATATAATTCAATCTGAACATCCTTATCTTCACCCATGCTTTTGGCTACTTCAAGCATGCCGGTCATGGTTGGTAATTCCGCACAGCAAATAACGGTCATCCAAGTGGCACCGGCACCATAACATTGTTTAGCCAGTAAGCTACCGGCATCAGCTCCTTTAATATCCGCTAAAATAATTTTATCAGGATACAAGGCCCTTAAACATCGAACCGGCTCCAGTCCTTCCGCCACATGAAGAATCGTTCCAACTTCAATTACATCAATCACATCTCCGATATCCCGAATCGCATCCAAACCCGCACTAAGTGACGTATTATCCAACGCAACCTGTAACTTTGGTTTCATATGACCTCCTTAATAAGCTTTAGCCTAATGCCGCTCCTAATTTTTCACGAATTTCATTTTCATCTAATAAATTAACCAGTCCAACCACTTTCACATGCTCCGGTACATTAAAATCTTTGGCAAACATATGTGAAACAATCACCACATCAAAATCCTTGGCCTGACTTTTGGCTTCACCAACACTGGCATGGTGTACATTGCAGTCTTTGCCCATTTCTTTTAAAATCTTTTCAATCTTCATTTTAATAATCATGCTGGAACCCATACCATTGCCACAAGCTGCTAATACTTTTAACATAATATCCTCCTTTGGCGTTATTCGCTCTTGGTTTTCTTTCTGCTTGTGCACAGAAAGAAAAAATCTTACTTACCCTGAAATTTTACCACTCTGTTTCCAGAAATGCAATCCTTGCTTTTTTATTCTTATGTTTTTCTGATAATCCTTGACAAGCCGCTGCTTATTGCAGCATGTCCCACTTTAACCCGGCTACAGCTATTCTTTATTTTATAATTTTCCTTAGCTGACCGGTTATTTTACAAAAGTTCCTAAGTTATTGGGGTTCGCTTGCCGTCCCCAAGGGCAATTCGCTTGCGGATTACCAGACGGCCGCCAAATGTGACTGACACGATGGGGCCGACTCTAATGCCGGACAACTCACCTGGCCACTATAACAATGATTTAAACGGCAGATCCGGTTCAATCGTAAACGCATCATGAAAACCACGATCAAACATAAATTCCAGATCATCTTTATCACGCGGCCATACAAATTTTCCGCCCACCTGCCAAATATATGGCTTAAATTGATATTTCAACCGATTTTTCTTAAAGTTCCAAATCTCTAAAATCAATTTCGGGTCCGCCAGGAAATTCGTCCAAATATCATGATGTACCGGAATAACCACTTTACATTTTAAATTTTCAGCCATCCGCAGAATATCCTCGGCCGTAATTTTATCAGTCATTGCCCTTGGATTTTCTCCATACGCTCCCAAAGCCACATCAATATTGAAATCATTGCCATGCTTGGCAAAATAATTGGAATGATGGGAATCGCCACTGTGGTAAATGGTTCCGCCTGGAGTTTCAATCACATAGTTAACCGCTTTTTCGTCCATATCCTGCGGCATTTTATCTTTTAAAATAACTCCTTTTGGCGCCGTTACCAGCTCTGTCCGGTCAAATGCCTCAACCGCTGTAATTTTTGTATCTTTTATTTGAATCACATCTCCCGGTTTAACCACAATACAGCGTTCAGCCGGAACTCCCCAACCAGTCCATAAGTCTACACAGGTTTTCGGGCCAATAAATTTAACGGACTCATCACAGTTTTGCATTACTGCTGCTGCCACATTTTCATCAATATGATCACCATGATCATGGGTAGCCATAATAGCATCAACCTGACGAATGGCAAATGGATCAATCACCACCGGAACATTTCTTAAATTTGGTTGCAAAGCAACACAGCCAATCATTCTTTGATGCTGATGCTGTTCTGCCATCAATTTATTTTTCTTAGTACGTTTGCCGGATTTCACCCATAAATCAATACATAAATTGGTGTTATTTTCGGTTTTGACCCAAAGACCAACACAGCCCAGCCACCACATAGCAAATGTCCCCGGAGCCACTACTTCTTCTTCAATTTCTTCGTTTAACCACGTTCCCCATTCCGGAAACACACTTAAAATCCAACTTTCTCTGGTAATACTATCAATTTTACTCATTTTTATTTCCTTTCTTATTTTCATTTCATTTTTTAGCACTCAGTCTTTTTTGCTCTATCCCATTCCAAGGAGCGGGCGCATTGATTCTCCTGCCATTCGCCACTTGCTTGTGGCTCCATACTTTTGCACTTTTCTGCGAAAAGATACTTTTGCAGCATACGCCTTTCACAACTTAATGGATAAGATGGCTTGCGCTTACACCCTGCTTCCAACCCTTGTTTTGCAAGGCGGCTTTTGCAGCACATACCCAAAAAGATGGTTTTAGGAAACGGGGAAGCTGAGTTATTGTATATCGGTCTCCCATTTGTCTGCAACAACAATGCCAATTTTAATTACTTATTGGTAAATACTTTAACAATCTCTTCCTTGTCCCTGGCAGTAAACAATACTTCTTTTTTGGCATCATCTGATAAAATTTCCACGATTTCCTGAAGCATTAAAATATGGGTGTCATCATGAACACAGGACAAAGAAATAAACAATTTAGCATCTACTGAGCCATCTTCTTCAAATAATACCGGTTCTTCAAATCTGGTAATGCTGTATCCAATCTTGATTGCTCCCTTTTCCGGTCTGGCATGCGGCAGCGCAATATCCGGAGCAATTACAATGTATGGACCAAATTCTTTGACACAGTCAATAATTCCATCCACATAAGACTCTTTGATATAACCACCATTTAATAAGTCCTGGGTTGAAATCCGAATTGCTTCTTCCCAATTTTTCGCCGATTTTTCCATTCTTACCAATTGCGTTGTTAATTCAAATCCATCCATTTTTCAGCCTTTCCTTGAAACCCTTTGCTCTGATATATGCTTGCGGCTTCAATCTTTTTTATAGTTTTTATGATTGTATAAAAAATCACATCTGCAAACCTTTACATGTCTGAAAAGAAAGGGGCATTTCTGCAATGCCCCTTTCTACTATCATTCGTCCCGCATTGTTGTGAAATAAGTTTCCTTATGGCGTTTATACTGTAATTGGGGAATTACCAGCATGACCGGAATTAAAACAATCGGAATGACAATACCAACCCACTTAGATAAAATGGTGGTACCGGCCCATAATGTAGCCCAGTCAAACATTCCCATCCAGCCAATTACCAAGCCTTTTAATTCTTCATTGGATGGTATTAAGTAAGAAAGTACAAACGCTGAACCAAATACCTGAATAATACCGGACACAAACGGAATAATCATAGCCGCCCGGCGACCACCTGATTTATTGGCGAAAATTGCCAAAGTACCATTATCAAAGAACAGACAAATAAATCCGGCAATAATTAATACTTCTGCTTTAATTACAAATGCCAGGGTCAAAATCGCCAATAATTGGCCGATAAAACCAAAGATAAAGCCATAAGTCGGGCCTTGTGGCGAAAAACCAAAGGTAACCGCACAATCGACTGCCGGCACAGAACCCTTTAATAATTTATCAGAAATTCCCTGAAAAGAAGTGGTTAATTCAGCCACAAACATCCGCACACCAGTCAGGACAATAGTAATATAAACGGCAAAGTAAGCTGTTGTTTCCCAAATATATGTACCAAACCAATATTTTGATGGTGAATATCCTTTTTGAATAATTTCTGCTCCTTCTTTAATTTCAATAAAGGAGTTCTTCCCTAAAATTAACATGATAATTCCGACAAACACCGTCATAATTAAAGCATTAGCTACCACATTATCATTAAAAATCGAAAAAAATCCAGGGGCTTCGGTATGGTCAACACTATGCTTTTTATTGCCCACATACTTACCCAGCCGATAGGCAATCCATGCCCCCATCATTTGTTGATGGCCAATGGTAAAGCCTCCACCATTTGTTACCTCCTGTGTTGGTTCAATAATTAAATTACTCATGACTGACCAATAAGTTCCCAGTAAAAAGCCGGTCACAATTGTTAAGGTCATTGACACCGGCTGTCCGGTAGCGCCCTCAATCACCCAATAAAGTGCCCATAAAAGAACTACTGACTGCTGATACATAATATGTCCGGTAATAAATAAGGTTCTGATTTTAGTTTGCTTGCGGAAGATTACCAATAAAATATTCCAGGCAAAAGCAATTAACATTACATAACCAACATTGGTCAGCGAATTCATCGCTTCCAGCATTTTTTCACCGGAAGTCTGTCCAAAATAAGGATCAATTACCTTGGCCGATAAATTATAGGTGGCTGAAAGTTTCTCAATAATCGGCCTAAAAGTAGAAACCAAACCACTGGTACCAACTTGTAAAATTTTAAAGCCAACATAGGTTTTAATAAATCCAGATAATGCCACATACCACTCTTTCTTTAACAGCAAATATCCGATAAACACTACAAAGCCCAGCATTAACGGGGCTTGTCCTAAAAATTTGCTTACAAACTCCTTAAATATTTCTACTACCATATTCTTCTCCTTTTCATTCCTGACTCAACTATCGCCTGCTGTTTTAATATTTCTTCCCGTTGAGCAATAATCTCAATGCCTATGCCGGCTAAGATTTGATTTTTCTCTTATCGAAATATTGAAAAAAGAATTGAAACAAGTTGAACCACTAATAAATAGAAATTGTTTTTTTGTTACCAAGGATATTGTTACCGGGAAAAGAGAATCCGTTGGCCAATGGCTACTCCTTTCCATTACAAACAGATTAAAACCGGTTATAAAATCTGCAGACTTCATTTGTCTATTTCATTCTAACAAATTTTTGAACATTTGTATATAGCATTTTATTTTTTGAAATTATGTTCATACTTTTTATATTATCATTAAATTTTTTCTAATTCATTTCTATTTTTTTTATACATTTCTTACAAAAAGATAAAATCCACGCAAATTTTTATCTAAGTAATTACAAATAAAACACAAAAGCATGTTGACAATAAGTTCTGTTCAACATGCTTTTGTAATATCCTTTTTTAACTGTCAGCGTTCTTTGTCGATAGCGATTTTCTTGGTTATTGCTTCTTTCAGTCTTTGTTTATACCTGATATTATAGTGAATCAATTCCTGCAAGCTGGCCGGTTGGTAATCAATCACCGATGCACCGGCATTTAACATATTAGGCTGCTGGCAAATATGAATATATGAAGCATGACTGGACTGATGAATATGTCCAAATACATGCAAGCTCCCCCGAAAATATCCTTTCCATTCCAGCATTGGATAATGAAACAGAATAACTTCCCGGTTGTCATCCTTTACACTGATCATATGATGAATTGACTCAAAGTAAGTTTGCGCCTTCTCATCCTTTAAGATCCTGTAGTCATGATTGCCCAGAATCAAATGTTTTTTTCCTTTTAACTGACTTAAATACCAGGAAAAATCATGCTCACTGCGATAGGCAAAATCACCTAAAATATAAACTTCATCCTTTTTATTGACCGACTGATTCCAGCGTTTAATCAATTCTTCATCCATTTCCTTTGTACTTTGAAAGGGCCGGCCATCAAACTCTATCACCTTCTCATGACCAAAATGTAAGTCGGCAATATATTTTTTCATCTTAATCTCCTACATTTTCTCTTACTTTTTAATAAAAAAACGTTTAAGCGGACAAATCTTACAGCTGTTTTCTTTTTTGGTCTGAATTGCCATTTGATAAATCTCAACAATTTTAGCTGCTAATTCCTCTTTGCCATGAGCTTTCATTGATTCTGCCGTGCGCTGCTGAAAAGCACGAATCTCCGCTTCCGGCATATTTAAAATCTGCTGTATTTTTTCTTTAAATTCAGACGCATCCTTATAAATATAGCCATTGACCCCTTCTTCAATCTGTGAAAGATTTTGTTCATCTAAACGCTGCAATACCGGCAGTCCGGCTGCCATTGCTTCCAGCATGGAAACCGAGTGCATCTCTGATAAGGAAGCAGTCGCATAAAAATCAGCCGCCCATAAATATTCCGAGATTTTCCCATGTTCAACACTGCCTAAAAAGCGAATCTCATCCTTTAACCCCAGTGTTTCAACTTTTTCTTTTAGCTCATTAAGCTGTGGTCCGCCACCGATGATCCAAAGTTCTGCTTTTTCTTTGGATACCTGAGTTTGCTGCCAAAAATCAATTAAATCATCAAGGCTTTTTTCTTTGCCAATTCGTCCGACAAAACAAAAAACCAAGGCCGAATGAGCAGTGCCAATCTGATCCCGCAATAAATTACGTTTAATCATATCCCGATGATCAGCCGAAAAGGTATCTACATCTGCGTTATTGGGAATAACAATCACCTCCCGGTCAACTCCGATTTCCTTTAAATACTCCTCCGCTTTGGCTGATGGGCTTATCATTACATCTGCATTTTTGGCAAAATATCCCATATACTTATAAGATAATTTTTCAGCCAATTGCATTGCTCCGGGAAAAGCAACATAAAATAAGTATTTATTGTATTCTGAATGCAGGGTATAAACCAGTGGAATATTTAATTTTTTTGCCATTTTCAGTGCTGAAAATCCCATTCCAAATTCATTATGAATATGAATAACGTCCGGTTTGAATTTACGAATATAGTCCTCTCTTTTTTTACTATATGGTGCTGCCAAGCTGTAATTATAAATCTTTTTCAGTGGCAGCCCCGGGCAAATCAGCTCATCATCAGTTAAGGAATATTTCTTCACGGCTTTGGGAGCCACCACAATTGCCTGGTGTCCCAAACTCACCAACCCATCTTTTAGCATTTTGATATGGGTTACTGCTCCATTAATTTGTGGAAGATATGTCTCAGTAAATAATGCTACTCTCATAATGCTCCTTTCTGCTTGCTGTCAACCATTAACATCTGTCTTTTTTTGCAATTCCTCCGTCTTCAGGGCCACGCATATTTCCAGCAACTCCCCAAATAATCTATAACTGAAATGTCAAGAAGGCCAGAATGGCAATAATACTCAAACTGATAAAATTAACCCAGTCATTGTTAATCACCCGAATACCCCTGGCTGCTTTTCGCTTTCTGCCATTTTCATCTTTTTCCACTTCCGTATATCCACTTGCAGTCTCATACTTAACCTGCAGAACTTCTCCCAGTATACTGTCAATAATTGTACCCAAAAAACCAAAGCTAATTACCAACACAATATCTCGCAGCGAACGACTGAAAATCAGAGGCAGGCTAAGCAGCACAGAAGCGAAAAAACCACAGGTAAAGCCAAACCATGATACTCCACCGGAAATTCCCTTCTGTACCGGTTTACCGGTTAAAATCGAAAATGTTTTTCCCGAAGTCAGCATTCCCAGGTCAGATGACACAGTATCAGCAGCGGCGGCCGCCAGAACCGCAAAACCAGCTAAAGCTGCGGCTGCTTGCTGGCCACTGACTTCTCCCAGCCAAAGCAATACTAAAATTGAAAAAGAATTGGCCAATACCTGCATCCAATCTCTGGCATTACGTTTCTGATGCAAAGCCTCATACTGCTTTTTGACCTCTTTTTTAAATTTACTGGTAACTGAGCCCAGACCGAAAAATAAAATTAAGGCTCCAAATAACCAAGCGCCGCCATGAGCAAAAAAAGCGATCCCTACCAGATAAGCAAATCCAGCTCCATTAGGTGTGATTGCCTGCTTATAAACTGCTCCGGCCAAAATCAGCCAGGTAACTCCGGCAATCAGCCAAAACCCGGTGTCCAGCCCCTGGCTTATGCAAAAATAATGATAATAATATAAAATGCCTACACCAATGGGCAATGATAAATTATCAAATCCATCCCGGCCATACAGCTCAATATAACTGGCAAAACAACCACATAATAAGGCGATCGGCCATGCCTTCATTCCATCATAACCCTGACTTATACTGATCAGCAGTGTTACGGTTACTGTAAAGAAAAATACAGTTATACTGCCAATATAACTTTTTTGACTATTCTGCCATTTCCTTACTCCAAAGCGTTCTCCCAAAACAGCTGCAAAGCCATCCCCATATGTCATACTTAAAATTCCAACATAAGCCATAGACGGGAAATTCAGTTTCCAGCCAAGAGCAGTCAAGACCAGCAAAGATATGGCGTAATAAACCGTGCCCATTGATTTTTTGCCTTCCATTGACGGGATCAAGTCTTTTTGATAAGAAATATAATTCAGGACAGTAAATACCATTGGCGGAATAGCGGCCCACCAGGGACTGCTAAAAAAATAAAATGCCAATAAAATCCAGTTTCCGCACAAAATATGAATGATCTTCCGGGTCACCTGCCGATCATGAACCCATCTGCTAACTGCTTCTGCAATTAAAATCACCAAAAAAACATAACCAAAAGAATAGCCCAAAGCCAACAAATTTTGCATATTTCTCTCCTTAATCTATCCTTAACTTTTTGGATAAGCCCATTTCTTAACCATTCACTACCAAATTAACTTCATTTTTAAACTCCACCATGCTTACTATATCATAAAACCACTCTTTTAACCAGCAATTTCTAAAAAATCGGCATTGGTCATCTGCACAGACCAATGCCGATTTGTATTTAAGTTCTCCACTTGCCGAACTTTCAAAACGAATATGAAATTAGATTCAATCAATTATTTCAGGAAAGCCTGATACACAATAAAGGCAATTCCCAGAATAAAAGTGATCAGCGGAATTTCTTTCCAGCGCAGAGCAGCCAGCTTAAGCAGCACATAAGAAACAATTCCAAAAATGATGCCTTCGGAAATCGAATAAGTCAGCGGCATCATAATCATGGTTAAAAATGCCGGAATGCCCTCTGTAAAATCAGTTAAATTAATTTCTTTAACCGGCTCCATCATGAAAAGGCCAACAATGATCAAAGCCGGTGCCGTGGCTGCTGCCGGGATCATGATAAACAGCGGTGACAGGAATAGTGCCACTGCAAACAACAATGCAGTAAAGACTGAAGTTAAACCGGTTCTGCCACCTTCGGCTACACCGGCTGCTGATTCCACATAAGTTGTTACCGTTGAAGTTCCGGTAATTGCTCCAAAAGTAGTGGCAATCGCATCAGCTAACAGCGCTTGTTTGGCCCGCGGCACATTGCCGTTTTCATCGAGCATTTTGGCTTTGGCCGATACTCCGACTAAGGTACCAACAGTATCAAAAATGTCAACAAATAAGAAAGTCAAAACAATGACTGCCATCTGACCGGTTAAAACATTATGCCATTCAAAATCGAAAAAGTAGGGTATACTTGGCAAAGAAACAATCTTAGAAAGCTCCGGCAATTGAGTTAATCCCATGGGGATCCCAATAATAGTTGAAATGATAATTGAAATAAATAAGGCACCTTTTACTTTATAGCAAAGTAAAATTCCGGTCACCAAAAGTCCAATTAAAGTCAGCAGGGCAGCTGGCGCTGATAATTTACCCAGCTCCAATGGCGTCGCTCCATTGACTACGATGCCGGCATTGCTTAAACCGATAAAGGCAATAAATAAACCAATTCCCACCGAAACTGCTTTTTTGATATTAATTGGAATTGACTTAATAATTGCTTCCCTGACATTAAAAAACGACAGCAGCAAAAAGATCAATCCCTCTAAAAATACAGCTGTCAAAGCAAACTGATAAGACTGGCCCATTTTAATAATGACAGTAAAAACAAAAAAAGCATTTAATCCCATACCGGGGGCCAGTGCAAATGGAAGCTTGGCCAAAAAAGCCATCACTAAAGTACCGACTACTGCTGACAGCGCAGTAGCAGTAAAGACTTTGCCAAAATCCATACCTGTTGCCCCATCCTGAGTTAACATCAATGGATTGACAATTAAAATATAGGCCATGGTCATAAATGTGGTAAAGCCGGCAATCGCCTCCTGCCTTACACTGGTCGAATTTTCCTTTAACTTAAAATACTTTTCAAAAAAAGCGGTCATTCTCTTTACCTCCTAAATCCACTGCTTAATCATTCCTTAATTCTTGTTGTTTTGGAATATATCCATATTTTAAATACTGGTGCAGAAGTTGTTTTTCTGTTTATCCGTCTGACTGCCAGCACTAAGGCTGCTTTTACTTCTGCATCAAAGCAATTCCAGAAAATCTTTACGGATGTATTATACCAAAAAAACCAAAAAATGCAAACGTTTTTTTATTTTTTATTAAAAATGTTCGATTTTTATCAATTTCTTTTTCTTCATGCTTTTTAAGATGATTTTATTTGAGTATCTTTCCTAATGATACATGATATAACTTCAATGATGTTTCGCAATCTTCTGCCTGTAGCTTTAAAATTCCGTTTATTTGAAAACATTCCATTTTGCAGAAGTCATTCAGGCATAAAAATCCCCTTAAGCAGTCTTTGCTTCATCTGCCTAAGGGGAATCTGACCAAAACATTATAATCCTGAACAAGTATAAATGAGTCGAAAAGCTAAGCAATCTCTGTCTGTTTACACCCAAACCGCACTTATCTAGAAAACGCCGGAAAGTTGAATTAATAACTCAACTTTCCCACAGTCTTTTTTGGCTCTATCCCGCTCTGGAGAGCGGGCACATGGGTTCCACTATCGCAACTTGCTTC
>RQYD01000040.1 GCA_003858485.1 Clostridiales bacterium COT073_COT-073
AGGGAGGTCAATGCTCGTTTTATTTTAGATTTCCCTTAAAATTAAGTTTCTTATAAGATTTTGTAACAAAAATATAGGTAGTTTTTGACACTACCTTTACATACAGAAAGGAAAATTTATGAAAGCAAAAGTTAATATTCTATTTGTTTGCGGTTATGGAGTTGGCAGCAGCGCTATGGCCGCCATGTTAGTAAAAAAAAATCTTCAGGCAGAAAAAATTGATGCAGAATTAAAGCATACTGCAGTTGGTGAAATTACTGCTCAAAATGACTGGACTGATATTATTGTCATTTCAAAAAAATTAGCTGAAGGTATCACTTTTTCTGGCGATAAACCAGTTATTGAAATTATAAACATCATGGATGGAAAAGGGATTGCAAAGCAAATTGCTGAAGTTGTCGATGTCCATTTCCCACAAGCCAGAAAGTAGGAAGTTATGAGAGCAATTTTAATTTTATATGATAGTTTAAACAAACATTTTCTGCCTCCTTATGAGTCAAATTGTGCTACCATTGCCCCAAATTTTGAGCGACTTGCCAAACATAGTCTAAAATTTGAGCAAAACTATGTTTGCAGTATGCCTTGTATTCCTGCCAGACGTGAATTGCACACTGGCCGCCCCAATTTTTTACATCGTGAATGGGGGCCACTTGAACCTTTCGATGATTCAATGCCTGAAATCTTAAAGCAAAACGGTATTTACACTCACTTAATCAGTGACCATTTGCATTATTGGGAAGATGGCGGGGCTAATTATCACCCACGTTATTCTTCCTGGGAAATCATTCGCGGGCAGGAAGGAGATCATTGGAAAGGCCAGGTCTCCTCTCCATGGATTCCTCCGGTAGTTAAGGTGCCTACCAAACAATCAGGCATTGGCCAATCTGAATTATGGCGTTATGATTGGGTCAATCGTCAATACATTAAAGACGAAAAAGATTTTCCGCAAACTCAATGTTTTGACTTAGCTTGCGAATTCATTGAAAAAAATAAAAACTCTCAAAATTGGTTTTTACAATTGGAAACTTTTGATCCACATGAGCCCTTTTATGTGCCAGAATCTTACCTGGAAAAATATCCCGAAAATTATTCCGGCAAGCATTTTGATTGGCCAAGAGGAGTTGCTGATGAAACCAGGGAAGAAATCGATCATTGTATTCGTCAATACAGAGCATTAGTCAGTATGTGTGACCACAATCTTGGCCGAATTTTAGATCTGATGGATGACTATAATTTATGGAAGGATACTCTGTTGATTGTTGGTACTGACCATGGTTTTTTGTTATCTGAACATAATTACTGGGGCAAGAATAAAATGCCTTACTATAATGAAATCGCCAATACTCCTCTCTTCATCTGGGACCCAAGAATAAACCAACAAAATCAAAGTCGGTATAGTTTAGTACAGATGATAGACTGGGCACCAACTCTATTAAGCTTTTTTAATATTTCTATTCCTTCTGACATGATTGGAAAAGATCTGATTTCCGTGTTGGCTGAGGACAAACCAATTCGTGAAGCTGCCATTTATGGTACATTTAGCGGTCATGTTAATGTTACAGATGGACACTATACTTATATGCGTGCTGCTCTGCCACATATGATTGATAAAATTTATAACTACACATTAATGCCTCAGCATATGACCAAACGTTTTGAACCAGGCGAATTAGAAAGCGCAGAACTTTATCCTCCTTTTTCCTTCAGCAAAAATTGCCCTGTTCTCAAAATTAAGTCTGAAGATAAATATCAAGTGAATTCGTTTGGAAATCTTCTTTTTGACATAAGACTGGATCCTAAACAACTGCATCCTCTGAACCAACCGGAAGTTGAACAAACAATGATACAATATTTACTGGAAAAAATGAAAGAATGTGATTGCCCTCCTGAACAATACGAAAGATTAGGACTGTCTTAATATTATTTATTTCATTTTTCAAACAGAGTACCAAGCAAAGCAAAATAAATTAATAGTAGCTACTAGTAATTTATTAAAAAAAACAGAAAATATTGAAAACAACGAAAAATTGTTGTAAAATAAAAATGAGATTGATAACTTAACATCCGATTTCCCAGCAGTTTTTTAATGTATTCTTTTCTGGCGAATAAAAAACATCCTTTAGAACATGGATGATGTCCGTGGCTTTTGATGGAAGCGTTTTATATTTTATTCCATTCTGTTTTGTAATTTTAATCTATATTTTGCTAAAACTTTTTTATGGCATTTTACCTAAAAACTATTAGAAAAATAAGGATAACATGGCTTTAAGCAGATTGTTTTCCTTAAAATATTTGCTTGAGAATAGGGAGGTATATTGTTATGAAAGAAACAATGAAGGCAGCTGTTTACACAAAGGAAAAAGGAATTCATCTGGAAGATGTACCTGTTCCGGTCATCCAAAAAGATACAGATGTCATTGTCCGGGTAATATATTCAACTATTTGCGGAAGTGATATTCACATCAATAGTGGGGTATATGCGGTTGAAGATGGATTGATTATCGGGCACGAATTTGTTGGTGAAGTAATTGAAGTTGGAAAAGCAGTCAAAAAATTGAAGGTCGGCGATAAGGTGGCAGCAAATTGTATTACAACCTGTGGAGAATGCTATTACTGCAAGCATGGGTATACGAACCATTGTGAAAATGGTGGCTGGAATTTCGGATATAAAATTAACGGTTGCCAGGCAGAGTACATTCGGGTGCCATTTGCAGATAATGGTTTATATAAAATCAGTCCGGAACTGGATCTGCGGAAGGTATTGTTTGTAGGAGACATTTTATCCACCGGTTATTTTGGAGCAATTCGTGGAGATATTCAGCCTGGTGATACAGTGGTTGTACTGGGTGCAGGCCCGGTGGGAATGTGCGCCATGGCCAGTGCCCGCTTATTTGGCCCTGCCCAAATCATTGCAGTTGATGTGGTAGACTATCGATTGGAGATTGCCAAAAGAGAAGGAGTAGCTGATCTGGTACTTAATTCATCACAAGAGGATATTGAAGCATATGTAAAAGAAGTAACAGATGGACGGGGGGCAGATGTGGTAATTGAATGTGCTGGAGTGAAAGCGACTTTTGATTTATCATGGAAAATTGCTCGTCCGAATGGAACTGTTTCAATTGTGGCACTATATGGTGAAGTGATGGAATTACCATTGAATATAATGGCTGGCAAAAATCTGACAATTCGTAGCGGCTGGGTAGATTCAATTTATATGCAGGAATTAATTTGCTTAATTGAAAAAGGCAAATTGAATGTTGATTTTTTAATGACCCATGAAGCGCCATTAAATGATATATTAAAAGGATATGATATTTTTGGTAACAAGAAGGAGAATTGCATGAAATGGGTAATTTCTCCATATGTAGAATGAGCAGATGTCAAATTCCTTCTTTAAAGCAGTAAAGGCAAGATTGCAGTCGCTCTCTTGCCTTTTGTGATTTATTTTTACTGCTCCTGTTTGCCCAAAGGGCTATTAGCAGTTAAGATTTGGCTTCTATTTTATTGGTTCGATTTTATCAAATCCGGTAAATGCCTGGAGTGCTTTCGGAATCAAAACGGAGCCATCTGCTTGTTGATGCTGTTCTAAAATTGCCGGAATTAAGCGACTGGTAGCCAAACCGGAAGCATTTAAAGTATGCATAAACTCAGCTTTCTTTTCCCCTTTTCTTTTGAATTTCATATTGCCGCGACGAGCCTGGTATTCACCGGCATTGGATGCAGAACTGACTTCTTTGTAAACGCCCATGCTTTCAATCCACACTTCTATATCGTAAGTTTCGCGCATGGATGCCGAGCAATCGCCAGCTGCCAGACGAGAAGTCTGATAGTGAAGCTCCAGACCTTCCAAAAGACGTTCTGCTTTGGTGATTAACTCCTTAAGCGCAACATCGCTTTGCTCAGGAGCGGTATATTGAAACATTTCCACCTTGTTAAATTGATGACCCCGAATCATACCTCTTTCTTCGGAACGGTAAGAGCCTGCTTCTTTGCGGTAGCAAGGAGTATAAGCAAAATATTTCTTTGGCAAATCTTCTTCGGATAAAACTTCATCACGGTGGAAGTTAATCAAAGCAGTTTCGGCAGTTGGTAGCAGAAATTGCATATAGCCTTTTTCTTCTTCCAGTTTAAAAACATCATCAATAAATTTAGGAAACTGACCGGCAGTATAGCCAGATTGATAACTTAAAATATGTGGTGGCAGCATAAATTCATAACCATCTTTTAAATGTTCAGCAATGAAATAATTCAGTAATGCCCATTCTAAGATGGCACCTTTGCCGGTATATACCCAGAAGCCATTGCCAGCTAGTTTGGCACCTCTTTCATAATCAATTAATCCTAAAGAAGTCGCCAGCTCAACATGGTCCTTGGCTTTAAAAGAAAAGTTTGGTTTTGCTCCCCATTCTTTAATTTTGACATTGTTTTCTTTGCCGCCAGCCGGTGTGTTTTCACCAGGCATATTTGGCAATGTACTGACAAAGTCAAATATTTTTTTATCCAATTCATTTAATTCCGTATCAAGAACAGCTATTTCATCTTTTAGGCGCACCATGCTGGCTAATAAATCAGTAATATCCTCACCAGCCTGTTTTTTCTTGGGAACTTCGGGAGAAATCCGGTTTCTTTCGGCTTTCTTTTCTTCAACCACTTGAATAATTTCACGACGCCGCTTATCCCAAAGATTGAAATCAGAAAAATCAACCTGATAATTTCTTTTAGCCAGTCCTGTCTTTACTTTTTCTTGCTCATTACGAATTAAATTAATATCCAGCATTGTGATTCCCTCCTAAAACTCTCTTTCATTCATTTCCTATTATTTTAGCCTAGTTTCGAAAAAAAGTAAAGGGTTTCTTTTAATTAATGGGAGTTGCTTTAATGCCAAAGCCGAAAATCCTGATCGAATTTTCGGCTTTATCTTATTTGCATATTTACAATGCATTGACCACTTCTTCAGTTTTTTTCTTAATTCTCTGCAAGGCATTATCCACCGATTTAACCGGTCGGTCAAGGATTTCTGCCACTTCTTTATAATTGATACCACTTAAGTGTAAATGTAAGACCTGCTTTTCCAACTCACTAAGTTTACTCAGCAATTCCTCCTTAATCCGCAGCAATTCCTCCTGACCAATAATTAAATCCTCCGGATCCTCAATCCGATTGGAAGGGACATAATCCAACAGATCTTCATCACTTTCTTCTTCTTCAAAGGCCGGCTTGTTCAGGGAAATATAATTATTTAAAGGCCCATGCTTTTTTCGGGCCGAACGTTTAACAGCTGTAATAATTTGACGGGTAATGCAAAGATCAGCAAACGGAAAAAAAGCAATGTTTTTTTCGGCTTCAAAATCCCGAATTGCCTTAAATAAGCCAATCATCCCCTCCTGCATTAAATCATCACGGCCACCGCCGCTGATAAAATAAGAATGCGACTTCTTCTCCACCAAAGGTTTATAACGCCGGAACAAATAATCCATTGCCTGATTATCACCGGCATTTATCATTCCTAGAATTTCTTCATCACTAAAAATTGAATAATCTTTCATTTCGGTCCTTTCCTGCTGTCCATTCACCGGCTATTCATCAGATCTTAACTGAATTCCTTATTTATTATCGGTTATTCTTTATTTTACTCAATAGTGCAATTACCAACTTTACTTAAAGTCACTTTGAAAACTGCCGGGAGTAGTCGGAGACGCAACTTCCAGACCAGATCCTTCGTATTTGCTGCACTTGCAGTCCTCCGTCCATCCGCTTGACTGATTACCTACAAGGACTTCGATTTGAAAACGGAATCCCATCACTTAGTAATCGCGTTGGCGCAAAGCCTCGTAAATTAAAATTCCGGCCGAAACCGACGCATTCAGCGAATCCACCTGGCCAAACATGGGAATAGACACCATAAAATCACATTTTTCAGCCGTCAACCGGGAAATTCCCTCGCCTTCGCTGCCAATAACAATTCCCAATGCTCCCTTTAAATCAGCCTCATACATGATCTGACCATTCATATCGGCGCCGGCAATCCAAAGGCCCTTTTTCTTTAAGTAATCAATGGTCTGGTTTAAATTAGTCACCTGTGCAACCGGTAAATACTCAATCGCTCCGGCACTGGTTCTGGCCACCACTTCGGTGATCGGTGCTGAGCGCCTTTCCGGAATAATCACGCCATGACAGCCCGCTTGATGAGCAGTCCGAATAATTGCCCCCAAATTGTGAGGATCGGTAATCTGATCAAGTAAAATCACAAAGGGCGGCTCATCATTTGCGGCAGCAACCGCTAAAATATCATCAATCTCCGCATATTGATATGCCTTAGCCACTGCAATCACGCCTTGATGACGGTCATCGGTATAACGATCCATTTCTTCTTTTTCCATATAGCGAATCGGCACTCCGGCCTTAGCTGCAGCCAGTTCAATTTCCTGGTGACTGCTGCCTTTTTGCAAATAAATTTCACTGACCGGATTGCCAGCTTTTATTTTTTCCAGAACTGTATTATAACCGCTAATTCGAATGGTTCCATCTTTCAGTGGCATATATGTCCGTTTTTTTTGATTTTCATTTTTTTTATATTGTTTGCCCATGATCTTTCTTCTATCCTTATTTGTTCAACTATTATTATCCAATCATTTCTATCATCCTTAATGGCACCATTTAGTCTTATCTAAGAGAAAAATTACTATGTAGCAAAGCATTTCCCTATCCATACAATTCTCTGGCCGAAACACTATTCTTCCTTAATTAAATTTTTTCTGTGCAAATAAGACAACACTTTTTGACCTTTTGGCAAAATTAAAATTTCTTCAACGGTAAATCCTTTTAATAGTAGCATCACAATTACATAAACCGGAATGGCAACCATTACTGACAGAATTACTGATATTTTATTTTTGCTTAACCAGCTCAAACTCCCATAATAGCTGAGCCAAACTGCCACTCCCATACAAATCGAAGCCAATAGCGGCTTCCAAATAATTCTACCCCTATCCAGAGTAAGTTTTGTTTCTTTTTTTAAAAAATAATAATTGATACCAAAAATAATCATAAAATAAATTAAAGATGACCAAATCAAAGCCGCACCACCCAAACCGGTGATCATTAAAAGCAGATTGCTGCCAATTTTAAAAGCCACGGCAATTACCACTGCCAACAAAGTTTTATAATATCCGGACAACCCCTGTAAAATACTGCTGACACTTTGCGCTAAAATCATAAACAACATACAAATACTATATATTTGTAACAGGCTGGCATCTATTTTTTCACGGTAAAGCAAGGTTAAGATCGGCCCAGCCAACAAAAAAATTCCAACCGTTGAAGGCAGCGCCACTTTGGTAGCCAGCTGTAAAGCCGCATTAATTTTATCATTCATTTCCGTTTGATCCCGGCGCACTCCGGCCACTGCAATCGCCGGCAGCACACTGACTGCCAAAGCTGCACTAATGGCCAATGGTACATTAATAACGGTTTGAGCTGTAGTCACCGAGCTATGTATAGTTCTGGCTGTTTCCTGTGAAAAACCAATTGCTCCCAGCACATGATAAATCATGACTGAATCGACAAAGCCCATAATTGACACCATAGCTGAGGAAATTGTAATGGGAATGGCAATCCATAAAATTTTTCTGATATTATGCAACAATTGTTGATGCTGACTGCGATCGGCCTCTTTACTTACAACAGCCATTTTCTGGTCTGATAGCAAACTACCATTGTCTAAAAAACTTGACCGCAAACGATAATACTGCCAAATCAAATATGCAGTTGCCAGCACAAAGCCCAATGAAATACCAATTGTCGCTCCACTGATACTGATATAATCCGGTTGTCCTTGTTTCATTAGCAAATAGACCAGACCTACCCCCAGTGCAACTTTAAATACATTTTCCACAATTTGGCTGACTGCTGTTGGCACCATATTTTGCATTCCTTGAAAATACCCACGGATGGCACCGGAAACGGCAATCATCAAGGGCGCGATCGCCAGCCCCCATAAAACATAGCGAATTTCCGGCTCCCAAGCCAGTAAATTCGCATAAGACGGCAGAACTAAAAAAATAATTCCTGAAACAATGCCCAAAGTCGATGAGCACAAAAGCCCGGCCCGGAAAATCTGATGAGCTGCTCCGATCCGGCCGGCTTCTCTTTCCTCAGCCACCAGCTTGGAAATAGTCGCCGGGATCCCCACCAAGGATGCTGCTGTCAGGACCAAATAAGTAGGATAAATAGTATTAAAATAGCCCATCGTTGTTAAGCCAACCATATTGGTCAAAGGCCATTTATATAAAATATTAATCAACTTAACGATCAGTCCGGAAAAGGACAAAATCATCACTCCGCTGATTAAACGCTTGGTTTGCCTGGTCATACTTTGGTTACTCCTTTTACCATTAATTCACTTAGCCTTTGCTCTTCGCCATTTAAAAATAAATAGCCAATCAGAGTTTCCAGGCCAGTGGCAATGGCATACTCTTCACGATTCGCATGCTTAGGCAGATGCACTGTTTTGGCATTACGGCCACGCTTAAAAATCAGCTGCTCTGCCTCTGTCAGCTCATCCTTAATTCTTTCATAAAATTCAACCTGTCCCTGCGCTTTCACATAAGCTGTTACTTTAGTATGATATTGATTGACCGGGATATTGCCGCCGGCCACCACCATATAGCGAATAAACAGGTCAAAGACATTATCTCCCAAAAAAGCCAGGCTCAGTGGGGAATAAGTCCTTATATCCTTTGGCTCAATCTTTAACTGCCTCAGA
The DNA here is from genome assembly GCA_003858485.1 of Clostridiales bacterium COT073_COT-073. Taxonomy (GTDB): domain Bacteria; phylum Bacillota; class Clostridia; order Lachnospirales; family Vallitaleaceae; genus W11650. The sequence goes on from RQYD01000040.1 coordinate 8,765, forward strand.
AAATCTACAAACATATTCATATCCTCTTATTGCTGCGGTCGTTTCCATTTTGTCCTGTGACAATTGCCCATGTGGGCATCGGTTTTGCAAGCAAAACCAATTATTGCACAGCTTAAACTCTTTTATATTTGACACCTTCACGGGTATCTTCCAGTACAATGCCCTGGTCCAAAAGTTCCTGCCGGATTTTATCGGCCAAGGCGAAATCTTTGGCTTTCCGGGCATTTTGCCGCTCCTCAATTTTTCGCAAAATTTCTGCATCCAAAAGCACTTTCTCCTGTTTAAAATCCAGTCCCAGCACCCAGCTCATTTCCGCAAATAAATCAGCATAGGCTTTTATTTTGTCATTTTCACTATCCCTGCTTAAATTGGTATTGCAGATTTTAGCCAGTTCAAATAAAGCAGTCAACGCATCCGGAGTATTAAAATCAGCTTCCAGCGCCTTAATAAACTCTGCTTTTCTGTCCGCCAGTTCCGGATAGCAGCCATAATCCGTGTCTATATTCGGTATAGCAATAGCCGGTACTCCACCTAATTCCTGCAATCGTTCCCAGGCATTGCTTAATCTGGTAAAACTTTGCCTGGCCGATTCCATTAAATCATGACTAAAGTTAAGAGGTTTTCGATATTGAGCGGACAGCAGCAAAAACCGGATCACCGGATATGGATATTCTTCGGCAATTTCCCGGATGGTAAAAAAGTTATTGGCTGATTTGCTCATTTTCTTATTGTCAATATTAATAAAACCATTATGCATAAAATAACGGGCAAACGGCTCGTCATTCGCACATTCGGACTGGGCAATCTCATTTTCATGATGAGGAAAAATAAGATCCGTTCCCCCTCCATGAATATCAATGGTTGTACCCAAATATTTCTTAGCCATTTCCGAACATTCTAAATGCCAGCCGGGACGTCCATCGCCCCAGGGAGAGGTCCAGTACGGTTCTCCCTCTTTTTTCGGTTTCCACAGCACAAAATCAAAAGGACTCCGCTTTTGATCATCAACCTCGACCCGACTTCCAGCCTCCAATTCCTCTAAATTTTTGCCAGATAACTTTCCATATTCCGCAAATTTTTCCGGCATAAAAAAAACCGTGCCTGCATTTTCATAGGCATAGCCCTTGGCCATCAGAAGTTTGATCATTTCAATCATACCGGCAATTTCTTCAGTGGCCCGCGGATGAATCGCCGGCAATGCATTCAAACCTTCGGTATCAATTTCAGCTTCCACTATATATTTTTCAGCATAATCCCGGGTAGATACCCCAGCAGCCGCTGCTCTGGCAATAATTTTATCATCAATATCCGTATAATTTTGGACGAAAGTAATGTCATAACCACTATATTTAAAAAAGCGATGAACTACATCAAATACCACCACTGGTCTGGCATTGCCGATATGCATCCGATCATAAACCGTCGGACCGCAAACATACATTTTAACTTTACCCTCTTCCAAAGGCTGAAAAACTTCTTCCCGTCCCGACAAAGTATTATGGATTACAAGCATTTGTTATCTCCTTCACAGCATTCTTTAAATAAGTATTCCAAATCCTTCTGATTTAAGCCCCCGGCCCGGTGTTCCAAATAACGTACCCGCAGCTTAAGTTTACAAATCTCTTTGCGAACCGGATCCGGTAAATCCGTTTGATTTAATGTTTCGATCGGAGTTTGATGATTCCTGTTTTTTACCACCCGACCCGGAATACCGACCACTGTTGAATAGGGCGGTACCGGATGAAGGACAACGGAACCGGCTCCAATTTTAGAATCATGGCCAACTGTAAACGAGCCTAATACTTTGGCTCCGGCACTAATCATCACATTATCCTCAATTGTTGGATGACGCTTTTTCCACTCCTTGCCGGTTCCACCTAAGGTCACTCCCTGATAAATGGTGACATTATCGCCAATAACTGTGGTTTCACCAATTACCACTCCATGTCCATGATCAATAAATAAGCCTTTGCCAATTTTAGCACCAGGATGAATTTCAATCCCGGTGCGTCTGGCGCTCCAAACTGAAATCATTCGGGCCAAAAAGAAAAATCTTCTTTTATAAAAATAATGAGCCAGACGATAATGGAGCAGGGCATGTAAGCTCGGATATAAAAGAATTTCTGCTTTGCTTTTAATTGCCGGATCTCTTTCCATTACTACCTTTATTTCATTTTTTATATGTTGTTTTATTTTTTTCCACATAGTATTCTCCGCCTGAAAAGCATCTTCTGTCTGTGTTTTTTCCATCATAACCACCTACAGCTGCTTGTCATAGTTTATATTTCATTATTTACTAAGTGCCTTGATCCTGCCTTCCGTATAACCACGCTTATCCGTATTTGGATATTTTTCCAGCACCAATTTAAACATTTCCAGGGCTTTGTCGGTCTGACCGGCTTTTTCATATGTTCTGCCCAGGAAATAAATGACATCATCGCTAAAGTCAACTCCGGCATCATATTTCATAGCTAAAGTTAAATCTTCGATTGCCTTATCGAACTGGTTACGGCTATATGCCCCATATCCACTGATATAAAAAGCCTGACTAACTTTTGGCAACACCAATTGTTTTAACTGCGTAATCGCCCCATCAAGGGTTGCATTTTCCGTTGCCGGAATGGCGATCAGCGCCTCCGCTGCCGCATTTAAATCATTATTTAAATATGCAGTCGCTGCCATCACATAACCATCAGCTCCAGCAGTTTTCTGTGCAGCCATTTGCACTTCTTTAATCATCGCCCTGACCTGCTGTTCTTTTTGTTCGGCATCTTTGACTGCGTTTTCTTTTTCTTGACGCAGAGCATTATTTTCTTCCTGCAAAATGCCAATTTGTTTTTTCAAGTCTTCCGACTTATCTGTCAGCATACTCTTTTGATATGGCCACACTAAAAAATACAAAAGCCCTGCTCCCAGCGCAATTCCTAAAACCAGAATGGCAATTTGCTGCAAACTTTGATTCACCAAAATCTGACGCTGATTTTTTTTCCTGATCTTTTTGGTTTCTTCTTCTGGTGTTAAAATCTTTTCTTCACCATCTTTTTGCACCAAGTCAGCATAATACTTGCGGGCCAGGCGATGATTGGCATCAATTTGCAAAATTTTCAGCAATTCCCGCTTGGCATTGACAATATCATCCAGCTTTACATTTAAAAGAGCCAACAACAAATAAGCTCTGATAAAATTAGGGTTCATTGTCACAACTTTCTTTAAATTGATGACCGCTAAATCATAGGAGCCACTGCGAACATATTCCAATGATTGATTATATTTTTTAATGGTGTTATCCACATTCTCCAAAGTCGTCTTATTTTTCCTGACCAATTCCAAATATTCACCGGCTATATTATTGTCAGGCATCAGATTTTGACTTAATACCCATTCACTCAAAGCTGTCACCGTTTCGCCCATTTCAAAATAAATCAATCCCAGCAAATTACGGGCATCGGTATGATATTTATTCAGGCGAATGCTTTGTTTCAGTACATCCGCTGCCCCACTCAAATCTCTGGTTTTGGCTTTTTCCAAACCCAGATTATAATAAAGGGCTGATAATAATTCTGCTTTTTGATAAGAGGAATATTGTTTGTGACAGCTTTTGCACTCGAAATTCTCCGTTAAAACGCTTCCACATCGAAAACACCTTCTATTCATGAGCAGATTTCTCCTCTTTCAACTCCTCAATCATTTCATTTAACACGTCAATAATATCTTTGGTTTCATATTTATAAATCACGTCTTCAACTTCTGATAATTCTGCACAAGGTTTAAATTTTTTGATTTCTTCTTCAAAACGAATCATGTTTTCTCCTTTCTGAACTCAGTGTTTAGCTTTTCCATTTATATTTCTTCTGATTGTAATTATTTCTGTTGGGGATACATGTAGTTCAATTTTGGGGCTATCTTTCTTAGCTATATCACAATTATTCAAGGATACATAAGAAAGTTCCGGAAATCGTCCATCATTTTTAATGAATCCATTCAACACTACACCCAATTTTATTTCATGATACCACTTTTTAGGCCTTATGTCAAAAATTTCTATAAAAAATGCTTTGATAGTTAATTTACCCCCGGGATATACCAACCATCAGACACTGCCTCTTTGTACCAGCCAGGCTTTGCATTTGCTGCACCTTCGACCTCTTGTCCACTAGTGACACCCGTAAAATAGTAGAAAAAAAAGGCGAAGAACCGCCCTCTTTATTATTATTTATCTTACATTTGCCAATAGGGATAATCTTACCACACATCAAACTCCCGCTATATTATCTTGGCTCATATTCATTCCTCTATTAATTCATGCTCTGCAAATTTGAGTTTCTCTGCTTTGTAGTCTGCCATTTTTTCCAAATATCGAATATTACTTTCTGAATAGAATGGATCCACAGACACTTCAAAAGGTATGCACTGCCAAAATCACTCTAGACAGAAAGCATGAAAGTAAAAATTATTTCTAACCTTTGACACTACCACTGGTCAATCCTTCCACAAAGAAACGCTGTCCAAATAAAAAGACCAATAAAATAGGTAGTAAACTAAACGCTGACAAGGCAAATACATAGCCCCACTGAGTAAATTGATGCTGGCCAAAAAAACCGGAAATAGCAATCGGCAAGGTTCTCTTTAAATCATCATTAATTACTGTATTTGCCCAGGGAAATTCCTCCCAGGCAGTTAAAAAATTAAAAATCGATACTGATGCAATCCCTTGTTTAGTAAGTGGTAAAATTACCTGAAAAAATATGGTAAAGACACTGCCACCATCCATATAAATTGCTTCATCCAGCTCTTTGGGTACATTTTCAACAAAGCCTTTAATCATAAAAGTTGAGTAGGGAATTACCCAGGCAGTATAAAATGGAATCAAACCCCACAACTGATTAATAACTTTCAGCTTAACTGCCAATTCATATTGCGGTACGATTAAAGTCATTCCCGGAATAATCATAGTCAGCATAATAAAAGTAAACAAGGCTCTTCTTCCCGGAAATTCGAATCTGGCCAGGCAAAATGCCAATGCAGCAGCAATAAAAGCCGCCGCCGCTACAGTAACTGTTGATACCAAAATACTATTTAAAAAATTTTGATAAAACTGGACTTTGCTTAATATATATTGATAATTTTCCAAAGTAATTTCCGATAATTTCGGGAAAAATCGTGGTGGAAATTCATAAAGGGCACCATTGGGTTTTAATGATACACTAATCATATAAATCATCGGTAAAACCACAATAGTCATTCCAGCAATCAGCAAAAAATATATACTACCGCTTATCATTTGTTTTTTGCTCATGGCTTTGCCTCCTAACTCTGTTCCTGATTTTTCATCAATCGAAATTGTACACTGGCTAAAATAGCTAATACGATTGCGATAATAAAAGATAATGCTGCTGAATATCCAAATTTTCCGGCACTAAATGCTTTATAATACATCCAGGTCAATACCGTTTCTGTTTGATGTCCCGGTTTACCATTGGTAATCATTTTTATAGAAGTAAATACATTAAAACCGCCTATTGTCAGCATCACCAAAGCAAATAAAATCGTTCCCCGAATACTCGGTAAAGTAATTGTAAAAAACTGACGAACACGGCCTGCCCCATCAATGGCTGCGGCTTCATAAAGACTTAATGGTACGGTTTGCAGGGCTGCTAAAAACACTACCATATTCCACCCAATCCCCTTCCATGTTCCCAGTAACATAGCCACTGATATCCCGCCCCAGCGACTGTCCAGCCAGCGAATATTTTGTCCGGTCAACTGTAATACATTAACTAAAAAATAATTCAGCAATCCTTCGGTATTAAAAATATATTTAAACACCAGGGAGGCAATTACCCAGGAAGTAATTACCGGTAAATAATAAGCCACTCGAAAAGTAATCTTCAATCTGTTGATGCCATGAATCAACATCGCAATCAATAAACCCAATACCATTTGCGCCGGCACGGTTATTAGCGTATATACCAAGGTATTACTAAAAGCAATTTGAAAATATTCATCTGCCAGAACATCCCGATAATTTTCTATTCCTATAAATGGCTGATGAAAAACTGAGCCAAAATCCCATTGAAAAAAACTCATGATAAATAACTCAACTTTCCCACAGTCTTTTTTGGCTCTATCCCGCTCTGGAGAGCGGGCACATGGGTTCCACTATCGCAACTTGCTTCGCAAGATTGCTTTACAATAACCCCGGAGTCAAAAGCACGGCAATTTGTATTTTTCTGCTCATTTTTCCGCTCATATTTTTCTCCCATTTTAAAACATGATACCTGATTCGCTTTCTTAGCCCAAGTCTTCTTATCTACAGGTTTATTCTTTTAAATCAGGCCATATCCTAAATGAATCTCTCGTTTTCATTTTTTATAGTGCCACATTGACAAATATCTAATGCGGCACTATAATTAACTTTTAAGATGTCTTTGGTACAATTTAAGAAAAACTGCCTTCAAAAAAATTAGGCTTTACTTTACTTACTCTGCCAGTTTCTTATCTACCTTTTGTGCCAATTCGTCCAAAGCTGCCTGAACCTCTTTTTCTCCATTCATAATGGCAGCCACTGTGGCTGACAGTTCACTGTCAATTTCTGACCAAGCTGCCACTGTCGGACGCGATTTAGCGGTTTTTATTTCAGCCAGAAATGGACTAAAGTCAGCTTGTTTTACACTATCACTTGCCAATGCCTGTTTATTCACCGGAATTTGGCCGCATTTAGCCATGGCGGTCTGAGCATATTCACCAGTCATAAATTGCATAAATTTCCAAGCCGGCTCTTGGTTGGCAGTGGTAAACATAGAAATATCTTCCCCACCCAGTACGGAGAAAGAACCTGCATTTCCTGTCGGAAGCGGCGCTGTTTCATAGGCAAGTTCCGGATAAGCTCCCTTTAATTCCGCAATTTTCCATGGTCCATCTAAAATCATGGCATAACGTCCGGTTCCAAAGCCATCCGTCATTGGAATATCTCCGCTGTTCCAGCCGGTAATTGCGTTTTTCTGGTAAAGCTCTGCCAACATTTGAATCGCTGCCACCGTTTCCGAACTGTTTAAATAACCGGTTGCCTTCGTTTGTTCAGGATTGGTAATTGCGCCACCATGGCTCCAAATAAATGGACATAAGTTCCAGCCGGAAAGCCCTGGCTCATTGTACCCCCAAACTTGCTGACCAGCCTGATTCTGACCAGCCAGTTTTTGGCAGGCTGCTGTGAATTCATCCATCGTTTTGGGAACATCAATACCTGCCTCTTGCAATGCTTTTTTATTGTAAAACAAAATTTTAGTATTAGTATTTAAAGCTAAACCATAGTAATCCTCGCCAATTCGGGCAGTGCTCATGGCACTTTCCAATAAATTACCGGCGACTGCCTGGTAGTCTGACATTTGTTTGTTCAAAGCTACCAATATTCCCATTTTTTGAAATTCCGGAATCCAGGCACTATCTAATCTGGCCACATCCGGTAAAGTTTGTGATTTTGCACTGATCAAGATTTTTTCGTGCAGATCTGCCCATTCGTGTGACACTGCATTAACTTTAATTCCCGGATTTTCCTTTTCAAAAGTTGGAATTAAATCTTTCATTAAAGTTTCATTTTCTGCTGACTGGGCACTGTAATGATGCCAAAAGTTTAAAGTAATCTCCTTTCCCGTTGCTGATATTTCGCTCTTTTGAGCGGATTCAGATGTTGCCGGCGATTTACCACAGCCTGCCAAAGCCGCCAAGCAAAGTGTAGCTGTTAGTATAATTGCCGGTAATTTTTTTGTCATTTTCATCTTTACCTCCTTTTTATCTTGGTTTTTATTATGCCCTTATTTTTAAAACCTTAGCTTCCCATGCAGGTAACTTTAGTTTTAAAGATGCTTGATAATCACAAATATCTTGATTTATTGCACTTTCAGATAACTCTTCGCTGGCGTATTGTGCACCACTCAGAAAATCCTGATACCAACCCTTTTTTAATACTGGCAGCTCAATTTCCAGCTCCGTATCACCGGCATTGACAATCGTATATACCGCATCTTCTGATTGATGCCTGATGTACCCATATCCTCCTGCCTTAACATAATTAGCCGTCAACTCACCTTTCCGCAAGCAATCTTCTTGCTTACGCAGTTGAATCATTGCCTGATATTGCTGAAGAAGCTGATGATCCTGTTCCCCTTCCTGCCAAACCATACAGCGGCGGCAATCCGGATCATTTTCTCCGCTGAGACCGATTTCATCTCCATAATAAATAGCTGGTGCTCCCGGAAATGTCATCTGTATTATCATGGCTAATTTTAATTTTCTTTTATCTTCCTGGCAATCAAATAAAAATCGCTCTGTGTCATGGCTATCTAGCACTAAATACATTGCCAAATTCATTTCATCCGGGTATTTCGCCAGCATGGCCTGCATTCGCTGATGAAAGGTCAAGGCATCTATCCTGGCAAACGCAATGAAATCACGAATTGCATCCCGAAAAGTATAGTTCATAATACTATCCATTTCCAATCCGTTCATCAATTGTAATCCACTGCCCCAAGTTTCTCCCAGTAACAATGTTTGAGGATACTTTTGTTTTAACAAAATCCGCGCCTTTAACCACACACTTTCATCCACTTCATCAGCCACATCTAATCGCCAGCCATCAATTTTATACTCCTGAATCCAATATTCCATAACTTGTAAAATAAAGGCTCTGACTTCCGGATGAGCAGTATTTAATTTAGGCATATACGGATAGGCACCTACGCATTCGTAACATTCGGATGAAATTTCCACCGGAAACCGGTTAATTAAAAACCAATCCCGAAACTTTGACTTTTCTTGATTTTTAAGAACATCCTGAAAAGCCGGAAAGGCAATTCCGCTATGATTAAAGACTCCATCCAAAATAATCTTTATACCTTTTTGATGAACAGTCTTTACTAATTCCCGAAACAACTCATTATCCCCAAACATAGGGTCTATTTGAAAATAGTCGATTGTTGCATATTTATGATTGTACTCCGCTTTAAAAATGGGATTAAGATAAATGCACTCCACGCCCAGTTCTTCAAGATAATTCATTTTTATTTCCCTCCTTTGCATGAAGATTCGCGAAACAACAATCTAACTTCCAGAATTTTAGTCTTTCTTTCTTTCTCTTTCCTGCTTATTTTTCCGATTAAAAGTTCGGTTGCTTTCCGGCCTAGCTGAAAAGTATCAACATCAACTGCCGACAACGGTGGATCCATGTATTCCGCTAAAGGATAATTATCAAATGTGACAATTCCCACCTGCTGTGGTATCGCTAGTCCCTTTTGCTTTAAATATTTCAAAACATGATAAGCGATCACATTATTGGCACATAAAAAAGCATCCGGCCTCTCCGTTTTCAGTTGCTCCTCAAGTGCTTCCGGCAGTATTTTATAATCATTCCGACAGTTTAATATAATCGGCTGTCCATTTCCTTGATCTTCTATCGCCCGGTAATATCCTTTTTCACGATTTTGGGCAAACACCGTTCCTTGATTTTCTGTGACAAATGCTACCTTCTGATAACCTTGCTCAAATAAATGCATGGTTGCCTGCCAACTTCCTGATTGATTATCGACATCCACCCAGGTCAATTCCTCTGCACGTATTGCCGGCTCTCCCAAAATCACATACGGAAACTGCTCTTTATTTAACATTCGTAATAATTTTTCATGAACACAAGAAGATGGCAAAATCAGCCCATCCACTTTTTTTTCGTATACCAAAGTACTAATGGAAGTGCCTGCCTGTCAATGCTTCTTCTGGTCTTTTTTATTTTTTGGAATATCATTCTATTTTTTGTGCTGATTTTTGTCTAAAATTGTGCTTTGGAAAAAGAAAAAGTTGCACTCTCAGAAAATGCAACTTTAATTCCTATTCCCGTCTTTGATTGTTAGCACTTGAATTCTTTGGTAGTAAAATTCAGATTCTTTTCGCTCCCTCTTACCAACTATTTCCTTTCCGAAACTCAGATCAAGTCTTCTTTCAAATGTAAGCTTTAACATAAATGTTTAAGGACTGCCTTCCGGCAGTCTTTTTTAACAAGTTTGCACTACTTTTTAATGTCTGATGCCAAAGTCAGGGATTATGATACCAATTTTTCCCCTCAATGTCAAAATAACTTTCCCTAATATTGATCCAGCTCGATGGACTGCGCAATATCATACAAAAATCCATTTTTCTGACAATATGTCTTAATTTCCTCTGCCAGTTTTTTATCTGCTCCATACTCCAGCAAATATACTTGTAATCCATAATCCTGACATTGCTTTAAATAATCCTGAAAGTATCTCTTTTCTTCGGCTGACTTTGCCTGAAAACTACCAGTTGAAAAATCAATGGTGGTAAATACTGTTTCCTGATTGATCCCATCTACCAAATCATTCAAATCACCCTTTTCGATTGCCGTTTTAATAAAAAAGTCACCGCCATTGATGATAACCTGTTTTTGAGTTTCTTTAATTTGAGTAAGTATTGTTAATAGGCTCTGGTAAATCTCCGGTCTTTGGTAATAATAATAAATGTCTGCATTGTCCAGAAAAAAGCCATCAATTCCTTTTTCTACCATTTCTCTTACTTTTTGCCGAATTCTTTCTTGCCAGCAAATCTGGCTGATATCCACCCAACGCTCCTCTGGCCAGTTTTCATACATTCCCAAAACAATGCCTTGATACTTGTCATAATCTGTCCGAAAATCTTCTATTGCACCAATGTTTAAATATGAAAGCACCTGTCTGTTTCCATTTTGATGAAGAAGTGTCACTTCTTCTGCCAACAATAAATCAGCATCAATCACCAATCTGTCAATGTTCCGGCATTTCACTACTTTTTCCGCCGATAAGCCAATCAGCACCCGGTAACTTTGAGAATTGGAAGTACGGCAACTGCCGAAAATGATAAGAAGAACCCCAATTCCCATTACTATTTTACTATATTTTTTCAAACTTGCTCCTATCCATTTTCATCTTTTTTATTATTCTGTTTTTCCAAAAATCAATATACTATATATTATTCAGTACTATGTTCTCCGTTTTTGGCTAATTGCCTATCCCCGCCAATTTACCCACAGTTTTTGGATGCTCTATCCCATCCCATTTTTTATCCATACAAAACAATTAGTATAGTCCACCTAAAAAAAGGCAAAAAAAGGCACCAAATGCTCTTTGGTGCTATATAAAGGGTGAGGGGGAGAGTATTACTGTGTAAGAGTACTCAGCTCCTACACATTTAGAATTATAACACAACTCTTTCAAAAAAACAATAAATTTTTTCTAAAAAATAAAAATTTGTTCCATAAAGAAGAAATGGCCTTATTTGCCTTGCATCAAACCTTGATTTTCACTATTGAAATTTAGTCATAAACCAGTTTACAAATTTCATTGGCATTTTTCGCGCCAAAAAGGCTGACACTTTGGTCGGCTTACCGGGAATGATAATGACCTCACCTTTTTGATATTCATCATATGCATATCTGGCCACTTCTGAAGCTGACATCATAAATTTTTCCGTTGGCAGCAAGCGTTTTGATAAATTAAATTTTGCTCTGTTGAAAAAATTGGTTCTGACCGGACCGGGGCAAAGAACGGCAATTTTCAGTTTGGTATTATTTAACTCACTGGCCAATGCCTGAGTAAAGGATAAAACATAAGCCTTGGATGCATAATAATTCGCCATTCGTGGTCCTGGTATAAAGCCAGCAATTGACGACACATTTAATACTCCGCCCTTATTTTGAAAGACCATGCGCGGCAAATAAGCCCGGGTCAAATACATCAATGCCATCACATTCAGCTGTAGCATCTCCCATTCATTTTTTAAATCAGCTTTATGGAATTCACCATAGCTGCCAAAACCGGCATTATTGACCAAGGTATCAACTTCATAACCATTTTCTCTGGTCCAATGCACCAATTTCTTAGCGGATTCTGGCTTAGATAAATCAGCCGGATAATAATGAACCTGTATTTTATATTGCTCTGCCAATTCCATTGAAATTTTCTTTAATTTTTCTTCATTTCTGGCGACCAAAATTAAATTTTTAGCCTCAGATGCGTAAATTTTAGCCAGTTCCAAACCAATTCCGGTACTGGCACCGGTAATTAATACATATTGCATCTTCTTCCTGCCTTTCCGCTTATCTTATTTTGGGAGTCAAAATCTCCACCGGTATAGCTTTTCAAGCCCATTTTCTCCATCAACATCTGCCATCTGTCACTTGCTGACTGCTTTTTATCAAAAGTCAAAATCCGTTAATATTTATAAAAATCACTTTCTGCCGAAGGCAGAAAGTGATTTTTATATAACTGTTATTCCGCCTATGCCCAGGGATCATCCTTTTTCGGAATCCGAATACCGCTGACAATCCCGGCATACTCCCAAACAAAATGTTCATTTCCCTTTTGTCTTAGGATCACCGGCCTTTGGCTATCCGCTCCACCGCTTTGCAGGAAGACCTTTGTATATCCCTGTTCCATCGTATATACCCAGTCATACACATCAATGGTATAAGGCTGACTTGGAGTATAATTATTATCCGGTGTGGCTCCTCTAAAATAAGAAAACGGCAAATACGGTTTATCAATAAAACGGTCTCTGAGAAACTGTTTATCCATATTACTCAAATTTGCCGGTCCGTTTAAATAATCCAGCATTGCCAATCCATCCTCCTTATTTTCCACATAACGGCAAAAAGCTAATATCAGCAAAGCCGCTGATGCATGTGGAGTTGACAAAGGATATGCTTTTAATTCTTCCACGTTTTTAGGTAATGTTTGAAATTGAAATGTATTCATATTTCTCCCTCTCTTTCTTATAAAGTTGCTTCCCTAAAATCCCGGCTTATTATGCGTATTTAGAGAAGTAGTTTCCTAAAAATTGTTTTCACTAAGACGCTGTCACTTCATGTCAACCTCGTCCGGGACATTTTGGCTTTGGCCGTTTCGTTTTGCCTTTTTGCCCTTGTCCGTCCTCATGCTTTGATGATCTTCCTGCATCTTCCCGATTGCGGTTTGAGCGCAGCTTTTCTTTTTTTTGAACGGAATAACCGAATTTCCCCAGTTTTTTCCCCAACGAAAAATACTGACCATGAGAATATGCCACTAAACCCATCTGATTCAAATGAAATTTCCCTTGTTCATCGATTTGTGAAGCTTTAACCGAAACATTGACCACCTCTGCCATAAACAGATCATGACTGCCCAGCCGGATGATCTGTTTCACTTTACATTCCAAAATAACCGGACTCTCTGCAATTCCCGGTGCCTGAATAAATTGCGAATGAGTCGGAGTCAAATTCATAAGCTCAAATTTATCAACCTGTCTGCCCGAACGAACACCGCAAAAATCAGCTGCCTTTGTTAGCTCCGGGGTAACCAGATTAACTGTAAACTCTCCGGTATCTTTAATAATATCATAGGAGTACCGCTCCGGGCGAATGGAAATCGACAGCATCGGCGGCGAACTGCAAATAGTTCCGGCCCAGGCAATAGTAATAATATTTGGTTTTTCATTTAGCCGGCTGCAGCCTACCATCACTGCCGGTACCGGATATAACATATTTCCCGGTTTCCAGTTCTGCCTATTCATAATATGCCTTTCTGATCATTGCCACAATACTTTCCCATCCATCTCTACCGGATAGTTACTTACTCAACTTTCCCACAGTCTTTTTTTGCCCTATCCCGCTCTGAAGAGCGGGCACATGGGTTCCCCCGCTTTCGCCACATACTTCGTAAGATGGCTTTCGCAGCACACCCTGCTTTCGCAACTTACTTCGTAAGATTGCTATCGCAGCACACGCTTTCGCAATTTGCTTCGCAAAGTTGCTTGCGGTTGCACACCGCTTTCGCACTTTTCTGCGAAAAGATGCTTCCGCGGCACACGCCATAAAAAAGACTGTTCCAGGAAACGTGGGAAAGTTGAGTTACTTACTTATATTTTACTGCCTGCTGCCCTAAATGACAAGTATTTTCTTTAAAATTCTCCATTGTCTTTCATTACTTTTCCTGCATAATCCGGTACAAATTTTTGCATCCGGATATCCGGCCGGATATAATCTTTATTTTTCTCGATCTTTGGCAGCTCAAATTTTTTGCGTTTAATTTCTTCATATGGAATTTTGGACAATAAATGGGCAATACAGTTTAATCTGGCGTGTTTTTTAATATCACTTTCCACTACATTCCAAGGCGATAGATAAGTATCCGTCCGCTCAAACATACTGTCCTTGGCCATCGAATATTCCACCCATTTTTTACGGGATTCCAAGTCAATATCACTGAATTTCCAGGTTTTCAGCGGATCATCAATCCGGTCCTGCATTCTTTTTTCCTGAACTTCATCACTGACGGAAAACCAATATTTGATCAAAATGATCCCCGAACGAATCAACATTTCCTCAAACTGCGGACAACTCCGTAAAAACTCCTGATATTCATCTTCGGTACAAAAACCGAAAACCTTTTCCACACCGGCCCGATTATACCATGACCGGTCAAACAGAACAATTTCACCGGCGGCCGGCAAATGTTCGACATAGCGCTGGAAGTACCATTGACTGCGTTCACGTTCAGTTGGCTTAGCCAAGGCAACCACTTTGCAAAAACGTGGATTCATATGCTCCGTAATCCGTTTAATCGCTCCGCCTTTACCAGCCGCATCACGTCCTTCAAACAAAACCACTACTTTTAAGCCTTTTTCCCTGACCCAATCCTGAAGTTTAATCAATTCAATCTGTAATTTTCGTAATTCTTTTTCATATAGCTTGTCACTAATTCGACCAGTATTTTTAGATTTTTTCTTTTTATCCCCATCCTGATCACATTCTTCGGCGCAGTTACAGTTTTCTGCACAATCGCTTTCCTCGGCATCAACCTTTTCAAATTCCCGGTCCTCGTCTTCATACTTTTTCAGTTGAAGTTTTTCCTTCTTTAAAGTCTTTTTGTCTGCCTTTTCTTTTTTGCGTTTTTTCATCTGTACTGCTCCTTTCTCCTTACCTTAAATGATTTTATTATCTATTGAGTATTTCCGCCAGCAAACCCTGATACTTCGTAAGATTGCTTTCGGGTCACATGCTTATGCGCTTCATCATTTTGAGTCATTTCTTCTGTCAGCCACCGTCAGAACAAATGCTTCGCATTTGACGCACCTTCGGTGCTCTCCTTCTGGCGGTGAAGCGCCGGAAAATGTAAATGTCTGCTGCGCAGCCGCTTCCATTTTCTTTACGCGCTTCATATTATCAGTATATCAAAATCAACAAAAAAAGCAATAAAAAATTCCGATTCCCTGACTGATACCGACCTTTATTGCTTTCTTTTTTTAATTATTATCCCCCGATTTATGGTATAAATGGTCCATCCATTTCATCACATCCAGAGCCTGCTCCCAGTCGGCATTACTCTTCCCCATATCCAGCAGCTCTCTGACAATACTGCCCTGATAGGGCATCGCAATATGATTGGGGAAACGATAATTAAAAAGCTCAAATTCACCATTTTGCTCTAAAATTACTGCCTCCTTACCAAAAACCGAAAAACGCAAATTGCCTTTTTCGCCGGCAATTACTACTTCCTCCACCTGCTTGTCAGCCACAAAGCACCACGATCCGGTGCCTACAATTCCATTTTCATAACGAAAGGTAGCTGTAACAGTATCATCAATGTCATAATAACCACCTTGATTGGTGACATTTCCATCCAAAGCCTGCATTTTCCCAAAGAAAAATTCCAAAATATCCAAAGTGTGAACTGCCAGATCCCAAAATTTACCGCCGCCGGACATCTCTTTCTGCAAGCGCCAAGTAAGCTCGCCACGTTTTTCCGCCTCGGTCGCCGGCATCCAGTGTGTCACTCGCACCATGCGCACTGCTCCGATTTGACCCGAATCCAGCAAATCTTTAATACCTATAAATTTCTGTAGTCCCCGCCGATAAAAAGCTGCATATGCCGGCAAATTTTTCTGTCTGGCCTTGGCATCAATCTCCAGAGCCTGCGCATAATTCATAGTCAATGGCTTTTCAATATACACCGCTTTCCCCGCCTCCAAACACTGGATGGCAAATTCATGATGCGTATAGGGTGGTGTTGCAATATAAATAATATCAATATATTTATCGTGCAGCATTTCATCAACACTGTTAAATACTTTTGGCACTCCATGACGGAAAGCAAAACGCAGGGCTTTTTCTTTTGTTCGGTTATACACACCTTCCAGCACAGAATTAGGATTTTTATATAGTCCCGGCCCGCCTTTGATTTCTGTCACATCCCCTGTGCCTAATAATCCCCAGCAAATATTTAATCGATTCATTTAAACTCCTTTTTATTTTCATTCATTTTTGAATTTTTTTCAAGTTCATCCGGAAATTGTCAGCCCCTATGATTCAAGGCAAATCTTCAATTTCTGAGATTCATTAAATTTATCGGAGCTTTTTCAGTAAAATTAAATAAAAGTTCATATCCGTCCCTAGTAAAATCAGCCTAGGTTATCAGTTAATAATCCGTTCTTTCCTTTTTCACAACTTATGCATCAGATTGCCGGGGATCAGACTTTTATATTTGTGCATTTCTAATTGTTATTTCAGACAACTCCCTATACTCTGTTTTGTGGCTTGAAATTCAGTCAAATTTTTCCGATATTTCAATGGTACAAATTGTTTTTGCCTTTTTTGGCTGCTTCGTTCTTCAATCGCAATTGTGTCAAAATATCCCTGCCACAGTTTTTGTAAGCTCCGTTCTTTGTCCGAATGATGCTGTCTGATTTCTGAGTCTTTTATGGCAAAGGGGCGAATTTCCCATTCTCCCTGATAAGCAATTAAGGCTGTCTTGCGCCCGATATCATGAATAACAATTTTTTCATGATAAAATCGGTCTGAAAAATGCTCCCCCATTAATTCCAGAATATCATTTTCCGGCTCAATTTTAGCATATAGATAGTTCTGCTGACCATATTTAATTTCCTCAAAACGAACAAATCCTAAAAACGAATGGCGCTCCCTACTGACCCGTTTAGCCAGATTAAACACCCGCATGACTGCCGGCTCTGACAGGGCCGTTTCCACCGCTGCTCCCATTTGGAAGGCTTTTTCCACAAAGCGCAACAACCATGTATCCTTATTGGGCTCCCTGGAATGAAAGGCATAATATACAATATTTACCACACTTAAGCCACATTTTTCGTATAAGGCTTTTTCCACTCGTCTGGCCTTACTGCCATCGGTTACAACCTGCTGATGTCTGTCTAAAAATATTCCCGGTGAATTTTCAGAGCAGAGCACTTCTGTTCCCCGCTTGTCATAATAATTAGCATATACCACTGATAAAAAGCCAAAATAAGTACCATCATATAAATATATCATCTTACTCCTCTTTTATTATATTCCCAAGCTTAGCTGTTCATACGCCGGCGGCGGTGCAACCAAACTGCGCAGCCTCTCCGGCTCAGGAACCTGGCTGCCACCTAAATATTTGCCATTACAGGTAATAAAATATCTGGCTTTTTTTAGAGAAATTCCCAGCTTCGTTACATTATGCTCGGTAATCGCCGCATATTTTCTTTGCTTGGTAATTTTTCGGGCTGATAATGGCCCGATCCCCGGAATCCGCAGCAATTCCGAGTAACTTGCCCGATTGAGCTCGACCGGGAAGAAATTCATATTCCTCAATGCCCACATCATTTTCGGGTCAATTTCCAAATCTAAATTGGCCGCTGTTTCCGGTAAAATCTCATCCACTCCAAAAGAATAATAGCGCAATAGCCAATCTGCCTGATAAATCCGGTGCTCCCTGACCATGGGCGGTGCAGTTTGCAGCGCCGGTAAATTTTCACCGGCATTGATCGGTACATACGCCGAATAATATACCCGCTTCATATCATAGTTTTGATATAAAAAATCACTTCTGCCCAGGATTTGCCTATCCGTTTCGGTAGTTGCACCAATAATCATTTGGGTCGATTGTCCGGCCGGTACAAAATCCGGTGTGTAGCGATATTTCGTTTTATCTTCTTTGATCTGCATTTTTTCTTCTTTGATTTGCTGCATTGGCAAAAATAATTTTTCCAACTTTTTTTGTGGTGCTAACAGGCGCAAGCCCTCCTCGGTCGCCAGCTCAATATTAACACTCATTCTGTCTGCCAGCAGCCCGGCTTCATGGATCAATTTTGCATCCGCTCCGGGAATAGCTTTCACATGAATATAACCGCCGAACCTCTCTCTGTGCCGCAGCAATGACAATACCTGAACGATCCTTTCCATAGTGGCATTGGCGTTTTTTTCAATGGCAGAACTTAAAAACAATCCCTCAATATAATTACGGCGATAAAATTCCATCGTTAATGTCACCACTTCTTCCGGTGTAAAACTGGCTCGGGCAATATCATTGGTCACTCGGTTCAAACAATAAGCACAGTCATAAATACAGTGATTGGTCATTAAAATTTTCAGCAGCGAAATACAACGCCCGTCCGCTCCCCATGTATGGCAAATTCCGGCACAGGAAGTACTGCCCAGTCCTTTGACTCCCTTTTTATCACTACCGGAAGACGAACAGGACACATCGTATTTGGCTGCTGCCGCCAATATTGTTAGTTTTTGATAAATTTCTTGTTCCATGGCATTCCTCTTTTCCTGTTGCTGCCTTTAGTATATCACCTCCCTATTTAAATGTCAAACATTTGTTCGCTTTTCTTTTCCTCAAACAAATTTTATAAAAAATCCCGAAAGCAAGGAGTAATCGCAAGCCAGGTCATATGCCCGCACAGAAATGCAAAGCATTTCCCTGGTCATGTGCTGTATCAGTCATCTTACGAAATAAATAATGAAATCAAGAGTAACCGTAAACCATCTTGCGTAGCATATGGCGAAAGCGAAAGTCTTACGAAACAAATAGCAAAAGGTGCAGGTCAGAGCAAAAAAAGCCGCTGGAAAAGTTGAGTCATTAATTTTTATATTTTATATGCTTTTTTCTTAGGACAATTTATGATATACTATGCCGGATATTTCATTTCATACTAAGCGAGGTACTTTATGTTGAAAACTTTTTTTAATAGTCCCTATTTTCGTGGGAAAGAATTGGTGATCAGTTTATTTTTATATTTTGGCGGAATGTTCGCCATTGGCTTTGGCGCAGTTATGACTATTAATTCACAAGCCGGGGCCGGTGGCTATGATGCACTGACTTTTGCTCTCAGTGACCATTGGAATATTCCGGTCTCTTATGCTATTTATTCTATTTCTTTCCTGGCTTTGATCACAGCTGCCATTCTCCGCCGCGGCTACCCCAATATAGCTGCATTTGTTACCTCATTTATCCTCGGTCAGATTTTTGATTTTTGGAAATATTTGCTGACTGATGTTAAAGGCACTTCCTTCTTAAGTTCCCTGACATTTTTATTAATTGGCATCTGTTTTATTAGTTTGGGAGTAGGCGCTTATATCTTGTCAAAATTGCCTACCAATCCAATTGATGATTTTGTTTTGGCTTTAACCGAACGTGGTTTGTCGCTGCGTGTAGCCAAACTCAGCTTTGATATTCCCTGCTTTGTACTGGCCATTTTTTTAGGCGGCCAAATCGGCTGGGGCAGCGTCGTGATCACTCTTAGCCTGGGTCCGATCATTCAATTTTGGAATACCTTTTTAGGTTCTTTACTAATGAAATATTCCTTAACCAGAAGTTAATTATCCGTTGGCTTTGGCTGCTTTATCAAATCCCCGGATTTTCACTTGGTAAAACAAAAAGTAAAATTCTTGCAGAGTATAATCCCAAAACTAATTTTAGATTGTCAATCAGCAAGAAACGAAATCGGAGGAAAAACCAGAAAAAATTAAATCACCAAATAAAAAATCCCCAGGGAATCCACCTTTAAAGTTGACCCGCTCTTTTAAAAAAACAGCTCGATCAACTCTTTATTGGCAATAATCCCCTGGGGATTTCAGCTTAAAAGAATCATCCTATTTTATTTAAAATAAAGTAGCCCCCGATAGAGGGATTTCATATTAACCCACTTATTTAAGTGATAGGTCCTTTGCTCTCCCCAGTTGGAAGTAGTAATAAAATATTCTCCCCCTTTCTGAGAAAGAGCAGTCACCGTCACCCAATGATACTTCAAGTCACACAAGTCTGCCTCTGGCACATTCCAGGTTAAAAGCAGCACCGGCCTATTCTGGCCAAGCCCTTCGATAATAAATTCAGTAATTTCTTCGATCTTTTGTTTTCTCCAGGAAAGTTTATAATACTTGGGCGTTAACTCTATGCCACGACTGCCGGCAAATTTTTGAAAACGCCTGGCTAAACTTCTTAGACTGGGAATTCCCCAAATTCCAGGGGGAATATACTGATAAATTTGCTTCATCAGCTCTGTAAATTCTCTCCGCTTAAAAGGAATTTGCCGCACCAGCGCTGCTTTTTCATGATCATGTTTGGCCAGATAAACTGTAACATTTGCTGCCGCTGTCACGCCACAAGCCCGATTGGCATAAAACCTGGAAATGCTTTTTCCGGCTGTCTGCTCTGTATGCAGCCAGTCCTGATACCCGCCATAATCACCTTCGATCGCCACAAATTCTCCCATCTGCCAGTCGGTCAGGGCTACAATTGGTTTAATTGGATACAACATATTTTATCAACGCCTCTTCTATTGTAGGTTTGTTTCCTGGATACTGAAAGATAAAGAAATCAAGCCTTAAAAGCGCAGCATAATGCAACTAAATTTCCGTTGCAAAAGCTACGCTTTTCTCTTATTTTAGTCCCTATTTTCTTTCGACTGCAAAGGTCACATTTTGTCCATTGATATCCCATTGCTTGCTATAGGCAGCCGCTGAACCGGCACCGGCAAAAAGCTCATCAGTCAGGGTTTCTTCTTTAATGGTATCAGCATATTTTTCAATGATAGCTGCTAATTTCGGATTATCGCCATAGGCAAAAGAAATATGGTCAGTCACTTCAAAATCGGCTTCTTTGCGCATCGTTTGGACCTTACTGATCACCTCACGCACATAGCCTTCCTCGATCAGTTCCGGTGTCAGAGTGGTGTCGATCACCACTGTCACCTCTTGATTACCGGCGGATTCATAGCCTTCCTGCTTGACCGACTCAATCAGCAGATCCTCCTCTGCCAATTTTACTTCCTCACCATTAAACTCAAAGCGAATAAAGCCATTGGCTTTTAGTTCATCCATAGCGGCATTGCCATCCACTTCTTTTAATGCTTTTTGAATTTGCCCCAGTAATTTTCCATATTTTGGTCCAACCGTCCGCAGTTGCGGTTTAAACTGATAGGTAGTAAAGTCACGCACTTCAGCGGTAACGATCACTTCTTTGACATTTAATTCTTCTTTGATAATATCCAAAAATTCCGGCGTTAATTCCTTGGTCAATTTCAAATACATCTTGGCCAGTGGCTGACGATTTTTGATATTGGCGGTATTGCGGCAGGCTCTGCCTAGTACCACGGCATTCAAGACCACTTCCATTTGCGCTTCCACATCCGGATGCAAAAGGCTCTTGTCAGCAACCGGAAATTCACATAAATGAACGCTTTCCGGGGCATTTTGATCAAGACCGGCCACTAAATTCTGATAAATATCTTCAGCAATAAATGGTACAAATGGTGCTGAAACCTTCACTAAAGTCACCAAAGTAGTATACAGTGTCATATAGGCATCAATCTTGTCTTTGGGCATATCCTTTTGCCAGAAACGCTCCCGGCTGCGACGGACATACCAGTTGCTTAATTCATCGACAAAATCGGTCATGGCCCGGGTACACTCAGTAATCCTATATTCAGCCATATTGCGGTCAACATAATCAACTAAAGTGTTAAGCTTAGATAAGAGCCATTCATCCATTCGGCATAAATTCTTTTTATCCCAGTTTGGATAATTGATTGGGTTAAATTGATCAATTTCCGCATAAAGAACATAAAAGGCATAGGTATTCCAAAGGGTACCCATGAATTTTCTCTGCCCTTCCATCACTGTTTCACCGCTGAATTTATTGGGCAGCCAAGGCATGCTGTTATTATAGAAATACCAGCGGATAGCATCGGCTCCATAAGTAGCCAGGGCTTCAAATGGATCAACTGCATTGCCCTTGGATTTGGACATTTTCTGTCCATTTTCATCCTGCACATGGCCCAGCACAATTACATTTTTATAGGGTGCTTTATTAAAGACCAAAGTCGAAATTGCCAGCAAAGAGTAAAACCAGCCACGAGTTTGATCAACTGCTTCACTGATAAAGTCGGCCGGAAAATTTTTCTCAAAAATATCCTGATTTTCAAACGGATAATGCCACTGCGCAAACGGCATTGCCCCTGAATCATACCAGCAGTCGATCACCGGCAAGACCCGGGTCATATCTTTACCACATTTTTCACAGGTAATATGCACCTCATCAATAAATGGACGGTGCAGTTCAATTTCCTCCGGGCAGTCCTTACTCATACTCTTTAATTCGGCAATACTGCCAACTGCATGGCGGTGGCCACATTCACATTCCCAAATCGGCAACGGCGTTCCCCAAAAGCGGTCACGGCTTAATCCCCAATCGACCGCATTTTCCAGCCAATCACCAAAACGACGTTTGCCAATGGTTTCCGGAATCCAGTTAATGGTATTATTGTTGCGGATCAAGTCCTCTCTGACCTTGGTCATCTCAATAAACCAACTGTCTTTGGCGTAATATAAGAGCGGTGTATCACAACGCCAGCAATGCGGATAACTATGAGTATGCTCCATTGCCCGGTAGAGTTTGCCCTCATCATCCAACTGCTGAATAATAGCCGGATCGGCATTTTTTACAAATATGCCCGCCCAGGGAGTACCGGCCGGAAATTCTCCCTTTTCTGTCACTAATTGCACAAAAGGCAGACCATAAGCCCGGCCAACTTTGGAGTCATCTTCACCAAAAGCCGGTGCAATATGAACAATACCGGTACCATCGGTCAAAGTAACATAATCGGCACAGGTCGCATAAAATGCCTTTTCTTTCACTCCAGCATATGGGAAAAGCGGCTCATACTCAGTATACTCCAAATCCTTACCGGTATAAGTTTCAACCACTTGTGCATCTTCTCCCAAAACTGCACCCAGCAAAGCCTCTGCTAAAATATAAAACTTACCATCTTGTTTGGCTTTAACATAGGTTTCTTTTGGATTTAATGCCAATGCCACATTGCTTGGTAATGTCCAAGGAGTAGTCGTCCATGCCAGGAAATAGGTATTTTCTTCATTTTTCAAGCGAAACCGAACAATAATCGTTTTTTCGGTCACATCTTTATATCCCTGAGCTACTTCATGCGAGGACAAGGCAGTTTCACAACGGGGACAATAAGGTACAATCTTATGCCCTTTATATAAAAGCCCCTTATCCCAAATTTGTTTTAATGACCACCACACCGATTCAATATATTCATTATGATAGGTCACATATGGGTCATCCATATCCGCCCAAAAACCGACGGTTTGACTGAAATCTTCCCACATGCCCTTATATTTCCAAACACTTTCCTTACATTTTTGAATAAATGGCTCCAGACCATAATCGACAATCTGCTCTTTCCCTTCGATCCCCAGCTCGCGTTCAACTTCCAGCTCAACCGGCAGCCCATGAGTATCCCAACCAGCTTTGCGCAAAATATGATTGCCTTTCATGGTGTGGTATCTTGGGATCAAATCCTTGATTACCCGGGTCAGTACATGGCCGATATGCGGCTTGCCGTTGGCTGTCGGCGGTCCGTCATAAAAGGTATAATTACGGCCGCAAGCCTCTTTTTGCTCAATGCTTTTTTCAAAAATCTTTTTTTCTTTCCAAAAATCCAAAACTGCCTTTTCTCTGTCCACAAAATTCAGTTTGGTTGAAACTTTTTGATACATAGTATCCTCCCAAAGTAATTAAATATTGTCAGTTACTCAAATTTCCAGGTTTTAAGCGATATTTTCGCAGTTGAAATCCTTTATCCAGGGAACAACCGTTTCCTTCCGGCACCCCAATTTCACTGCAAAGTCCTTGAACCGGTTCATCAAGTTTTCCCAGCTCTGCATTTTTTACAATATAAAAAAGCCCCTTTCATCTATCATGAAAAGGACGATTGCTCGTGGTACCACCTTTTTTCCCGATTGCTCGGCTCTTACCCTGTCAATTGAACATGGCTTCCTCGGCTACTCCTTCTTTATCACAGGATTTTTCATTTAAAGACATTCTAATATAAAACCAACAAAAAGTCAAGGGTAAAGCAACAAAGGAGTTACAGAGTCTGCATCAGGCGAATGCTGTGTCAGTTGCATTCGCAGGATGCCAGAGTCTGTACGAACGACTTGCGGGTAAAGCAACAAAGGAGTTACAGAGTCTGCATCAGGCGAATGCTGCGTCAGTTGCATTCGCAGGATGCTACTAAATAAAACTGACCACCCTGTTAGATTACTCTTACAGAGCGGTCAGTTTTGTTTTAAATTTTATGGTTAACTATTAATTTTTTTTATCCATTTTTATTTGCTTTTCTTTTTTAACCAGCCACCCAAAGTTGCCAGGGCTACACCCAAAAGATGTGCTGCCGTAGCCGGGAAGCTGCTGGTCTTTGGCAATTCTGTCGTACCTTGTGGAATATTTGGATCTTCAATCGACTCTTCCGGCGGTGTCGTTGGCGGGCGATTTCCCTCCGGTAACGGGTTATCCGGAATATCGGTGGTCGGCGGGGTTGTTGGTTTTGGTTGCTCCTCCGGTTTTGGCGGATTTGGCTTTGGATTATCCGAATTCCCCGAATCGTCGGAATCATCTGAACCACCGGGATCATCCGAACCACCCGGATCATATGGCTGAAGTGGCTCTTTCGGAATTTGACTGTTAATTATCCGGAAGCCGTCCTGCTGACTACCACTATAATCTGTCCGATAACCCTCGATCGGCTTTTCTTCTACAGTATAAACATGTTCCGTTCCATCTTCTTTATACATCTCCAAACCGGTAAATTTATGTTTCCAGTCAGTTTCTGCATTTAATTCCGCCTCTTGGTGTTCAACTCCATCCTGAAGCAGATAAACCAGCACTCTCTCCTTTTTCTCTCCGACCCAAATCTTTTCTACCCTGACATCAACTGTAGCGGTATGCTTATTTAAAATGGTATAACCATTTTCCATATCACCGGTGATCGTCGTCTGATAATCTTCGATTGGTTCTTCGGTCACTGTATATTGAATGATATGTTCACCTGTCTGTTCTTGGTCATATTTCCATAGATCATCAAAGGTATGGGTCCAATTATTATTTTCGTTTAACATGATTTCTTTAATTATTTTCCCATCAGCTAAAAGATATACCAGCACATATTCTCTTTTGGGCCCATACCAGGTCTTGGTAACTGTCACCTGTGTCTTTTCGGTATTGGTATTGGTCACAACATAGCTAGCTGCTGCTGTGGCCGGATCGATCTTAGTGGCATAACCATCAATTTGCACTTCTGAAATGGTGTACTTATATGGTATGCCATCTTCATCGAATTCTTCCAGATCATCAAAAGTCCCGGACCAATTGGGGGCTGAAAGCTGCAGTTTTTTCCCTGTCGGCTGTTCATCCCGGAACAATTCAATTTCCACTACCTGATCAGAGGCTTTACCGATCCACTTTTTCGTGACAGCTACCGTCACTTTTCCAGCAGCGGTATTGGTGATGGTAACATTTCCCTGGGCGGTGACATCACCTTGATCAGCCGGGTTAAGGATCACATTGCCATCCGTATCCCTGCCTTGATAAACCACATGAAATCCCTCCGGCACAATTTCTGTTAGCTTGTACTTAATTTCCTTGCCCTGCGCATCATAGCGCGGCAAATCAGTGACTGTATTTGACCATGATGGTGTTGTCAAAACAATTCCTTCCTGACTGCTGCCATCACTGCCCTCCAGGTTAAAAAATACTTCCGGTGGAATCTTATCTTCCGGAGCATTCCATTTTTTAGTAACAATGATTTCCACTTTTTCCGTATTGGTATTGGTAACGATAAAACCATTTTCCATCGAACCGGTAATTTCAGAGGTATAATGATCGATCTTTTCTTCCTTGACCTGATAATCGATCAATGTGCCATCTACATAATACTTTGGCAAACCAGTAAAAGTATGCTCCCAAATCTTTTCCCCACTTGGCCCGATGATCGGCAATTGAATGGTTGCCACCTCTTCTGTAGTCGCTCCCGGTATTTGCTTAAGCAAACGAATGGTGACATTATCTTTTTCCGGTCCGATCCATTTTTTCTGAACCGAAATATCCGTTTTTTCAATATTATAAATTGTAACATTGGCCGGATCTACATCTTCATATTGAGCAATATACCCATCCGGAACCTTTTCTTCTTCCACGGTGTATTCAGCCAAATTCTTATTTTCATTATATTTGGGCAAATCATTAATCGTCAGTGGCCATTCCGCTGTTCCGGCTACCGGCTGAATCGTATACCTGAATTCCTCCTTGGTTTCTTTTTCGGTTACCAAAATTGAAACTGGTTGATCCAGTATCTTTCCCCGCCAAATCTTTTTAATGGTAATCGAAGTGGTTTCAGTATTTTTATTGGTAAAGGTATAAAGGCCAGATTCATGATTTTCTGTTGTATTCGGGTCGGACAAAAGTTGATAATCGGGAATGTCTTCTTCTTCTACCTGATACTTAATTGTTCTGGTCTGGCCGCCCTCTGTCACCTCTTTTGGCATTTTTTCAAAAGTGTATCGCCAGTTTCCATTATCCGGCAAGGTTATTCGGCCAACTTCAGCAAATTCGCCGGCCTTTTTCTGATCGCTTTTCAGAATAATAGTGACATTTGGGGCTTGAAAGCGCTCCCACTGTTTAACGACTGTAATATCAAAAAACTGGGCACCGCCACCGGCACCGCCGGCATTATAGGAAAAAGCAACGGTTTCCGAAACCTTATCTCCCTGCCACTGCATATCAATCGAATTATGATAATATTTAGTTTCTTCTTTTTCCGGTAAAGTATCAAATCGAATTTCAAAAAATAAGATTTTGGCTCCAAGTGGAGCAGCATCTGTTACCGGGTCATCGCCATTCCAGCGCAGTCCATAAAAATCACGGAGCTGCTTAACCTGAGCAGGCGTAACACGACCGGCCAGCAGGAATGGCTGAATTTTATTATTCAGCTTTGTTTCTTTTTCAGTTCCAGATAGTGTCCGCCATAACATATTAGGATAAATCTCAGCGGAAGGCATATTACCGATCCAAATATAAAGAGTTTTGGTACCATCAGCATTCGGGAAATAACCGGCTGATAATGGTCCCTTAGCTTTTACTTTCTTTTTGACATCATTCAGATCAGTACCAACCACCACATCTTCCGGTTTCAACATCAAGTGTCCATTATCAAAAGTATCGGTACTTAATTTACCATCAATCGTCGGCCAATGGATCGGAGCCAAAATTTGAATCCGCTTTTCATTTAAAATTAAGCCCTTGGGAATTTTATCAATTAATTCAATGTCTTTATAATTTGTGACATCAGTACCATTGGTATTCATCCCCTTAACCAGCTCATTACGGTTGACCCTGATCCGCCATTCAATATATTTTCGGCCCAGATAATCAACATAGGTGGGATTATTTCCGCTATCCGGATATTTTTGAGGAACTCCTGATTTTTCTATGATTTTTTTACCAATCGGTAAAGGATTCTTGCCAATTGGCGCATTCGGATCCGGTCCTGAAGAACCGGGCGTCAAATCTATGGTTATCTGACCGGTGGCTCCATCTGTCTTAATATCTGGTTTAATATTTTTAGTAGCCTTAAATTCCAGTTTAACAAAACCATTTTCAATAAAAGGCAGAGTCGTTGCAAAAGCATTAAAGGTCAGCCGCACCACATTAAGATCTGTTAGCACCTGAAAAGTACCCAGAGTTTTGTCGGGCTCTGTAATATAAACAATATCATACGGTGGCGACTGCTCCCATTTTAATACTCCCTCCATATCTGCTCCCTGCGGACTGGGCAGCGGTATGTCAAAATAATCATTAGCCTTGATCTGGGCCATATTTTCTTTGGTGACAAACCAGCCATATTCAATATATACCCTATCATTGGTTTTAATTTCCGGAATGGGACTTTCTGCCACACCATCCGTTACAATCTTCTTAATGGTGCCACCAGGGGTTTGCAGATAAAAATGTTTTAATTTAAAATTAACTTTTGCGGTGACATCATTTCCACCCTGACCACCTTTCCCATTGAGAAAGGTTTTTCCTTCACTCTCCTTCTCATTGATGATGTCCTTTGCCAGTGGTGCTTCCGCATCATTTCTTTCCGCTGCATAAAGATTCTGTACGAAAGCATTAAATAACATCATCAACACTAAAGCCATGCTGATTGTTTTTCTTTTCATGCTTTTTCCTCCTATTTTACAACAAACCCTCACACTTCCCTGTTGTAACCTGTCATATACAATTTCAGGAAAACCCTTAAATATATCTGACAATTCCTGTTTTATAAGAATTATATCATACTATTTATGCATTTTCTATACTTTTGTCCCAGCTTTTTATTCCTAACAAATTTATTTTTCTCTAAAAAGCCCTTTTTTTATAGGTTTTCAGCTCAAAAACTCATAAACTTTTTTATACAAAGTTATTCTTCTTTAAAAATAAATTCTTTTTTTAGTTATATTTATCAAATTTACTGTTTTTTTATTTATCTTTTTATATTTTTCAATTTGTTTATTGTGATTTTTATTTTTCAGAATAGTTTGGGTTGATTTAGTGTTCATAATTGTCTTCACGATATCTGCCTTTCACTAATTGACGTACAAACTTCCTTTTCACAGTGTACTAAGCAAAGTTGCTTATAGCAATGCGAAAGACTTCGTGTTGCTGCTCAGGCAGGTGGCTTAGCAGTCTGGTTTGCAGCTGTGGTCAAAAATTGTCGCATAAAACTTTCTTTTACAACATACTAAGCAAAGCTGCTTACAGCAATGCAAAAGACTTCGCGTTTCTGTTTAGGCAAATGATCTAGCAGTTCGGCTTACAGCTGTGGTCAAAATAATAAAACAGCAAAAACAGCTTCTTTCGAAGCTGTTTTTGCTGTTTTGAGAAGCTATGGTTTAAACCTTCAACCTAAGCTCTTATTTCGTTTTTCTTCTTAATAATCCACCCAGGGCTGCTAAAGCCAGTCCTAAGAAGTGAAGGACCGAAGCCGGTGCGCCACCGGTTTTTGGCAACTCCGTTGTACCTTGTGGAATATTCGGATCATCAATCGGTACTTCCGGCGGAGTCGTCGGTGGACGATTTCCTTCCGGTACCGGGTTATCCGGAATATCGGTGGTCGGCGGAGTCGTTGGTGGAGTCGTTGGTGGGTTATCACCACTTGGTGGGGTCGTCGGCGGGGTATCTCCACCCGGCGGGGTCGTCGGCGGAGTATACGGTTCATATGGCTTATCCGGAATCTGACTGTTGATTACCTGGAAGCCATCTTGCTGAGTACCACGATAGTCGGTCCGATAACCTTCCACCTTCTCTTCTTCTACTGTATAAGCATGTTCAGTACCATCTTTTCTGTATTTTTCCAAACTGGTAAAGGTATGTTTCCAGCCTTTGCCTGCGTTTAATACTACCGTCCGATGTTTTACTCCATCCTGAAGCAGATAAATGGTCACACTATCCTTGGCTGCTCCGACCCAAATCTTTTCAACCTTCACTTCAACCGTTTCGGTATTGGTATTGGTGATCAGCGCTTTACCCAAAGAATAATCATAAGTATCTTTGTAATTAGCCGGCAGATTTATTTCTTTGACTGTATATATGATAATATGTCCATCTACCGCATCATATTTACGTAAGCCCGTAAACTCGCCTTTCCAGCCATTACCTTCATTTAAGGTTAATTCCTGAGCAGTTTCCACTCCATCTACCAGCAGCTTCACTTTCACTTCTGCCAGTTTTGGTCCATACCAGTCTTTTTCAACCAAAAGTTTGATTATTTCATCATTGGTGTTAATTGCAGTAAAGCCTTTAATAATAGTGCTATACCCAGCAACCACATCTTCCGTTATGTAGTACTCATATAACTCACCAGTTACTTGGCTGTACTTATCAAGACCAGTAAAGGTATGTTTCCAAGGTTTAGTTTCACTTCCATTTAAAGTAATGCTCCCTACTTCCCGGGCATCATCTTTGGCACTCTTTCTCCATAAACGAATAGTTGCTGATGCCGCTTTCTCACCAATCCATTGCTTTTCAACCGGTACTTCGATTTTTTCAATATTGGTATTGGTAATAATTACTTTTCCTGCTACACTATTATCATAGTTTGGAGAATAGGTTGCTATTGCTACTTCTTCTACAGTATACTTAATTTCAAGCCCACTATTTTCATCGTATTTACGCAAACCGGTAAATACAGATTTCCAACTATTACCAGCATTTAATTCTACCGTCATACCAGTATCATTTCCATCTGCCAGTAATTTGACTACAACTTTGTCTATTACAGGTCCAACCCATTTCTTTTCTACTGCAAATTGGGTTGTAGCATCATTACGGTTTTCAATAGCAAAGCCAGTTCCGACATCGCCAGTCAAGGAAATTTGCTTATATCCAGCCGGAACAACTTCTTCGACTGTATAGATAATCTTCTTACCATCCTTATCATATTCTGGCTTATCAATAAAGGTATGTTGCCATGGAGAATGGATTGTCACTTCTTCTTCCAGCTTTTTATTTGCCAATAATCTAATTACAAGGCTTGCCGGCTCTGGTCCTATCCAAGTTTTGGTCACACCAATTGATACTTTACCTTCAATGGTATTGGTAATTTCAACACTATTACCGGTAATTCCATCATTGGCATTTTGTCCAGTAATAACGGTATTATACTTATCTACTTTTACTTCTTCGATCGTGTATTTAATTAATTTTCCGTCATCATCATATTGACGTAAACCGGTGAAAGTATGCTCCCATTTACCATCGTTCTTCGGTAAGGTCACATTGCCTTTCTCAGTACCATCAGCTTTCAGGATAACTTTAATGCTGACAGGACGTTTACCAGCTGCATTATTATCATCCACCCATGTCTTTGTCACTTTAATACTTCTTTCTGTGACATTCTTATTGGTGATGATAAAGCCCTTCTGCTTATCTCCCTCAATCTTATGCTCATAGCCTGCTGGCACATCTTCTCTGATGCCATAGGCAATTTCGCTGCCATCCGGATTGTATTTTGGCAAATCTTTAAATTCACCCTTCCAGTTGCCTTTACTTAATGTAATACTGTTTTCTGGGTTAACATCTACATTATTAATTTGCAGATATACCTTAACAGAATCTTTTTCCGGGCCAACCCATTTCTTTCCAACTGGTATCTTGATTT
>RQYD01000005.1 GCA_003858485.1 Clostridiales bacterium COT073_COT-073
ACCCTACAAATTTCATTACTATCGAATTTCGGATGGCTTAGCACAAATTTTTCAACTTGCAAGAACTACCTTGCTTTCTTTCATGAAACCTCTCTCATTTTCAACTGGCGATCCCAACCAATTCGTTCTACCTTGTATCGCTTCCACAGCTTAATTGCGTCTTTTGGACTTTGAAAAATGGGGAAACTCAAAAATTTTTCTT
The DNA here is from genome assembly GCA_003858485.1 of Clostridiales bacterium COT073_COT-073. Taxonomy (GTDB): domain Bacteria; phylum Bacillota; class Clostridia; order Lachnospirales; family Vallitaleaceae; genus W11650. The sequence continues at coordinate 203 of RQYD01000005.1, forward strand.
AATATTATTACTTCCGGTTTTTTGGCTTTATTTATTTCTTTTGTCATTTGCCGGGAAGATTTCACTATAAGATTTCCTTTTTGCAACTTGCAGAGCAGGATTGCTACCTGCCAAAATGTTTCGTGCTTTTCTGCAAATAGCTTCTTTCGCCGCCTATGCCTTTTGCAGCTTACTGTGTAAGATTGCTTGCCCCTTTACAATTGCCACAGGACAGATAGTCACTGATGTCTTTATGGTTATGAAAGAGAGGCTATGTGAGGAACAGAATTGGCTGTGATCCATTCTAAATAATAAACAAAGTCCGGGAGAAAATTTGTGCGATATGACAGTAATAAAAGAATTTGCGGTAGAGCATTGACTATTTTTAAAAATAGAGGTATTCTAAATGTAAGTGCTTACAATTATATTTCGCATTCAAATGAAGGAGGTCCGGATCTTAATGAATCCCTTTATCAAAATTCATTCACAAGATAAGGTAGCAGTTGCCCTACGGGAACTGGATGCTGACAGTAAACTAACAATTGATGGTCAGGAACTGATTTTAAAGGAACAGATTCCCCAGGGACATAAATTTGCACTTTGTGATATCGCTGAAAATGAACAGATTATCAAATACGGAGCACCGATTGGCCTGGCTAAAAGTAATATTTATAGGGGCATGTGGGTACATACACATAATATGAAAACTGGATTGGGAGAGGTGTTGGACTATTCCTACCAGCCACAGCCGATAAAGATGAAAACAATTAAGGATAAACATTATTTTCAAGGTTTTCAAAGAGAAGATGGCAAAGTTGGAGTACGCAATGAAATTTGGATTATTCCAACAGTTGGCTGCATCAATAATATTGCAACAATGATTGAGCGCAGAGCGCAGTCTTTTGTAAAAGGATCGATTGACGCAATTGCTGCTTTCCCGCATCCTTATGGCTGTTCACAAATGGGTGATGATCAGGAAAATACCAGAAAAATCTTGGCAGATTTGATTTGCCACCCCAATGCCGGTGGTGTGCTGGTATTGGGACTGGGCTGTGAGAACAGCAATATTGATATTATGAAAGAATATATTGGCAATTATGATGACAGGCGAATTAAATTTTTAGCCACTCAGCAATCGGATGATGAAATTGAAGAAGGATTGCGCTTAGTTGAGGAAATTGCTGATCATGTCAGTCAGTTTAAGCGTCAGCCAATTCCTTGCAGTGAGCTGATTATTGGCTTAAAATGTGGAGGATCAGATGGACTGTCCGGAATCACTGCCAATCCAACAGTCGGTGAATTTTCGGATTTACTGATCGCTGAGGGTGGTACGACGATTTTAACGGAAGTGCCGGAAATGTTTGGAGCCGAAACCTTATTGATGAATCGCTGTGAAAATGAGGAATTATTTGAAAAAACGGTGCATTTAATTAATGACTTTAAAAATTACTTTATCAGTCATGACCAAACGATTTATGAAAATCCTTCACCGGGCAATAAAAAAGGCGGAATTTCTTCCCTGGAAGATAAATCTTTGGGTTGCACCCAAAAATCCGGTTCAGCCCCGGTAAGAGGAGTATTGGAATATGGAGAACCGGTTAAAACAAGAGGGCTTAATTTATTAAGTGCGCCGGGTAATGACCTGGTAGCATCAACGGCATTAGCCGCTTCGGGGGCACATATTGTTTTATTTACGACTGGCAGAGGCACCCCTTTTGCATCACCAGTGCCAACAGTCAAGATTTCCAGTAATACTGCTCTATATCAGCGCAAACAGAATTGGATTGATTTTGACTGCGGCAGCATAGTCAATGGTGAATCCTTGGAAAAATTAGGGCTGGAATTATTTGAATATGTGCGGGCCGTTGCTTCAGGAAAAAAAGTGAAATCAGAGGAGGCCGGTTTTCATGATATGGCCATTTTTAAACAGGGTGTGACCTTATAATTGGTGAAATTCCAGGATCTTGATCAATATGCCCACAGTGGCGGAATGGAGAGTAAAATGAAAAAATTATCCTATCAAACTTTAAAAGAAGTCAATTATGGTGGTTATTTACTGGAGCAGGCCCCGGAGCGGGTACTTCAATTTGGAGAAGGTAATTTTCTAAGGGCATTTACGGATTATTTTATTGATGTGATCAATGAAAAAGCAGGTTTTCAATCCAAAGTAGTAGTGGTTCAGCCGATTGCCGGCGGGGATAAGATCCGTGAATTTATCAATCAGCAGGAAGGACTTTATACGTTAATTTTACGGGGAAATGAAAATGGCCGCAAAGTCAGTGAAACCAGAGTGATCTCCTGTGTCAGTCGTTGCCTTAATCCCTATAGTCAGTATGATACTTATATGGCATGTGCCGATAATCCGGATCTTCGCTTTATCGTATGTAATACTACTGAAGCGGGGATTCAATATGATCCGGGTTGTCAGTTTAGTGACCGGCCAGCCGGCAGTTATCCGGCCAAATTAACTCAATTTTTATATGCCCGCTTTCAAAAATTTGGAGCCCAAAAAGGAAAAGGCTTTATAATTTTGGCCTGTGAGCTGATTGATGATAATGGTAAGGAACTGGAAAAATGTGTGCTCCAATATGCCAGACAGTGGCAGCTGCCATCGGAATTTATTGACTGGATTCAAACGGAAAATGTATTTTGCTCAACTTTGGTTGACCGGATTGTAACTGGATATCCGCATAAAGAGGCTGACCAAATTTGCGAAAATTTGAGATATCAGGATAATGTTTTGGATACCGGTGAGATCTTTGCCTTTTGGGTGATTGAAGGACCGGAGTGGCTAAAGCGGGAATTACCATTTGCCGAAGCAGGCTTACCAGTTCTGATTACGGCCGATCACAAGCCTTATAAACAAAGAAAAGTTCGTATTTTAAACGGTGCACACACTTCCATGGTTTTAGGGGCATATTTGGCTGGTCAAAATATTGTCAGAGATTGCATGCAGGACCCGGTCATCCGGGAGTTTATGGAGCGAACCATCTATGATGAAATTATTCCTACTTTATCCTTGCCGGAAAAAGAACTTGTGGATTTTGCCAAAGCAGTCACCGATCGCTTTGAAAATCCATTTATTGACCATGCGTTGCTGTCAATTTCCCTGAATTCAACAGCCAAATGGAAAGCCAGAGTTTTGCCATCACTAAAGGGATATGTAGATAAATTTGGGAGATTACCGATCCGAATTACGGCTTCTTTAGCTTTTTATCTGGCTTTTTATCATGGAGTGCGGCAGGCAGAAAATGGTTTGATCGGACTGCGCGGGACTGAGGAATATTTGATTCAGGATGATCGGTCAATTTTAGACTTTTACTATCATCATAAGGATCGAGATGTTTTAACTTTGGTTCAGGCAGCGCTTGCCAATTCTGATTTTTGGGGAGAGGATCTAACAAAGATCAAGGGATTGGCAGAGGAGGTTGGTCGAAATTTACAAGTCATTAAGGAGCAGGGAGCATATCAACTGCTGCTCCAATGTCGGGATCGGGCGGCCGATTGATCGGATAGTCTGTTGACTGGAATAAGACTTATCAGGCAGTCGCTCTCTATCAGGATAACTGCTTTTTCAGGATAAATATTATAACACTGACGTAAGCATATAATAAGAAAAACAGGCAGTCATTTTGTGGCTGCCTGTTTTGATGGATTTCATATGCAATTAAAAATGGTCAGATATTTAGGTCTGATTTAGATGAAAGGGTCAGCAGATTATGGCTGACCTTTAATTATTTTCAGTTTTTGGTTATCATCAGAATTTATCAGAGCAAAAATATTCTCCAGGCCTTCTGTGATGTATATATTTGAGGCTTCATCTACGAAAACTGCTTCAAAATCCCTGTGTTTTCGCCAAAATGCAGTGCTTTCCTCCAGCCCTTTAATAAAAAGAGAAGTGGAGAGGGCATCGGCATACAGACCGGACGGACAGATAATGGAGACTGAAATCAGACCACTGCTGGCAGGATATCCGGTTTTCGGGTCCATAATATGCCAATAGAGTTTCCCATTATCTTCAAAATACCGTTCATATCCACCGGAGGTAACTACCGCCAGATCAGAAACACTGACCACACCCAGGATATTATCGCCTTTGGGGTCCTGAATGGCGATTCGCCATGGGCTGCCATCAGATTTGCTGCCAAGGGCATGAACATTACCGCCTAAGTTTAGAAGGGCTGAATCAATCTGATTTTCTTTTAAAAACTCCACGATTTTATCAGCTGTATAGCCTTTGGCAACACTGCCCAGGTCAATTTTCATATTTTCTTCTAAGGAAACAACTGCCTGATTCTGTGTGATTTTCCGGTAATCAACTTTAGCTAAAAGTTGGTTGATTTTGGCCGGTTCCGGTACCTGATATTCACCGGTAGTAAAACCCCAGGCTGTGACAATTGGATAAATTGATACATCCAGGGCACCATTGGTTTTGGCACATAATTGCAAAGCCTTATTCAGCAGAATTTCCGTATCCTTGCCGACAGTTGCCTGCCCATTTTGATTGAGCATATAAATATCGCTGCCGGCTTGGGTGGTGGAAAACATATTTTCCAATCCATTGATTTGGTCCTCAATTTGCTTTAGCAAATTGTCATCACCGCCAATAATTTTAACATTCATCACTGTATCCATAGCAAAAATAGTAGCAGAATGTTCTGGTGGCGGAGCCTGCTCAGACAAGGCTGGACTTTCTTTTTTTTGCCCGGAACGGATTTGATTACTCTGCTGTCCGTTTATTGCACTATCTTGGGATGGAACGAATGTATTCGATATTTTTGGCTGGCAACTGGTAAGGAATAAAATTAATAATACAAGAAAAAGTGAAAATTTGCCCTTTTTCATATGTGGCCTCCTGTTATAACTAATTTTTAGCATTGTTTAAAGCGGCCGCAACTGCCTCTTTAATTCCGCGGGAGCTGAAGGTGGCTCCGCTGATGGTATTGATATTGGTACTTTGGCTGGACAAAATAGTACCGGTAATTGCCTTGGCATTGGTAATAAATGGTTCATCATCACTGTGTGCAGAGATGGTAATAGCAGTTATTACATCATCCTGAATTGTAACACTAACAGTGATTGGCCCATTATAGCCATCAGCACTGCCGCTAAACTGACCGCTTTTATATTTGAAAACCGGTGCAACGGGTGCCGGTTCTGGAGCAGGCTCCGGAGTAGGTTCAGGAGCGGGCGCTTCTTTGGCGGGGTTTTCTTTTGGTACTGGATTTTCTGCCGGTTGTGGAGCCGGAGCATCTTCTTTGGGAGTGTCCGCTTTTGGCTCATTTGTTTTGGGTGCCTCTGGAGAAGTTTCCGCTGTCTTTTTTTCCTCTTTTTTGGGTTCTTCGACCGGCTTCTCCACTTCTTTCGGAGCAGCCGCAGTTTGTGCTTCTGATGTATTTTTTTGTTCAGAAGCATGGTCGACAGCAGGCTTTATATCTTGCTGTTTGCTATCTTCCACTTTCGGCTCTTGTGAATTTATCTTTTCCGGATTCGCATTTTCCGCCTTCGCTGAATCCTTTGTTTCTTCGGTTCTGGCATTATCATCAGGAGTTACATCCTGTGAAACGCTCTTGCTGGTGTCTTCGGTTTTGGCAGTTTCCATTTGTTGTGTAGCTTCCACATCATCCTTTTTATCGGTGGGAGAAGTGGCTTCTTTGTCTGGCAAGGACTGTGATTCCTTTGGTGCGTTTGCAGTTTCGTTAGTTGCTATTACCGGATTATCATTTACCGGCATACTAAGTACTCCAACTATCCCGCAAATAGCAAGCGCTGCTACAAATGGGGCAACTTTTAACACTGCATTGTTACTGTTTAACGCTTTTTGAATTCGCATTGCAGCATAGATAAGGAAGACCACGCTAAATGCTGCTACATTTACCAGAGAAGAGTTATGCCCCATTCTTGCCTTTGGAATAAATAAAAGTAAGACATGAATATAAATCAACCCATAAAAAGGATAAGATAGTCTTTGCAAGTTTTTCCATGATTTTGGCTTCATTTTTTTGCGAACAAAAGTGAATGAAGTAACAAAAAGAGGAAGCATTAGAAGAATTAATGCAATTGAGCAAAAGGTTGCCCATAATAATGGTCCCTGCAAACGCTCCGGTTTGGTAAAGAGCCAGATAAAGTAAACCTGACCGGCGGAAAAATTATGTCCTAGGGTCAAAATCGAAGCAATAATCGATAATTCTTTGCGGATGGGGATAATTGTCTTTTGAATAACAGAGCCTTTGGGAACTGCTCCGGCAAACATAACCAGAACAAAGAGAGCAGTTGCAAAGCTGCCCCAGGCAAATACTGACCAAACACTGTTCCTAAGCCATGCCGGTAAACTGTTAGAAAATCCGGCAGCTGTTCCAATAATAAGGATTACCGAAATTGTGGTCGCGATCATATAAAATAGGTTAGCGTATTTACGAATAACTTTATTGCCATAATAGGATAAAATCCAGGCAATTGCAATACAAATTATAAAATTCATTATTTTACCTCATGTGAATACTTGGTGATTGTGAATATGGGGAGATTTTTTGGAAAACCAAAGAATCAGGAATAAAATATTAATTCACTCACTTAAAGGGTCTTAAAGAAAATATCATTTAAGACCCTGAAAAGTGGTGAATTATATTATGGGATACTGTCTATATTATTTGAAAGTAATTTCAATTATTAGAACACGTGATGTAAATTCCTTATAATCATCATTATGTTCAAAGCTAACAGACATGTATTTTTTATTTGGATCATCTGAATCATTAAACATGCTCACCTCAGGTTCAAAAAAGAATTCGTCGCCATCAGAAGTTTTTGCATATACATAAATATCAATTTTTTGATCGAGATACTTTTTAGGAAGCTCATACTCATAGGAATCTTCATCTTCGGTGATGGTGATAATCGGGTTTTGTCTACCATCTGGCGTCATCAGTTCAAACTGATATTGGACGGCACTTCTTTCCGAAACATCTATGGTAAAGCTTTTTTCCGGAATCTGAAGAGTCTCGTGGCTAACGGTAACAACAGCTGATCCACTTGCAGTAAGAGCAGTTCCATGAGCCGGATTCGCCTTGAATCCATATGCCGAAAAATCTTTAAAGCGAATGGTTTCTTTTGTATCATTGACATCGGTTGCAGTTAACTCTAAAGCATTTAAATTAAGAATATCACCAACATAGTATTGTGTCTTTAACTCTGCGGTGTTCAGTTCAAAACTGCTTATCTTTGTTTTATCAAATTTGATATTGCTTTCAAAGAGAATGACATAGTCGCGGAAGCGATAGGCGTGCCGAACCGGATCGGAATCTTTTGGCTCCGGCAATGGTTTTAAAGTAATCCGAATGCCTGGATTTTTTCCCGGTTCCGGTTGAAATCCTTCAATTTCTAACGGCATATTATTTTTATCAAATACCGTTACTTTGGTAGCATTGCTAAAGAGACGATCACCTAATTTTACAGTATAACGGAAATTGTGATCGACAGGAATTTCATGTTGGGTTCCGTTGGTTTCCTCCACAACAATCTTAGCAATTTCCTTATAAACATTTTTTCTTGAAACATAAATTTCGGAGTGATGTTTACAAGTCGATTTTTCATGATGGAAATTCAATTTAATATTTCGTGGTTCCTTGTAGTTATTGGCAATTATAGGTTCAGGAACCGAACGCATCGGTAAATTACAGGTAATGCCGTAATCACCGATTTTTTCAAACGGAACATCAACAGAAGTGCCGTTTAAATATTTAACATGGAGCGACAGACTGCTTAAATCCAAAGTTTCATTATAGTGCACGGTATTTAAATTATGCTGATTAAGAGTGATAGAACGGATCTCCTGTTCAATCTTATCGTTTTTGAACTTAGCTGAACGATTCAGAGCATCTTCAATTGCCGCCACATAACCGCGGGCACTATTGGTTGCACTGGTTATAGAATCGTAGATCGGATTGGTTCGATCTTGCTTGGCAAAAATCTCTGCTAATTTTTCGGTGCTGTTATGCTTGATAATGTGTTCACCGATTAAAGCATATCCTTCTTTGCGTTCAAAAATTGCATCATCGCCATGATAAACCAGCTTAACTGCTGTAATCTTACCGTTCTTTACTTCAACCATTGCTTCGGTTGCAGTTTTCCATTTATTAAAATCGATATGATCAAACTGATAATGACCACGACCTTGTCCATACCAAATGCCATCGGCATATTCTGCCTTTTCTTTCGGTTTCACCTTGGACAGAGCATTTTCAATGGCAGACAATAAGCCTTTGGAAGTAACGGTTGCACCGGAGATGGTATCAACATTGGTACTGTTTTTTTCAACGACCTTCTTTAAAATAGCCAAAGCATTTTCATAATATCCGGAAGATTCATTATGAGAAGTTACATCAATATTATGGATGACCCCATTTTTAACCGTAACGGAAACGGTAATCGTACCGCCATATCCGGTAGCATGACCGACATATTTACCATCCGGCAGAGGCGTTCCGGTGTAATCATTTTTTTTCGGCTCCGTCGGAGTATAGCCGGAATTATTTTCCTCTTCATTATTGGTTTCCTGAGCAGCCTTAGATTCACCGGCAGTCTTGGTTTTTCCTTTAGCTTGGGATAAGGCATCGGCAATAGCATTGAAAATCGCATTGCTACTGACCGTTGCTCCAGAGATTCCATCAATACCGTCAGCACTTCCTTTCTCAATAATTTTTTTCAGGATTGGTTGAACTGTACTCCAATAAGCAGGAGTTTCTGATTGTGATAGTACCTTAACATCTGTAATTTTTCCACCACGGATAGTTACTTGTAAGCGAACAGGACCACTATATCCCTGAGCAATACCTTCATAAATACCGTCAGTTAGTGACAGGTTTTCAAAAATTTCATCCTTGTCTTTGCGTAAAGTTGTACCTTTAATTGTTGTATTCAGTGTTTTGACACTTTTAGCTTCCGGCCCAAGGATTAAATTACCGGAGATAGTCATATCCTTCAGAGTTACGCCATCTACCAAAACAGTAACGTTTCTGGCTGATTTTACAGAATAGACACCCGGAAAAGCAAAAATCCGATCTTCATTTTTATAACGATCCAATAGAGTAATAGTTTGAGCACGGCTAAGGAGAGAAGTTGGGTTGATCTTTCCTTCATTTCCCAGTACATAGCCACTGACAATTGCCTGTTCAATACTTTTTCTGGCCCAATCAGAAATGTTCTGCTGATCAGCTACCAGGTTTAAATCAACTGAGCCTTCTGCTTTGGCGATTCGGACTAAGATAGAATAGGCCTGCTCATTGGTGATCTGGCCCAGAGGATTTATTTTGTTATTGGCAGTTCCATTAATATATCCGGCAGCCAATGCTTTGGCAATTTCATGATAGTACCATGCATTTGGCTCTACATCATTGTATTGGGTGATGGCATCGCTTGCTTTGGTTAAGCCCAATGCCTGGTTGGTCAATGTGATGAATTCTGCTCTGGTGATAAAGTCGTCTGTGTGGAAAGAACCGGAGCTATCTTTTTTTATAAGTCCGTCTGCTTCCCATTGCTTTAAGGTTGCCTCTGCCCAATGTCCATTTTTTTCATTGGCGAAAGATGATATGGAAAAACTTCCGCACATGATAGTGGAAGCTAAAATGGCAGCGCCATAACGTTTTAGATGATGTTTGTTCACTTTAAGAATCCTCCTTCAGGTCATATCGTTATAAGGTTGTAATAAGGCTGTAATTATTTTAATTAGTTAAATTTTCATTCTTTAGAACAGTCTTTTCAAACTGAGGCAAATGCCAACACAAGACAGAGATCGTTAAGCAGATGAGAATGATAAGGGCCTTAAGCGACAAGCTGCCAAGGATATGTATCTGCTCTCCGGAACAGGATAGAGTAAAAAAAGACAGCAGAAAAGTTAAGTTAAGAAAATAACTAAAATCTAGTTAGCCTATGCGAACCAGATTATCATACAGAGTTTGAGCTGTCAAGAGCAAATTTAAATGCAGTTGGCTGACGATTAACAACAGAAAACGTGAATAATAAGGATTTGCTATGAAATTTAAAGTGTATACAGTATTATAATCTTTTGCCAAAAATTATTTTGTGTTCCATTTTTACAGCGCTTAAGTTGCTGGACAGGCTATTGACTTTTGATTTTAATTTTGTTAAACTATATACAAAAGCTGAATTAGAGATTCAAATTTTAAATTAAGGTGGGCTGAGTACAAGAAAGGTATTACCGGAGATATTATATTCCAATTGTCAGAGATATCCGATGTAGAGTCAGATTAGTAGAGCTGATTGCCTGCCAGGGCGTGTGTTCAGCCAGTTATCTTCAAAATCGGATTTGTGGGCAACAGCATATCGTTTAAGGAGTTAATGTAAAAACATTTTAAATATTAAGGAGGAAAATATGCTTACAACTTTTAAGGCAACTGCCAGAAAATTACCGGAAGGAATGCAGGTTGAAACTGAATCAAGAGGATTTAAGATAATTATGGATGAGCCGGAAGAACTGGGTGGGACCAATGTAGCCATGAATCCGGTGGAAGCAGTACTTTGTGCCTTGGGAGCATGTCAAAGTATTGTTGTAGCGGCTTTTGCTCAAGCCAAAAACTTTAGTTATGAGGAATTCCATGTTGAATTAGAAGGCGATTTAGATCCGGATGGATTTATGGGATTGGCAGATGTCAGAAATGGATTTCAGGAAATTCGTTTCAGCATGAATTTTAAAACTACGGAGTCGCAGGAAAAAACAGAAGAATTTGCTCAATTTGTAGAAGATACCTGCCCGGTTGGTGATTGCTTGGCCAATGGTGTAAAATTAGTCAGAAGCAGTGTCAATAGATATTAATTTTTTATTTGATTCAATTAAGATGGTTGGCTGTTATTTGCCTCTATCGAAAGGGAAGTTTCGTCCAGGCAAGTTCAGTTAACTATCAAGATGAATTATTAAGCTAACTGATTAAATTTGGTTTCCGAACCGGCAAGATAGTTAGCACTCTCAGTAATTTATCAAGTTGAAAACAGGGGGCTGTTGCAAAATGCAGATTTTACACAAAATATTGTGGTAGAACATAGGAATTTTACCTTATATCTTGTGCGAAAATCTTAAAATGCAACAGCCCCTTTTAAAAATTAAGGAGAAGGAAAAATGCATGAAATAAAAATGATGCCGGTTCCCGGTAACAAACCAAGCATAATTGGCAGTATTGATGTCAAATTAAATGAATGGGTGGAAAAAGAGCAGTTGTTAATTACCATTGAAACAGCTAAGGGCAAGCGTTCCATTAAAAGTGAGGTAGCTGGAATAGTAGCTGCGATTAAGGTTGAAATTGGCGATAACGTAACTGCTGGTCAGGTTTTAATGGAAATTCAAACGGAAACAGCCGAAATGGCTGAGCCAATTGCTGAAGACCATCAGCTGGTTGAAGAAAAACAATTTGACTTGGTAATTTTAGGAGCCGGACCGGGAGGCTATGTGGCGGCTATTTATGCAGCGATGAATGGACTGAAAGTGGGCTTGGTGGAAAAAGCTGATCTGGGGGGAACTTGTTTGCATGTAGGCTGCATTCCCACTAAAACTTTAATTGAATCAGCCAATCTATATCAAAAACTACGGGAGCTGGATAAATTTGGCTTGAGTGCTGAAAATGTTACATTTGATTTTACCAAAATCATGGAGCGCAAAAAGGAAGTGATTGCCACTTTAACCGGTGGTATTGAATATTTAATGAAAAAGCATAAAATTGAGGTAATTGCCGGTATGGCTGAATGTCAAAGGGATGGCAGTGTGCTGGTTAAAGGCGAAAAAACCTGGCGATTAAGGTCAAAAGATTTAATTTTAGCGGTTGGAGCAAAGCAGGCCAGAGTTAATATAAGCGGCATTGATCTGGACTGTGTATTAACCAGTGATATGGCTTTATCGTTAGAAGCGCTGCCAAAATCAATTACGATTATTGGTGCTGGTGTGATAGGCATGGAGTTTGCATTTATTTTCAATAGCTTTGGGGTAGAGGTGCAGGTCATTGAATTTATGGACAGCATTTTATCAACAATTGACCGGGAGGCCACGGACTTGCTGCAAAAGATTGCTGAAAGCAGAGGAATAAAGTTTCATTTATCTGCCAAAGTGGAAATGATTCAAAAAACGGAAAATAATATGGCGGTGGTAACATATCAAAAAGCCGGACAAAAATTATGCATTGCCAGTGAAAAGGTGCTTCTGGCGATCGGCCGGATACCGAATACCGATGGATTAGGCTTGGAAAATACAGAAGTGAAAACCGAAAAAGGAGCGATAGTGGTTGATTCATTTATGCAAACATCGGCTGCTCATATTTATGCAATTGGTGATGTGACGAATATTATGCAATTGGCACATGTGGCCAGTCATCAGGCAATTACGGCAGTTCAGCGGATTTTAGGGCAAACTCAGCCCATGAGTTATCAGGCAGTACCGGCGGTTATTTTCACTCATCCGGAAATTGCTACAGTCGGTGTTACCCAGGTGGATGCAGGCCAACATGAAAGTTCACGTTTTGATTTTTCAGGTAATGGGAAAGCTTTGGTGATGGGTGAAAATACGGGTTTTGTTAAATTGATCAAGGATAAAAGCCAGGGCCGGATGGTTGGAGCAGTAATTATTGGACCGGATGCCGCAACCATGATTAATACGGTGACCTTGGCCATTGATCAGGGGTTGAGTGAAAAAGAGCTGTGTCAAATGATTTTTCCTCATCCAACAACTGCGGAGGCGGTTCACGAAGCAGCTATGGATTTGGGATTAGGAGCATTACATCAATGAAATACAATTTAGTAAAAAATACCGGACATAATCCATATCACAATATTGCTCTTGAAAAATATTTGTTTGATATTTGTGCCGGAGATGAAATCATTTTATATTTATGGGTTAATCAGCCTTGCGTGATTGCCGGTTGTAATCAAAATGTGCTGCTGGAGTGGGATAATACATTTTTAAAAGAAAATGAGATTTATCCGGTACGGCGATTGACGGGTGGCGGTTGTGTCTATCATGACCTGGGTAATTTAAATTATAGTTTTATTTCCGGACTGGAACATAAGGATATTGAGAAATGGTTGAAAATTATTTTGGATGCTGTCAGTAGTTTTGGTTTATCCGTTGGTTTTAGCGGCAGAAATGATCTGGTCATGGATGACCGCAAATTTGGTGGTACAGCCTGGTTGGAAGAAGATAATAAAATTTTATTTCATGGCACTTTGATGTTGAATGTGGATTTGGAGCAGATGGTCAAATGCCTGACCCCTGATTTGTTAAAATTTGAGGGGAAAGCAATTGCTTCGGTACGCAGTCGGGTCGTGAACTTAAGCGACAAGGCGGACGAATTAAATACCGACCGCTTAATTCAGGCAATTGAGCGAAGTTTTAGCCAAGTCTATGGAGAATTGACAGATAAGTCGGTGCAGGATAATTCCGATATTGAGCAGATGGTCAGGAAATTAAGCTCACCGGAATGGATTTATCAAAAAAATTCTGATTGTGATATTTCTGTTAGCTACAAAGTAAAAAATCAACTGGTGCAATTGGATTTAAAAATCGAAAATAATCGAATCACAGACCTCAATGTCTTTACTGACAGTTTGGAGGTGATGGTGGCTGACAAAATCAAGCAGCATTTATGCGGCCTGGTGTACAGCGAAACCGACATACCGACCAAATTGTCAGAATTGCTGGAAGAGCGGGTGGGAATAAGCGAAATTTAGTGAGTGCGATCGAAAAATATTCATTTTTCGATTGGTCTTACCGGGCATATGGTATATAGAAACAGGCTCCGAAATCATCCGTTTTGGAGCCTGTTTTGCGCAATTCATAGAGGATTTGCAAACTTAACCGTTAAATTTGGAGTAAAATCATGATCAAAGGGGTAAAGCGGAGTTTTTAAATGCCGAAAGGGAATATGAAGCAAATCCTGATTGACAGCTCCGGCAGTCAGGGCCATTACCCAGCCCTTGGCGGCCTGACTTAAATCCGGTTCCAAATAACCCATTTTAACAATAATAATGTCATAATCATCGAAGCTATCGAGACCGGAACCTTTAAAATATTCCCATTTACCGTATTGAAAGCGGTTTTCTGTAATAATAACGGAAATATTATCAAAATGAACTCGGGCGGCCCTTCCGGCAACGGGATGGGTAAACAGATAATCAACTGCCACTGTCAGTCTGGCTGGTCCACCAAAGGACAGATCAATTTTTCCGCCTAAATCCAAAGTCAGCTTGTCCCCTATTTGTTTTTGGTAGATTTGTTCAATTGAAGTTTCATCATAAATAGAGGCAAACAATACCTTTTTGGAGATTTTATGCTGCTGATTTAATTTGATGAATTCTTTCAACATTAAGTTCATATCCCCGGCTCCGCCGGCACCCGGATTATCGCCGGTATCAGAGATAAAAAAGGGCTTTTGCTCTGAGTCAAGGGCCAGCTTAATAGCCTCTTTCATTGGTGCAGTCGGGCCGACAAAAACAAAGTCATGGCGATAGGACCAAAATTTTTCAGCCAGGGCAGCGGCTTCTGTCTGGATGAGCTGCTTATCGGTGCCGCAAAGAACCACGCAGCCATGACAGCGAGGCTGATCTGCCCAGGGAAAACCCATCCAAATGGCAGCATCCCAAATATCAGGATGATTGGTCATTTTATTAATTTCTGCATATAGACTTTTGCCGGGTTCAACTTCGGTGGAAGTTTTTTCGCCGGGCAGCAAAATGGGGATATCGACTTTAGCCCGGACTAATTTATTACGCCCGGTTTTTAGTAGGCGCAGTAAATTGGCCAAGGCTCTTTCCCGGGTCTGCCGGGTATCAATATGGGGAGCAGTGCGGTAGCAAGTCAGTAAGTCACAGGCATTAAACAAATCGTCAGTGACATTGCCATGCAGGTCCATGGCACAGGAGATCAAAATATTATGGCCGATGATTTGGCGCAGTTCTTTGGCCAGGGTTCCTTCAGCATCGATCATGCCTTCCACACTCATGGCACCATGAATATCCAGAAACAGACCATCAATGGACTGATTTTTTAATTGCCGGCGCAGCAGACCAGTAAATTCATCAAACCATTCCTGATAAAAGTCATGGCTGACTACACCGCCGGGCAGTGCCCGGGCATGGATCAGCGGGATCAGCTCGACCTGATGGCTGTATTTTTCCCGCCATGGATAAAGAGCCAGCAGTTCTTGTCCACGGACCACCCGGAAATCAGCCTTTCCGGAAATATAGGGAGTAAAAGTGGATGATTCAATATGAATGCCGCCCACGGCAATTTTATAACGCATAATATCCTCCATAAAGTAAAAGAAAACAAGAACAAAAGCATCTAAAGATATAATATAAACAAATTATAACATAGTATTTTGAATTATCAATTAAAATCCCCAATAGCCAACTATCTGCATAATTCCCAATAACCAAATATCGACTGGAAGTAAGAATAATAAACAGGCAGGTACCGGGAAAAACATTTTAAAAAACCGCTACCCGGCTTAAAACCTGATCAGCGGTTTTTATAATAATCGAATTACATAATTTCAGAGCGAATGCCCTCTACCAAAAATAAAATCGGAGTCGCCGCCGGAAGATCTGACTTATTCATTTTAATGGTTACTTTTTGATAAGTAATTACCTGAGCAAGGATGGCATCTGCCGGTGGAGAGCTAATATTTAATTCAACTTTGATCCCTTTTTCAGTGGGAATTAGTGACCGGACAGCAAGAGAGTAGCCGGGAGTTGAAAACTGCTTAGTGATCGTTAAAAGAATAGTATCACCGGTTTCGCTGATAACTAGCCCTTCACGGTCATTATAATTTGTCGATTGCTTAATTGTCTGAAAGGCAATTTCACTGGCAGAAGGCATTTTTTTGTTCGATAACTCATTTTTTAAATAAAGCTCAACCCGTTGCAAAAGAAGGATGACTTCAGCTTGGGTCATATTCTGTTTTGGTGAAAAATGATATTTGGTGCTGCCATTTATAATTTTCCGCTCATTTAGCAGTTTAAGCATCTGCGTTTCATTATCATTTAATGAGTCGCAATCCTGAAATAACAAAGGCTGGAGGCTTTCCGGTAGCTGGCCACTTGTGCTTTTTAAGGCAGGGGCCAGGAGCGCCAGTATCTCTTTGCGTGGAAAGGATTCCGATTTTGGCGGAACTTCCGGCAGCAGCTCTTTTTCATATTTTGTGTACAATAAATTCAGGGCAGAAATTGTTTCAGACATTGAGACTGCTTTGGCCGGTGCCAGCTTTTCGAAAGCATTTTCTGCCAATTTGGGGAAATATTCAATAACAGTACTTTCCTTCAACATATTTTTGGCCCAATGTCCATGTAATTTATCAGACATTTCGGCTAATATTATGCTTGAAGATAAAAATAACAACATGGCTGCCACGATGGCTCTTTTCTTGAAGCTGTGTCTCATGCTTGACCTCTCTTTCAGCTGATTTTTTTATATTGTAACATATAGTCGTAAAAAAAGATAGATAGGGAAGCAGGATCAAGGAGACAATCATTCAAAGAGAAAGGTCAGGATGATTTTAACTGGTCAAACGGGAAAATATGGAGTATAATTGGCTTGTATGCATCTATACCTGAAAAAGACGGTTCTGGAGAGTGTGGGCTAAGATTGCCAGCAGTTAATGCACCTTTGTATGTGCAAGTACGCTGGAGATAATGGGATTTTATTATATATACCGTAAAAAAGGAGATCTATATGGCAAAAATAAAATTATTTCAACCAATTAAAATTGGCGAACTGGAATTGAAAAACCGGGTGGTAATGGCACCAATGTGTATGTTTGAGGTTAAGGATAAAGATGGGATGGTTACTGATTTTCATAAGGTGCATTATGCAGCCAGGGCGTTGGGCGGTGTTGGTCTGATTAATCTGGAGGCAACGGCAGTTGAACCGGATGGCAGGATTTCGCCCTTTGATTTGGGCTTATGGAATGAGGAACAAGCGGAAAAGCTAAAAGAATTGATAGCTCTGATTCATCAATTTGGCTCTAAAGTAGGCATACAGCTTGGCCATGCCGGGCGCAAGGCCAAAGGAGTTAAAGAGCCAATTGCTCCGTCAGCGCTTAGATTCAGTGAAGATTATGAACAGCCACTGGAAATGAGTCAAAGCCGGATTGCCGGAGTAATTGAAGAATTTCAAAAAGCCGCTCAGTATGCTGCTTTAGCTGATGTTGATATGATCGAAATCCATGCGGCACATGGCTATTTATTAAACCAGTTTTTGTCACCCATATCCAATCAGCGGCAGGATGAATATGGCGGAAATTTGAAAAAGCGCTACCGGATATTAAGTGAAGTGGTGGAAGCGGTTCGAAAAGTATTTTCTGGTCCACTTTGGGTGCGTATTTCCGCTGATGAATATAGTCAAAATGGTTCCACCATGACTGATTTTATTCAAATTTGCAAATGGTTAAAAGAGCAAGGTGTCGACTTAATTGATGTATCTTCCGGTGGGGTAACGGAGCAGTTGCCAACTCATCTTTACCCCGGCTATCAGGTACCGCTGGCTATGGCCATTAAAAGTGGCACAGATATTCCGGTGGCAGCGGTCGGATTATTAAATGATCCGAAGTTAGCAGAATATATTTTGCAGAGTGGGCAGGCTGATTTAATTTGTCTGGGCAGGCCACTGCTAAGTAATCCGAATTGGCTGCAAATGGCAGCCCGGATATTGGCGGCCAATGAAGAATTTCAGGCATATAATAATGCCTATGAACGTGGCCGGACAATATAATAAAAATATATGGAGAAACAGCAGGCTAAAAGGATGGACAAGAGTTAAGCAAACAAATTTAAAAATTAAGGGACATGGGAGGTTATTATGAAAAAGATTTTAGTATGGCTATTGGTGGGGATGCTGGTTATGATGGTGCCGGGGTGCGGATTATTAAAGGGAAATCCCAGCCAGGATAAGACGAGTAAAGAAACGGGCAAGGAGAAAACCGGCACACAAGAAAATCAGGATAAGGAAGATAAATCAAAAGAGAAGAAAAAGCAGGATGACCAAACAGAGAAAAGCGAGAAATCAACAAAAAAGGAAGTCAAAAAATTAAATACGGATAGTCAAAAGCAAGACCAAAAAGACAATAAAAAAGACAATAAAAAAGACAATAAAAAAGACAATAAAAAAGAAAAGAAGAAAGACAATAAAAAAGACAATCAACAAAAAGATTTCCCTTTGCCTAAGGATGAGGATTATGCAGTAGTCTATCAGGAACTGCTGGACCGGGCATATGGACATATTACTGGAAGATTTGAGGAAGATGATTTCCGTGAAGGCGAAACTGGGCTTTTGCAGGCGATTGAGGATTATGGCAATGGACAAGGTGGGAATGAGGATGCCAGCATTTTAAAAGCATTTGGCTATCAGATCAAAGATTTAAGTGGTGATGGAGTGCCGGAGCTGATCATTGCCGATGTAGCCAGAACAGATCATCAGAAAAGCTATGGCCGGTGCATGCTGGCTTTATATACCTGCGCCAATAAGCAGCCACAACTGGTCTGCGAAAGTGAAAAGGAGAGTTACTTTTGTTGGATGGATAACCAACAGTTTTACTATTTCTCCAATTTTGATGTTATGCGTCCGCAAATGGGAGTGCTGAAAATTTCCAGGGATGGGCAAACATTAGCGTTTGAGGATTTTTATTTCCTGGAGCCTAAGGATGACAAAGATGGAAGCATTGCTTTATATCACAATAAAACTGGTGATGCAGTGATTTCACTTTCGCAGGAATTAAAAGCCAGTTCAGCAGAAATAAATGCTATTTGGGACGAGTTGTCAGCGAAAATTGCTGAATTTGAATTGATTCCATTTTCAGCCTATGAAGGACCGGAGGAAAGAAGCAAGCTGGTAAGAATAGAAGAAGCGACAGAAGACCTTGACCCAAGGGAATATGAATTTTTTAGCGCTGATCAGACTGAGCCGCAGACCAGGGTTTTACTTACAGCCAAAACCAGGATTGCTGATTTTAAAATCTTAAAATTAGAGTTTGAAACCAAAGCCAATGGTGATCTTGTTTATCATGCTCAGGAAATGCATACTATTAAAAATTTAAAACCGGAGAGGCCATTACTGCTGGAATTGACTTTTTATGGTTTATACCCATGGTATGGTATTTCTTATAAGGATAAAAATGGGGTGGAAAAGACATATGCCATTGATATGAGTGATTATGATGGCTCCATTTATTTATGGGAATTAGGAAAATAGAGTAGGAGCCTTGGAGCGATATAACAGAGGAATCTTCAACAATATCTCAAATGCCTTATCAAACATTAAAAAAATTGCAATTAAATTAGTGGCCAGTTAAATGTTAATTAAACATTAATTAATTATAAAAAAATAGCTAGAAAAATGAAAAAAATGTGTTATACTACTTGCGGGTCAAAGGCAATCACAACAGTGAACCGGCTGATATGTCTGTATATTGGGAGTTTACTGATAGCTGTTTTTCACTTGTTCTCTGGAAGTTGACTTTGCCATACCATGTATGTAGCTGAAAAAATGTTTGTTATTGTGGAGGGTGTATGAATTATTCTGTTATATTAATTGTGGTTGCCATTTTTATCCTGAGATTGTTTTTCCTGAAAATTTCAAAGCAAAATGAGAAAAACATTTTGGCAAATGGTGGAAAAGAGTATGGAGTAGCTAATTCCAAGCGTCTGACAATTTTGCATATTGCTTTTTATCTTTTTTCGGTGATCGAAGCCGTTGTCAGAAAAACAACACTGGATGCCATTAGTTTGGCTGGCTTGGGCTTAATGATTTTTTCAATGATTATGTTGACGGTAGTAGTTCGATTGCTGAAAGATATTTGGACAGTTAAATTAATGCTGCTCAGTAACCATAAATATAATCCACATTGGTTATTTAAAGTGGTGAAGCATCCGAATTATTTTCTGAATATTGCTCCGGAGTTGATTGGATTGGTGCTATTATGTCATGCCTGGTATACTTTGGCAGTGGTGGCTCCATTTTATATGTATACCATGTATGTCAGAATTAAAGAAGAAGAAAAATTATTACGGGAAGTTATTATTCCAAATGGTGTGTTGGAGGCATAAAAAAGAAACCATTGCTCTTGGTGGGGAACCGGAGGAATGGTTTTTTATGTGGATAAGATGGATTGAGAAAATAAAAGAATTATGCTATACTTTATTTAAAATTTTTAAATAAGGAGCCAATTAATTTTGATAAAAAATGGGAACCAGGAGGAATTCGATTGAAAATTACAACTATTTTATTTGATTTGGATGGTACATTGCTGCCGATGGACCAGGATGAATTTACAAAAGCATACTTTAAATTGCTGAGCAGGAAAATGGCAGCATATGGCTATGAGCCGGAAGCTTTGATCAATGGTGTATGGGCAGGCACACTGGAAATGCTGAAAAATAATGGACAAAAGACCAATGAAGAAGCATTCTGGCAGAAATTTACCGAAATTTTCGGAGAAAAAGCGAGAAATGACCAGGAATTATTTGAAGAATTTTATCATCATGATTTTCAGCAGATTAAAGACTGCTGTGGCTTTAATCCGAAAGCGGCAGAGCTGGTTGCCAAATTAAAAGACAAAGGTTATCGGATGATATTGGCGACTAATCCGATTTTTCCAGCGATTGCCACGGAAAGCCGTATCCGCTGGGCAGGTCTTTCACCGGCAGATTTTGAAATGTATACGACTTATGAAAATACATCCTACAGTAAGCCAAATCCTGAGTATTTTCGTTTTATTTTAGAAAAAATGGGATTAAAAGCAGAAGAATGCCTGATGATCGGCAATGATGTGGCGGATGATCTGGCTGCCTTAAAGATTGGGATTCCGGTATTTATCTTAACCGATTGTCTGATCAATAAGGAAAACCTTGACATCAGTTCGTATCCGCATGGGGATATGGATGATTTATATCATTTTATTAAAGCTGACGCAAAAGTATAGTGAGTTTACCGGAAAGGAAAACAGATGAATTATTTTCAGACATATCAATCACCGGTGGGCCGCCTGACTATGGTCAGTGATGGCAAAGCTTTGACCGGACTGGCGTTTGAGGAGCAAAGATATTTTGATGTAAAAGTGCCGGTAGATGCAACGGAAAAAGAGTTAAAAGTTTTTGAGGATACGAAAAAATGGCTTGATCTTTATTTTCAAGGGAAAGACCCGCATTTCCTGCCTGATATTTCTTTACAGGGTACTGAGTTCCGGAAGCGGGTGTGGCAGATTTTACTGCAAATTCCCTATGGGGAAGTGGTTACTTATGGCGCGATCGCCAGGCAAATAGCGGAAGCAAAAGGGATTGCTAAAATGTCGGCTCAGGCCGTTGGCGGAGCGGTTGGGCATAATCCGGTGTCTATTATTGTTCCTTGTCATCGAGTAATCGGGACGGATGGAAGTATGACCGGCTATGGCGGTGGCCTGGATCGAAAAATAGCATTATTACAACTGGAAAGAAGAAATGGAGAAAACAGCAGGTGATTAGCCTTGCTGTTTTCTTTGCTTGATAGTTTAATTCTTACAAATGATGTAAGTGGTATTTTTCTATGTTGTCAGTTAGACTAAAGATGTAAAGAAATCCAGGAGGTATTTAATATGGAAGCAATTCTTAAAGTAGAAAAATTAAGTAAATGTTATGGTAAGTTATTGGGTAAAACACAGGCCTTAAATGAACTGTCCTTTCAGGTCATGCCGGGAGAGTTTTTGGGAATTATGGGCAGCAGCGGATCGGGCAAATCAACCCTGCTTAACTGTATTGCTACCGTGATAGCGCCCAGCAGTGGCAAAATTATGATGGCAGGAAAAGAGGTGACCGCATTAAAAGGAAAAGAGCTTAGTAATTATCGTGGGCAGGAAATTGGTTATTTATTTCAAAATTTTGAGCTTTTGGACAATTTAACCGGTCGGGAAAACATTATGCTGCCCTTGTCTTTACATGGTATTTCTTCAAAAGAAAGTGCAGAAAAATTGTTGCAGTTGGCAAATTATTTGGATGTGGCGGATGTGCTGG
Organism: Clostridiales bacterium COT073_COT-073; assembly: GCA_003858485.1. GTDB lineage: Bacteria > Bacillota > Clostridia > Lachnospirales > Vallitaleaceae > W11650. Next base: position 22,214 of record RQYD01000005.1, read on the forward strand.
AGAAATTTCCGGCTCAAATGTCAGGTGGTGAAAAACAAAGAGTAGCGGCAGCCAGAGCATTGATTTTAAATCCTGGGATTATCTTGGCAGATGAACCGACCGGAGCACTTGATTCATATAATGCTAAGATTTTGATGGAAAAACTAACCGGGATGAATCAAAGGGAAAAGGCTACTATTTTAATGGTAACACATGATTCGGGGGTGGCCAGTTATTGCAGTCGGATTTTGTTTATTCAGGATGGAGCGATTTTTCATGAAGTCAGGCGGGATTATCCGGCAGAAACACAGCCACAATTTTATCAGCGTATTATTAAGGTGATTGCCCGGCTGGGAGGAGGTGATGTCAATGTTTTCTAAATTGATTTTTCGTAACAGCAAAAGAAATCGCAAGGATAATGGCTTGTTTTTTAGCTCAATGTTAATTTGTATTGTAGCTTTTTATATTATTTTATCGTTAAAAAATCAAGATGTGATGATATTTCTGGAAAAAATGGAAAGTGATGCAATAAGCAGATTGCTGTCAATGATTCCGATTCTATATGCGGTAACCCTGTTCCTTTTATTTTTTCTGATTTATTATGCCGGCAAAATTCAATTGGAGAAACGAAAACATGAACTGGGTATTTATTTGATATTAGGTATGAGGCGGAGTAAATTATTTGTATTGTTGCTTTTAGAAGATATACAGGGAAGTATGATGGCTTTGCTGGTTGGTCTGCCAATTGCGATTTTTTTGTCGGAAATGATCAGCTTGGTTACAGCCAGAGTGGTTGGTTTAGGGATTATCGGTCATCAGTTTTCGGTTTCCGGCGGGGCAATTTTATGGACGGCGATTGGGTTTTTTCTGGTAAAATTAGTGGCTTTTTTGCTTTTAGGTTTGATGATTGCCAGACAGCAAATTGGTAATTTATTAGCTGTGGCTCCGGATGGAGCCAGGAAACAGTTACCTAAGGGGATATATGTACTGGCTGTTTTTATGGGAGCGATTTTATTGGCAAAAGCATATTATATGGGAATTAGTGGTCAATCTTGGAGAGATTTCAAACAAATGGGAATGACCATGATATTCGGGCTGGCAGGAACTTTACTGCTATTTTTCGGGTTGCGGGTGGTCATTGGCTTTCTGATACAGATTAAGAGAAACCGGCGACTATATGTTTATAATTTTCGGCAAATTGAAGAAGCAGTAATTTATTCGTCCGGAAAACTGGCAATTTCTTCTCTGTTAGTGTTGGCCGGCTTAGGAAGTTTTGGAGCGGGGGTAGCAGTTGGCAGTGCCTATTTGCAGACGGTACAGCATATATCGGACTATACTTTTACTGCCGACTATGCTACAATTAACCATGGTCTGATAAGTCATCATTTAGACAGTTATTTTTCTGACTTATTTGAAGTAAAAATTGGTTTGATGGATGGGGATAATCAAGATAAGGAGGAACTGCTACAAATGAAGGCGGTACTTCAGGAGCTGGAGAAATTACCGAAAACGAAGGAACAGACTATATTGTTGAAGCATTTAAGACGGGAAACCAGACCGTATTTAATTTCTTTAAGCGGGTATAATGAATTACAAAGACTGGCGGGTCAGCCAATTCTAAAATTAAAGGAAGAAGAAGTGGTCATATATCAACATCCGGATTTTACCTTTGGAAAAGAGCTTTTAAATCATATTTTTGCTCAAAAACCGCAAATTTTTCTAAACGGAGAAAATCACTATATTACTGGCAAAGTTGAGTCATTACCGCTGGTTACCGATCGGGCAATTACTTTGGCATTTGCATTAATTGTACCCGATAATAAATTTGAAACCTATACTAAGGGAAACTATGAGATTTTTTTAAATGGAAGTTTAAAGTCGGAATGGATACAGCAAAAGGGATTGATGGGAGCAGTCCTGGAGGTAAATCAGAAATTGACTGATGCCGGAATTGAGTATGAGAGTTACTTACAGAATATGGGCAGACAATTGTTCTATTCAGTGGCAACATCTTATTTAACCATTTATCTGGCAATTATTTTTCTGGTGATCGCCAATACGATGATTGGAGTTCAATTTTTGGTGAATCAGCAAAAGTCCAAGAAAAGGCTTAAGACATTAATTCATTTAGGTGCAGATTACCAAATACTATGTCAATCAGCTAAAAAACAAATAAATTGGTATTTTGGGCTACCGGTGCTGATTGCACTGATTAGCAGTCAATTTGGGGTTCGGGCTTTACTAACCGGTTTATTGCCCGGTTATTTACAGCAAGATTTAATGCAGCAGCTATTGATTTCCGGTATTATGATAGTCTTTTTGGGAGTGATGGAATATATTTATATGATTTTAATTAAACATTTTAGTAATAGATATATTTTTTCATTAATGGAACCGGAACGCAGTGAATAAAGAAAGAGGGTAAGAAAGAATGAAACGGATTGCCATTGTGGAAGATGATGTGTTTATGAGAGAAGAACTGGCGGACATCTTGCTCAAGGCGAATTATTTAGTAGATAAAATTAGTGATTTTAAAAATACAGTTTCTCAGCTATTGGAATTTTCACCGGATTTGATTTTATTGGATATTAATTTGCCGGAAGCAAGCGGATTTCAGATATGTCAGGAGTTAAAGCGAAAAAGTGCAATTCCGGTTTTGGTATTAACTTCCAGAGATAGCTTAAAAGACGAACTTCAGGCATTGGGGCTTGGTGCGGATGAATATTTGACCAAGCCTTGTCGAAGCGAGAAATTATTGGCACGAATATCCAATGTGTTAAAGCGATATGAGGGACGAAAGAATATGTTGGAAAGACGGGGGTTCTTGCTGGACAGAAATACATATACCTTATATTTTGGCGGTCAGTCGGTGATTTTGCCAAATAATCAGGGAAAATTGCTGGAAACACTTTTGACCGGTGATGCTGAGGTCATCAGTAAGCAGCAGCTTAGTATGGCATTGTGGGGAACCATTGAATTTATTGATGAAAATGCTTTGCAGGTAAATATTACCCGATTAAAAAGGACGCTTAGTGAATTGGGTATGCCATATCAAATCGTATCAATTCGTGGTGTTGGGTATTCTCTGAAAGAAGAAGGAAATAGTTAATGAAAAAAATTTTAAAAATATTCCGACAATATCTTCCTTGGCTTTTATTGTTGTTTGGTGTAGAATGTTTATCCGCAGTCTTTTTGTGGCTGGCAGATGTAAAAGCATTTCAGGCAATGATAGGGGTTATGGCGGTATCCGGCATTTTAATATTTGGACTGATTGGCTTTTGGCTGTACCGATTAGAGCAGAAAAAAGAAAAGGCATGGTTTGCTTTTTTGGAAAATCCGGATAAAAAACAAGAGCAAAAACTGTTGTATTTATATGATGAAGCCGGAAAAATGAGGATTCATGCTTTAGCAGAAACTTTAAGGCAAAAGGAAAGGGAGTATCAGGATCTAAAAACAAAGCTGATCGATCACGAAGAGTATGTCGAATCATGGATACATGAAACGAAGATGCCCTTATCTCTGCTGACCTTATTAATGGATAATAACAAAGAAGAATTGCCGGCTCCGGTACTCCGAAAACTGGATCATATCCGCAACCGGATGCAGGAATATATTTGGCAAATGCTCTTTTATGCAAGGCTAAAGGGCGGACGAAAGGATTATTTGTTTGAAAATATCTGCTTGAAGGATTGTATAGAGGAAATTTTGCAGGATTATGAAATGCTGTTGGAAGAAAAAGAATTCATCGTTCATCTGCAAATAGAAGATGAATTCGTATATACGGACAGGAGAGGATTTTCTTTTATTTTAAGACAGGTTGTCAGCAATGCCATCAAATACAGTCAAAATCATCCGCAATTGGATTTTTATTATTGCCGGAATGAGGAAAATGCCTGTTTGACCGTAAAAGATAATGGAAAAGGGGTAAAAGCTTGTGATTTTCCTTATATTTTTGAAAAAGGCTTTACCGGTGATTCCGGACGATTACGTGAAAAAGCAACCGGTATGGGACTGTATTTAGCAAAAGAAATGGCCACAGATTTAAATTTGAAATTGACAGCCACTTCCAACTGGGGAAATGGCTTTGAAATGAAAATCTTCTTTTAAAAAAGGCGACCGCAAGGTTATTTATCAATTTTCTCATATTCCTTGGAGTGGGATAGAACCCCAAAAGATCGGGGGAGGAGGAAGCTGAGTTATTAAACCTTACCGTGGCCTTTTTTATAAATGAACAGCATAGGTTTTAAGGTACCTGGTTGGTGTCAAACTTCTATATAATTTTAAATTTATTCACCGATATATCAATAAATTCCACTGGTTCATCTTGCAGGAACATGACCATATAAATAGGCAAATATGTCAGTTTTCCTTTAACTTTTATATTGTCATTTGTGAAAACATAGGCCTCATTAATTTTATATTCGGAGGTATTCATCACATTGTCCAGTGCAGAGTGTTTTTCATAATCCTTTCCGCTTTTTACTTCGATTGGAAGTGGCTGACCCGCATGTTCAATCACAAAATCCAGTTCGCCGTTTTTCTTGTTGTTATAGTAATACAAAGGGTAACCATGTGCATGGAGCTCCTGTGCTACTACATTTTCGTAGACGGCACCTTTATTAATATCCTTGTCATTATTGACAATTTTTAATTTACAAGTTTTGCCATATATGGTTGTGAGCAATCCTACATCTGACAGAAACATCTTAAATAAAGTGCTCTTTTCATTTAGCAAAAGCGGTACAGTGGGTTTGGTAGTGTTAAATACCCCCAAAGCAACACCGGCTTTCCAAAGCCAGGTAAAGCTGTCAGCAATCCGGTCATAGCGCAGGCTTTTCTTGATATCAGCAATCATAAAACGTTTGTTTTTCTCATTTAATTCGGCTGGTATCAGTTCATAAATATGGGTGATAATCAGTTTGCGGTTTTCTGTTTCATACTGTGTGAAATCCAATTTATACTGCTCAATAATAGCTCTGTGTTCATCCATCACATCATCGATGCTGCCGGTAACACGGTATTTTTCAATAGCAGCAGGCATACCTCCGATAATCAAATAAAGATTAAACATCTCCATGATTTTGCTGTGGATTATATCATCTACTGGCATCTTGAGTGTAAAGGAATTATGTAACTTCTCTAGGATAGTTTCTCCAACATTGAATATTTGTAGAAATTCTTCAAAATCCAAAGGATACATATTGATTGTCTGCAAATAGCCAACTGGTGCAGACTTCAGATTAATGATTTCAATTCCGAGTAGTGATCCGGACAAGATATAACGAAAGCGTTTGTCATCCACCAGGAATTTGATTTTCGTGACAATTTCTTTATACTTTTGTATTTCATCAAAGAAAAAGATAGTTTCCCCCGGAATAATTTTTTTATTGCTATATAAGGATAGCTTTAAGATCAAGTCATTAATTCCGGTTGCCTTGTCTAAAATATCAATGATTTCTGGCTGATGGATGAGATTGAATTCAATATAATTACATTCGGCTACTTCCAGGCATTGACGGATGATAAAGGTTTTTCCGGCCTGACGAACACCGTAAATCAGTAGAGCCTTTTCGCTGTTTTCAATCCAATGCCGGATGTTCTTTTCTATTTTTCTTTTCAGCATAATCAGTACCTCCACATTATTCTGTGCGTTTTCCAATGATATTATACCACTAAAACGACGTTTTTCCAAGGTTATTTATTATGTGTTTTGACACTTTTTCATGAAAGAAATTTGGGGATAATGTTTCAGGGAATTTCTGTTCTTTGAATATTTGATTTTACACAATAGAGGATAGATAGTTAAGTTGCGCTTTTATATTAGCCACTTAACTATTTTTCGTTTTTATTTTAAAAATGCTTGACATTTTGAGATTACAGATGTAAACTTAAACAAAGGATTACATTTGTAATCTCAAAAAATCAAGTTTTGATTAAAAGATGTAAAGCAAATGATTTAAAAAGCAATTTCCTTAATTTTCCTATCATTTTTGGAGGTTATGTCATTTCTTTAGTGGCTGAATTTGAATGACTGCTTGTGGTTAGGTTCTGCTTTCATCATTTCTTTTATCAGATGGTTTTCCTAGCTTGTGTTAAAAAAATGGTTTCAGAACATATAAAAACATGGGGAAGTTAAGCCATTTAATTAGAGGGTAGTTAATAAAAGTAATATTTAAAGAAAGGAGTGGGTATTTTGTAGAAATACAAAATACAAATAAAATATGAAAAAAATGATTTCAATTGCCGATGCGGAATTACCGATTATGAAGGTTTTATGGGAAAAAGGAGAACTGACTTCACCGGAGATTTTGGCCAATTTAGAGGGCAATAAAAGCACTTTAAAAACGCTGCTCAAACGTTTGGTGGAAAAGGGGGTAGTTAGAGCCAGTGAGATTAATACCCGTACGTACCGCTATGCACCGGCAGTTTCACAGGAGGATTATATTCAGCGGGAACGCCGGAATTTTTTGCAAAAAGTATTTGATGGCTCCAAACAAAAGATGCTGCTTAATTTTGTCAAAGAAGAAAATATCACCAAAGCGGATATTGAAGAACTTTTGCAGATGATAGAGGAGGAGCGGATATGAATGAAATCATTGATATTTTAAATAATTTTGCATTTTTATTGGCACCGGTATTTTATAAGCTACTAGCCATGTCGCTGACAGCGGCCTGTATTACCGCAGTAATTTTGGCTGTGCGGCGACTGATTGACCAAAAGATTACACCCTTATGGAAATATATTTTATGGGCAGTGATGTTGGCTGCTTTATTGATTCCATATCGTCTGCCCAGTGACTGGGCGGTTTTGACCTCTTTTGATCAGGTGGAGCAGATTTCCTTTCGCCAGCAATATGATAAGGCAAAATTTCAGTTAGAAATGATTGATCAAGCAGAAATCAACACAGAAACAAACAAGAAGGAAGCGGAATTTTTGCAAAAACAGGAAAGCAACATTTATCTGAAATCCCTGATTGCCGATGTCATTCTGCCATTGGTATGGTTTGCAGGAGCAATTTTGATGTTGTTGAGCCTGCTGATCGGGCGTTTATGGCTGGAATATCAATTACAAAGGCATAAATTAAATGCTGACCGATATAAACCGTTGTTAGTGGAATGTCAGCAAAAGATAGCAGTAAAAGGAAAAATGGATTTGATTGTTCAGGATTATTTAACTTCTCCGGCGATTATTGGGTTTTGGAAAACGAAAATCATTTTACCGGCATATAGCGAAAACCTCAGTCCGGACAGTTTAGCCTATGTGCTATTACATGAACTGGCACATTATAAAAGAAAAGATATGCTGGTTAATTATTTGCTCCTGCTTTTACAGGCAGTGTACTGGTTTAATCCCTTGATTTGGCTGGCTTTTCGCTTTATTCGGGAAGATATGGAATTATTGAATGATAATTATGTCCTTGATCATATCGGGCGTGAAAACAGCAAGGCTTATTCCCGGTCGCTGGTTGAGGTATTGGCCCATAGTCATAATATTTCCCTAATGCCAAAGCTTCTGTGCATGGTTGATGGCAAGAAGAATGTGGAAAGGAGAATTCGGATGATTTCTTTAAATGAAAAACTGAAACGACGGAAATGGTTGATTGCCGGTCTTTGTCTGGTATTGATATTGGCACTGAGCACCTTGTTTTTAACGCAAAAGGAACATGATCAGATAAAATGGCTAAAGAGCCTGAAACCTAAGGATATTCTGCAAATGGAAATGGTAGTTCACCATGGTGGCCCTGAAAAATATTATTTATTTCCGGAAGCTGAATATGAAGCTATGCTCACCTATTTAAAAGGTGGCCATGGTAAATATATCAAAAATCCGGAGCCATTGGTTGGTGGGGGAGCAAACATTTACCTGACAACGATCGAAAAAGAAATTCATCAAATCAGAAATGATGGCAATACTTATTTGTGGATTGATGAAATGGCCTTTCAGGCAGGATATGATTGGCTGAGTAAGTGGCCGGAGGAAAAAGCAACGAGTTCACTGCCACCAAATTTTCATCATGGCAGAAAGCAAGCAGCCTTTAAAGGAATGGAGCTTTATGTTTGGCAGGATAATAATAGAAAAACCCGTTATACTTTGCTGCCGGGAACTAATCGGCTAAAGACGGAGGAAGAAATCTATGACCGGAAAAGTAGCCTGACCAGCGTCAAAGAAGTTGGAGCGGTATTAGCACAGCATATGGCGGGACTGGATTTATTTATTATTGAAATGCCGATAAAGCCCGGGAATAACGATGATTTGGAATCTTTACTGAATTGGGAAACCGAAAGAGAAGTTTTTATGCATGAGCTTTGGCAATATGTGCCGGAAAATACCAAAATCAGCATTGGTTCGTATCAATCAGAAAGCAATGGCAATTCCGGCGATCAGCCGGTGGAAACGGAAGAACCGGAGCGGATGATTTTAAAACTGGATTTTGCCGGTGAGAATGTATTGGATAAAGCTTTTGAGGATATTAACCGGCAGGAAAACCGGGGACTAACCAAGGATGAAATTGCAGAGATTAATCTTTATTTTGAGCAATTAGTGCCAAGTGAAGATTTAGACCAAGAGCCGGTAATTAATCCGATTTGCCACTTCTTCAGTTCTTATTATGATACACCGGAAAAACTGAATTTATCGGAGTTTTTATGGTATTTTCCGGGTGTGGAACTAAACAGTAATCAGCCTGAGGATGTGAAACAATTTGAGCAATTAAAAAAGCTAAAAGATTATCCGCAAAAAAGTGCAAAATCACTGGATGATACCATTACTCCAGTTCGTCGGAAAAGCAGACAGGCGGTTGACCGGATTTTGCAAAGATATGCCGGCATTCGCACTACGGATATAATAAATCAGGACAATGTACTATACTTAAAGGACTATGATTCTTTTTATACTTATGCCAGTGATTTTGGATTAGGATTTTTTTACTGTAATGGCGGCAGGATTGAGAATGGGAAAATCATTTTGGATAGTGAATATGCTATCCTGACCATTCGTTATCAGGACAATCACTATTTGATTGAATCGCATATGGAGAAGTAAGATGCACCGGCCAAATAAATACTTTTGCCGTACTTTGACACTTTCTTTTTGGTGGGAGAAGTACGGCAAATATTATTATAACTTTCTCACAGCCTTTTTTGACCCTATCCCATTCTGAAGAGTGGGCATATACCCACCCGAAAAGACTGATTAAGGAAACAGGGGAAAGTTGAGTTATTATAAGGGCAATTCTATTTCCAGTATGATTAAAATCAGAAAATAGCTTGCGGCAGCCAATTTATATTTGTTTAATTTATTTTTATGAAAATCTTTATGAAATTCCGCAACCAGAGGACGACTTTTAAAATTTCTTTTATTATAATTATGGTAGAGAGACTGGTCAAATCTTTAAAAGTATTTTATAATAAAGGAGCAGGATATGGGAAAAGAAAATGCAAATGAGAAAAATCCCAGGGCTGAAAAAGAAAAACTGCAATCGGATGAGCAAACAAAAAAATCAAAATTGAAAAGGTCAGAGCAACCAGGACAGCCAGAAACAAAGCAAAAATCGGTAAATACAAGATTGAGCAAAAGCAAAACTATAAAAAAAGATAGCAAGGGGCGCAAAGATAAGGAAGTTTATCAACCACATGATGTCTTTTTTAAAGCTAATATGGGGAAAAAAGAAATTCTGGTGGATTTTCTGCAAAACTATTTGCCAAAAGAGTTAAAAAAAATTATTCAATATTCGTCCTTAATTCAGGTAGAACCGAAAAATATCAGTCCCAATCTAAAACTAGGGGAAGCGGATATGCTGTTTCATTTTCAGGAGCTTAACGGTTATCTGCTTTTATTGATGGAGCATAAAAGCTATGAAGATAGATATACGCCACTTCAGATTCTGAGATATATTACTGAAATTTGGCATCAGGATTTATCACAAAACCGGACAATTACGCCCATTTTGCCTCTGGTTTTTCATCAGGGCAAAAAGTGCTGGCAGTATCCACAGTTAAAAGATTATTTGCCTCCGAATTTGCCGGCTGGACTATTCCCATATATGCCATTATATCAGGCGCTGTATTATGACTTTGCTTGGGAAAATGCAAAGCTGTTAAATGACAGAGATTTAGGGTTGGAGCTATATATTTATTTAAAAACTATTATTATCATTTATGAACCGGGGCAAAGCAGATTTGAGGAACAAATACTGGAACTTTTTCAGAGCATTGGTAATTTTGAAATAGATGCTCTGGTGGAAATAGCCACCAAAATTATTACCTATCTGGGAACAACCAGAAAAGGTTTTAGTGAAGAAAAAGTGATTGAATTAGTCAAACAATCAGGAGGTGAAAAAACGATGGAAACGATTTTTGATAGAGTAGAACAACGTGCAGAAAAACGTGGCGAAAAACGTGGTGAAAAACGTGGCGAACGGCGAGAAAAACTGGCTTTTGCAGTAAAATTGAAAAGAGATTCTTTTCCGGTAGAAAAGATTATGGAATATACCGGTTTAAGCCGGGAAGAGATTATGGAGTTATAAATACAAGGAGAAAGAAATGGAGTTAAAAGATAAAAATATTTTACTGGGTGTAACCGGTGGCATTGCTGCCTATAAAGCACCGGGAATTTGCAGTTTACTGTCTAAGCAGGGAGCAAATGTTAAAGTGATTATGACAGAGGCGGCGCAGAAATTTGTAAGTAAACTGACGTTTCAGACAATGTCACGTAATTTAGTTTATACCGATATGTTTGAGGAATATCCGCAGGATGCGGAAGTGGCACATATTCAACTGGCTAAATGGGCCGATATTTTTGTAATCGCCCCGGCCAGTGCCAATTCGATTGCCAAATTTGCCAATGGTATTGGCGATAATCTTCTATCTGCTACTTTTTTGGCCGCCCGCTCTAAAATTATGATAGTGCCGGCGATGAACACCTTTATGTTAAATAATCCGGCGACTAAAGAAAATATGCAAAAATTGAGAAATCGGGGGATTGAAGTCCTGGGCACACATTTTGATTTGCTGGCCTGCAATGATGTGGGCAGTGGCAAGATGTTGGAACCGGAGGAAATTGTGGAGGAAATTGATAGCCTGCTGCGGGAAAAGGACTTAGCCGGAAAAAATGTTTTGGTCACTGCCGGGCCAACCATTGAAGCAATTGATCCGGTACGCTATTTGACCAATCATTCCAGTGGGAAAATGGGCTATGCCTTAGCTGAAGAAGCCCAAAAGCGGGGGGCCAATGTGACCTTGATTTCCGGTCCAACCAGCCTATCCAGGCCGAAAGTCAGTAAATTTATTTCGGTTATATCGTCTCTTGATATGTATCAGGCGGTGACTGAGCATTTTATAACTGCTGATATTGTAGTAAAAGCAGCGGCACCGGCCGATTATCGTCCCAAAGAATATCATCCGCAGAAAATAAAAAAGGAAACAGGTGATGAGTTTAGGATTGAACTGGAGCGAAATCCCGATATTTTAAAATTGGTGGCAGCTAAAAAGCAGGATCAGATTATGGTTGGCTTTGCGGCCGAATCAGAAAATGAGCTGGCTAATGCCATGGCTAAGCTGACCGGAAAAAATTTGGATATGATTATTGTCAATAATATAAAGGCCGAAAATGCCGGATTTCAGTCAGATACCAATGTGGTGACCACAATTGATAAGCATAAAAATATGGAAAGGATTGGCGAAATGCCAAAAACCCAATTGGCTAAGGTAATTTGGGATAAGATAAAAAGGACATTTTTATAGAAAAATTATGTTGATTGGCAGTTGCGGGCAAAAGATAATTAAGTGAAAGTTTTGCCTTTTTACTATTCCGGAAAATAAGAAAAAGGGCAGTGCCTTTTAAAATTTATATCAGGATAAGACAAATTTCCGATTTCTGACAAAAATTTTATTTGGCAACTGCCCATGTTTTATTTTTAGTTAATAAGTTACTTATATTTTTTTCTTAAAGCATTGACGACCGCGGTAACCAGAATGACTGCCACAATCACCTCAGGGATTCCGTTGACTACACCGATTGTCAGAATTGTCATTCTGACAGTTGAAACATCTTTCCCCAGTGCCGCTACAAATCGCTCGCCATAAAGGAAATAAATTAAATTCAGCACGAGTAATGTATTGATCAATGTGCCGGCAGCAGCGGAGATAACTACATCCAAAGAAGTTCCTGCCAATTTTTTCAGACTGAAAAACATAATCAGCAATACCACCGCTAAAAGGACGGCATTAATAATGATTGAGGTAGTTTTAGCCTGCTGTATGGCTGAAAAAATGCCATAACCCAAATACAGGGAGATTCCGCTCCAAATAGCGGCAATTAAAAGTTTTGCCTGTTTCTTGCTGATTTCTTTGACCCAGGAATAAATATAAGCAGTACCCAGTCCAATGATAATCCGGGGCAGGACAGAAATCAAGGGATTTAAAAAGGCAAAAGAGACCACTGTTGGTTTGGTGATGGCATTAAAAAGACTTGAAAGCCCAAATATCAGTCCGACAAAGGCGCCCACTACCGGTCCGCCCATAATTGCGCCAATAATTACCGGAATATGCATAATCGTGGCAGCAGTGGGGCCAATGGGAATAAAGCCCATGGGGGTCAGTCCCAGAAAGATAGTGATGCCTCCCAGTACACCAATTAAAGCAATGTTTCTTGTGTCCAGTTTGGTTGAATAAGTGTTAATCATAATTTTCCTCCGATCCAGTTCTTTTTTGATACCAGTCGATTGATAGTGACAGTTTGGCCTTGTCCCGCTCATCACGATGCAGGCAAATAGACCAGAAAATATTATATCTCAAGATCAGCCTAATGTCTAGTGAGAGTTTGGAGTTTTGACCAGTCTTTATACCAGGATTATAATAAAATTTTTCATGGAATCGGCTGATTTTAAGAGTTTGATACAAGAAACAAAATAGAAGCCTGATTTCGGAGGAAAGCATATGAGCGCCAATGCGACTGAAAAAAAGCGGAGCATTTTTCAGCACATTTATGCGCAATATATGATATATTATTCGCGAAAAAAGCACGAGTGCGCCGTCTTCCGTATCAAAACGACCATGCTTGCATAGAGGAGTTTGGATATGGAAGACGGCATATGAGAGCCCTCGCGACCAAAATTACGAAGTAATTTTTGGCTTACTCGTGCTTTTTATGATATATTAAAAAGAAGAAAGTAAATTTTGGTAAAATATGTAAAAAGAAAGGGAGTATTTTATGAATAAACTAACCAATATCAAAAGTAAATTGCTGGCCGAACAAATTGAAGAGCAGATTTATCATTTTATCCTGGATACTCCTTTTAAGGTGGGAGATAAACTGCCTAATGAGTTTATTCTGGCAGAAAAATTTGAAGTTGGCAGAAGTACGATCCGGGAAGCCGTCCGACTTTTGGCAGCAAAAGGAGTATTAGAAGTCCGGCATGGAGCCGGAACGTATGTCATCAGTACCACACCCTTTGATCTGGATCCGCTGGGATTACAACGAATTGAAGATAAGATCGGATTGGCAATGGATTTGGCAGATGTGCGAATGTTGCTGGAGCCGGGGATTGCGGAAATGGCAGCTACGAAAGCAACAGATGAAGACATTGCCACTTTAAAGCGCTTATGTGATGTTGTGGAGCAAAAAATTAAAAAGGGCGAAGAATATATGAAAGAGGATATTGCCTTTCATACTGCGGTGGCAGCCTCTGCCAAAAATAAAGTACTGGAGCAATTGATACCGGTCATTGATACAGCGGTGATGATGTTTGTTAATGTCACTCATAAGAAACTAACCAATGAAACGATTTTAACGCACCGGGCGGTGGTCGATGCGATTGCCGACCGTGATCCGATCGGAGCCAGAAGTGCCATGATGATGCATATGACTTATAATCGGGAAATGATCAAAAAAATTAAAAAAGAAGCCGACAGGTGAAGATTAAAACCCCAAAAAACAGTTGATTCCGCAGTTTTTTGGGGTTTTTGTAACGGTACAAGATTTCCGAATAATCCAAAAGACATCTGATGACTTTTTGGGTTATATTATTCACAAAAAAGTAAAAAAAGTAATTTTTAGCAAAATAAAAGTAAAATTTGGAAGATTTAACTAAAAAAAACATTAAAAATTATCGAAAAGTAGAATCAATGCTGAATGACTTGAAAGAAAATATTGGGAATGATAAGATGTTTTTCAGAAAGTAGTGGTGAATTTTCAAAGGTTAGAAAGGAAGTGATTCATATGGAATTAAATAGTCAAAGGGTCAGGAAATTAGCTCCGGAGAACGATCCGCTGAAAATTGGCATGGGCTGGACACTAACAGATCTGGAAAAACCGCAAATTTTAGTGGAAAGTTCCTTTGGTGACAGTCATCCGGGCAGTGCTCATTTGGATAAGCTGGTGGCAGAAGCGGTTAAAGGCATTACTGACGCCGGTGGAAAGGGAGCCAGATATTTTACGACCGATATTTGTGATGGAATTGCCCAGGGGCATGATGGTATTAATTATTCTTTGGTCCATCGGGATATGATTGCCAATATGATTGAGATCCATGGAAATTCAACTGGTTTTGATGCAGCGGTATTTGTAGCCAGTTGCGATAAATCCGTACCGGCTTGCTTAATGGGACTGGCCAGATTAAATATGCCGTCGATTGTTATTACCGGCGGGGTGATGGATGCAGGGCCTGATTTATTGACATTGGAGCAGATTGGTGCTTATTCGGCTATGTGCCAACGTGGAGAGATCAGTGATGAAAAATTAACATATTATAAGAATCATGCTTGCCCTTCCTGCGGTGCCTGCTCCTTTATGGGAACAGCATCAACCATGCAGATTATGGCGGAGGCATTGGGATTAATGTTGCCTGGATCGGCGCTGATGCCGGCGACCTGCGAAGATTTAAAAGAAATGGCTTATAAAGCCGGTCAGCAGGCAATGTTTTTAGCCAAAAGCGGATTAAAAGTCAGCGATATTGTCACCATGAAGTCTTTTGAAAATGCGATCATGGTGCATGCTGCCATTTCCGGATCGACCAATTCACTGTTGCATATTCCGGCTATGGCTCATGAAATGGGCTTTGAACTGGATTCCGATACTTTTGACCGGATGCACCGGGGAGCACATTATCTGCTGGACATCAGACCGGCAGGCAAGTGGCCGGCCCAATTCTTTTATTATGCTGGTGGTGTGCCAAGGGTAATGGAAGAAATCAAATCAAAACTTCATTTGGACGTGATGACGGTGACTGGCAAGACCTTGGGCGAAAATCTGGAGGATGTGAAGAAAAACGGTTATTATGAAAAATGTGAAAGTTATTTGCAAAAATGGGGAATAAAACGGACGGATGTGATTCGCAGCTTTGATCAGGCAATTGGCACAAATGGCACAGTGGCCATTTTAAAAGGAAATCTGGCACCGGAAGGCTCAGTGGTTAAGCATTCGGCCGTACCCAAAGAAATGTTTCAGGCAGTGCTTAGAGCCAGACCATTTGATTGTGAGGAAGAGGCAATTGCGGCGGTTCTTTCCCATGAGATCAAGCCGGGGGATGCAGTTTTTATCCGTTATGAGGGGCCAAAAGGTTCCGGTATGCCGGAAATGTTTTATACCACAGAGGCAATTTCCTCTGATCCGGAACTGGGTAAATCAATTGCCTTAATCACCGATGGCCGGTTTTCCGGAGCGTCAAAAGGGCCGGCAGTTGGTCATGTGTCACCGGAAGCGGCTGATGGAGGGCCAATTGCTTTGGTAGAAGAAGGAGATCTAATTAAAATCGACATTCCCAATCGAATTTTGGCGATCGTCGGAATCAATGGTCAGGAAATGTCAGCTGAACAAGTGGAGCAGGTACTGGCTGAAAGACGACAGAAGTGGCAGCCCAAAACTCCGAAATATACCAAAGGAGTGCTTAAAATTTATTCTGAGCATGCGGTATCAGCCATGAAAGGCGGATATATGGTTTAGTCTTATTTATTCTTGCAAGGCGGAAATCATTTGCAGAAACCGACCAAATAAAAAAAGCCAGATGAAGAGAGTTAGCTAAACCAATAAATATAATGACAAAAATAAATGAGCAATGGTAAAACTTAATTTTTTCAAACTTTTTAAGATATCTTTTAACTAATCACACAAAAACAGGAGGTATTTTTATGGATCCAGCAGTAGCTTTAAATCCAACCAGATTGATCGTGGCCGCATTACTGGGCTTAGTGGTTTTATTGGTTCTGATTATTAAGTTCAAAATTCAGGCAATGGTTTCAATTTTAATTGGTGCCATTGTGATTGGAGTGGTGGCAGGTATGCCATTTGCTGACATTATTAATTCGGTGAATATGGGAATTGGTAACACTTTAAGAGGAATTGCCCTGTTAGTAGGACTTGGCTCTATGTTTGGTGCGATCCTGGAAATATCCGGCGGTGCCCAGGCAATTGCAGTGGCCATGACTAAAAAATTCGGGGATAAAAAAGCCGCTTGGGCATTGGGCTTTACTGGACTAGTGATTGCCATGCTGGTGTTCTTCGATGCCGGTTTGATTATTTTGATTCCCTTGGCTTTTTCTTTAGCTAAGCGAACCCAAAAATCCTCTCTTTTTTATGTAATTCCGTTGCTGGCGGGCCTGGCAGTTGGTCACGCTTTTATTCCGCCAACGCCGGGGCCGGTATTGGTAGCAAATTTATTAAATGTAGATTTAGGCTGGGTCATTTTGGTTGGCATTTTCAGCGGAACAGTCGCCATGATCGCTGCTGGACCGGTATGGGGTGCGATTTGTGGGCAAAAATATAATGTGCCGATCCCGGAACATGTGTCGAACCAGGCGGATTTTGATGAATCAAAACTCCCGAAATTCGGTACAGTGGTTGGCATTATTTTAATTCCATTGGTACTGATTATTTTACGCTCACTGACCACTGTCATTCCGGCGATGGAACCGGCTGCACCGATTTTAAGCTTTTTAGGTGAGCCATTTTTAGCGCTTTTGATTGCTACTATTATTGCCATGCTGGTGTTGGGAATAAAACATGGTTATTCCAGTACGGAGCTGGAAAAGGTAATGACAAAATCTTTAGAGCCGACAGGTATGATCTTACTGGTTACAGCCAGTGGCGGCGTTTTGCGTTATATGCTGCAAAATTCGGGCTTAGGTGAAGTGATCGGTAATGCGGTAGCATCGGTATCGCTGCCAATTGTAGCGGTTGCCTTTGTGGTGGCTGCATTGGTTCGGATTTCGGTTGGTTCGGCGACGGTTGCCATGACCATGGCCGCCGGAATTATTGCCGCTATGCCGGGAGTGGCTGAATTATCGCCATTATATTTGGCTTGTACCACAGCGGCGATTGCTGGTGGGGCGACCGTTTGCTCACATTTTAATGACTCTGGTTTTTGGTTGGTCAAATCTCTGGTTGGCCTGGATGAAAAGACGACCTTAAAGACCTGGACGATCATGGAAACGATTGTTGGCGGTGTTGGCTTTTTGGTAGCGCTGATTATTTCATTCTTTGCCTAGAAGATGTTCATAAATATTTTTTGAAAGATTTTTTAGCTCAGAAAGAAAGAGAGGTGCAGGAAATCATGATGCAGGTATTTACGCAGGAACAGGCGATGGAAATGGTATTAACGGAAGAATATAATAAAGGCCGGGAAGAAGGCCGGGAAGAAGGGATGGAAAAAGGCAAACTTAGTATTGCGGAAACCATGAAAAAAATGGGATATTCGCTGGATGAGATCTATAAAATTACTGGTTTGATGTTGTAAACCTATACTGTACCCCATAAGGTGGACAGAATGAGGAATAAAAAGGGATTGTTGCATTTTAGGATTTTACATAAGATATGAGGTAGAAACACTATACTTTATCACATTATCTTATTTGAAATGGGTATTATGCAGCAGTCCCTTTTATAAAATTTTGCTTTTTTATTTGTAGGGACAATCTGCCAAAAAAGACTGTCCCTGTAAAAGTTAAGTTAATCAATAAAAAATCAAAAAATAAAATTTTAAAAAAACAGTTGACAAAAAATGCCGGGGGGGGGTATAATTAAATTGTTATTTAAACAAATTTTATAAAAATATTATTTAATTATTGCTTAAATAATATTTTTAATAAAAATTAATCTGGAGTCAAAACTTTAAAATAATTAACTTAACTTCTTTACAGTCTTTTTTGAATCAGGCCTGCACTTTTACTGAAAAAGTATCTAAAGTTTCTCGGGTGGCAGATACATCAAAAGACGGTTCCATGGAATGAGGGATAGTTGAGTAATTAATTTAGTATAATATAATAATTAACTTAGCCAAGGAGGAGATTTATGAAGCAATTATGGAAATCAAGGGTATTAGCGTTTTTTATGTGTATGATGTTGATTGGTGGGTTGATGCAGCCTGTCCATGCGGCTTTGACAGAAAAGGATTTAGACATTACCTGGTTAGACCCGGCCATTAAAGAAATTAGTTTTTTTAAAAATGGAGTTGCGGTAATTGAAGGAGAGAAGGAAAATGGACAGTACTATGAGCCACAAGGCTTAATTAGTACTGGTGGTGCTATTTTAATTCCAATGGAATATTATAGAGTATATCACTATACTCATGATTCCGTTATTACAACAATCAACCCTGATATACAGAATGATTATAGGAGTTATTATGCTCTTTATAATTTCAATGGTCAAATGCTAAGCTCTTTTTCTGCGGATGCACTTTCTCCTGAGCCATTTCAGGATGATTTAGCCTATGTTTTTTGGGGAGTGGCACCTGGTCACTATTCATATCTTGATCAAACAGGAAGAGTAGTATATAATAATGATAATGCTGAAGGAACATATGAGGAAGGATCAAATTTTAGAAACGGCGTTGCCCTTGCCAAAAAGTTTAAAAAAATCGGAGAGGAACATTCAGAAGTAGTTATTATTAATAAAGAAATGCAGGAAATTAAAACAGTAAAAAATAAATATGATTCTTTAGATAGCGATGGGTTTTCAGCAGATGGTTATGCTAGAATTTTGCATCTAGCATATGAGAATCCGATGGGTTTCGATAAATATAAATTAGGTTTAATTGATGATAATGGTAATGAAATTTTATCCTGTATCTATGATAAAATATGGATGTTCTATGACGAAAATAAATTCTTTTATGAAGATTTAGTACGAGTTGAAAAAGATGGCAGAAAATATTTGGTTGATAAGCAAGGAAATGAATTTCATGGGACTAAAAATTATGATGATTGTGGACATTTTACCGAAGGCCTATGTGGAGTGGGCAAAAATGGACGGTATGGATTTATTGATAAAAATGGTCAGGAAGTGATTGCTTGTCAATATAAGGGTGTTTATGAATTTAGAGAAGGATTAGCTGGTTTTCAAGCGGATAATGGTAAATTTGGATTTTTAGATAAAACCGGCAAGATTGTAATAGAGCCAATTTTTGATAATGTCAAACATTTCCATCAAGGCGTTGCAGCAGTTAAAAAAGGGGAACGCTGGGGATTATTAAAAAAGTCAAGTATAGAGAATAGCAATAACAACAATAATAACAATACTGGTAATAATCCGGAAACCGGTAATAGCAATACACCATATGTTCCCAATGAAACAACCAGCCCAAGTAGTTCCGCTAATCCAACCACAGCCCGGACCATACCAAGTAAACCAGAGGAAAAGACTCTTTCCCAGGATAAGATAGCCAATGCCATTCATACTAAAACAGGTCTTGATTTGGAAGTGGATAAGGTACAGCTCCATTTGGACTGGCAGTTATTAAAAGAATTAGAGAATCAGAAAAAAGGCGATTTAAAAATTTCGGTTCAGACAAATAAACAATTAAGCCAGGAGCAAAAAGCCTTGATTGGTCAAAAGCCAGTCATAGATTTGCGAATAACCACTGCAAATGGCAAAGAAATCAATAGTTTTGGTGATCAGGGACTATTGATTCAAATTCCGTATACATTAGAAAATACGGAAAAACCGGAAAATATGATTGTATATTCTTTCGATAGCAAGCAAGCACCTAAGAAAATACCCAACTCCCTATATGACTTAAAAAATAAAAAGATGGTATTTCAGGTGAAAAATCCAGCTCCATTTGCAATTGGTTATCAAAGAGAGGAGCTCCTTAACTTTACAGATACCAATCAGCATTGGGCTAAAAATGAGATTGCCTATGTCAGTGCCAGAAACTTACTGATTGGCACAGAACCACAAATATTCTCACCGGATGTAATGACCACTAAAGCAATGCTGATAACTGTGCTGGGACGACTTGCAGAAGTGGAGGAAAATAAATATCCGAAGGCGGCCTTTGATGATTTAGCTGAAAATGCATATTATAGTAATTATGTTAATTGGGCAATGGCCAAGGGAATTATTCAGGGAAATCAGGAAGGTAAATTTGCTCCGGATGCAAGTGTTAGCAGAGAGGAAATGGCGGTCATTTTAAAGAATTACCTACAGATAAGCGGAATAGAAAAGACCATGGAAAGTCAGCAGCGGAGCTTTAGTGACCAGGCACAAATCAGCGAATGGGCAAAAGAAGCAGTGGCAATGCTTTCACAAATGAATATAATGATTGGAAAAGACGATAATCAATTTGACCCCCAAGGAACAGTTACCCGAGCCGAAATAGCTACTATTCTGACCAGATTAATTAAATTGCAACTTACAAAATAAGATTATCAAAATAAGCCTTGTAAAATAGCTTGTTGCTGTTTTATAAGGCTTATTTTCTTGCCCGAATATTGTCTGTTTTACAACTAATAAGAATATTTGATTGAAGTGCCAGATCTTGGAACAGCCAAATATTAAAGGCATTTCCAGTACTTGTGGGATCGAAAGTTTACCAGACAGGTAAATAAGGTGTAATAGTCAACTATCCAGCGCTTTTACATCCAGAATCGTAAATTGATTTTTGCTGACTTTTAAAATACCGTCTTTTTGCATTTTACTGATTTCATTAGAAAGTGCGCTCCGGTCAACACTTAAATAATCAGCCAGCTGCTGGCGATTAAAGGGAATGAGAAAAGTGTAACTTCCTTGTTTGGTCGCCTGATAGGAAAGATAGGACGATAACCGGCCGCGGATCGATTTGGCAGAAGTATGAAAGATCCGGCGGGATAGATTTAAATTTTTTTGAGCGGAGATGATCAGTAAATTCCGGATCAATTTGCTGTGATAATTGCATGATTTGGTACACATTTGCAGGATATGAGCGACATCAATGAATAAAATGGAGCAGTCAGAATCAGCTATAACACTGACCATCAGAGGGGCTTCCGGTACACAGGCATAAGTTTCAGCAAATACCTGTCCCGGCCCGATATTGTCGAGAATACTTTTATTGCCCCAAATATCATCATGCTCAATCGAAACATTACCGGAAAGAATAATGCCTAAAGTGCGAATGCTATCTCCGGCATAGTAAATGACATCGTTTTTTTTATATTTTTTTTCAAACAAATGTAAGCAATCCTTCATTGCCTCAATTTCCTGAGGCAAGATCCCCCGAAATAAAGGAACTTTGGCTAAAAAATTAAAATCCATAAATTTCCTCCTTTGTTGTTATAACAACATTATTGTTGAAATAATTATATTATAATGCAACTGTCGAGTCAAGGAAAAGCGATATGGATAGGTTGTTTCAAAAAGGTCTGTATTTTTTACTTGAAGTAAAATAGGCTGGCATTAAAAAATCAGCCTGAAAGTATTTGACAGATAAGTGGCAAAGGGCAAACCGGCCTGGCCGGAGGGAAACATTTCAATCGATGTACGATTGGTTATTTTTAAGGAGGATTTATTTATGGAAACGAAAATGTTTTGTTATCAATGTCAGGAAACGGCAAAAGGGATTGGCTGTACAATGGCCGGGGTCTGCGGAAAGTCACCGGAAGTGGCAGCTATGCAGGATTTATTGGTATTTGTAACCAAAAGCTTATCGGCAGTGACCACTCAGCTTAGAAAAGAAGGAAAGAGCATTTCCGCAGGAGTCAATCATTTGGCAACGCTTAATTTATTTATTACAATCACCAATGCCAATTTTGATGAAGAAGCGATTATTAAAAGGATCAAAGAAACGTTAAAAGTAAAAGAAGAACTATTAAATCAGGTAATAGATAAAGCGGCCTTACCGGAAGCTGCCTTTTGGAATGAATCAGAGGAAGTTTTTGCGCAAAAGGCGAAAGTGGTCGGGGTACTGGCAACCGAAAATGAGGATATGCGCAGTCTCAGGGAACTGATCATTTATGGATTAAAAGGCTTGTCTGCTTATTCCAAGCATGCCAATGCACTGCTTTACGATAATGAAGAAGTGGATGCATTTTTGCAGGAAGCTTTAAATGCAACTTTAAATGATGATTTGACAGTTGATGAACTGGTTGCCCTGACTTTAAAAACAGGAGAATATGGTGTTCATGGAATGGCTCTTTTGGATAAGGCCAATACGGAAACCTACGGAAATCCGGAAATTACCAAAGTAAATGTCGGAGTGGGTAATCGGCCCGGTATCCTGATTTCCGGCCATGATTTGCGTGATATGGAAATGCTGCTGAAGCAAACCGAAGGCACAGGCATAGATGTTTATACTCACTCAGAAATGCTGCCAGCTCACTACTACCCGGCCTTTAAAAAATATCCACACTTTGTGGGAAATTACGGTAATGCCTGGTGGAAGCAAAAAGAAGAATTTGAAAGCTTTAACGGACCAATTTTGATGACCACCAACTGTATTGTGCCGCCCAAAGAAAGTTATAGGGATCGTTTATTTACCACCGGATCAGCCGGATACCCGGGCTGTAAGCATATTCCGGGTGATATTGGCGAAGAAAAAGACTTTTCGGAAATTATTGAACTGGCCAAAACTTGTCCGGCACCGGTCGAGATCGAGCAGGGAGAAATCATTGGCGGATTTGCCCATAATCAGGTGTTGGCCCTGGCCGATAAAGTAGTGGAAGCGGTTCAAACCGGAGCGATCAAAAAATTTATCGTGATGGGAGGATGCGACGGACGCTCAAAAAAGAGAAATTATTATACTGATTTTGCACAGGCATTGCCCAAAGATACCGTGATTTTAACGGCTGGCTGTGCGAAATATAAATATAATAAATTAGAGCTTGGTGATATTGGCGGGATTCCAAGAGTACTGGATGCCGGACAGTGCAATGACTCTTATTCATTGGCGGTAATTGCTTTGAAATTAAAAGAGGTGTTTGGACTTGAAGACATCAATGACCTGCCGATTATTTATAATATTGCCTGGTATGAACAAAAAGCAGTTATCGTATTATTAGCACTGCTTTACTTGGGAGTGAAAAATATTCACTTGGGACCAACACTGCCCGGCTTCTTATCGGCCAATGTTGCCAAAGTTCTGGTGGAAAACTTTGGCATTGCCGGAATCGGTACAGTGGAGGAAGATATTGAGCTGTTTTTTGGGAATGATGCAGATGGAGAGAAAACAGCAGAGTAAAGTTGCTCATTCGTAAGATGGCTTGCGGTTACCCCCTGCTTTCGCAACTTACTTCGTAAGATGGCTTTCGCAGCACATGCCTTTCGCCACTTACTTCGTAAGATGGTTTGCGGTTACCTCCTGCTTTCGCAACTTACTTCGTAAGATGGCTTGCGGTTACACACCTAAAAAAGACTGTTCCAGAGAACGTGGGAAAGTTGAGTAAATTACCTATATAGATCCTTACCCCCTTTACACTATAAAACCTGTAATAGCCAAAAAGCAGAGCCGCTGTCGTAACATAGCAGTAGCTTTGCTTTTTGACATGATCTAGAAAAATGCCGGAATAGCATGAATGATTTTAGGATTGATTTTTAAAGGAAAAGCAGGTATACTTGGCACATATCAATGGCAAATGTCATCAGTTTTTCAGGATAAGCAGTGATCATTAGAGCTTATTTAAAAAAATATGGCGAAAGAAAGTTAAAGGAGTAAGGAAGTAATGACTTTAAAGCATCAAGCATTTAATGGAAAAATATTAGAATTAAAAAGGAATGATGAGATCATCAAAGTAGAGGCCATCAGCTCGACAGCCCTGCATATCTATTCGGAAAAAGCCGAAAATTTTCCCTCTTATGCAGTCGAGGTCCAGCCGGAAATAATTGATTTAACAGAAAGTGAGGATAAGCAGGGCAGGCTTTATCATACCGGACAAATAGGTTTTTGTTTGCGGGAGGATGGCAGTTTTGTTTTAATGGATGCCGGTAATCAAGTGATTTGTGCCCAGTATACCGGCGCAAGAAAACATAAAGATGCCTTAAGTGATGATTTTTTCAAGCTCTTAGCCAGTGAGGGCCATGCCACTGAGGCGGAAGCAAAAAAGGCAGAAGTGGAAATTGCCTTTGCCCTGGAGGAAAATGACTGTATTTATGGACTGGGCGATAAGACCGGATTTTTAAATAAGCGGGGCTATGAGTATGAGATGTGGAATACTGATGACCCATCGCCGCAGATGGATAATTTTAAGGCACTTTATAAAAGTATTCCCTTTATGATGGTCTTAAAAGAAAATATGGCTTATGGTTTGTTTTTTGATAATCATTATAAAAGCTATTTTGATTTAGGCAAACGTCAGGCTGATTGTTTTGCTTATGAGGCCGAGGGCGGGGCGCTGGATTTTTACTTTTTTGCCGGCCAGGACTTAAAAGAAGTATTAAAGCAATATACCGATTTAACCGGTAAAACGCCGCTGCCACAGCTATGGACCCTGGGTTATCATCAATCGCGCTGGGGTTACCGCCTGGAAAGTGAAATCAGGGAAATTGCCGAAAATATGAGAAAGCATGATCTGCCCTGTGATGCTATTCATTTGGATATTGATTATATGGAGGGTTACCGGGTCTTTACCTGGAATGAAAAACGCTATCAGGATCCGGAAAAAACATTAAAAGATTTAAAAGAAATGGGGATTAAAGCCATTACCATTATTGATCCGGGCGTTAAAGTCGATGCCGGCTACCAAGTTTATGATGAGGGACTGGCCAAAGGATATTTTGCCACCGATAAAAATAATTTGACTTATGTCAATCAAGTCTGGCCGGGGGATTCGGTCTATCCTGACTTTGGCCGAAGGCAAGTCAGACAGTGGTGGGGCGATCAGCATCAGTTTTTACTAAATAAAGGTGTAGCCGGGGTGTGGAATGATATGAATGAACCGGCCAGCTTTCAAGGGCCGCTGCCGGATGATGTGGTATTTTATGATGGGGAAAAGCCATCCACCCATAAAGCCATGCATAATGTCTATGGCCATAATATGTCAAAAGCAACTTTTGAGGGATTAAAGAAATTATCAAAGGAACGGCCTTTTGTGATCACCAGAGCCTGTTATGCCGGCAGCCAAAAGTATACCACGGTTTGGACCGGTGACAATCACAGTATTTGGGCACATCTGCAAATGGCGATCCCGCAGCTGTGCAATTTGGGCTTAAGCGGCTTTGGCTTTGCCGGAACGGATGTGGGCGGATTTGGCAGTGATGCAACGCCGGAACTGCTGGCCAGATGGTATCAGGTTGGCTGCTTTAGTCCACTGTTTCGCAACCATAGCGCTCTTGGTACCAGAGATCAGGAACCATGGCAGTTTGATCAAAGAACTTTGGATATTGCCCGTAAATATATGAAACTACGCTATGAGTTGCTGCCCTATATTTATGATAATTTTTATCAAGGCATGCAAAGTGGGCTGCCGGTGATGCGGCCGCTGGTTTTGAATTATCCTTTTGATCAGGAAGTCAGAGAAAAAAATGACCAATTTATGCTGGGTGAAAATATATTGGTGGCACCGGTGGTCGAGCAGGGAGTCAGCCGCAAACTGGTTTATTTGCCGGAAGGAGAATGGATCTGTTACTGGAGTCATAAAAAATATGGTGCAGGTTATCATATTGTTCCAGCACCGCTGGATATTTGTCCGATCTTTATTAAAAGCGGCAGTATTTTACCCAAATATCCGGTACGTTTGTCAGTCGATAAACATAAAGATGATTGTTTGATTTTGGAAATCTACGGTGATCAGGCGGAATACCTTCATTATCAGGATAATGGCTGTGATTATGCCTATGAAAAGGGAGAATATAATTTGTATCATTTTCGTTATGCTGAGGGCAAGTTGATTACAGAAATGAAACAGCAAGGATATAAAAAATATCAGGACATTAAAATTGAAGTGAAAAGATGATAAAAAACGGAGCTGTTGCCAAATGCAGATTTCACGCAGGATAGGGTTAAACTACAATCATGTCTTGCGTAAAGATCTTAAAATGCAATAGCTCCGTTGATTATTTATAAAATGTTGCCGGAGTTTTGCCGCAGTCCTCCGGCAATTCGCAAGCGAATTGCTCACGAGGACATCGGATTATGCTTTGCAAAACCGATTGTTTGACGGTGAAGCATCGCAAAATGTAAATGATCGCTTCGGATTTGCTTCCGTTTTCACCACTTACTGTGTAAGATGGCTTTCACAGCATATGTATTTTCTCTTTTCGCCACTTGTTTCGCAAGATGGCTTTTGACGCATACGCTGACATATTTTAAGCTAAAATGTTACCATATATTTCGGTAATGACTTTATTTCGACCACTTTCTTTAGCGCGGTATAAACAATCATCAGCTAATTTCATAATATCGGATTTTTGTGAATGATCAATATTTTGGGCAATGACCACACCGATACTGACAGTCATTCTTTGTCGGGATACAGTTTTATGCTCAATATTTAAGTTATAAATATCCTGACGGATTTTATCAGCCAGTTGCTCGCTTTCTTCCGGACTAAGCCCGATACAGGCTCCGATAAATTCTTCGCCACCAAAACGGGCAGATAAGCCCTCAACCGTATCTAAATTTTTCTGAAAAACAGTGGCGGTTTTTTTTAGGGCTTCATCACCTTGTAAGTGACCATAGGTATCATTAAACTGCTTAAAATTATCAATGTCCAACATAAATACAGAAATCGTTGTCTTTTTGGTATTAGCTGTATCAATCAATTCCAGAAGTTTTACATCAAAATCACGCCGATTGCTGACTTGAGTTAAACCGTCAATGGACGACATTCTTTCCAGACGATAATTGGCATCTTTTAATTCAAGCTGGGTTTTTAAATGGGATTGAATTTCCTTTTGCAAAGTCCAGGAATGGATGGCGTTATTCAGGGCAATTGATAAATAAGGCGACAGTTCACTTAAAAATTCCAGATGCTTAGAGGTATAAATATGCGGCTGTTCGGACTGGATCGAGCAAAGGCCGATAATGGTGTCACCGACACTTAATGGCATGTAAATTGCCGATTCCATGGTTGTGCCTGCCTGCATGGCTTTTCGACTTTGAAAAAAGCGAAGATAATCTTTATCAACGGTGGATATAATTTTATTTTTATGATAACATTCGGCAAACATACTGTTATTATCATTAAGATTCCAATAAATTTCCGGCTGCAAAATATCATATTCATAGTAAGCAACCGTGCGCATCCGTTCCAGTTCCGGCTCAACGACCATTAAGATGAAACTGGACATGGGAACATTGTTTTTCAGGTTATTGTAAATGGAATCAATGACTTCGCTTAAATTTAGAGAAGAAGTCATTTTCTTACCCAATTCATTGATCATTTCAATTTGCGAATAGGCTTCCTGGAGTAGATTTTTATGATGAACAGCTTCAGCCGCAATTAGCTTTAACTCGATGTTTTTGGATAGCACCTCATCAATGTTTGCGCTGTTATCAATTAAATCTTCAACAATATAAAGGGCCTGACATTGCCGCATCCGAATATTTTCGGTATCTTGTTCCAGCAGACGAATATATTTATCACTGATTTGTTCAAAATGCTCTTGATCATTGATGCTTTTATAATATTTTCGGATTTGTTTATATACAGGAACATTTGCCCAGGCCCGATCAGAATAATATAAGGATTCCATTGATAGAATTTCATCCAAATAAAAACTTTGATCTAATTGAAATTGATCACATAATTCAATATAGTGTCCTAATAATACAAAACGATAGATTAAATTTTTTTCATCAATAAATGACTTGGATTTAAAATAATGATCAGATGCTTTCTGATAATCGCCAATGTAAAAAAAGTAGTGCATAAGTGCCGCATAATAAGAATGCTTGGTTGCCTGATCAGCATTTTCAGGCGATAATTGCCGGATTTTATGCAGAAGCACCGGCCCTTCTGCTAATTTATTCATTTTGCCAAGGATGGAAATTAAATTACTTAAATATAAAATCATTTTGGAATGATATCTTGGCTGATCTGGACCGCTTATTTCCAGAGCATTGACAGCACGGTTAAGATACTTATAAGCTTTTTCATATTCATGGAAATTTAAGTAAAGAATAGCAATGTTATTATAGGCAAGTGAAGTCATGGCAACTAAGTCATGCTTTTTTTCATTTTTTATGACATTATGATAACATTCCAGGCCACGCTCATACATGCCTAAACTGACATAGGCGGCACCCAGCAAATTCCAGTTTGTGGAAACCAGCTGCCACATTTCTAAGGCTGAAGTTTTTTCAATTAATTCAGTACATATAGGAATTATTTTGGAATATTCACCGGAAATGCTAAGAATAACGGCATCCGTCGTTTCTACTGACATCCGGAATTCAAAGTCAGCCTGATAACGCGGATTTTTTTTCAACTCTTCAATAAGTATTTGGCCGGAGGATATATCAGCCATAGCATCGGAGATGAGATGGTGATAAAGTTCGCCTGCATTCATGGTAATGTATTTGGTTATATCCATCTTAGTTTACTCCTACTGTTTGTTGCAGCTCTTTTTGATATAGTTTATTTTAATATTCAATTAAAATATCGTCAACTTTTTTTAAAAAATTAGCAAGTAATTTGAAAAGAAAAAAGAGCAGAATTAGAGCTGACTGGAAGAAAATAAAGATGAATGATATGAGTTGAAGAATATAAATATTAAATAAAAAAATAGGGCTGAAATTTATAGAATTTTATAAGTAAAGGGCGACTTTCGTTATAAAATCTGCTAAAATAAATAGTAGGATATGTGATTAGCTTAACTTTCCCATATTTTCTGGAACAGTCTTTTTACCCATTCGTCAGAAAAACGACTTTTTTTGACAGGTGTGTACTGCGAAAGCAACTTTGCAAAGTAAATTGCGAAAGTCAGGTGTGTAACTGTAAGTCAGCTCGCATGCCATGTAGAATGCGAAGCATTTCGATAGGAAGCCTTGTGCGGTAAGTGACGAACGGGAAGGGAAGAACTATGTACCTGTTCCCGGGAACAGGATAGAGTCCAAAAAGATTATGGGGAAGCTGGGTTATAAAAAATAAATCAGAGATATTAATTTAGAAAGAACGCAGCGGCCCATCAGTAAAGCTGTAAAGAAATAAAGGATGAAACAAAAGGCATTGTAGGAAGATTATATTTTTGATGTTTGACTGGTGAAAGAGCGACTGTGCTTTTAATGAAATAGGAGAGAATAAGTATGAATCAACAAAATATTTATCTGAAAATGCAAAAATTAAGAGATTTAACATTTAGTGAACGTCAGGTAATAGAGTATATTCTACGTGAACCCTTGAAGATACAGGGACTTTCCACTGTTGAACTGGGTGCTATGACATATACCAGTGCTGCTACCGTCAGTCGCCTTTGTCATAAAATTGGTTTTGACAGCTATTCCGATTTTAAGCTATGCTTAACTGCCGATTTGGGTGAATATCAGGAATTTGTATGTATTAATACTGAGCGAATACCGGTGGAATATCATGATTCGCTTAATGATGTTATGGATAAGGTGATTGGCAATAGTGCTAAGGCTTTATTTGATATAAAAAAACTGAATTCTGAGGAAAGTATTCAAAAATGCCTGGATCTGTTTTTTAAAGCAGAAAGAATTAATTTGTTCGGCAGCGGCATCTCTAATTTGATTTGTCGTGATGCAATGTTAAAGGGACTTCGGATTGGGCTGAATATTACATCACTGATCTACTACTCAGAAATGTCAATGTGTGCCCGGCTTAGCGGAGCAAAGGACCTGGGCATTATAGTTTCTTATACTGGTCATACTTCAGAAATGATAAAGCTGGCGAAAATATTAAAAACTAATAAGGTCAGTACGATTTCAATCACCCGGAATGCCCCCAATGAAATTGTTGATAATACAGATTTGCATTTATATGTACCAAACACCGAGTCTTTTTACCGGGTGGGAGGTACGGAAAGCCGGATGAGTATGCAATGTGTCCTGGATATTTTATTTACAGCATATATCAACCATAATGACAGAGCCAAAGAAAATATTGAAAAAACTTTTATTGAAGATACCTTTAGTCAGGGCTGGAAACAGTAAGGGTTTGAATGGGAATAGATTAACGATTGGCTGAGATAAAATCAAATCTCATGAAAATTCAGAGATAGAAAAGAGCATTTCTTTTTCAATCTCTGAATTTTTTTTTCAGAAGTGGTGGGAGCCATTGACGCGCCCCTGCTGAAAGATATAATAAAAGCATAAGGAATCCTTAAACAATAAATTTGTATTAAATATCCAGAAAATGATGTTTCATGGATGGGAGGTTATATGATTTATATCAGAATTGATGATCGTTTAATTCATGGACAAATCGTCACCGCCTGGTGCCAAACGCTGGGCATAAATAGTATTTTAGCAGTCGATGATGCGCTGGCTCAAAATGAGATGATGAAGTCGATTGTGACAATGGGAATTCCCAAAATATATCATCCGCAAATTGTGACTACAGAAGAAGCACTAAAATTTTGGGAGAAAGAAGAAACAACCGGAAATACTTTGTTTATTACCAGATTTGCCAGAAATCTAAAACCATTTCTTGATTTTTTGAGCAAATCGAAAGGCATCAACATTGGCAATTGTGCAAAACAAAAGCAAGAAAAATATGCCTTTCGGGGCCATGGAGTGGGAAATTTTCTAAGTTTTACCAAAGAAGATTTTGCTGTGCTGGAGCAAGCGACGGAAGGTGGATGCAGGGTTATTTTTCAACAAATGCCTAAAGATAAAGAAGTTGACTGGAAAACGATTAAAATGCAGATGGAAGTATGTCAATAAATGACAAAAGGAAAGCGATAAAGTCCACCAGGATGACGGAAAAATTGAGTGAATGATATCAAAACCAGTAAAAAAGGAGGAGCCATATGAGTATATTGCAGGCGATAATGATTGCGCTGTTTGTGTATTTGGCGGCAATTGGTTCGGTAGTCGGAAATACGTTAGGGTGGTATAGTTTAGGACGACCCTTAGTAGCATCATTTGTAGTGGGAGTGATTATGGGGGATGTGCCAACAGCAGTGACTTTAGGATTGCTACTGCAACTGGCGAATTTAGGTTCAGTAACACCGGGCGGAGCGGTTGGTTGGGATTTATCTTATGCCACATATATTGGAGTGGCTGGAGCCCTGGCCTTCCATGTGGGTGATATAGCGGCCACAACGGCACTGATGTGGGCGTTTTCCACGGTTGGCGGGGCCATTGGGGTAGCAATGTGGAATTTGAACTATGCGCTTAATTTATCAGTCAACCGGATTGCCTACCAGGGAGCAGAAGAAGCAAATCCTAAAAAAATTGCCTGGGCAAATGCCGGACTTGGTAATATTATCGGATTTGTGACCAGATTTATTCCAGCTCTGATTATTTTGGCAACTACTGCGGTAGCCGGCTCACAAACCGGCATAAATATATCGGAATTGATTCCGCAATGGCTGCTGATTGTTTTAAATACTTTTGGTGGAATGATGGCGGCACTGGGAATCGGAATTTTACTGTCATTTTTGATTAAAGAAAAGTGGCAATTTGCCTTGGTCTTATTTGGTTTTATGTTAGTGGTTTATTTTAACCTGAATATGATGGCAGTGGCGGTATTGGCGATGATTTTGGCAGTGCTTTACTATGTGGCAATAACGCAAAGAGAACAAGAAGAAGGAGGTGGCCGTTCATGAAAAAAATTTCTCCGCACACATTAAAAAAATCGTGGAAAATTTGGTTCTTTTGGCATGGCAGTTCGCAGCAGGGAGAAAATTTATTAGGTAATGCAATGGCGCATACCATGTCACCGATTATTGAAGAATTATATGACAGTAAAGAAGAAAAAACGGAGGCCTATAAGCGGAGTTTGACATTGTTTAATACTGAGCAGCAATTGGGCGCGATTGCTCCCGGAATTATTTGCGGAACAGAAGAAGCGGTAGCCAATGAGCAAATTGCGCCGGAAGTAGCTGATTCCATTAAAGTGGCTTTGATTGGACCGACCTCAGCGATTGGCGATTCCCTATGGGTAGCGACTATTATCCCTTTGCTTTTAACCTTATGTATGACAATTACCAATATGGGTGGACCATTTTTATATCTTGGACCGGTTTTATATATGGTCGGTTATCCCCTGCTGACAGCGCAAATGAGCTGGCGTTTATGGCAAAAGGGTTATCATTTAGGAATTGAAGGCATTAATCAATTTATGAAATCCGGACAGATTGAAAAAGTGACCAAGGCTATGACGATCTTAGGTTTGATCGTGGTTGGTGCATTAGCAGCATCGTTTATTTCGGCCTCAGTGCCGGTGACGATTACGCCTCCGGGCGGTGAAATGGCAGCTGTTAACCTGGACGATTTGATTAACCGGATCTTTCCGAAGTTACTGCCACTATGCTTGGCATACGCAGTATACTGGCTATATTCTAAACAAAAGAAATCGCCATTATTTATTATGGGTGTGATTTTAATGTTGGCT
Organism: Clostridiales bacterium COT073_COT-073; assembly: GCA_003858485.1. Lineage (GTDB taxonomy): Bacteria > Bacillota > Clostridia > Lachnospirales > Vallitaleaceae > W11650. The sequence goes on from RQYD01000005.1 coordinate 54,899, forward strand.
CTTGCCTTTACCGGCTTGGGTTATTTAACGGGTGCATATTAGCGGGATGATGCAGGGAAAAAATCTTAGAATAGTCTGATAAATAATAAAAATATATGAATAAATGCAAAGGAGATCAGTATGGAACAATTAAAATATTGTACTGGGATTTTGGAGATCATTAATCAAATCAATGAGACGCAGGCAGATAAGATCAGAACAGCAGCCAAATGGTGCGCTGAAACCATTGCTTCCGGTAAAATGGTTCACTTATTCGGCAGTGGACATTCGGTTTTACCGATTCAGGATATGTTTCCCCGTTATGGTGGCGTGGTTGGCTGGCATCCATTAATGGACCCGAGATTGATGTGGTCAAATGTGATTGGCCCCGGTGGAGCCAGAGAATTGCTTTGGATCGAAAGACAGGAAGGCTATATCAAAAATTTTCTGCAAAGTTATAATCTGCAAGCCGGAGAGGTATTGATTGTGTATTCACATGGTGGGCTGAATGCGGCGCCGATTGAAGCAGCTCTATATGCAAAAGAAAAGGGATTAAAAGTAATCGTTGTGACCAGTGGGGATAATTATGAAAAAGCTCAGGCCACCCACAGCAGTGGAAAAATGCTGGGAGATGTGGCAGATCTGATGATTTCCAATTGCTGTCCGTTGGAGGATTCTTTGGTTGAAATTCCAAATTATCCGCAGAAAGTAGGCGCTTCCAGTACAGTTGGAGCAATTGTCATTACCCAAAGCATTGCTTCAGAGACAGCATTAAAACTTCAAAAAATGGGTCATGAAATGTTTATTTTTGTTTCGCCCAATGTAACAGAATGTCCACCGGACTATATGCATCAGGTATATGATAATTATACGAAGCTGGTCAGAAAATGTGGAAATTAATTAATGAAAAGAAATTAGAAAGAAAAGATTCGCTTGAATAGTGATATAATACCTCTAAAGCAGGCATGATAACCAAAATACTGCTTTGGAGGTATTTATTTGTCTTTTTTGATGATTTTTGCTATACTCAATCAAAGGGAGTATCATTTTTTACAGTTATATAAGCGGAACAATACGAGGAGGAACCAGATGATAAATAAAAATTCTACCATTAGCCAGATATTTCAAACTCCGATTGGCAATGATATTTTATCCAAACTTTTTATGACGCTGAACATGGATCAAGGGCTAATTAATAAGTTTCCACTGTCTAAGGTCAAATTAAAGCATTTGTCGTCTGTTATGGGCGAGGATATGGTCAATACCTTGGTTCAGCTGGTGAATTCGGAAACCGAAAAAATAATCGATACTCCGGCGATCACACCCAAATGGTGGAAAGAAGCAATTTTTTATCAAATTTATCCGAAATCATTTTGTGATGCAAATGGTGACGGAATTGGTGATATTCAGGGAATTATCTCCAAATTGGATTATTTGAAGGATTTGGGAATTGACTGTATCTGGCTGTCACCGATTTATGATTCGCCTAATGATGACAATGGCTATGATATCCGGGATTATAAAAAGATTATGGCAGAAATGGGCGATATGGAGGATTTTAAGCAGTTGCTGGAGGGCTGTCATACCAGAGGAATGAAACTGATTATGGATCTGGTGGTTAATCATACCTCTGATGAACATGAATGGTACCAAAGAGCCTTAAATGGTGAGAAAAAATATCAGGATTATTATATCTTCCGGGATCAGCCCAATAACTGGAAATCTTTTTTTAGTGGTTCGGCCTGGAAATATGAGGAAAGTCTTGGCAAATATGTCCTGCATTTATTTTCACCCAAGCAAATGGATCTGAATTGGGAAAACCCCGATGTCCGACAGGAGGTGGCAGAGATTGTCCGCTTTTACCATGAAATGGGAGTAGATGGTTTTCGGCTGGATGTGATCAATTTGATCTCTAAAAAAGCAGGACTTCCCGACGGTAATGAAACCATTGGTAAAATGATGGAATTTACAGGGATTGAGCAGTACTATTATGGACCACGATTGCATGAATTTTTACGTGAACTGCGGGCGGAAGCATTTGATCCATATGAAGCATTTGCCGTTGGCGAAACACCGGGAGTTGGCATTGAAATGGGCCGATATTTAACCCATGAATCCAGAGGCGAACTTGATTTGATTTTTAACTTTGATCATTTGGAAACACCGGGGCATGTGCGATTTGATGATTATCAATATGATCTTAATTTTTTAAAGGAAATGTTATATCGCTATCATGACCGATTAGGAAGTGGCGACTGGCAGGCATTATTTTTGGAAAATCATGATAATCCACGCATTTTATCAAAAGTCCTGAAAAACTCCAAATATCGGAATGTCCTGGCTAAGATGCTGCAAGGCCTTTTGCTGACCTTTAAAGGAACTCCTTTTATTTTTCAGGGCCAGGAACTGGCCTCCCTAAATTTGCCGTTTTCATCGATTGAGGATATTCGGGATGTGGAAAGCCGGAATAAATACCAGGAGCTGATTGAAAGCGGAATGTCAAAAGAAAAGGCTTTTCAGGTGATCTTGGCAGGCAGCCGTGATCATGCCAGGGTTATGATTAATTGGGATGATACTGTCCACCCGAAGGGCTGGATAAAAGATTTTACTTTGGGTGATGGTTATAGCGTACAGGCGCAGTTAGAAAAAGCAAACAGTAGCCTTCGCTTTTTCCGGAAAATGGCTGCTTTTCGCAAAGTGCACCCGGAACTGATATATGGAGATCTGATCTCAATTAATAGAGATAAGAAGGATGTGATGCTGTTTGAACGACGACTTTATGATAAGGCATTGACGATTGAAATTAATTTGACAGATAAGCCGGTTTCGCGAAGCCTTAAAGGCAGGAAGGTATTGGTGTCAAATTACCGAAATCGGGATAGGAATTATTTAAAGCCATATGAATTTACCATTTGTAAAGGGTAGGAGCGGAAAAATGAAAGAATTTAACAGCAAAAATTATGCCGAAGATATGAAAAAGAAAATACCGGCTTATGAGTTGATGTTTGAACTTATCTTTCAGGCTATTCTTCCGTTGACGGATAAGGAAAAAGTGAAAAATGTACTTTTGATTGGCGGACAGGCGAATGAAATCAACGGAATATCAGAAGTATTTCCCGATGCCAGTATGACTGTGATTGAGCCAAATGAGAAAATGCTGACAGAAGCGAAGCGGCAAACATTAAGCCATGAAAAGGTTGAGTTTATCGGATCGAAATTTGAAGATTATGTAACAGACAAAAAGTATGATATTTGCATCTGTCTGTTGGTGCTTCAGTTTGTTGAGGATGAGGAATTCTTTTTAAGCAAGATTTATGGTTGTTTAGAGCAGGCAGGAGTCCTGTTTTTAAGCATATTTTCCAGTGAAATGCTTGAATATTGGAAAAATTTCGCAATTGCCAGAGGCGCCGATAAAGGACAGGTAAGTAAAACCTGTAGCCAGCAGGCTCAGGTCATGAAGGTGCTATCTCTATCGACGGTTGAAAAGCAATTATTGGATTTAGGCTTTAGAGAAATGGAAAAAATTTTGCAGGTGTTGTCGGTGGCATTATGGCGGTGTAAGAAATAGATCCGCCTTTCGGGGCTGGATCTATTAAAATGAAAAATACGGATATACTCCAAATAAGCGAGGAGATATCCGTATTTTTATCTCTTACCAAAGTCATGAAAATTGACCAAGGAAATAAATTAAAAATAAATTTATAAATATTTTAAAGATATTGTGCAGAATCTTAAACTATACTAAAATAATTATGAAACAGGTAGGGCTGGATGGACTGTTAAAGGTTTTCCGCATTTAATAAAGAGGCGAAAAACCGGAAATAACCCATCAAAAGGAAACAAGAATTATCAAAGATAGTTTAAGGAGGTATTTTGCATGGCAAACACAAATGAAACAGCTTTAAATAAAAAGCAGGCATGGAAAGAAAATATCCAGCGTTTTGGCCGTTCCCTCTTATTACCGATTGGTATTATGGCACCGGTCGGACTTTTGCTGGGGTTATCGGGGGCGCTGACGCAGGGGTATATGATTGAAAAAGTTACATTTTTAAATAATGATGTCTTGCAAACCATTTTTAAAACCATCCGTTCCATGAGTAATATCATTTTCGGAAATATTCCATTGATGTTTGCCATGGGTGTGGCTTATGGAATGAGTAAAAAAGATAAGGGAATCGCTGTGTTTTCATCAGTCATGGGATATTTGATTTTGATCGCCTCAATTAATACATGGCTGGGATTAACCGGCAATATGGCCGATTCCAAAGAAATGGCAGTTAAAGGTCAAATCATGGTATTGGGCATGCAAACCTTAAATGTCAATGTGTTGGGTGGCATTATCGCAGGTTTGATTGGTTCCTGGGCAACAGATCGTTTTTATAATCTGGAATTGCCAACGGCCTTTGCTTTTTTTGCCGGTCGCAAGTCGGTACCGCTGATTACAATGATTGGCTGCATTATCGTTGGCTTTACCCTGCCGTTTTTATGGCAATATTTTGTTACCGCCCTGAGCAGTATATCGCATTTGCTGCTACATGATATTTTGGGACCGATTTTAAACACCTTTACCAATCGTTTATTGATCCCGTTTGGACTTCATCATGTGTGGAATGCTATGCTTCGGTTTACACCGGCAGGCGGAACTTATATGATCGAAGGAAAGGAATATATCGGCTATCTAAGTGCTGAAAATGAAATTCTTTTTAAATTAGGGCCAAACAGTCCGTATTGGGAAATGATGCCAAAATTAACCAGATTTGGTGCACAAAATCAAATGGTCCGAACCTTATTTATGTTCCCGGCCATTGGTTTGGCTATGTATCAGACGGCTTATGAGCAAAATAAGAAGCTGGCTAAGGGTTTAATTATTACAGTCGTACTGACGGCTGTTTTGGGTAATGTAACAGAGCCATTGGAATTTACATTCCTGTTTATTGCGCCAATGCTGTATATTCTTTATTGTGGTATTAGTACAGTAGTAGCGATTGCACTGCATTTTATGGGAACAGCGGTCGGATATATCAGAGGTACTATTTTTGACTTTATTATTTTTGGACCAATGTATGAAAATTCGCGCTGGTATAATATTGTCATTGTCGGTATTTTTGCCGCACTGGCCAGCTACTTTCTGTTTAAATGGTATATTGTGAAATTTGATGTCAAAACTCCGGGCAGAGAGGAAGATGCTTCAGCAGATAATGAATTAATAAAAAATAAACAATATGATAAAATTGCCGCATTGGTGATTGAGGCCATGGGCGGTAAAGAAAATATTACCAGTGTTGAAAACTGCATTACCCGCCTGCGTATGGACTTTAAAGATAAGACCAAGATTGACCGGGCCAAAATCAGGGAAACCGGAAGCACCGGTGTATTCTTCCCATCCGGTAATCATATTCATGTTGTTTTCGGACCGATGGTAGAATTTATCCGTAATGCAGTTGATGAAGAAATGGCCAAAAAATAAGGAATGAAGAACAGTACGTTTTAGTAGGAAAAAGCAGGGGCGGCTGCATTGTCAGATGATAAAACAGAGGCTTTGTAGTTTACCACAATATCTTGTTTGAAATTTTGCTTTGCAGCACCCCAAGATCAGATCTTACAGGATTAGCCAGAAAAAGGAAGTGAAAATATGTATTTATATTGTGATCAAATTTGTTTGCCCCAGGGCCGCTTTTTTGATGGTTATTTGAAAATTGAGAATGGGAAAATCAGTGAAATCAGAAATCAAAAGCCGGAAAATGAGGAAGTTATTGATTATAGTGGTTATTATATTTTGCCGGGCTTTATTGACATTCATATTCATGGTTGGGGAACCGGTTCTTTTATTAATGATAAGTCAGCTGCCGCAGTTTTGAAAATGAGTAAAGATTTGCCGGATACCGGTGTGACCTCTTTTTTAGCAACTTCCGGAGCTGAAGAAATTGATGAAATCAAAAAAGGAATTGACAGTGTCGCGGAAATTATGTCAAAACCGCAGGTAAACGGAGCTCAGGTTTTGGGTGTGCATTTAGAAGGGCCATTTATCAGTGCGGAGCATAAGGGTATGCAAAGAGAAGAGTGCTGTCTTTATCCGGATTTGGAGCTGATGAAAGAGTTTATTAAATACCAGGACCAAAGAGTGGTAAAATTAATGACCTTAGCACCGGAACTGCCGAATGCCGATAAATTAATTCAAATGTGTTTTGATAACCGGATTCAGGTTAGTGCCGGTCATACCGGTGCTACTTTTGAGGATATCAAACGCCTAAAAGATTATGGCATTGGCGGAGTTACTCATATGTTTTCGGGAATGCGCGGCTTTCATCATCGGGAGCTGGGAGTGGTTGGTGCAGCTTGGTATTTTGATGATTTATATTGTGAGTTTGCTAAGCAGACCGGAATGACGGTCAGACCTGAGGCTTTTGCCCTGACTTATAAATTAAAGGGAGCAGAAAAAATTATTATGACCACTGACTGTGCCGGGCTGGGCCAGTCCAATCGCCAGAAGTATCACTATATTCGCAAGATAACCATGATCCCGGATGGAGAGTTCCTGATCATTCGTCATGATGATGGGCGCGAAGAACGATACCGGCGAGATAACTATGAAGAGGTTAAGCATTTGGAAATGGGGTATTTGGAATCAGTCCAGAATATGGTCAGAAATGTACATCCGCAGATGCATGAAGTTGCTCGGATGACAGCTGAAAATCCGGCCAAATATATTGGCGTCTTTGACCAAAAAGGTTCGTTGGAAGCAGGTAAAGATGCAGACTTAATTGTACTGGATAAGGAATATGAGCTTCAGGCCACTTATTGTCGCGGAAACTTGGCATTTGTAAAAAAAGGAGAGTAGACATGACAAGAAAACCCAATAAAATTACGATTGCCGGTGCAGGCAGTGCCAGAACACCTGCCTTGATCGGAACATTAATGCAGCGCAAAGAGCGATTTCCCCTCTCAAAAATTATTTTTTTTGATAAAGATTTACAGCGTTTTGATAAGATTAAGGATTATGTTTTGCTCTTGCTGAAAAATTTGTCGCCGGAAACGGAAGTGATCATTACCAATGATATGCATGTGGCATATGCTGATACCGAATATGTTTTTTGCCAAATGCGGGTAGGTAAAAACCAAATGCGCTCGCTTGATGAAAAAGTACCACTGAAACATGGTTTGATTGGCCAGGAAACCTGTGGACCGGGAGGATTTGCTTATGGAATGCGCTCGATCCGTGATATGACGGAAATGGTTGAAGTGGTCAGAAGTTATTCCAAAGATACCTGGATTTTAAACTATACTAATCCGGCAGCTATTGTAGCAGTGGCAATGGATTATAAGTTCCCCGGAGATAAGCGGATCATCAATATGTGTGATCAGCCCTATTCGATGATGGTGTCCTTTGCCAAGATTTTAGGGGTAAATTCGCAGGATTTACGGGCAAAATATTTTGGCCTTAATCATTTTGGCTGGTTTACGGATTTATATGATGTGAATGGTAAGAATTATTTTGAGCAACTCTATCGCAGTATTATGGAGAATGGGTTTCTGCCGTATAATGCGGAGCAGCGGACTAAGTCCTGGCTTGATACTTATCAAAGAGTGGCGAAACTGATGCAGATTACAGATCATTATATTCCAAACACCTACCTGGAGTATTATTTTTTACAGGAGGAAATTGTAGCCGAATCTGATATCAACTATACCAGAGCCGATGAAGCCGAGCAGACCAGAGAAAAAGAAGTATGGGATATTTGCGCAGCGGCAGTGGGCAAAGAGGATTTGGAAGGAATTGAGGTCCTGACCAGTCCGGTGTTTGGAGCAATGATGATGGAAGTGGCGGAATCGATTGCCTATGACCTGCAAAATGAGTTTATCCTGATGGCCAAGAATGATGGACTTATACCTAATTTCAATCCGGAAGCAGTGGTTGAGGTGTCTGGCAAACTTGGCAAAAATGGAGTGGTGCCGGATCAATATCCGCCGATCTCCACTTTCTATAAAGGACTGATGGAAAATCAATATGCCTATGAACGCCTGACAACTGAAGCGTATTTTGAAAAGAGCTATAGCAAAGCCTTACAGGCATTGACCTTAAATCGGACTGTCAATACCCTGAAGAAAGCAGAAGCGGTGCTCAATGACCTCAGAGAGTGCAATAAAGAGTATTGGGAAGTGGAGTGAAAGCAGGGACAGGGATCCGAAAATAGAAAAGAAAGATTGGCATGAATTTTGCCTTTTTACTGCTGTTTCTGGTGGCATATCCCTATATATTAAGTAGGATTCTTAAAGCGGGGGAATGGAAATTTTGTACTTGACATTATATACCGTTCGGTATATAATGTCTGCATGAATAATAGCAAAAATAACATTTTACAGTGTGCATTAACTCTTTTTTCCGAAAAAGGGTATGATGCGGTGGGGATCAACGAAATAACACAGAAAGCAGGAATAACCAAGCCGACATTATATTATTTTTTTCAAAGTAAGGAAGGAGTATTTAAGGCTATTTTAGAAGAATATTATGTTGACTTTAATCATAGACTGGAAATGGTATGTAGGTATACGCCAAATACCCAAAATTATGAACAGGATGTATTTCCGGTCTTGGTACGGATCGCCGAGATGTATTTTGCGTTTGCCGGAGACAATACCAGTTTCTATTTAATGCTTTTATCGCTTTTATTTGCACCACCGACAGCGCAAACTACGATTTTAACCAGGCCCTATGTTAAGGAGCAATATCGAATTATGATACAGTTATTTGAAGCGATTTCAATGACTCACCATAATTTGAAAGGAAAAGAAGAAAAATGTGCTTCCTATCTGATAGCTATGATAAATACTGAAATTGGGTTTTGGTATCAGGGCATGGGATCACTTGGAACGGACAAAGCCAGGAAATTGGTTCATCAGTTTATGCATGGAATTTTTGCATGATTGTTTAGGCCAATATGAATTCGACAGAGAATGAAGGAAGTATTGTCATAATTGCAATGGAGTAATCTATTTTAAAAGGGCAAAAGCCCTTTTCTTTTGACAGACTATATACATAACGGTATATAAACAAGGAGAAATATAATGTGGGCAGAAAATAGTGTATTTTATCAAATTTACCCATTGGGGTTTTGCGGAGCGCCAAAGGAGAATGATGGCATTCTTATCAACCGAATTGCCAAAGTAAAGGAGTGGATTCCGCATTTAAAGAAATTAAATATAGATGCGATTTATTTTTCGACGGTTTTTGAATCAGACAGACATGGATATGATACCAGAGATTATAAAAAAATTGATATCCGCTTAGGCAGTAATCAAGACTTTGCGGATGTGTGTCGGGCTCTTAAAGATAATGGAATTAAAGTTGTTCTGGATGGAGTATTTAATCATGTGGGGAGAGGATTTTGGGCATTTCAGGATCTTTGCATGTATCGTGAAAATTCACATTATAAAGATTGGTTTCATCTTGATTTTGGCCGAAATTCAGTATATAAAGACGGATTTTGGTATGAAGGATGGGAAGGGCATTTTGAGTTGGTCAAATTAAATCTGAAAAACCCGGAAGTGGTTGAATATTTGTTTGATTGTATTTATCAATGGATAAAAGAATTTGAGATTAGCGGTTTGCGACTTGATGTAGCATATTGTTTAGAGGCGGATTTTATGTGCCGACTTCGTCAGTTTTGTGATCAATTAAAACCGGATTTTTTCCTGGTTGGAGAAATTTTGTTCGGCGATTACCGCCGGATAATGAATCAGGAAATGCTGCATAGTGCTACCAATTATGAGTGTTATAAAGGATTATGGTCAAGCTTTAATGATTTGAATTTATTTGAAATTGAATATGCCTGTAATCGGCAATTTGGCCAGAATGGGATTTACAAAGAGCAGCATCTGCTAAACTTTGTAGATAATCATGATGTCAATCGACTGGCCTCTATACTGAAGGAAGAAAAACATTTACCGCTGGTTTATGCCTTGCTTTTTGGAATGCCGGGAATTCCTTGCCTGTATTATGGCAGTGAGTGGGGAATTTTGGGAGAAAAAAACAATGGCGATGATGAATTGCGACCGGAAATCATGGAGCCGCACTGGAATTCTTTGACTGACTGGATCAGTAATTTGGCAAAGCTGCATAGAGAAAAGAAATCCTTGCGATATGGGAGCTATAAACAACTTTTTTTGAGCAATCGACAATTGGTTTTTATAAGAGAATATGAAGGAGAACGAATTGTTGTGGCGGTCAATGCAGATGAAAATGAATGTTATATTTCTCCGCACCAGGGAATTGGGGCAGTTGAAAATTTAGTTTCCGGTGACAGCGTTTCACTGGAAAATGGATATCATTTGCCGCCCTTTTCCGCCTTTTTTTGGCAGGTGTAAGGTAAATCATTCTTCTATCCCATTCCAGGAACCGGACAGATGGTTTTCCTACTTTCGCCGTTTACAGCTTAAGATGGCTTTCGTTACATATGTTCAGTTTTTTGTTTTTGCTTTGACATTTATGATGGACTGTTTTATACTAAAGTTGAGTTAATAACCATAAGCTGGATCACCCACGATAGGATAATTTTATGACAGAACGAGATGTATTACAAAATTACAGCAAATTAACTGAAATTGAGAAGAAAATTTTCCATTATATTGTCGAAAATCCCAGGCAAATCCAAGAGCAAACGGCCAAGGAAATTGCTGAACGAAATTTTGTATCTAAGACTACGGTGATTAATGTTGCCAAGAAATGTGGTTTTCAAGGGTTTTCGGACTTTAAATATTATATGCTGTACCACCAGCAGACATTGGAACAGAAAAATGATTTTTTGATTGCGTCCAATCAACTAAAGGAAGAAATTGAACGAACATTTTTTCTGACCGATGAAAAGGCCTTAACAGAAGCAGGAGAAAGCATCTTACAAAGTCGTTTGGTCTATATCTTTGGTTTGGGCTTATCCGGACAGATTGCCTCCATATTTGAGAATTTATTGTTAAAATTAGGGGTGAAGGCTCTCTTTGTCAGGGATAGCAATAATATTGAAATGATTACCGCAAGCGGGAACAAAGAAGATGTCGTAGTGTTATTTTCGTTATCGGGCAATACCGGCAAAACAGTAGAATTGGCCAAAAAAGCAAAAATAAAGGGAATGAAATTGATTAGCATTACTGCCTTTACCGATAATGCCATTCAAAGTATGGCGGATATCCGGTTGTATTCTTATGCCGGAGTGGCTGATACCAAGACCAATGATACTATTTCCAGACTGGGCATGCATTTGATTATTTGCCTTTTAACCGAAAAAATCAAAGAAATAAAAAATATATAAAAAATTTTTAATAAATATTATTTTTTCTATAAAAAGAAAGAATGATATTTATTTTTTTGTGCTAATTGCATTAAAAAAAATGAAAATAAAAAATCTCAAAAAACCATGGAAATGGTTGACCAAAGGGAAATACAGGAATATAATAAAACAAATATGCTTGATTGGAGAAATCCAAAGATGAAAAGGAGAGCAGGTTCTTATGGAAGAAGTTATCAAACGTATTATACAAATTGAAGAAGAAGCGGCCGAAATTGAAAAATTTGTGGATGAAAAAATAAAGCAGAAGAGGTTGGAGCAGGATCAAACCTTGGAAAAACTTCACCAGGTGCTGAAAAGCAAAGCGATGTCCAAAGTCAGTACATTGCGAGAATGGGAAATGAAAATGGCCAATGAAGAAGTGGAAAGGCAGCAGATGCTGGCGCAAGAGAAAATTCGGAATCTGACGCAAATCGAAACGGAAAAAGCAGAAGAATGGGTCAGCCAGCTGTTTGCAGAAATTATAAAGGAGTAAGTTATGGCAGGAATGTATGAATATAATCATGCCGGTGCCAAGATTAAAGCAATGAAGGCCAAGCTCCTGCAAAGGGAGGATTATGAGCGTTTGATTCAAATGCCGAATGTTAAAGAAGCGGCCCTTTATTTGAAAAATTCCACCTGTTATCAGGAAGCGTTAAGACAGTTAGACGAAAACGATGTGCACCGTGGGCATTTGGAGATTTTGCTTTACCGATCAATTATGGAGGACTCAGATAAGATTTCCCACTATGTATCGGGTTATGAGAAAGAACTGTTTTACTATATTTATACCGATCATGAAGTGGAAGATATCAAAAAAATGCTGCGTTTTTTACGCCTGGGACATCCATTGACGGAGATGGATATTAAAAACTTATTTTTGGATAAGCATAGTACTATTGATTTTAATAAATGTTTGCTGGCCAGAAATGATGAAGAATTGCTGGAAGCTCTTAAAGGCAGTGGGTACTATGCGGTACTGAAACCTTTGATGGATGAAAATGGGAATTTGCCGTTGTTTGAAATAGAGCTGGCACTGGATTATTATTCTTATCAGGAAATTATCCGGCATATCGAGCATTTTAAAATGCACAAAGCCAAAGAATTGGCACTGGAAATGTTCGGACACATTATTGATTATAAAAATATCATGTTTATCTATCGGGGTCGGCATTATTATCATTTGCCTAAGGAGATGCTGTATCGCTATACGATTCCCTTGTTCTATCATCTTTCGAAACAAGATATTACAGATATGATTGAAGCCGGTAGCCTGGAAGAAGTGATCCAAATAGTAGACAGATCTTTTTACGGCCAGATTTTTAATCTGAGGAAAAAGGGGGTAGCTCTTTCTTTTCGCAGGTTTATGAGAGAACATTGGTCGCATTTGATGAATGTCCATCCGTTTGGCTTGGCTTCGATATTGGGATATTTTTATTTAAAAGAAGTTGAAATTATTGATATCACCGCCATCATTGAGGGGATAAGATACTCGATTGGAAGCAGTATTGATTTGGCGGAAGAATTAATTTATCCCTTAAGCAGAAAGGGGGAGAGAACCGTTGGCAGTTGAAAAAATGCATTTTATGAGTATCGTGGGACTGGTCAATGAACTGGATGATTTTGTGTCATCTAATATTGTTCCATTCGATATTCAATTAGTAGATGCCTATGAAACGTTGGATTCCTTAAAAGGAATTCAAAAGTTTTCCGAAGAAAATAAGTATGAAAAGCTGGTTGAGCGGGTGCGTAAACTGGCGCAGCTCAGTGGAAAAAAATTCACTTATGACCAGACCAAGGCACGAAAAGTGGCGTCATATGAGGAAATGGAAAAAAATATCGGTCAAATAGAAATGCAAGTTGGGGAATTGACCAGGCAACAGCAGATTTTGCGGGAAGAACAGAGTTATAAGCAGAAGCTGCTGCATCAAATTGCACCATTGGATGATTTTCAGGTGGAAATTGATGAGATGTTTCATTTTAAATATATCAAATTTCGCTATGGCAAGATGCCGACTGCCAGTTATACCAAATTACGGGAGTACAGCGATAATTTGGATGTGATTGTTTACCGGATTAGCCAGGATGAAGATTTTTCCTATGTTATGTATTTTACACCAGCTTCGCAGGAATTGAATATGGATAGTTTATTTACGTCACTTTCCTTTGAGCGCATTCGTATTTCTGATGATATTTATGGCAAGCCTCATGAGGCAATGGAGGCCTTAAAGAAACGCTTATCGGTGATTGAAGCTGAATTAAACAGTTTAGAAGAAGAAACACTGAAAGTAACAGCTTCACATTTGACTGAGTTGGAAGAATATTATCATTATTTAATTCGCTTAAATGGTGTGTTTGATGTTCGCCGCTATGCCGTCCATACGGACAAAGCCTTTTATTTAGCAGGCTGGATACCGGACAGCCAAATCAAGCGATTTCAGGCAAATGTAAAAATTACACCGGAGCTTTCCTATGTGATTGAGGATGAGAAGGCGGTTCGTCAAAAACCGCCAACCAGATTATCCAATCCTAAATTTTTCCAGCCATTTGAAACGATTGTGAAAATGTATGGTATTCCTGCTTATGAAGAAATGGACCCCACTATCTTTGTGGGTATTACCTATATGTTTTTGTTTGGGATGATGTTTGGCGATGTCGGACAGGGACTGGTGATCGCTCTCCTTGGCTATTTGCTGAGTAAGCGCAAAGGCATTGAACCAGCTAAGTTGTTAATTTATTTCGGTGTAATGTCAACGATTTTTGGTCTGTTTTATGGTTCGGTTTTTGGCAACGAAGAACTATTAAGGCATTATTTGCCATTTATTCCAATGATTGATCCAATGGCAGTAAAAATGGAATTGCTGGGAATATCGGTCATATTCGGTATTGGTTTATTAGTTGTGGCCATGCTTATTAATTTATTTAATCTCTGGAAAAATCGGGATATGGGCAGGCTTTTATTTGATAAAAATGGAATTACCGGCTTGATCTTTTATTTAGCGATTTTATACTTGCTGTTATCAGTGGCAATGAGTCGCAGTATTCCAATTTGGTATATTCTGGCCTTTATCCTTGGACCAATGGCGATTTTATTCTTTTCTGAGCGCCTGATTCATAAAATCAATGGCAAACATCATAAGCAGACCGATGAAATCCATATGCCCTCGGGCATTGAGTCATTTTTTGAATTAGTGGAAATTTTACTTTCCGTTTTTTCCAATACCATTTCTTTTGTCAGAGTCGGGGCTTTTGCTCTTAACCATGTTGGCTTTTTCCTGGCTTTTCATCAGCTGTCACATATGGTTGGTGGGGCTGGTTCAATTGCGGTGATGGTATTTGGCAATATCCTGATTATTGTATTGGAAGGACTGATTGTCGGGATTCAGGGCCTGCGTTTGGAATATTATGAATTGTTTAGCCGTTTTTATAAAGGCAATGGCAAGGAATTTAAGCCATTTCGGATTCAGGATTAGACGGATTGTCAGGATGCATGATCAGATTTCAGGTGTCTGGCTGGCATATGCCGGTTCATGTTTGGAATATGCAGATAAAAAATGTTTTTAATATAACTCAAAATAGGAATTAAGATTTTAGGAGGAAAATCATGGAATTTATTTTAGTGGTATCAATTGTTTTAATTGCTTTGACGATTGCAGTAGGGATTAAGGCGGTCAAAAATCAAATAACGGGTAAAAAGGTAAAAACTTTTTTAGGCTTAAATATGTTGAGCTTTTTTGGACTTTTAATCGGAGCAACCATTATGCTATTCAGCGGATCGCCGGTTTTTGCGGCTGGCGAAGCGGCAGCCGCCAGTGTTGATGGGTTAAGATTTATTGGTGCCGGACTTTCAACCGGTCTTTCCTGTATCGGAACCGGTATTGCAGTAGCGTCTTCCGCCTCAGCAGCCATTGGCGCTATTAGTGAGGATTCATCGCTGCTGGGTAAAACTGTAATTTTTGTAGGTTTAGCCGAAGGCATTGCAATTTATGGCTTGATTATTTCGATTATGATTTTAAGTGCCTAATTGACAGGATATGCCTGAAAGGCAAAGGAAATGTACAAACTTAAAGTTGTCCGACATACCTTTAGTTTTTACAGGCGCTGATAGCCGGCAGTCTTTGCAGAGCGAATCCTGAATGGAAAGGTGGGCAAAGTGTGATGAGTACTGTAAAAAATGTGTGAAAGACAACTTAAAAATGACCAAGGCAGGAAAAGAGGATATAATTCATGAAAATGTATTTGATTTCCGATAACATCGACACTCAAACCGGTATGCGGCTGGCAGGAGTGGAAGGTGTGGTTTTGCATGAAAAAGAAGAAGTATTGGCAGCCTTGTCCGGGGTTTTGAAAAATCCGGACATCGGGATATTGTTGATTACAGAGAAAATTGGCCACTTAATAGCGGATGAAATTAGGGATATTAAAATGAATTGTCATATTCCTTTAGTTGTGGAAATTCCCGACCGGCATGGGAGTAGTCGGGCCAAGGACTCAATTACGCAATATGTCAAAGAAGCCATTGGCTTAAAGATTTGAGGTAAGAATATGTTAGAATTATCAGAGAAATTAAAGAAATTTTCAACCGAAGTATTAAGTGAAGCAAATGAAAGCAGTCAAAAAAAATGGCAGGAATTTACAGAAAAGCTGGCTGCTGAATATGATAAAAAAGAAACAGCCTTTTTGGAAGAAGGCTATCATACCATTCAAAACGGTTTAAAGCAAATCGACAGAGAAAAAAGCGGCCGCATGTCAAAAGCATTAATGGATAACCGGCAGCAAGTACTGCAAAAAAGAGCGGAAATTGTCAATCGGGTGTTTGAGCAGTTGAAAGTCAAATTAGTTGAATACACCAAGACAGAGGAATATCTGGCAGTGCTGGACAAACGGATAGAAAAAACTTTGGTTATTTTAGGCAGTGGGCAATGCCGGATCGTGCTGACAGCCAGTGATTTTGCAAGAGCGCAGATGATTATGGCAAAGTATCCACAGACAACTTTTGAAACAGAGGCAAAACAAGTGAAAATTCCAATGATTGGCGGTTGCCAGGGTTATCATGAAGAAAAAAATATTTTTTATGATAATTCTTTTGCCAGACAGTTGGTCGATAAAAGGGAGAGCTTTTTGCAGGAGATGGCGACAGAATTGAAAATAGAGGATTAAGGCGGTGATAGAATGAAAGAACAGGCAATAATTTCCGGCATTAATGGGCCGGTAATTAAGGCTTCCGGCGCTTCCGGCTTACAAATGCTGGAAATGGTTCAGGTCGGAAACAGTAAATTAATTGGTGAAGTAATTGGTATTAGTGAAAAATTCTGCACCATTCAAGTATATGAAGAAACCTCCGGATTAAAAATCGGAGAGCCCGTGTATTCTACCGGCAGCCCCTTAAGTCTGGTACTTGGCCCCGGTATTATTGGTGAGGTGTTTGATGGCATTCAAAGGCCTTTAGAAACACTGAAAGCCGAGTTTGGCAATTTTCTGGGCAGAGGGATTGAAACCTTTAATTTGGACAAAAATAAGGAATGGCAGGTTGAAGTTATAGTAACGGTTGGTCAGATGCTGACAGGTGGTCAAATTTATGCTACTGTCCAGGAAACTGATTTGGTTACCCATAAAATTATGCTGCATCCGTATAAGAGCGGAAAAGTAGTGGAAATTGTAAAGCAGCCAAGTTATAAAGTGCTGGATACGGTGATCAAAATCGAAAATGAATTCGGAGATATTGAGAATTTAAATTTGGTTCAGTATTGGCCGGTTCGTGACCCCAGGCCTTTTCAAATTCGGCAATCATTGGAAAAACCATTGATTACCGGCCAAAGAATTATTGATACATTTTTTCCGATTGCCAAGGGTGGTGCGGCGGCAGTGCCGGGCGGTTTTGGGACTGGAAAAACAATGACTCAGCACCAATTGGCTAAATGGTCAGATGCTGATATCATTGTATATATCGGTTGCGGGGAGCGGGGGAATGAAATTACCGAGGTGCTGGAAGATTTCCCCAAATTAATTGACCCAAAATCAGGAAAACCGTTGATGCAAAGAACCGTTTTGATTGCCAATACTTCTAATATGCCGGTGGCAGCTCGGGAAGCATCAATTTATACAGGCATCACCATTGCCGAATATTATCGGGATATGGGCTATCATGTGGCGATTATGGCTGACTCAACTTCGCGCTGGGCAGAGGCGCTCAGAGAAATTTCCGGGCGCTTGGAAGAAATGCCGGCTGAAGAGGGCTTTCCATCATATTTGCCTTCGCGTTTATCGCAGTTTTATGAAAGAGCCGGTTATGTTACCGGTCTGGCCGGTGAGGAAGGCTCGGTCAGTATTATTGGTGCAGTTAGCCCACAGGGAGGTGATTTTAGTGAGCCGGTAACACAGAATACCAAAAGATTTATCCGCTGTTTTTGGGCATTGGACAGAGCGTTGGCTTATGCCCGGCATTATCCGGCCATTCAATGGCTGGAAAGCTATAGCGAGTACACTCCGGATTTGGAAAAATGGTTTGAAAGCCAGGTTGATCCTGAATTTTATGCTAATCGTAAAGAAGCAATGGCTCTCCTTCAGGAAGAAAACAATTTAATGGAAATTGTAAAATTGATTGGAGCTGATGTTTTACCAGAGAACCAAAAATTAATCCTGGAAATTACCAAATTAATTCGTTTGGGCTTTTTGCAGCAAAACGCCTTTCATGATGTTGATACCTTTGTTCCGTTGGTAAAACAATTTAAAATGCTGGAAACAATTCTTTACCTTTATCAAAAGGCCAGACAGCTGGTTGGATTTAATGTACCAGTGTCGCGGCTGCGCCAGACCGGCATATTCGATGAGGTAGTAAAAATGAGATATACAATTGACAATACTTCAACAAAGCCTTTTGATGAATTGAAAGATAAAATTGACAATTTTTACCGGGAAGTGGCCAATAGCTACAAGGGCTTTGAAAGGATGGAGATAGAATGAGTTTGGAATATTTAGGAGTCAAAGAAGTTAATGGCTCACTGATGGTAGTTGAGGGTATGAAAACGGCTTCTTTTGAAGAAATTGTAAAAATTACACTGGAAAATGGAGAAGTCCGTACCGGAAAAATTATTCAAATGGATGATCAGGTAGCAGTGATTCAGGTGTTTGAAAGTACTCAGGGAATTTCCGGCAAAAATGTTCGGACCGGCTTAACTGGTTCTGTATTAAAATTGCCGTTGTCGCGTGAGATTTTAGGAAGAACTTTTGATGGAGTTGGCCGGCCAATTGATGGATTGGGTGAAGTCAGGGCTGAGCAGGCCTGGGATGTCAATGGGGCGCCGATTAACCCAATTGCCAGACAATATCCGCGAAACTTTATTCAAACCGGTATTTCGGCAATTGATGGCTTGACGACTTTGATCCGTGGTCAGAAGCTGCCGGTTTTCTCAGGAAATGGATTGCCGCATGACCGTCTGGCGGTGCAAATTGCCAATCAGGCTCAAATCAGTGGGAAGGGAAATATTTCTTTTGCCACAGTTGATGAGGCGGTGGCCAGGGCCGGCCAGGATGATTTTGCAATTGTCTTTGCAGCAATGGGGGTAAAAAATGATGTTGCCGATTTTTTTCGGCGTAGTTTTGAAGAAAGTGGTGTTCTGCAAAAGGTAGTGATGTTTTTAAATCTGGCCAATGACCCGGTGATCGAAAGAATTGTGACTCCGCGCTGTGCCTTGACAGCAGCTGAATATTTGGCCTTTGAGCACGATATGCATGTGCTGGTTATTTTAACGGATATGACCTCTTATTGTGAGGCGCTTCGGGAAATATCTTCGTCTAAAGGAGAAATTCCATCACGAAAAGGTTTTCCAGGATATATGTATTCTGATTTGGCAATGCTATATGAGCGGGCTGGTATGATTAGCGGAAAAAAAGGTTCAATTACGCAAATCCCGATTTTAACTATGCCAAATGATGATATTACTCATCCGATTCCGGACTTGACCGGCTATATTACGGAAGGCCAGGTTGTACTAGACAGAAGTTTGCACCAAAAGGGGATTTATCCGCCGATTTTGGTGTTGCCATCGCTTTCCCGTTTGATGAAAGACGGTATTGGAGAAGGATATACCAGAAAGGATCATGGCGGAGTGGCTAATCAGCTGTTTGCTGCTTATGCCCATGTTCAGGAAGTAAAGGCTTTGGCTTCGGTTATTGGCGAAGAGGAATTATCACCCCTGGACAAGCAGTATATGATATTCGGTAAACAATTTGAAGAACGTTTTGTCGCTCAGAAATTTGACGAAAACCGATTGATTGATTTCACTCTGGACTTGGGCTGGGAATTACTTAGTGTATTACCGAAAGATGAGCTGACCAGGGTTGACGAAGAACTATTAAACAGCTATTATCAGGATAAAGTATATGAAAAATATGCTCAGAATGCAAAAGTCCGATAAGGGGATGAGGTGATCAGATGGATAGTTCATTATTTCCTACCAAGGGAAATTATATTTTAGCCAAATCCAGATTGGCCTTATCGAAGCAGGGATATGAGCTGCTGGATAAAAAGCGCAATATTTTAGTGCGGGAAATGATGTCTTTGCTTGGCCAGGTTGAGGAGATTCAGGCAGATATGGATAATATTTTCAGCTCTGCCTATCTGGCTTTGCAGGAAGCCAATATCCGTATCGGGATTCATATGGTTGGTCAAATTGGGGAAGCGATTGCTCCGGAAGAGAATGTGCAGATCGAAACTAAGTCGGTGATGGGGGTAGAAATCCCGATTTTGAATAAACTGGAAGATACACTGATCCCGCAGTATGGCATTGCTAAAACCGAGCGGGCATTGGATGAAGCTTATCTGCAATTTTCCAGGGTCAAACAATTAACCATGAAACTGGCAGAAACAGAAAATGCGATCTACCGTTTGGCCTTTCATATCAAGCAAACCCAAAAACGGGCCAATGCTCTCAAAAATATTATGATACCAAAATACGAAAAATTAACCAAAGACATTGCCACTGCCCTAGAAGAAAAAGAAAGAGAAGAATTCACCAGATTAAAGATGATTAAGCTAAGAAGCGCGCACTAAATCAAATTGGTTTATATAGTTATCAAGCGCGCTTCTGGTTTGTCTGTCGTAGCATTTGCAAGAGGATGAAAAGCTTGCCGAGTTCTAAAGGCAAATGCCAGGTTTGCCTCGGCGCGGAAAGCAGCCGGTTATGAGAGGCAGGATTTTGTGAAACAAAATCCGTTCGACCGAAAAGAAAAGAAGGCAATCAGTCTAAATGTAAAGAGCGGCAAACCGGCGACTAAAGCAGTTGATGCCGGAGAGGCAACGAATTGCGCAGCAATTCGTGTTCGAACCGTCGAAAGGAATACTAAGCAGCCAACAATAAAAGACGGACAAACAAAAAAGCCAAAACAGCCAATAAAGTGGAGTGTACGATCAAGCGCGCTGGGTTTGTCTGTCGTAGCATTTGCAAGAGGATGAAAAGCTTGCCGGGTTCTAAAGGCAAATGCCAGGTTTGCCTCGGCGAGGAAAGCAGCCATTTATGAGAGGCAGGATTTTGTGAAACAAAATCCGTTCGACCGAAAAGAAAAGAAGGCAATCAGTCTAAATGTAAAGAGCGGCAAACCGGCGACCAAAGCAGTCAAATTCGGAGAGGCAACGAATGATTATAAAGGAGAAGAAAATGACATTAGAAAAAAAGAGGTGGATAATATTAATTGCATCTTGCTTCATTAATTTATGTATAGGTTCATTATATACCTGGAGCGTTTTTGCTTCACCAATGGCAGTTCATATTAATGAAATTCATGGTTTAACAGGGACGGTAGCAGTAACAGCTGCAAATTTGGCGATTGTCTTTACAGTTGCCAATTTAGTTGGCCCGGTGACCATGATATCAGGTGGTTTTATCAATGATACATTGGGGCCACGCTGGGTCATATTAGTTGGGGCGGTTTTATTTGGTGGAGGATTTATTCTAAGCGGATTTTCAGGCAGCATTCCTTTTTTAGTGGTCAGTTATGGTTTGGGCTGCGGCTTGGGCATGGGTATGATTTATGGAGCAACAGTTAATAATTCCGTTAAATTTTTTCCGGATAAACGGGGCTTAATCGGAGGAATTGCAACTGCCACTTATGGTTTTAGTTCAGTGCTGATACCGCCGGTTGCACATCGGATGATTGGCGGGTATGGAATTCTGACAACATTTCGTGTTTTAGGAATCCTTTTTTTTATAATTATTGTTGGATGTGCTTTTTTAATTGAAAAAGCACCAGCTGATTTTATTCCGGAAAGTATGAAAGGAATGCAGGTAAAAACCGGCGTTGTAGCAGCTGATAGTAAAACCTGGAGAGAAATGATGGCCAATGGCCGATTTTATATTATGTTTTTAATGTTGATGTGTGGGGCGTTTTCCGGACTGATGATCATTTCCCAGGCCTCCCCAATGGCCCAAAAGATGATTGGTATGACGGCTCAGGAAGCAGCCCTGGCAGTTAGTGTACTGGCTTTATTTAATGCTTTTGGTCGAATTATGGCAGGATATATTTCGGATAAATTTGGTAGGGTGCAAGTAATACGAGTTGTGTTTTTAGTTTCGGTTGCCGGATTAGCCTGCCTATTTGTGAGTGGACAAGGGCAAAATATTTTGTTTATTTTAGGAATTTCCTTGGCTGGAATTTGCTTTGGCGCTTTTATGGGAATTTTCCCAGGATTTACTGCTGACAGTTTTGGACCCAAATATAATAGTGTCAATTATGGTATTATGTTTATTGCTTTTGCTCTGGCTGGTACAGTTGGTCCATTGGCAGCCGGTAAAATTGTAATGAGAACCGGAAATTATCAAATGGCTTTTGCAGTGGCCGGTATATTGGCGGTTCTTGGCTTTATTTTAACCTTTATTTATCGAAAAATGGCAAATAATGGATAGTGATTTTAAGGAATTTGCTAAGTAAGTCGGTTCATAAAAAGTCCAGTCTTTTTTGAAAAAGTAAAAGAGCTTTGAAGGAAAAGGAAGACATAAAAATGAAAATGTGCAAAAGACGGATACCGGAAAGGAGTATATAGAATTTTCTATATAAAGAGCGATGATGAAAGCAGAATTATCAAAATATTTGCAGGAGAACAAACCGGCACTGAAAAAATTAGTGGCTGATTTGTCTGAGGATTTTCAATATGTATCAGTTTTGGGAACCGATACCAAAGGTACGACTTATCGTGTTAAATCTTCGGGCACAGCAATCAGTGACAGTAGGACAGTAGAAAGAGGCTTTGTGGTCAGGGTCTTTAACGGAATCGGCTATTCGGAATATTCGTTTAATGACCTGGATTTTGTTTATGCCGAAAAATGCATTCGAAAGGCAGCGGAAAAAGATGCAGCTTTTTATCGGGAGCAAGGCATTGCTATCAGAGAATATAATAAAATCGAAGAAGAGGAGCTGACCCAAAGCTACACTAGTGAATTACAAATTCATCCGGAGGCGATTGGGGCGCAAAAAATTGTAGAAGAGCTGGCAACTTTGGTTGCAGAAGGAATGGCTTATAGTGACCAGGTGATCGAGCTGCAAACGATTTATGATTGGGCACAGGTATCGAAAATTTTTATATCAACCAAGCGTGATTTAGAGCAAAGTTATTTATATAGCACCGGCTATTTGATCCCTTATGTACGGGGTGAAAAGTCTGCTCAATATAGTTTGAAATCTTTTTCCGGTTTGAAAGGCTTTGAATTGATTGAAGAAATGAAGAATGGCTTATCCAAAACAATAGATAATACTCTTTTATTACTGAAAGCCAAGCGGATTGTGCCCGGAGAGTATGAGATCATTTGTGATCCAAATGTCAGTGGTTTAATTGCCCATGAGGCTTTTGGGCATGGTGTGGAAATGGATATGTTTGTCAAAAAGCGGGCGTTGGGTGAAAAATATGTTGGTCAAAAAGTGGCTTCGGCCATTACCAATATGCGGGATGGAGCTACAGGCGTGGAGGAAGTATCTTCTTATTTGTTTGATGATGAAGGTGTCCTGGGTGGAAATACTTTAATCATTGAAAATGGAATACTAAAAAATGGAATCAGTGATTTGCTTTCAGCTATGGCATTGGGAAGTAAGCCAACCGGCAACGGGAAACGGGAATCGTTTGAACGCAAGGCATATAGCCGAATGACTAATACATATTTTGAAAAAGGAAAAGATAAATTAGAAGATATGATTGCTTCAATTAGTCATGGCTATTTTCTGGAAGATTTTGAAAGTGGTATGGAAGATCCCAAAAATTGGGGAATTCAATGTGTGGCAGCCAGAGGATATGAAATTATTGATGGAAAACTAACGGATCATGTGGTAGCACCTGTTTATTTAACCGGCTATGTTCCTGATTTATTAGGTTCTTTTAGTATGATTTCCGATGGTGAACTGATTTTATCCGGTTCTGGATTTTGCGGCAAGGGGCATAAAGAACTGGTTAAAACCAGTACCGGAGGAACTTATATTAAAGCAATCGGGAGGTTAAGCTAATGATTGAAAAAATAAAAGCAGCTCTGGCACAAGAAAATATTGCGACATGGAAAATTGTGGAGGAAAAAGTATCAGCACAGGAGCTTTTCTTGATTCAGGCCGAGGTAGACATGAATCGAAGTAAGCAGGTTACGCATTATCATATAACCGTTTATGCGGATTTTGAAGAAGATGGTCAGAAATATAGGGGTTCGGCCAATACTACATTCTCACCGGCGATGACAGGGGAGGAAATCTGTGAAAGAATAAGAACAGTCTACTATGCAGCCGGTTTTGTAAAAAATGAATGGTATCCTTTAACTGAGCAAATTGTGGAAAAGGGAGAAAGGCTGAAAAGTGCATTGGCAGCAGAAAATGTGCTGCCGATCGTCAAGCAGATTTTTTCAGCTATTTATCAGGCGGAAGGAGTTCAAAATCATATAAATGCCACAGAAATTTTTGTGGAAAAACATGCTTATCGGGTAATGAATTCTCTTGGTCTGGATATTTGTTTTGAACAATATAAAGGTGAGATCGAAGTGGTCACTCATGCCGAATCAGAGGAAATAGCAGTTGAGGTTGATAGAATGTATCAATTTGCGGATAGTCGTCCTGAGGAATTACAAGCTCAAATTACCGCTCAAATGCAGGAGACGATTTGGCGACTGAATGCCAAAAGGATCGAAAGTTTAAAAGATATTCCGGTAATTTTAAGCAATCAGGCAGTGGCGTCTTTTTTTGATTTTTATTATGCTCAGGCCGGTGCACAGCTGGTTTATGAAAATATTTCATCGGCTAAAATTGGGGAAAGTTTTCAGGGGCAGGTGCAGGGCGATAAATTAACTATGACATTGGTGCCGCTTTTAGCCAATTCATCGCAGTCAGCAAGTTATGATATGGATGGAACCCTTTTAAAGGACACCAGGCTTTATCAGGATGGCAAGTTATTATGTTATCATGGCAATCGCCAGTACTGTTCCTATTTAAATGTGGAAACTACGGGTCTTATTCCCAATATTAAAGTAGAAGCCGGTTCGCTCAGCTATGCAGCTATGACTGCGACACCACATATTGAATTATTGGTTTTTTCAGATTTTCAGGCCAATGAAGTGAATGGTGTAATTGGTGGTGAAATCCGGTTAGCCCGTTATTTTGATGGCAAGAATTATCATGAAGTCACCGGTATGTCAATGGCTGCCGATATTCCGACAATTCAGGAAAATCTTTATTTTTCTAAGGAAATGATTCAATATGATAATTATTATGGTCCGGCTCATATTTATTTCCCAAGTTTGACGATTTCATAGGAATCGAAATAAAGAGTGTTTAGATATGCTTATTGAGTATGTATAAATACTCTTTTTTATTCATGGATTTATATGGATGATCCTATTTAAGAGAAACAAAAATAATTAAGAAGGCTCTGGAATTTAAAATAAAATTCTGGAGCTTTTTTGTATATAATCACAAGAAATTAAAACGTTTTAAAAAAAATATTGACACGTATTAATAATGGTGATAGTATGAGAATATGTCGGTGATAATAAAATTCTTAAAGGAGGCATTTATGAAGAAAAAATATTTATCTATTTTGCTGGGGTTGTGTATTCTTTTGTTAAGCGCATGCCAAAATACAGGTCAAACAATAGACAAAAAATCAGACACAACTGTTAAAGAGGAAGCCAAAAAAGAAGAAACCCCAAAAAAGGAAATGGATCAAAATTCCAAAATGGATGAAAAACCAAGTGGTGAAAAAATTATTTTATATACCAATAATGGTTCTAATGGGAGAAAAGAATGGGTGCATGATGAAGCTGCAAAGGCGGGCTTTAATGTTGAAGTAGTAGAACTTGGTGGTGGAGCAATTGTTACCCGGGCCATATCAGAAAAAAATCAGCCAATTGCAGATGTTATTTGGGGACCATCGGAAGCACAGTTTACATCAATGAAAAAAGAAAATATTTTTGCTAAATGGACACCAAACTGGGTTAATGAGTTAGACAGCAGTTCTTATATTAATGATGAAATCAGTTATCCGTATGAAGTACAGCCTAAAATTTTACTGGTCAATTCAGAACTTTATACAGCAGAAACAGCTCCTAAAGACTATACTGATTTATGGGAAAAAGAAGAATTTCATGGTAAATATGCAGTTCCGCCTAAGTTTGATGGAACCACTAACAGGGCAATTATTTCCGGAATTTTAATGCGTTATCGTGATGATAATGGGGAAATGGGAATTTCTGATAAAGGTTGGGAAGCAATTCGCCTGTATTTTAAACATGGTTATCGGACAATGGAGGGTGAGAATGACTTTGAGAATATGGCTAAAGGTAAAGTGCCGATTACTTTTACATATGCAAGTGGTTTGAAAAAGAAAGCGGAAACTTTTCATCATAATCCATTGGTAGTTACCCCTGAAATTGGATTGCCAACCAATACCAATCATATTGGCATTATTAATAAGAATAATCAAGCCAAATTAGAGGAATCCATCCGTTTTGCCAATTGGCTTTGCAGTGCTGAAGTTATTGGCAGATATGCGCAGGCGCATGGTATTTTGCCAGCCAATAAAACAGCAGTCGGACAAGCGACAGAGGAAATGAAAAAATTGGGTGAAAATCTAAAAGTGCAGGATATTGATTGGGATTTTGTAGATAGTCATATTGAGGAATGGATATCTAAAATTGAATTAGAGATTGTAAAATAAAATTTACTTTTTAATAAGTAGCATGTAAGTTGTTTTAAGGCAAAGGAGAAGATGATGATTCAATTCCAGGATGTAGAGATCAGGTATCAGGATTTTGTAGCAATTCATGACTTAAATTTAACAATTCATGATGGAGAATTTTTTACTTTTTTAGGACCATCAGGCTGTGGTAAAACTACAACCCTTCGTGCTTTGGTGGGATTTAATGTGCCAAGCAAAGGAAAGATTTATCTTGATGGAGAGGATATTACCAATAAGCCAATTGAAAAAAGAGGAATTGGAATGGTTTTTCAAAGTTATGCATTATTTCCTACAATGACAGTAGAGGAAAATATTACCTTTGCCTTAAAACAAAGAAAAATTGCCAAGCCGGAAATTGAAAAAAGATTGGCAGATATGGCTGAGATTGTTAATTTGACCAAGGAGCAATTAAAAAAACGGGTAGACGAGTTGTCCGGAGGACAGCAACAGAGAGTAGCAATTGCCAGAGCTTTGGCTTTATCTCCTAAAATACTGGCTTTGGATGAACCTTTGTCAAATTTGGATGCTAAGCTGAGACGTCAATTAAGGTTGGAACTTAAAAGATTACAGACGGATTTTGGAATTACGGTAATTTATGTTACTCATGACCAGGAAGAAGCGCTTACTTTATCGGATAATATTGCGGTTTTTAATAATGGATATGTGGAGCAAACCGGAAGTCCAAAAGAAATTTATAATCATTCACAAACGGAATTTGTATGTAATTTTATTGGTGATGCCAATTTGGTGACACCAGAGCTAATTGAAAAAATTAATCAATGTGGACTGAAGAAGCTGGACAAATCCAGAAAAAGTTATGTCAGAACAAATAAAATCAGTACTATTAAACCGGATTTTTTAACAGCCGAATTAGAGGCTGAAGTAATTGCGGTTGAGTATTATGGAGTATATTCCAAGTATACGTATCAAGTTGAAAGCGATAAACTGTACAATATTGAAAAAGAAAATGGACGCTTTGACTATCAAATTGGAGATAAAGTGAAACTATACATTAATCCGGAAGATATTCTTCAATATTAAGGAGGGGAATATGAATACGAAAAAAATGGATGGATATCAGGTCAGAAAATATCTTCAAACTGTCGTTCTGGCAGCGGTCGTGTTGTGGGCAGTCATTGCTTTTTTGGTTTATCCTAACTTCAATATCTTAAAAACATCATTTGTCGGGAAAAATGGTTTTTCACTGGATGCTTTTTATCGAATTTTAAATTCGGAACGGGCAATTACCAGTTTCAGAAATTCGTTTTTGTTGGCGGTTACCCTTTCTATAACTGTTAATATTGTGGGGGTTTTTATTACTTTGGTGACTGAGTATTTTGATATTAAGGGAGCTAAATTTTTAAAAGCCTGTTATCTGGCAACTTTCATTTGTGGTGGAATTGTTTTAGTAACCGCCTATAAGTTTATGTATGGTGCAGATGGTATTTTTACCAATGTGATTGCTCATTTTTTGCCAATTAATAAAGAATGGTTTGGTGGCTTTGGTGCCGTGCTATTTACTTTAACATTTAGCCGAACCACCAATCACTTGATGTTTTTAAGTAATGCGATTCGTAGTATTGATAATCAAACAATTGAAGCAGCACAGTGTATGGGCGTTTCTCAATTTAAAATACTATGGAAAATTGTTCTGCCAACTCTTCGGCCTAATTTATTTGCAGTTACAATTTTAGTGTTTTTATATGGCTTTAATGCTTTAGCGGCTCCACTGGTTCTGGGAGGAGAAGAATTTCAAACCATAAATCCTTTGATTTTAAGTTTTTCTCAAACTTTAACAACCAGGAATTATGCAGCTATTATGGCGATGATTTTGGGATTTTTAACTATTATTTTAATTGCTGTTTTAAATCATATTGAGAAAAAAGGGAATTATATGTCGGTATCGAAGGTTAAGACCAAGTTGCGTAAGCAAAAAATTCAAAATCCGATAGTCAATGTGATAGTGCATATTTTAGCTTATCTGATTGCAGCCATTAATTTAATACCGGCAATTATGATTGTGATTTTTTCTTTTATGAGTGTAGATAATTTTTATGCGGGTAAAATCGGAAAATTAACATTAAATAACTATCTTCAGGTATTTTCCAGTTCTTATGTATTTCGACCGATTTTAGTCAGTATCGGCTATTCGGCCTTAGGAGTAATCATTGCAGCAGCATTAATGCTTATGGTTGGACGCTTGATTCAAAAACATAAAAATCCTGCCACTACTTTTTTGGAATATGTGCTTCATATTCCATGGTTTTTACCAGGAACAATGATCGCATTGGGGCTGGTGATGACATATGATATTGCCCGGCCGATTTTATTTAACCAAATTTTAACTGGAACTATGAGTATTATGTTGGTTGGGTATATCATAGTAAAGATTCCATTTACACTGCGCATGATTAAAGCAGCTTATTATGGAGTGGACAACTCATTGGAAGAGGCCGCCCGTAATTTAGGAATATCCAGTTTTGTTACTTTTTTTAAGATTATTCTTCCAATTGTGATTCCGGCTACGGTGTCTGTAATGCTGATTAATTTTGCCAGCTTATTGGGGGATTATAATTTATCAGTATTTTTATTCCATCCGATTTATCAGCCGCTGGGAGTGGTAATTAGAAATGCCACTAACCCGACAGCCAATCCGGATAGTAAAATGCTTACTTTTGTGTATGCGGTGGTGATTATGATTATTAACACAGCAGTTGCCAAAATTGCCTATGGTTCTGCCGGGTCGAAGAAAGTACGGTGATAGGATGCAAGAATATAAGAAGTTTTATCAAAAATTTAAGGATAAGAGTCATTTAGGCTATCCGATCGGACATCGGGCAAATTATCAATTGGCAGATAGGCAGCCGGAAAATTCATTGTCGGCAATTGACAGATGTATAAAATGTGGAGTGCTTTTTTTAGAAATCGATTTACAAGAAACAAAGGATGGATATTTAGTACTTTGTCATGATCAAAGTATTGATAGAATGACAAATAGAACCGGAAAAATATCGGAGTTAAGTTTAGCTGAAATAAAAAAGGCCAATCTATATGAAGGAGATGGATCTTCAAAGCAATTAACCGAACAAAAAATACCAACCATTGATGAAGTATTAAGTACCTTTAAAGATAAAGCATTATTTAATATTGATAAAGGTTGGGAGTATCGTGAGAAATTAAATTATTTGCTGAAAAAAGAAAGCGCATTTCATCAGGTGATTGTTAAGTCAGCAGCGCCGCTTGTCGATGTACGTGAGTTTTTAACCCAGGCAGCACCGGATTTTATGTATATGCATAAGATTTTTAATCGGGATTTACATATGATATCGGAAATTATTGAAGATTTAAAGCCGCAAATATTGGAATTATCGTTTTTTGCAGATGATGAGGAACTGATACAGCCAAGCATTTTGGATAAATTGCGCAAACATGCCAATATTTGGGTAAATGCATTAAATGTCAGTCGAAATAATGGACATAATGATGAAAAGTCATTAAGCAATCCGGCAGAGGGGTGGGGATTTTTATTGCAGCTTCAGCCTAATTATATACAGACGGACTATGCAAAGCAATATGCGGCAATTTATCAAAAACAGTTGAAACTTTAACGGAGGACAACATGAAGTTAAAAGCAATTTTTATAGATTTGGATGGAACAACATTGGAAAAAAACAAGGTAAATATTTCTGAACAAAACCAAAAAGCCATTCAAAAAGCAATGGAGCATGGAATTAAAGTGATTCCCTGTACAGGCAGAGTTCTGGATATGTTTCCGCCAGATTTGGAGGCTATAAAAGGGATTGAATATGCAATTACTTGTCATGGCGGAAGGGCATTGGATTTAAAAAGTGGAAAATGTCTTTATCAAAATACGATTTCCTCAAAAGATTCGGTGGAAATTATGAAAATTATTGAAAAGAAGGGGATCTATTGTGAAACTGCCTGTAACAATACTTTGTATTTTGAAAAGGAAGTAGTACAAAACTGGAGAGAATACCCGGTGCCGGCACACCATTTTTGGTATTTAGAAATGGGCAGAGGGATTGGAGTTGATTCGATTGCCGATTATTTTGCAGCCAATGAATTAGAAATTGAAAAAATAAATATTTATGGAATGAGAAAAGAGCTTCAGGCTGAAATTTATGCGTTGATTAATGCCACCAATGCCATTCGCCATACCAATGAAGGAGTAAGCGAGGATTTGGAATTTTTAACGAAAACCATTAATAAGCGAGAAGCGGTGGATTGTCTGCTTAATTATTTATCCTTGGACCCTAAAGAAACCATGATGATTGGTGATAGTAACAGTGATATTGAATTAATTCGTTATCTTGGATTTGGAGTAGCGATGGGGAATGCCCCTGATTATATTAAAGAGCAGGCAGATTATGTTACAGCTCCCTGCGAAGAAAATGGTGTGGCCAAGGCAATCAAATACAAATTGGAGGAATGTGATGATAAAGACGGGCTTGTATGATTATATACCATCTAAAGATTATTTAGTTTGTATTGATTCAGATGGTTGTGTATTTGATACCATGGAAATTAAGCATAAAGAATGCTTTTGTCCGGCAACTGTGGAAAAATGGGAGTTGCAGACAATTTCCAAGTATGTCAGGGATGTTTGGGATTATGTCAATTTATATTCATTGGATAGAGGAATTAATCGTTTTTTGGCATTGATTAAAAGCTTTGAGCTGTTAAATCAGCACCCGGCAGTAAAAGAAAGGCAGTTTTTCATGCCAGATATCAGTCCTTTAATTGATTGGACAAAGGATAATCCAGAATTAAATAATGATAATTTATTGAAACATCAAGACTCAGAAGTAAATAAAAAGGCTTTGGCATGGTCATTGGATTGTAATGTTAGGATTGCGGCTATGGTCAGGGGAATGAAGCCTTTTCCAACATGTGAAGAAGCCATTTGTCAAATCGCTGAAAAAGCAGATATTGTAGTGGTGTCTGCAACTGCTGAAGAAGCGCTCTTACGGGAATGGCAGGAAGCAGATATCGCCAAATATACGAGGTCAATATGTGGTCAGGAAGCAGGCAGTAAAAAGAAGTGTATTGCACAGTTAAAAGCATTTTATCGACCAGAGAAAATATTAATGATTGGGGATGCGATTGGTGATTTAAAAGCAGCTGAAGAAAATGGGGTATGTTTTTATCCGATTATTTGCAATAAAGAAAAAGACTCTTGGCAAAAATTAGAAAAGATAATTGATAGTTTTTATGCTTTGACTTATAATAAGGAGCAAGACAAAGTAGTCAATGAATTCATTCATAATTTACAAAGAGATATGAATTGGAAGTAATAAAAGGAGATTTTATGCCTACCATTAATGATATTGCCAAATTAGCAGGAGTTTCAAAAGGAACGGTATCGAATGTATTAAATAAAAAAGGGAATGTTAGTAGTGAAAAAGTCGAAATCGTAGAACGAATTGCTAAAGAATTGGGGTATCAAATTGACGAACAGGCAAAAATGTTAAGAAGAGGAACATCTTTTTTAATTGCCGTTGTTTTGCCCAATATTACTGAGCCGCGCTATGCCCATATCTACAGTGGTATTTTACGGGCGGCAGAGCCAACCAGATATAGTGTAAAATTATATTTAACGGATGGCTATGTTTATAAGGAAAGGCAAATGATTCATCAGCTTACGGCTGACCGCTGCGCAGGAGTGCTGGCGGTTAGCTGTATGCAAAATCCGGAAAAGTATTACGCTTCTTTGGAAAGTAAAGTATTGTTATTGTTGCGTGGTGGGCAGGATGAGAGTCTGCCGGTATATTCTTTTGCCTATGGCTTGGCTGGAAAAAACCTGGCAGAGCGTTTGGCCAGTGGTGATGACAAAAGGTTGATAGTTATTTGTGAGAAAGCAGATGAAAAAATTTATCATGAATTTATTAATGGTTTTCAATCTCAAAATCATCTCTGTGAAATTAAATGTGCATTATATAGTAGAGAATTTCAAAGATATGAGTTTTACCGGGTGATGCAAGACTTGCAGGTGGGTACAGTTGTTTTAGCACTTGATCAGGAGAGTGCGGTTAATTTCCGCCATGTCAACCGAGTAGTTGGAAATGTGGAAAGTAAATTTTCAGTTTGGAGTTTTTGGGCAGAAGGACCGGTAGAAGATGAACGCTTTTTTGAGATTCTATTTAATTATAAAAGACTAGGCAAAGAAGCGGGAGAAGATATGATTGCTGCACTGGAAAATGATGGCAGGTTATTTTCTCATAAATGGGAAGGCAGTAGCTTTAAAACATTGTTTGTTTCACAGGTAAAGTCAAATCATAAAACCATAAAACTGTTGGCTTCAGAAACACCAACCACCAGAGCGCTTAATCTTTTATTACCCAATTTTAAAAAGCAGTTTGGTTGTGATGTTCAGATCGACTATTTGCCAATTGCTGACATACATGATAGTTTAAGAGAAAATTTAAAGACAGATTATGATGTAATTCGTTTGGATGTTTCCTCATTTCAGTATTTTGCACCATTGGTGCTGGAGCCTTTAAAAAATCTGGATGTCAAAGTTGAAAAAATTTTAGACAATTTTTTAAATAATTCTATTCAGAATTATTCAAATGTAAAATCCATACCTTTTGCTTTGCCATTTGATGTTAGTGTGCAACTTATGTTTTACCGAAAAGACTTATTTACTGATGCGCAGCAGATGAGGTTATACTATGAAAAATTTAAAGAAAAGCTGGAGGTTCCTAAGAATTTTGATGAGTATAATCGGGTAGCAGAATTTTTTAGTGCTAAATTTCGAAAAAACTCTCCTACTATGTACGGTGCCAGCTTAGTCTTGGGAAATATGGCTTCTGTGTCCTCGGAATATTTGCCACGTTTGATGGAATATCAAAATTTACGGTATGATGAGAATGGCTTTTTGCGTTTGGATTGGAATTCGGCGAACAAAGCACTACATAGTATGAAACAGCTGAAAGAATGTATGCCGGAAGAACCGATTCATGGCTGGCGCGAGGCAGTTCAATTATTTGCCAATGGACAAGTTGCCATGATAATTGCTTATATTAATCATGCGGCGGAGATTATTAAGGCGAAATCATCACGGGTTGCCGGAAATGTTGATTATGCACCGGTGCCGGGCGGGCACCCACTATTAGGCGGCGGATGTCTGGGAGTTGGAAAGTATTCTGTGAAAAAAGATTTAGCCTATGAATTTATTAAGTGGGCAACCAGCAAAGAAATTGGCATAGAATTAATGCTGATGGGAGGAATTTCGGCCAATAAAGAATGTTATCTGCAAAGGGAAATTTTAGACTACTATGCCTGGTATGAACATTTGGAAGAAAATATTCTTCGTGGTAAACGTAGGCAGATTTTTGTAAATCATGATTTTTGTTTTGAACAAAGTTTGTTGGAGCGAAAGATTGGAAAGCAAATCGTGGATTATTGTTTTAAACATCAGGATAATGAGAAAACAATAACTGCCATCCGTGAATTGTTAGATGAGATATTTCAGAAAAATTAAAAAAGCATTTGCCACAGATGATTGAAAGAAGGTGCGGTTGGACAATGACAGTAAAATCATGGTTCAACGGCACCTTTTTATGTTTTTAATTTAAACAGCTTGCACCATTGCTGGCAATTACTTCTTGATACCAGTAAAAGCTGTCTTTTTTGATACGAGCCAAATCTTTCAAATCCTCATCATCACGATTGACATAGATTAAGCCATATCGTTTTTGATATCCATTACTGGTACTTAAAACGTCGATAAATGACCAGGGTAGGAAACCTTGTACTTCCACTCCCAATTCAATTGCCCTATGGATTGCGTTTAGATGTTTGCTCCAGTAGTCGATTCGGTAACTATCATGAATTTCTCCATTTTCAAGGATGTCTCTGGCACCCAGACCGTTTTCGGTAATGATCATTGGAATGCCATAGCGTTCATAGATATCACGAAGCAAGTATTCCATTCCATTTGGATCAATTGTCCAATCCCAATCATTGGTTTCAGCATTTGGATTTTTCATGTACTGATAGAAGTCAGGCATGACTTCATAAGCACCCATTTGTCCTTTTTGGCCACTAAGATTACTTTTAGCTTCAGTCAGTCTGTTTTTGTCTGCTTCAGGAAAACGGACACATTTACTGGCATAATAATTGACTCCAAGAAAATCCAGAATACCTTGGCGGAGAATTTCTGCATCACCATCTTCAGTGATAGGAGCAAGCCCTTGTTCCTTTAAATATAGAGAAGCACTTTTGGCATAATGTCCTTTAAAGTAAACATCCAAAAAGTACTGGTTTTTCAGGTTTTCAGCATTGAGCATAGCCAGCATGTTTTTCGGAGAAGAGTCAAGAGCGTATACCGGAGAGTAGCCAATGGCACTTCCAGCTCTGCCACCTTCTACATATTGATGAATTAATTTGCTGACTTTGGCCTGAGCCAAATTCATATGATGGTTGATTTGGAATTTGACCTGTGCTTTGTCATGATATTTTTCGGGGATGTAGTTTTTCTTTTTCCAAAATTCCACAATAATACTTTGTTCATTGATGATAAGCCAATCTTTGATCCTGTCGCCATAGCGCAAGAGCAGAAACTTGCTGTATTCTACAAAATCATCAATACTTTGGCGACTGATCCAACCATCATATTTTTCGACTAAGGCCATTGGCATATCATAGTGATAAATTGTCGGGATTGGTTTGATCCCGTTGCGAATCAATTCATTGACCAGATTATCGTAAAATTCGATTCCTTTGGGGTTGGCTTCACCAACCCCATCGGGGAATATTCGTGACCAGGAAAATGAAAAACGATAGGCGGTAAAACCACATTCTTTCATTAAGGCAATATCTTCTTTATAGCGATGGTAATGATCGCTGGCAACAGAAGCATCGGCAAAACCCGTATCTGCGTTTAAAAGATCCATTTGCGATAGCTTTTTACCATCTTCCAAGGCTGCGCCCTCTACCTGATAAGCACTGGTTGAGGCACCCCAGAGAAACCCTTGAGGCATTGTTTTTTTCATTTTTCCTCCTTTGCTGGTAATAACTTATAAAAATTTTCAAAGACAGTCAAATGTTTTTCTGTTAAATGAATTTCGGACATCACTGTCATTAATGTATCTTGCGCATGATTAAATAAAATGCTGGGGGTAAAAGGATTAGCCTGGGAAATTTCAGCCTGCATTCTTGCTGTTTGCGCATTATGCGCTTTGCAAATATGCTGATTGGCTTCAGAAATCTGTAGCCGGGCATTTTCAAAATCAAAGACAGCAATAAAGTCCAGCGCCTGGGCAATTGATTTTCTTGCTTCCCCAGATTCTATAATAATTTGCATAGCAACTTGAACGATTTCGTCGTCGTCGCAATATAGTAGCTCCGCCATGAATATTCCTCCTCACATGCGAGTTAAAAAATAGTTTATGCCTGGCTCTCTTCAACAACACATTGTTTTTCATATACTTTATAAAATGGATACCAGGTCAGGAAATATAAAGCGAATAAAACAATGTAAACAATGACCGCCCGCCAATCTTCTGTAATCATAACACTGGAAAATGGAGCCGGAATTTGCCCGATTTGTATCATTTTTGAAGGGATATTAAGTAAGCCGTAATGCATGGTCAGCCATACCACAGCCGGGCCAACAATACTGTTGATCAGGATCGGCAGCATCAACAAAGGATTAAAGACAACTGGTGCACCGAACATAATTGGTTCGTTGATATTAAACAGAGATGGTCCAATGCAGATTTTTGCCATTGTTTTTAATTTTTTGCTCTTGGAGAAAAGCATCATCACATTCAGCGGCAGGGTACCACCGCGTCCACCCATCGTAATTAATGCTGCTGTGAAAACAGCTTCACTGGTAGCAATATTAACAGGCACGCCACCGGCTGCTACTGCTTCAATGTTTTGGGCAATAGCGACAATAAAGATAGGTGTGGTCACAGCATTAAATACCCAGCTGGAAATTCCCATAGAATAGAAAATAACTGGAACAAAGCAGATTAAGATAAATCCGGGCAGGGTTTGTGCACCTTTTTGCAGAGGTAAAAACAGATTGATAAACATTTGATATAAATCCAGATCCAGCACATTGGCAAATAGCATGGCAATTGC
Organism: Clostridiales bacterium COT073_COT-073; assembly: GCA_003858485.1. Classification (GTDB taxonomy): domain Bacteria; phylum Bacillota; class Clostridia; order Lachnospirales; family Vallitaleaceae; genus W11650. The sequence goes on from RQYD01000005.1 coordinate 91,502, forward strand.
TAATGTGATGGTGATTGGAATGATGTTATTGATCCACTCGCTTACAAAGTCCGGCAAAGCAGTATTATTTTCCAGAACATGGAGTTTTGCGTAAAGGTGGAAGACGATTGCTACAAACAGGCCAACTACAATTGCCATCATGATACCTGCTGGCCCAATTCGACCATTTTCAATTTGAAAGACACCATCAACCACTTTGGGACAGCATAATAAGAGATAGGTAGCAATTGAAATTAGCCCGGCATTAATCTGATATTGGCTATGCTTTAATTTAAGCATCGCTTCATGGGTAATTAAAAAAGCAATGAAAATCGCCAATAATCCAAAGGAAAAGTTGGCAATAATTCTTAAATCAGGTAAGAATTTGAGATAGGAACGAAAAACATTATAAAAGAAAATCAAAGAACCTGTTAAAATAATGGGAAGAACTTTTTTCATAGTACTTGCAACAGTATCAATCCATGGATTGGCAAAAATCTTTCTTGCCTTTGGAGCAAATACATCAGAAAGCCATGTCATTAATTTTTTCATAGAATTAATTCTCCTTTCCGTTTAAAAGTTGTTGGACCAGTTGTACCAGTTTTTCTCCATTGAGACCGGAGTAGATATCGGTTGGGATCAGTGCAACTTTAATTCCCAGCGGTTCACACTCGCTTTTGAATTTGGGCAGGGCGCTTTCATAATGAGGGCCAACCAGTAGTACATCCATCTTGTCCATGTACTCGCTGATCACGCTTTCACTTCTTGCATCAATCGTCATATCAAGATTTTGCGCTTTTGCGGCTTGTCTGGCCTTTTGAGCGAGAAACCCGCTGGAAAAACCGGCGCCGCAACATAGTAACACACGTGTTGTCATAGAATACCTCCTAATATAGTCAGTGATTATTTTTGTTCTACTTCGCAAATTATGCGGATTAATGTATTAAAATCTTTTTTGTGAATTAACTCCTTGATATATACTTCATCCATCATAAATTTAGTAGCAGTATTATAAAAATCTTCTAAATTTTCTTTCTGAGTTGAAATTGAAAGTAAAAATATGACCTGAACATCATACATATTCCAAAAAATCGGTTTTTCCAGAACAGCCACACAAACAAAAGTATCATTGGTAATTGGCTTATAGGGATGAGGAATTGCTACATAAGGGCAGAAATCTGTCTGCATTAGTTGTTCACGCTTTAAAACATATTCTTCAAAGTCAGGCGGCAAATTTTTTATGGCTCCGATTCTTTGACAAATCGACTTTAAAACTTCTTCACGGCTATCACCTTTGATATCTGTGAAAAACAGTTCTTGACTAAAATAATTTTTAATTTCAGTTTGTGGTTTATTTTTCAAAATTCGTTCTACATCAGCAATATTATGTTTGTCAAAGAAATATTGCACCTGACATACCGGAACAGGCAGAGCAATGGGAACAGGAACGGTTGAAAAAACATAGTCAATATGGCTGAAGTCAATGGTATCCAATGTGTGAACATCACAAGTGAAGATTTGATTAATATAATCATTAAAGAGTTCACGGAAACGGTACTCAAAAAGCTTGGCACTTCCTATGCCTGAAGCACATACTAAAAGAATGTTTCGCTTACTTGAATAACTGGCTTTTCTTTTCAAGGCCAAGGCAAAGCAAAGGGCAAGATATCCGATTTCTTCTTCTGGGACAATGGTTTTAAAATATTCCGCCAATACAGTTGAAGCATGGGCAGCGATTGCATAAGCAAAACTGTAAGTTTCTTTGATTTCCTCTAAAATAGGATTATCCAGTTTTAAATTATATTTAAGTCGGGTGTATAAAGATATCATATGTTGTACTAATAGTGTATTTAGGTCTGAATCAGATTGAAAATTCAGTTGGAAAGTGTGATCAATACTCTCCAACATATGATGGACTAAGGGGTGAATTTCTGAGTGAACGGAATTTAAATTATAAGTATAAAACGAACTTTTTTTCTTGCTTAAAAGCAAAAGGGCGAGGTATTGTATTTCCTGATCTGGAAACTTTATATTGAAATAATATTCTAAATCTGAAGAGATTACTTGAGCAGTATGGATATCGTTTTCTTGAAGTAAAGGAATATAGTCAATTTCTGCTGACAAAATAATGCATTTCTTTTTTATTCGATATAATGCGATTTGAATTTGCATAACAATATTATCAATATCTGTTTCATATAAGTTATAATCACATTTCATTGTATTTTGAATAATACATTTATGAATAAGGGCAAAGTCAAAGAAACGGATTGATATTTTTTGCAGCCATTTTGAAGGAAGACTGTGAAACATATTATGTAAACAAATACGAAAGTTTAACTCACTGCCTGTTAGCTTCATTCCATAATAAGGCTTGCGTTCAAGATGAATTTGATATTTTTGTAAATACTGTTCAATGGACTTTAAATCATTGGATAAAGTTTTTCGAGAGATATAAAGTAATTCACACAAATGATCGGCTTTGATATAAGAGTTGCAGTTTTCGAAGAGATAACTGAGGATATAAGTTTTTCTTTGCTTGCTTGTTTCAGGGAAAGCTGGTAAGAGCTCCTGAGCAATTAACTTTTGATAGGCACGCTGGTCATGGACAATAAGACATACCCCATAATTACGGCGGCTTTGAACAGTTGCTCCATTTTGTTCAAGCAAATCTTTTAGTTGATGCATCAGCGTTCGAATGGTGCGTGGGCTAAGCTCAAGCTTTTGCGCAATAATTTCCTGGTGAATATATTCATTTTCAGAAAGGCATAACAACAAAGCGCGAAGTCGTTCGTTTAATTGCATGAAAATGCCCTCCTTCCGTAGAATCTTAAAAATATTTACTATTTAAAAAGCTGAGCTTTAAATTTAGTATACTTATAAAAAAAGAATAAATCAATCCAGACTTTTTCCTTTAGGTTTTGGCAAAAGTTACATCAAATTTATATTAGTTGTTTATTTTTTCGCCTTCTTAACAATCTCCTTGAAGCTGGAGTATGGCTTTTGTAAAAAGACACAGCATTTTAACAGATATGAATAGAAATAGTTTGTTGGAGTAAGTTGCGAATTATGACTTTTGCAAGAAATGTAAAAATGGAAAATTTCAAAAGATTTCCAAAAGATTAATAAAAAACACTTGACAAATACCAAGTCATTTGTTACTATACTAAAAGCAAGAAGCAGAGATATTCCTCTCACCTAAGGACAATGGAGTGCTTGGGTTCATAGATTACAAGTAGTTTCTTTTATGTGGAAATATTTTGTGAATATGAGGGGATAGATAATATCCTCTTTTTTTGTGAATAAAACGATAGATATCGTTTTTGAGCGTTCCATGGGAAGGCTGAAACTAAGAAATGCTGATATAGGAGGTGCTTACTATTAGCGAACACATCATTAACGAACAAATCAGGGATAAGGAAGTAAGGGTAATCGGTGAGGACGGCGAACAACTGGGAATTATGTCCTCAAAGGAAGCTCAATTATTAGCAAAAGAAGCTAATTTGGACTTAATAAAAATTGCTCCGAAAGCAAATCCGCCGGTATGTAAAATCATTGATTACGGTAAATACCGTTATGAACAAGCCAAGCGTGAAAAGGAAAACCGTAAAAAACAAACCGTTATCAGTGTCAAAGAAATACGCTTATCGCCCAATATTGAATCACATGATATCAACACCAAGATGAATATGGCGAAGAAATTTTTAAGTAACGGCGACAAGGTTAAAGTAGTTGTTCGTTTTCGTGGTCGCGAAATGGCACATACGGAATTTGGCAGGGAATTATTGACCGAATGCTACGCAAAATTAGAGGAAATTGCTGACATCGAAAGCCAACCAAAAATTGAAGGAAAAAATATGGTTATGGTTTTGATGCCCAAGAAGACAAAATAACAGAATACGAAGGAGGTAATCATTATGCCTAAAATTAAAACACATAGTGGTGCAGCAAAAAGATTTAAAAAGACAGGAACAGGCAAATTTAAAAGAAATCATGCCTTTACCAGCCATATTTTGGAAAAGAAAAGTCCTAAAAGAAAGCGCAACTTAAGAAAGAGCGTTGTCGCAGCCGAAGCCGATCAAAAAGAATTAAAGAGATTATTACCATACTTATAGGATAGAGAAATAGGAGGAAACCAAAATGGCAAGAGTGAAAGGTGCAATGCACACCAGAAAAAGACGTAAAAGAGTATTAAAGTTAGCAAAAGGATATTTTGGAGCAAGAAGCAGACAATTCAGAACCGCTAAGCAAGCAGTTATGAAGTCAGGTGTATATGCATATGCCGGCAGAAAAATGCGCAAGCGTGATTTCAGACAATTATGGATTGCCCGGATTAATGCCGGAACCAGAATGTATGGACTTAGCTATTCTAAGTTTATGCATGGCTTAAAATTAGCTGGAATTGAAATGAATAGAAAAATGCTGGCTGAGATGGCTGTTAATGATGAAAAAGGCTTTGCCGGTTTAGTAGAAACTGCTAAAGCAGCATTGTAATAAATCGCTTAACTTTCTTATAAAGAGTTATTATCTGAAAATGATAATAACTCTTTTTGTATTTGCGGAATGAACTAAAATCATTTCACAGATAACTTGCGCAATCAAGAGAAATGGTGTAAAATACTAGAATCAAAGGAGAATGGTATAATTTTTCGCCGATTTCATGATAGGGTCACCAGTACTGAATTAGTGATCAGCAGTTAGACAAGAAGAAAGGGGTTGAAAAAATGTTAAGATTTGGTGTGGTAGGAACTAATACAATTACGGATGAATTTATTCGTTGCGGCAAACAAATAGAGGGATTTGTACTTTCGGCAGTTTATTCCCGAACGATGGAGCGGGCACGGGAATATGTGGCTTTGCATGAAGCAGAACATTGCTTTGATAATTTAGAAGAAATGGTGAGAAGTGATGTCATCGATGCAGTCTACATTGCCAGTCCGACTTCTTTTCATGCTGACCAGTCGATTTTAAGCATGTGCCATGGCAAACATGTATTATGTGAAAAACCAATGGCTTCTAATTGCCGGGAAGTTGAAGAGATGATAAGGACAGCCAGGGAAAATAAAGTGCTGTTGATGGAAGCCATGAAATCTCTGTTTTTGCCGAATTTTCAGGCACTTATTCAGGAATTGCCAAGAATCGGAAAAGTACGACGCTATTATTCACAGTTTTGTAAATACTCTTCCCGATATGACAGGTTTTTAAGCGGAGAAAAGGTCAATGCCTTTCAACCCGAATTTTCGAATGGTTCATTGATGGATTTAGGTGTTTACTGCATTCAGCCGCTGATTGCACTTTTTGGTATGCCGAAGGCAATGAAAGCCAATGCAGTTAAACTCAGAACCGGGGTCGATGGAGAAGGCAGTCTGATTTTAACTTATGATGAATTGGAAGCAGTGCTGGTACATTCAAAAATATCTGTTTCTGGTTTGCAGAGTGAAATTCAAGGAGAAAAGGGGAGCTTGATGATTGACATGATTTCCAAACCAAGTAAAATTATATTTTATGGACAGGATGGGCAGGAAATTGATGTGTCAAGACCGCAAAAACCTCATATGGTTTATGAAATTGAAGAATTTATCGATTTGGTCAAACAGGGAAAAACCGAATCATCAGTGATGACATATCAACAGAGCTTAAATACTATGAAAATTTTGGAAGAAGCCAGACGGCAGACAGGGATTGTATTTCCGGCAGATAAATAAATTTCGGTAAAATGAAAGGGGAAATTATGCTGAAATTAAGACATATTAAAATGATTTCTTTGTTACTGTTCGCCATATGGTTAACAGGCTGCGGATCAATGATTGTAAATGAGCCAAATCCACCAATGCCTAAGAAAGAAGAAATGAAAAAAGCCAAACAGCAAAAAACGATACCGGAAAAAAAGCCGGAAATAAAACCGGAGGTGGAGCAGACATTGCCGGTACCCGGAGAAATGGCTGACCCGCAGGTGGTTTTTGCTGATATTGATAAGTTACTGGCGGAAATGAGTCTGGCAGAAAAAGTAGGCCAAATGTTTTTGGTGCGCTGCCCCGAGTTAAAGGCAGTAGAAGAAGCACAAAAATATCAATTTGGCGGTTATGTATTATTTGGCATTGACTTTAAAGATAAAAGTAAAGATCAGGTAGTAGCCATGATTGCCGGATATCAGGGAGTTGCTAAGATTCCAATGTGGATTGCAGTTGATGAGGAAGGCGGAATGGTTAACCGGGTTAGCCGCAATCCGAATTTGCGACTAACTCCGTTTGCTTCTCCACGGATGCTTTATGAAAATGGGGGCTTTGACAGAATTAAAAACGATACCAGAGAAAAAGCGGAACTGCTTAAATCATTAGGGATTAATTTAAATTTGGCCCCGGTTTGTGATATTCCGGAAAAGAAAGACGATTTTATTTATGAACGGGCAATTGGCACAGATCCTGCCTTGGTTGAGGAATATGTCACTCAGGTGGTAAATACTATGAATGAGCAGAAAATGGCTTCTGCTTTAAAACATTTTCCGGGTTATGGCAATAATATTGATACCCATACAGAGCTGGCCTATGACCAAAGACCGCTGGAGAATTTTAAAAAGCGGGATTTCCTGCCTTTTATGGCCGGCATTAAAAATGGGGCCAGTGCCATTATGGTTTCTCATAATATTATCACCCAGGTCGATGACAAAATGCCGGCTTCTTTATCACCGGCTGTACATCAGCTATTGCGCAAGGATTTAGCTTTTAAAGGAGTGACAATTACAGATGAACTGGCTATGGAAGGTGTTAAGAAATTAATGACGGATGAAGAAATTGCAATTCAGGCTATTTTGGCCGGGAATGATATGCTTTGTACAACTGCTTATGCCAGTCAGATACCGGCAGTAATAGAAGCTGTGGAATCAGGCCGGATCAAACTGGAAGTTATTGACCAGGCGGTTCGTCGGATTTTACTTTGGAAACAAAGTTTTATGAAAATTTAAGCGAATTTCTGTGAAATTGGTTAAAAGACGATTAGGAATCCAGCCAGTGGATTGACAAGCCCAGGGAAAAAAGATATGATAATTGTGTTACAGAGAAACATAGAATAATCCGGGAGGCTGTATGAAAAAACCAGGTGTTTTTTTAATTATAATCTGTTTTTTGCTAAGTGCTTGCGCTATCCAGCCGAAACAGGCCAAGGCTGATGTCAATGCTTTTAAGGCAGCATCACTGGAAACGGCTCAAATGGAAGACGAGGTGCCAAGGATGGTTTCAGATAAAGAAACAGTGCTTGGTCAAAATGTAGATGATGCTTATGCCCAAATGCCGGAAGTCCACTTAAATTCGACTGCAGAGGAAGTAAAAACAGGGGATGCAGCTGAAGAATTTGTAAAAATGACTTATTATCATCGGGATAAGAATTTAATCGCACCGTTGATTCAGCTGCCATCACCAGATGCTGACCGGGTTAACCGGGAACTTAAGCAAAAAGTATTGGCTATGGCCGATAAGGTGGACCAGTCTTTTATGACCTACCGTGCTTTACTTAACCAGAATGTTTTATCGATTTTGATCCAAATGGATGAAGGCACTCATATTGAATTTAAATCTTATAATTTTAATATTGAAACCGGAAAAGAGATGACAGTTGATGAAGTCTTGAAATTTGCCGGCTTAGACTGGCAATTGGCAGAAAGTATTTTTTATGCGGAAAGAAAAGCCTATTGGCGTAGCTTAAAAAAGCTTACTGAACTAACAGATAAAGAGGCAATGAACCAGCTTAATTATGAGGTGGCAGAATTACATCAGAGTTATCAAACGCAGGAGTTGCCGATTATTTTAGATGAAGATGGTCTGGCTAATGTAGTTTGTGTTTTGCTGGACGATGATGGTGTAAAATATTGGCAATTGTTCACTATTTCAGGTAATCGCACCATTCTTTTACAAAGAAATGCTTATGGTGCAGAATTTCCGGCAGTCATTATTGAATCGCCGACTCAAGAGGAAATGCTGAATTTAAAAATTGTTGGGAAAATTTCAAGTGATAGTCAGGATTCTTTAAACTTAAAAAGTTTTTTAGTGCTTCCACTTTGGGAAGACTTGGAATTTGAATGGTTGAAACAGGAAGAAAATTTAGCCGGAAATCAAGAGTTAAGGGCACAGCAGCGAATTCATGTAACAGGTGGAGAGGCCATTTATATTGAAATGAGCCAGGCACAAGTTGATAGCCGCTTGTATCAGGCGGCAATTATTCAGGGAGAAGATCAGGGGAATTTTTCTCCGAATGATTTTCATGAGGTTTCGGAGGTAGAATTAGGAATTCTCTATCTTCCGCTGGAATAAATACAAAAGGAAAAACCCACAAGTTGTACGCTTGTGGGTTTTTTATGCTTGATTAAATTATTATGCTCTTTCTACTAAACCGGAACGCAATGCCTTGGTAGACACATACACTCTCTTTACTTGCCCGTCGATCTTAACACGAACTCTTTGCAGATTTGACTTCCATTTGCGTCTGGATTTATTAACAGCATGGCTTACTTTATTTCCAAATGCGGTGCTTTTTCCTGTGAATGCACATCTTGCCATTATTTCCACCTCCTTACTCTCAATCTACATAACTCATATATCATATCAAAGATTGGTAAAAATAGCAAGAAAAAATTTCTGACTTGGCCGAAAAGTTATAAATTCAAAAAGACTGTGGGAAAGTTGAGTTATAAGATAAAGAGTTTGTATTTTAGAGCTTTATTCAGAGCGAAATAACAAAAAAGAAGTTTTGTGGACTTGGCTGAAAAGCAAAAGAGATATCGATATTATTGGAAATGGTGATTTAATAAAAAAAAGATTGACATTTTTGAAAAAAGTGATATAGTTAGTTATATAAGTAATTAACCAAACAACCGATTGACACTTAAATATGGCACTTCACCATCAGATAATTGGTTTTGCAAGCAAAACCAATGTCTACGTGGACCGTGGTGTAAGCTTTGACATGAAGTGTCAGCCCTGGCGGTGACAATGGTTCGACAAACGAATTCGAGAAAGGATAAATAAATGCTGGAAGTAAAAGATTTTACCAAGATCTATAAACTTAGTAAAAAGCAAATGAAGGAAATGCGAACAGATGAGCATAATAAAGTGGCAGCCAGCCATATTGATTTTATAGCCCCAAAGGGTGAAATTTTTGGACTGCTGGGCCCAAATGGAGCAGGTAAGACTACAACTTTAAGGAGTATTGCCACACTATTGACACCGACAGCAGGAGAAATCTTTGTAAATGGTGTTAATGTGGTGAAAGAAGCGGACAAAGTCAGAGGAATGGTCGGCTTTTTAACCAATGATATTAAAATGGATGAGAATTTTACCGCAGATTATATTTTTGAATTTTTCGGCAAGTTGCGGGGAATGGATAAGGAGCAGATCGATAAAAGAAAACAGGAGCTATTCAGCTATTTTAATATTAATGAGTATAAGGATAAAAAAATTGAAGAATTATCAACCGGTATGAAGCAAAAATTGGCGATTGCGGTTTGTGTCATTCATGATCCGGAGATCGTTATTTTTGATGAGCCGACCAATGGGCTGGACATCATTACTGCCAAGGCAGTGACTGATTATTTGCTGGATTTACGGGCACGGGGCAAAACGATCATTATTTCCACTCATATTATGAGTGTGGCCGAAAAACTTTGTGACCGGATGGCGATCATTATTCAGGGGAAAAAAGTGGAGGACGGAAAACTGGATGAGATCCTTAAGCGCTGGGAAGCCAGTGATTTAGAGGATGCCTTTTTTAAAATGTATGTGACCTATGGAAAGGAAGAAAAATAATGCTGCAAACAATTATTTCCAAAGAATTAAAACGTATTTTTTCAGATAAAAGATTAATTTTTTCCACATTTTTGCTGCCGGCACTAAGTATATTCTTAATGTATAATTTGATGGGAATTTTAACCAGTAACCGCCTTAATGATATTGAGAAACATACGGCTGCGATTGCTGTGATAGAGGCACCGGATTCATTTAAAACATTTATGGAAACCTATGCGGACAGGGAATCTTATCAATTGGAATATCAAGCAGCAATCAGTGAAGAACTGAAAGAACAGGTTAAAGCCGGAGATTTGGATATTATTATGCAATTTCCGGATGACTTTGCCGATCGTATAGCTGCCTATGAAAAGTCAGCAGTGCCGGATATTCATATTTATTACAATCCAACCGAAGACTATTCAAGAGCGACTAATAACGAGCTGAAATCGGAACTTTTGCATGAATATCATAATCATCTGCTGGAAGAAAGATTTGGTGATTTAAATAAAGTCATAGCTTTTACCACCAATACCGGTGAAAATCCGGAAATATATGAGATCAAAAATGAGAAAAAATCCTCAGGTTTTGGAGTTTCTCAATTGTTGCCAATGCTTCTGTCCATTATGCTGTTTGCCAGTGCCATGGGTATCGGCATGGAAACGATTGCCGGAGAAAAGGAAAGAGGGACTATGGGTGCAATTTTATTGACATCGGTCAGCCGCAGTACGATTGCTTTGGGTAAGATGATAGGATTGGCAATTTTGGCGATTATCAGCACCTTGATTTCGGTTATTGCATTGGTGGCCTCCTTACCTAAGTTATTGGCAATTACCGGTGGTGATCTTACCGGACAGTTGATGTATGGACCGATGGAATATATGCAAATTTTAATCATCTTATTACTGGAAGTTGGAATTTTCGTTGGCATTATTTGTCTGATTTCTGTGCTTTCCCGTTCGGTCAAGGAAGCAGGAACTTATATCACACCTGCTTACATGGTAGTTATGTTGGGGGCATTTGCGGCCATGTTTTCTTTTGGCAAGACAGCCACTTTCATGTATGCCATACCGCTGATTGGAAATATTTATGCCCTTAAATCGGCGCTCACCTTTGAACTGACAATGATTGACTTTGCAATTGTGATTGCAGTTTCCCTGGTAGTGATCGGAATTTTGGTAATGGCTACCACCCAAGCTTTTAAAAGTGAAAAAGTCATGTTTAACGCCTAGAATTTTAGCTGTAGCATGTGCTGCCCGGCGACTGCTGTTTTTATAATTCGAGGTTATTTTAAAGATAAAGGATATGCAGAAATGCTTATAGGCCTCATTCCCTAAAGATATAAAATGTGGAAAAAGCAGAGCGGGCAGCAGATCAGATTGGAGAAACGGCAATTACCTCTGAAATTGACTGACCTGAAAGGAGGGAAAAATTGTGATCGATGAAAAACTGACCATTCCGATTTATCAGCAGATTGCCAATGAAATTGAAGATATGATTTTAAATGGAGAACTGAAAGAAGAAACTCAGGCCCCATCCATGAATCAGTTGGCTGATTATTATAAAATCAACCCGGCAACTGCCCGCAAGGGTTTGGAGATTTTGGCGAATGAAAATATATTATATAAAAAGAGAGGAATTGGTATGTTTGTCAGCAGTGGTGCGGAAGAACAAATCATCAGGCATCGAAAGAAAACCTTTTTAGAGAACTACCTTGTTAAATTACTGGAGGAAGCGAGAAAATTAGGGATTTCCCGAAATGAAATTATAGTAATGATTGAGCAAATGAAGGAAGGAGGAAAACAGGATGAATAGTGCTTATATTTTAGAAACTCAAAATTTAACCAAAAAATTTGAAGAAACCATTGCTATCAATGATTTGAATTTAAAGCTGGAATATGGCAAGGTATATGGCCTGATTGGCCGTAACGGCGCCGGTAAGACCACATTTTTAAAATTGATCAGTAATATGCTGTTTCCGACTTCCGGTCAGATCAAGCTGAATTCGGAATATCTGCAAAAAGAAGGAGATATTGCTTTTGGCCGTTGTTATTATATTAAATATTTTACGCAGAAAATTGGGGAAATCATTAAATTTGCGTCCTATTCTTTTCCTAATTGGCAGCAGGAATATGCAGAGGAACTAATTGACAGTTTTGAGCTGGATGTAAAGAAAAAATATCATCGCTCCTCGTCCGGTATGCAGACTATGACCAGTTTGATCATTGCCTTGGCCGCCAATCCGCAGCTGCTGCTGTTAGACGAACCCTATGTAGGTCTTGACCCGATTAACCGTGAAGTATTTTATAATTTTTTACGTTCTCATTATTTTGATGGAGAAAAAACGGTCATTATTTCCAGTCATATGATCAAGGAAATCGAGGGGTATTTTGAAAAAGCGATTATGCTGAATAAGGGAAAACTGATACTCCATGAGGATTTGGATCGTTTAAAACAAAAAAGCTTTATGATCCAGGCAGATTCCGGTTTAACGGAATTTATTGAAAGAAATCTCCATGTGATCGGCAAGGAAACCTTGGGACAGCGCTCAACCTTTTATATTTTTGATCAGATCCGGGATGCTGAGCTGATGGAAATTCAGACACGGGGTGGTGTCGTGCAGACAATGGACTTACAAACCTTTATGGTCAAAATCTTGACAAAGGGGGAGGCAATATGAAAGTAAAAGAACAATTTCAACTGGCAATTTTTATGACTAATTTTCGTCTGATGATGCTGCTTACCGTTATTTATGCAGTTGGATATGGGTTATTGTTCGGCTTGATTTTTAATGCCGGCGATTGGAAAGAGGTGATCTTTCAAACCTGCCTGTGGTTTTTATTTTATACCTATGTCTTTTTAGGCCTTGGTGGCGGCATTGGGATTATGACCATCTTTTATACTCTGGTGTCCTTTGGCAAAGATCGGAAAACCGCTTTCCGGGTATGGAGTAAAACGATTTGGATCAACTTGTTGTTTGGGGTTTTGACCTTAATTCCCTGTGCCATTGTTGGCTTTATCATTACCCGCCAAAAGCAAGTGACCGGTATTTTTGGGATCACTTTTTCAAAAAATGAAATGGACCTGTTGCAGCTGCCGCTGGTAGCAGGGGATAAAATTGGTCATTGGCTGGCAATTGGCCTGATTTTGCTGGGCATAGGAGCATTTTTAAATATTATGGTCGCTTTTTTCTGTACCGTTGGCTCACGCTTTGGCTGGCAGATTACAGCCGGAACCATTCTTTTAATGATATCGCTGATCCTGGTGCTGTTTGTAGCTGATATTAATATTTTATTTGTGACCGGATATAATATTTACCGGTATTTGATTGGTCTATATGGCCTTTCGGCAGTATTATATGGCCTGACTTATCTTCTGAGCCAAAAATGGGAGGTGAAAAATTAATGAAGCAGGCAGTAATTAGATATGCTTTTTTATCATTGGGACTGGTGGTATTTGGAATTACTGTGATATGGCTGATTAAGCATTTTGAACGGCCCAACTTAGTGGAAACAACGCTGGAAAAAAATTATATTTGGTGGCTGTATGATTGGCAAGAGCAAAAACCAACTGAAAATGAAAATCTGATGGTTGATTTTACTGTCGAAAGCGGAAAGACAGTGTTTATTAAATATTTTCGGGGAGAGATGATACCGGATCTGGTTAAAAGCGGTCAAATTAAAATTCAGACAGAAACAGGCCAGGAAGTTTTTCGGTATGACTTACTGGCTGAGGACTTTAGTCAGGAGATTATTTTACCGGCCGGCAAGTATCAAATGCTGGAGGAAGCAGTGCTAAGCGAAGATTTTTTAAATAACTTTCGTTTTCCGGAAGAAAAGGAAGAACACCAAAAAAAGCGGGGAGAGGCTGATCCTTTGTCCTATCGCTTGGAGGTCTGGCAGTTTTAAAAAGGCGGAGTTGTTGCAAAGTATAGATTTCACATAAGATATGGCGATAAATCACGAAAATTTTATCGTATATCCTGTATGAAAACTTTAAATGCAATAGCTCCGCATTTATTTGTGTCTGACAGCAGATGTTTTTAAGAGATGAAAGTCCTGATTCAACTGATTGGGCGAAGGATGGGATTGATTTTTTTATTAACTTAGTTTTGCCACAGCCTTTTTTGATCTATTCCGCTCTGGGGAGCGGGCATATGGGTTCCCCCGCTTTTGCCAATTACTGTGTAAGATGGCTTTTGCAGCACATGCTTTTGCAACTTGGTTCGCAAGATTGCTTTCGTTCTCACCCATTTAACAGGCCCTGTCGAAAAACTTCGTTTTTCTGCCCGGGTGGGCAACCTACCTTTCGCAACATACTTCGTAAGATGGCTTTCGCAGCACATGCCTTTCGCCACATACTTCGTAAGATGGCTTGCGGTTACACACCTAAAAAAGACTGCTCTAAGGAACGTGGGAAAGTTGAGTTATTAAATAATAATATTTGAAATAAAAATAAATTTAAAATAAAAGTTAGAAAAATAAGAAAAATAAGAATAAAGAAGATGATATTGACTAAAAATAAAAAAATGATATAATTTTTTTAAAAAAGAGAATTCTGTATGTGCATATATCTGACTATATTCTTTGAACTCTGGATATAGGCCGTGTATTGCAGATTATCTTTATGACCTGATTTGTGCTGTTCATATACTGGTGGAGTAAGTAATGTATACCATTAAAGACTTGTAAAATACATAGTGCTAAAACTAATTCAAATATATGTGCTGAAAATCGTGATTGATAAAACAGCATGTTGGGGTTTAAACCATATATACTTGTGTATGATCATAGATGATCAAAAAAGGGGGGCTGAGGATGCTGGATGTTGCAGGTGTATCACATAGCTTTGGACATAAAAAAGTGCTTTCGAATATAAGCTTTAGAATAGAAAAAGGCAGTGTTTTGGGTTTGGTTGGAGTAAATGGAGCAGGAAAGACAACAATCATCCGACTGGCAGTAGGATTAATAAAATTGTCAGAAGGAACAATAAGGGTTAATGGATATTCACTGGAGGACAATCCACGGGAGTATCAGTCTAAAATTGGAGCTGTGCTGGAAGGAAAGCAAAATTTATATCCCCGGATGAGTGTCCTTGAAAATTTAAAATACTTTGCATGTCTTAGGAAGATGAAAAAGTGTAATATCAAAGACCGAATAGAAGAGCTGGAAAGTGATCTGGCAATAAAGGCCTTTATGAATAAAGAGGTATATGCATTATCAAACGGAATGCAACAAAAAGCTGCAATCGCATGTAGCTTGATCCATGAGCCGGAATTAATTTTTTTGGATGAACCGACATTGGGACTGGATTATGAAGCAGCTAATTTGATTCATCAATATTTATTGAAGCTGAGAAAAAAAGGGAAATCAATACTTATTACCAGCCATGATTTTAATTTTTTGAATAATGTGGTAGATAGTGCTTTGTTTTTGGAAGATGGCCAAATAAGATGCATTCAAAATTTTAAAGATATCGACTTGGAAAATGAACGAGTAAATTATAAAGTGGTGATCTCAGGTGTGCATCATTTTGACCATGATTGTATTATCTCAAAACAAATAACAGATAATTACACAGAGCTTATCCTTGAATGTGACAAAAATACCGGTTTATCTGATATACTTCGCATTTTCTCAGATGAAAAGGTGATAAGCCTTGAAAAGAAAGAAACAACCATAAAAGATATATACTTAAATATGATAGGAGAACAGAAAAATGCTAAATAAAATTTACGCAGAGATATATAAAAATTATATTTCTATTAAGCGTTATCCAATAGAAGTAGCTGGTGATTTTATTCTCTATATATTAATTTTTTTGGCTATTTATTATTCTTCCAAAGGGTATTATTCAGACCTGGCTGCCAGAAACCGCCAGGTAAATCGATTGATTATGACTTACACCAGTTGGGTATTTTTGTCTGGAATATTAAATCATATATCAAATAATGTGATCAAAGAAATGGCTCTTGGAACAATTAATCAGGTGGTGCTGTGTGATCTAAATTTGGCCTCTACCTTTATCATCAGAAGTTTAGTATATGCTTTAAGACTATGTTTTTTTATTATTCCGTTTACGGTTTTTGAATTCTGGATCACCGGTTCAAAGTGTATGTTCGATTTAAGGGTGTATTATGTGCTGATTACAACGTCAATTGGAGCTTTGGGCTTGTCGCTGTTAATGGGTGGGCTGATTTTGCGGTATAAAAGTATTGGCAAACTAACCATGCTGATAAGCATACTTTTTTTAGGAACGACCTTGTTTGATATCAGGGCAATATTTTCACAGATCAGTTATGCCAAATATATATTTCCATTTATAGAAGGGCAGCAGATCTTAAAAGATATTACATTGGATAATTCAATTGAAACAGTTTCATATGTATTATTGGCGGTAAATGCACTGATTTATTTTGGGGCAGGGGTAGCATTGTTTGACAGAAATTATAAAAAAGTAAGATTATATGGAGAATTGAATAAGATTTAATTTTGAAGTGATAAGTCCTTAAATAGGCCATAAATACAGAAATATCAAAAAAATGGTTGACAAATCAGCTAAAGCTTTATATAATACTATTTGTCGTTAAGAAAAAATAAATATAGCGAAGCGTGGCTCAGCTTGGTAGAGCGCTGCGTTCGGGACGCAGAGGTCGTGGGTTCGAATCCCGTCGCTTCGACTAAAGCACTTGTGTTTTTCTAAGGAAGGATGCGGGTGTTTTTCTTTTACATCTGAATTACCGGCCGATCCGGTTTTCGAGGGATTGGCAGTTATTTTCGCTTTCCCTTCGCCTAATTTGGACACGACTTTTGGGGATGATGGGCGAGTCGATGCCAGGTTGTTTAACTTTCCTTGCATCTGTTGCTTTTGGGCATTATAAGGGCTGCTTCAGGAAATATTCTGATGATTTATAAGCATTGATTTTTAGCCAGGGAATATTTGTTTATGTTTTTATAATTCTTTTTTTACTAAAATATAATGAAATTCCGCAAATAGAGGACGACTTTTGAAATTTGATTTGATATAATCAGGTTATCACCGGGAGATATCAAGTCAAAGCATGTTCTTTGCTTAGTTAGCACATGTCTGGCAATCAGCTGAACTTGGGAATCAGGAAAAAGGGTCTTGCTGGCAGGCTTTACTTATAAAGTCAAGCAGTTTAAGGCCCGTTTTTCTTTTTTTAAGGCTGAGCATTGCATTTCCATATGTTTTTTGCTACAATAAACACAAGTTTGAAGTGCGCAACTAATCTTTGGGAGCAAGTTGCGATAGCGGGAGCCATGTTAAAGAATATGAAAATACAGAAGAAAAGCTAAAAATAATTATTCCTGCCATGAAATATGAAAAAGAAATACAGAATTTCAGGTAGGAATCAGATAGTACCACCGCAGAGCGTTTAATCTGGTAGTGATAAATGAAATGAAAACCCATAATAGCAGCAGGAGCAGGAATGAGCAATCAAAAACAAGTACAATTGACAGCAGCAGTCTTAAGACACTATGATCGGCATAAAAGAGAATTACCCTGGCGTGACAGCGGTAATCCATATTATGTTTGGTTATCGGAGATCATGCTCCAACAAACCAGGGTCGAAGCAGTCAAACAATATTTTAATCGCTTTATCATGGCTTTGCCTGATATTTCAGCTTTGGCCGATTGTGATGAAGAACATTTGCTGAAACTATGGGAAGGATTGGGCTATTATTCCCGGGCCAGGAACTTAAAAAAAGCCGCTCAGCAAATCATCGATCAGTTTCAGGGACAGCTCCCTCGAACCAAACAAGAGCTTTTATCTTTAGCCGGCATTGGCAGCTATACAGCCGCCGCCATTGCCTCTATTTGCTTTGGTCAAAGCGAAGTGGCTTTGGATGGCAATTTGATTCGGGTATTTAGTCGGATTTTAATGGTGGCCGAAGATTTCAGCAAACAATCAGCTAAAAAAAAGCTTGAAAATATGATTTTAGATTATTTACCATTAAAGCGGCCGGGTGATTTCAACCAGGCGATTATGGATATTGGCGCTACTATTTGTTTGCCAAACGGAAAGCCTTTATGTCATAAATGTCCGGTGGCGGAGTGGTGCATGGCTCATCAATCTGGAATGGAGTTAAGTTATCCGCCCAAAAAAGAAAAGAAATCCAGAAAAATTGAAAAGCGGACAGTTTTAGTAATTCAGCAAGCAGACCGGGTTTATCTGCAAAAACGTACTCACAAAGGAGTACTGCATGGCTTATGGGAATTTCCTTCGGTGCCTGGACATATTGACAGGCAAGAAGCCAGGGAGCAAATTCAGGAGTATTTACCGCTGAATGTGGAAATCGCTGAAATCAGAGCATTTTTACCGGCCAATCATATATTTAGCCATTTACAATGGGATATGATTTCCTATTGGGCTATTTTAAAAGAAAGAAGTGCTGTAGCTGAAACCAGACAAACTTACCAGGTTAGCCAAGGGAGCGGACGAAAGCCGGGACAAGTGGGAAAATCTATCAGCGGCAAGACTAATCAAATTTGGGCAGGTAAAAAAGAGATCAATTTGCAGCTGTCATTGCCTTCAGCCTTTAAAGTATATCAGCAGGCGGTGCTAAATTATTTGTAGCGGAGGAATAAAATGAATAAAATAATTCGGGAATTGGATAGCCTGACGATTAATCAGATTGCCGCTGGTGAAGTGGTGGAAAGACCGCTTTCGGTGGTTAAGGAGTTGGTTGAAAATGCTATTGATGCTGAATCAACAGCCATTACTGTTGAGATCAAAGAGGGCGGAATTAAACTGATCCGGGTGACAGATAATGGCAGCGGCATCAGCCATGACCAGGTAAAATCTGCATTCCAACGGCATTTTACCAGTAAAATCGAAAAAATAGATGATTTATTTTCTATTTCCAGTCTGGGCTTTCGTGGAGAGGCATTGGCTTCGATTGCCGGGGTGGCAATGACGGAAATGATCACTAAGACCGAAGAAGCATTGGTTGGAACCAGACTGGCTCAAACCGGAGTGACCGAAACAATTTTTGAGGAAGTGGGGGCGCCAAAGGGAACAACGGTGATTGTTAAAGAATTATTTTTTAATACCCCGGCTCGGCGGAAGTTTTTAAAGTCGGAAAAAACGGAAACTTCATATGTACTTGAATTTATGCAGCGAATTTCCTTAGCCTATCGCTGGATAGCATTTAAACTAATTGTTGATGGCAAAGTGCGGCTGCAAACCAACGGCGATGGTGATTTAAGGGCGGCGATTTTATATATTTTCGGCTCGGAAACAGCTAAACGTTTAAAAGAAGTTCATTATAGTGAGAAGGATGTGAAGGTAACCGGTTTTATTGGGACACCGGAGCTAAATCGGGGCAATCGTAATTACGAGATTTATTTTGTCAATGGACGATATGTTAAAAGTAAATGGATTCAGGAGGGTTTGGAAGAAGGTGTTTTTGGTTATGTGATGCAGCATCAGTTTCCGTTTGCAGTATTGGAGATAACAGCCAGACCGGATAAAGTAGATGTCAATGTTCATCCGCAAAAGGCGGAGGTGCGTTTTGAAAATGGTTATTTAATAAAAGAGATCGTCAGCCGGGCGATTAAACAGGCAATTGAAGAAAAAGAAGCAATTCCGGCTGTGTCTTTGGAACAAAGCCGGGTTAGCGGCTTTCAGCCGGATAAAGACCGGAAGGAAAGATATGATCGGACAGAACCTTTTGAAGCATTGCGCCAGGCGGCTATCCAGGATATTAATAAATCAGCAGAAAAACGTCGGGAGCAGACCACTGTTCAGGTGCAACGGCCAGTTGAAGAAGTGGTTTTTAATAAAAAATCTCCATCATATGTGACCCAGCCGGTAACAGCTATGCTCAACACCGGTCAAGTTAAGGAAGATAGGGCTCTGTTCTTGTCAGAAAAAGTGGATCAGGATAAATTGCCGATTGAAAATACCGGCTTAGAGACTGCTCAGACAATTGCGCCAAAGTCGGAAACAGCAATGGCTGAGATGATCAGAGAAAAGTCAGAAGAATTTCAGGAACAGGAATTTATTGAGGTCAAAAGCCTGAAAAAACACCGGGTAATCGGACAATTGTTTGACACTTACTGGTTAGTTGAGTTTGAGGGGGCATTATATGTGATCGATCAGCATGCGGCTCATGAAAAAGTCTTGTATGAAAGGTTTGTCAAACAGTTTAATGACAGTCAGATCCATGCTCAGCAGTTACTTGAACCATTGATTATTGAATTAAACGCCAGAGAAATGCAATCCTTTTTTCAGACTCAGACTTTTTTTCAGAAATTGGGATTTGAGGTTGAGCAATTTGGCAGTACAACCTTGAAGGTAAATGGAGTACCGTATTTATTTAATCAGGCCATGAAGCGGGAAGATTTTGTTTATTTATTGGATCAATTGGAAAATAAAACATTTAAAGACAAAGCCGAAATCATAGATCATGAATTGGCAACCATGGCCTGTAAGGCAGCGGTTAAAGGAAATAATAAATTAAGCCGGATCGAGTATGAGCGATTGATCGAGGAGCTTTTGGCTTTACAAAATCCTTATCACTGTCCACATGGCCGTCCAACTTTAATTAAAATGACTCGCTATGAGCTGGATCGAAAATTTAAACGAATTTTATAGCCATAAAAATAACTTATCCTCTTTTCCGCTTTGTTTGTCTCTTCCGCAACTTACCTTATAAGATCTTAACAGATTGTACGCTGTTTGCTGCATGGGGTTGCTGTGGCGGCATATATTTTAAAAAGAATGTAGGAAAGTTGAGCAAGATCGCTTGTATTACTTCTTTGTGATAAATGTCAGCAATACAAACGGTTGAGGAGATTTGCATGGAAGAAAGGAAGTACTATGTATAAACAACCATTGATCATTATTGCCGGTCCGACTGCTACCGGAAAAACTAAAATTTCGGTTGAATTGGCTAAGGCGTTAAATGGCTGCATTATTTCAGCGGATTCAATGCAAGTCTATCGTGGGATGGATATTGGTTCAGCCAAAGCAACACTGACAGAAAGAGAAGGCATTCCTCATTATCTTTTGGACATCCGCAGTCCGGAAGAGAGCTTCAGTGTGTGGGATTTTCAGCAGGAGGCCAAGGCAGCGGTAGCGGAAATTGCAAGTCAGGGTAAGATGCCGATTTTAGTTGGTGGTACCGGCTTTTATATCCAGGCGCTTTTATATGATATTCAATTCGAGGACAATCCTCCAACTGAAGCCCGGGCTAAATGGGAAAAAATTGCGGCTGAGCAGGGGTATGAATATTTATACCAAAAACTAAAAGAAATTGATCCGGAAGCCACTACCAAAATTCATGCTAATAATCATAAGCGGGTTTTGCGGGCTCTTGAATATTATGAGCTGACCGGTGAGAAAATCAGTGTTCATAATCAACGGGAAAGTCAAAAAGAAAGTGTTTATGATGAATTTTTTTATGTCCTGAATATGGATCGCAAGCTGCTGTATCAAAGAATTGAACAGCGGGTTGATAAAATGATGGCGGATGGTTTGATCGAGGAAGTAAAAGCTTTATATGACAAGGGCTATCATAAGGAGATGACATCCATGCAGGGCCTGGGATATAAAGAAATTTTAAATTATTTATCGGGTGAATGGAGCCTGGAAAAGGCGGTTTATGAGTTAAAAAAAGGCACACGCCATTTTGCCAAACGGCAGATTACCTGGTTTAAACGAGAAAAAAATGTAGAATGGATCAATTTGGAAAATTATGGGTTTGACTATCATAAAATATGTGATAAAATAAGAAGAGATGTAGAAAAACATTAAATTTAGAAAGAGAGAGAAAAATATGAACAAAGCAGTAAACTTACAGGATATATTTTTAAACCAAGTCAGAAAAGAAAAAATTTCGGTGGTATTGTATTTAACCAATGGCTTTCAGATGAAAGGCTATGTTAAAGGTTTTGATAATTATATTGTAATTTTGGAAGCGGATGGTAAGCAGCAATTAATTTTTAAACATGCAATTTCAACCGTTGTCCCTTCCCGTGATATTCATTTATCTTTAAATGTGGAAGACGGAGAATAGGATGAATAATATGCAAAGTCGGAAGGATGAAGAAACTGAATTCCGGAGCCGATCCCAGTCTGAATGTCAGGCAAGAGACAGGCTGAGAATAATTATATTAGAAACATTGGAGGAACAAGATGAGATTTAATGAGTTGGTAACAAACTCGAAACTATTAAGAGCAATTGAGGAAATGGGGTACGAGCAAGCAACACCGATTCAAGAATCAGTCATACCAATGATTTCTTCGGGCAAAGATGTGATTGCCCGTTCGCAAACCGGAACTGGAAAGACAGCCGCCTTTTCGATTCCGGTGCTGGATAAAATTGATGAAAAATTGACAAAACCGCAAATTTTGATTTTATGTCCAACCAGAGAGTTGTCAGTCCAGGTGGCAGGTGAGATTCGGAAATTGCTTAGCTTTTCCCATAATATCAAGGTTTTGGCGGTGTATGGTGGTGAGCCGATCTATAAACAAATTATGGCTTTAAAAAAAGGAGTGCAGATCATTGTGGGTACTCCGGGTCGGATCATGGATCATATGGAGAGAAAAACTTTGCGTTTTCAGGCAGTCCATATTGTGATTTTGGATGAAGCGGATGAAATGCTGAAGATGGGCTTCCGTGAAGATATTGAATTTATTTTAAAAGAAGTTCCAACCGAAGCACAGACTTTGCTGTTTTCGGCAACCATGCCCAAAGAAATTGTTGAGCTGGCCGGCAAGTATTTAAAAGAGCCGGATGAGGTCACGATTGAAGCTACTGGAATTACAACTGATACAGTGATGCAAAGTTATTGTGCAGTTAAAAAAGAATTAAAGCCGGAAGCACTTTTTCGGGTTTTGGATGATAAATCGCCGGAACGTTGTATGATTTTTTGCAACACCAAACGAATGGTTGATGAAATCACCGATATGTTGCAAGAAAAGGGATTTTGGGCAGATAAGATCCATGGTGATTTAAAGCAGGAATTGCGCATGGGGGTTTTGGAAAAATTCAATAAAGGTATTTTGCACAGTTTGGTCTGTACGGATGTGGCAGCCAGAGGATTGGATATTCAAAATGTTGATTTGGTGATCAACTATGATGTACCTGATAAAGAGGATTATTATGTTCATCGGATCGGCCGTTCCGGCAGAGCAGGTAAGGCTGGGGAATCGGTCACGATTGTGACCAAGTCTGACCGGATCCGCTTTCGGAATGTTGAAATTTATATTCAAAAGAAAATTGAACGCAGGGATATTCCGTCCAAAGAAGAAGTGCAGGAAAAGCAAATTGATCGTTTTCTGAATAAGCTGTTGGAGGAAATAGAGCCGGAATTACTGTTCGATTATGAGCAAATGGTTGAAAAATTAAAGAAAAAAGGCTATTCTGCTGAACAGCTGGCAGCCGCTCTACTGAAACAAACACTTTCCCTGGAGGATATCAGTGAAGAAAGAGATGTTAATGATTATCGTTTTGATGCCCCCAAAAGAGAGCGGTCGGTTCCGGAAAGAGGCCGCCAACGTGGGAAAGAGCGGGATACAGACAGACGGGAGCGCAGTGCTGATAAGAAGAAAGAGCGTGAAAGAGGCGATCGAAAAGATCGGGCAGAGGAGCGACCAAAGCATAGTAAACGCAAAGGCAGGAGCGATGATTTTGGCTTTGAGCGGGATAAAAAACATGCACCCAAAGAGCAAGTCCGTTTGTTTATGTCGGCCGGTAAGAAACATAAGGTATCGGTTGGTGATGTCTTGGGGGCCATTATCGGCGAAGCCGGAGTAGATGCCAGACATATCGGTACGATTGATATGTATGATAAATTTTCGTTTGTTGATGTCAGCAAAGAAAGTGCCAAGAAGGTACTGAGTGCTTTGCAAAATAAACGGATCAAAGGCAGAAAGCTGAATATTGAAGTAGCCAAGGCATAATTAAGATATTCTTTTTTATAGATTGAAGATATTTAATGTGCTTATCTACAAGATATTCGTAAGATATTTGAAATTTTCCCAAATAAGTAGTTGACGAATGGCTATAGTATGGGATATAATAAATGAAGTGCTTGTTTGAGAAATCCTTTAAAACCCCTGGAACGGGTATGGTGGGAGGTTCTTAATTGCCGGAGATTAAGGCAAGAGCAAATCAATCAAATGGTTTTGGCCTGATCATAGGGCAAGAGTACAAATTGCAACCGGAGGGGGTGTAAAAAAGTGTCAACTGTAAGAGTGAAAGAAAACGAGAGCTTGGATAGTGCTTTGCGTCGTTTTAAGAGAAACTGCGCCAAGGCCGGTATCATGCAAGAACTTCGCAAACGTGAGCATTACGAAAAGCCAAGCGTTCGTCGCAAAAAGAAGTCTGAAGCAGCTAGAAAGCGCAAGCACAAATAATAGCTGAAAAATTAAATATCATATGATAATAAAACCCTGCAAGTGCTTGCAGGGTTTTTGTGTGCTAAGGTATACAGAAAAGAAGCGGGTTATGGACTATGCTTCTTTAATTTTTGTTGTGATAAAGTCCTGTAGATTACTTTTCCAATTGTTGGATGCATGTGGTTATCGGTTTTTGCTTGTGAATCATCCATAAATATAATATACTACTAATAGAAGAAACAGAAATGCATGGGAGGAAAAGGATGGATATTCAACGTTTGGGACTAATTGATTATTTATTTAGAGCAATTGAGCATACAGAAGAGGGGGATTCTAATCATTCAATTGCTATGTTTTTCCTGAAAAATTATAATCGGATTGGCAAGTTAAATATTTATGATGTAGCTGATGAGTGCTATGTGTCCAGAAGTAGTGTCAGACGGTTTTGCAAACAAATAGGATATCATAATTTCCAGGATTTTAAGCGTGGATTTCGGGCATTTGACTTTCGATATAATTATTTTATGCAAATGCATGAAAAAGAAAACTACCGTGAATGGTATGCTGGCGAAGTTGCTTCCACAATTAAAGAAGTGGATGAAATGATTTCTCAGAATGATTTGGAGAAAATAGCACAAAGGATATATGAAAGTAAAAAGGTGCTCTTTTTTTCTTCCTATTCTTCAGCGCAATGTGTTATGGAATTTCAAAGACCATTGGTATTGCTAAATAAAATTATACATGTGATGACAGATACGAAATTTAGTGCGAAAGAAATACTTGCTTGTACAGAAAATGATTCTGTATTTATGGTTTCAACGATGGGAAATTTTGCCAGGAATAATTTAAAAATCATGGCAGATTGCCTTGCATATAAGGGATTAATAACTACCTCACATGACCCTGATTTTAAAAAATGTTTTACAGATATCTATTATTTGACCAAAAAAGATTATTCGAATATAAAGAGTGTTCAAGGGAAATATGGTACAGTATATTTATTTGATATACTATATAATGTATATTTGAAAAAATATGGAAATAGAAATCTGTAATAAGTTGGTTTATTACTTTAAATATAAAACTATTTATTAGAATTAGGGAGCAGAAATTGCCCCCTAAAATTTTGCCTTTTTTGCTACAATAAATTTGTAAAAGTGGTAACAACAGCGAAGGAGGTAAAAGATGTATTATAAACACGATCCTAAATTTCCGGATGATTTTTTATGGGGCGCCAGTTCTGCTGCCTGGCAAGTAGAGGGAGGGACTTTAGAAGATGGCAGAACACAGGCAATCATTGATTTGAATTCGAAAACAAAACAACCATTTGCCGACAATTCAATTGCAGCAGGACATTACTATCACTACAAACAGGATGTTGCTTTAATGGCGGAGTGTGGTTTTAGTTCTTATCGTTTTTCCCTGTCCTGGTCAAGAATCATTCCTGCTGAAGATCACAAAATAAATCCTAAAGGAATTCAATTTTATAATAACTTAATTGATGAATTGCTAAAAAATAATATTACACCAATTGTTACATTATATCACTATGATATGCCATGCTGGATAGAGAAAAAATATGGTGGATGGTTAAATAGGGCAGTAATTGATGAGTTTGAATACTTTTGCAGAGTATGCTTTAAAGAATTTGGTGATAGAGTAAAATACTGGCTGTCAATTAATGAACAAAATATGCAGATTGTTTATGGACATTGGTTGGGAATATCAAAAGGATGTACCAATTGGTTTGAACAAAAGTGGCAAATTAATCATATCATGAATTTATGCCATGCCAAAGCGGTAATTGCTTGTCATGAAATGGTTGAAAACGGAAAAATTGGTCCCGTCCCCGGGATGGTGCCGATTTATCCAGAAACATGTAAACCAATGGATCAAATTGCGGCAATGAATGCAGAAGAATTTACAGAAAAAATTTGGAATGACACATATGTATATCGTTCTTACAGCAACTTTTTGCAAAATTACTGGAAAAATAATAAGATTGATATTGGTATGGAGTCGGGAGATGAGGAATTAATGGCAAAAGCCCAAATAGATTTTTTTGCAGTTAATTGCTACAGAAGTAATACGGCTAAAGATGCATTGCCAGAAGCAGAAGCCAAAGAATATTTATTAAATAAAAAAGGGCAAAAAGGTGAACTACAATTTCCAACTAATCCAGGTGAATTTGCCCTGACTAAAAATCCATTTGTTGAAACAAATGATTGGGATTGGGAAATTGATCCATCAGCCCTTAGATATACTTTACGTTACATGTGGAACCACTATCGTTTGCCAATGATTATAACAGAAAATGGATTCGGGATGCATGAATCCGTAGCTGATGATGGGAGAGTTCATGACCAGGCACGAATAGACTTTTTGAGAGATAATATTTATCAAGTTGGTTTGGCGATTGAAGATGGTTGTGAGGTGTGGGGATATAATCCATGGTCTTTTACAGATTTATTATCGACCGGAAACGGAATGGCCAAGCGATATGGTTTAGTGTATATTGATGTCACCGATGACCAATTAAATAATGTTCAAAGCGCGAAAGAGCTGGAGTTAAAAAGAATTAAAAAGGATTCTTTTTATTGGTATTCAAAACTAATTAAGTCAAATGGATCAGATTGGGGAAAGGAGATGAATTAGTATGGCGAAAAATTATATGCTCATGTGTGAAGAAATCGTTAAAAAATGTGGTGGTTTGGAAAATATTGCCAGTGTCAGCCATTGTATGACCCGACTGAGATTACAATTAAAAGATGTCGATAAATTTCAAACAGAAGATATTAAAAAAATCGCCGGAGTATTAAATGTAGTTGTCCAAAATGGAGAACACCAAATCGTCATTGGCCAGGATGTTCCCAACTTATATGCAGAATTTCAAAAACTGGATGGAATTAAGTCAGAAGGATTGGTTGAAGATGCAGAAACATTTCGTGAAGATATCAAGAAATCTCCTAAAAATATTCTGTCTGTGATTATGACATTTATTGGTGGTACTTTCTCACCGGTTATCCCGGTTTTGATTGCCGGTGGATTGGCCGGAGCAGTACTGACGCTGTTGACCAATTTTTTTGGAGTAGCACCGGAATCAGGAACTTACCGGGTAATTTATGGAATCAATCAAGCTACATTTTATTTTTTACCAGTATTTATAGGTTTTTCGGCAGCTACCCGATTAAAATCAAATGGCTATTTGGGGGCGTTTTTGGGGGTAATCCTTTTATATTCGGGGATTAATAATGTAGAAGATTTATCATTTTTTGGAATTCCGATCACTCAAGTAGCCTATAATTCAACGGTATTTCCAGTAATTTTGGGCGTTTTATTTATGTCGGTGATATATAAGACTTTACAAAAATATATTCCAACAGTGCTAAAAACCATTTTTGTTCCACTACTGACTATGCTGATAACAGTGCCGGTGACTTTATTGGTTCTTGGACCAATTGGCGGTATCTTTGGAACTTGGCTGGCAGATGGTGTTTTTGCAATTTATCGTACGGTTCCGGCATTAGCAGTTATGATTATTGGCATAACTACACCATTGATGGTGTTTTTTGGAATGAATAATGCAACTTATCCAGTTTGTTTTGCTTTATTGGCGGAAGTTGGTTCAGATCCTCTGATTTGCACAGGTATGGCTCCAGCCAATGTAGCAGTTGGTGGAGCATGTCTGGCGGCTGCGTTGATTTCAAAAGAAATTAGTGAAAAGTCGATTTCCATTTCGGCTGGAATTACAGCACTTTGTGGCATTACCGAACCAGGAGTATATGGTGTCTTATTCCCTAAAACCTATCCATTGATTGGAGCAATGATAGGTGGTGGAATTGGTGGTTTATTGGCCGGCTTCTTGGGAATGACGCAATTTGTGCTTTCCACTCCGGGATTTATTTCCTTGCCAGCCTATATTAATCCAGATGGTAGCAGTGGCAATTTGATTATAGCTTTGGTTGTCATGTTCGTTGCTTTAATTGTTTCATTTATTTGTACATATATTTTAGGTAAGAAGCTGGCTAAAAAATTGGAAAAATAACACCGAAAAGGAATTCGTAAAGGAAAATACCAAGGGGCTGCTGCAAAAATAAAGATTTCACACAAGATATGAGGTAAATTAGAAGAACTTTACCTTATTCTTGTGTGAAAATTTTAAAATGCAACAGCCCCCTTAATTATTTATTCACCCAACTTTCCCACAGTTTTTTTTGGCTCTATCCCGCTTCAGGGAGCGGGCACATATTACCCATTTTCGCCACTTACTTTGTAGGATGGCTTGCGGTTACATACCGCTTTCGCACTTTTCTGCGAAAAGATGCTTCCGCGGCACACGCCATAAAAAAGACTGTTCCAGGGAACGTAGGAAAGTTGAGTTATTCATTAATTGCTTTGGGGCGTGAGTTAAAGTCAACTTTTGACAGGAAGAACAGGCCTAAAATAAATAGAGGAATTAAGCTTAAAACACCAATTCTGGTATTATTGGTCAGTTGCCCAACACCGCCTACAATCATCGGACCGAGGGCAGCGGAGAATTTGCCGAAGATACTGAAAAAACCGAAAAATTCCGCCGAGTTTTCTTTGGGGATCAATTTGCCGAAAGAAGAACGGGAAATTGCCTGGATTCCTCCCTGCTGAGTGCCAACCAAAATTGCCAGCAGCCAAAAATGAAATGGAGTTGACATCAAATAGCCAATATAAGTGATTATAATATAAACGGAAATCGCAATAAATAAAAGAGTTTTGGCCGATACTTTATTAACCACATGACCAAAAATAATGGCAGATGGAAAAGCTACTACTTGTACCGCCAGCAAAGCGATCATTAAAGTATTTTTGTCAATCCCAATGACACTGGCATAGACTGTGGCCATGCTGATAATGGTATGGACACCGTCAATATAAAAGAAATAGGCTACCAGAAAAAGCACGACATTACGATAGAGGTGAATTTTCTTTAAAGTGTTAAAAAGTCGGCTCAGGGAAGAACGAATGGGGTGCTTTTCCGGCTCCACATAGTATTGCTGATCGACATTTTTTAATATTGGAAAAGAGAAAACCAGCCACCAGACAGCAGTTAAAATAAAGGATAATTGAGTAGCCAGCATAGTGGTCAAACCAAGGGCTTCGGCTTTCATGATAATACCAATGCAGATTAAAAAAGGAATACAGCTGCCAATATAACCAAAGGCAAAGCCGTAAGTGGAAACTTTATCATATTTATCTTCTGTAGTAGCATCGGTCAGGAAAGAATCATAAAATAAATTGCTGCCCGAAAATCCAAGAACGGAAAAGACATAGATGGTTAAACATAAAATATAATTATTCTCTTGAACTAAAGATAAAGCCGCAGTTGAAAGCAGACCGATGGCCAAAAAGATGGTGAAAAACTTTTTCTTAAAACCCTTATAGTCAGCAATTGTGCCTAAAATTGGAGCAAGCAGGGCAACAATAATGGTAGCAATGGTATTTGAGTAGCCCCAATAAGCCTGAGTTTGGGCAGCTGGTAAGTTTTTAGCAGCAACGGTGGTGTAAAAAATTGGTAAAATAGTGGAAGTAACTGCCAGGGAGTAAGCAGAATTTGCCCAATCATAGGTAATCCAACTTAATTCCTTTTTGGTGAATTTGGTTTTCATTGAGAAGCCTCCTTTTTATAACCATAAGCATAAATAGCGATCAGCTATATTACAGGTCAGCCTTTTAAAGCAAAAGCATAACCTTATTTAAAGAGAGAAATAGGATCTCTCTCCCAAAATGAGTTAGGATTGACATAATATCCATGAACAATAGTTGCGTATGTAAAAGCCGGATTGGGTAAAATATCAGTTCGGTCAGAACTGCCGATCTTTTGCTTGGCAAAAATATAACTTCCCGGTTTGATCAGGACTTCTGACATCCCGCCCAGCAAACTAAAGAGGCCAAGACCATGGTCAATAATCAAACTGTAACCCAGTTCCGGATTATGATTGACTACCCGGACAATGCCATTGGCCGGTGAGTAAATATCAAAGTTTCCGTTGGCTGAATATGGAATACGCTGATACTGATAGCGGAGATCTCTATAAGTATATATTTGCCCATATACAGCCGTTCCGGGAGCAGCTGTGGGAAAAAGAAAATTTCCGGTCCATAGTTTTTCATCAGCCGAAGATAAATTCTTGGTTTGTATAAGCTGCTGATAATATTCGTCCTGCGATTGTTCGATTATATATTTTTCAAATTGTTTTTTGCCAGCTGTCAAAGCTGATATTTTATTTGCCGATACATTTAAGCTTTCTTTTTGGCGAAGGGTTTCAGAGCTATTGCTGCCAATAATGTGGACTTCATATTCGCCGGCTTCAGAATCAATGGGAATTGGCAGCAGACCATAATATTTTTGATTAATTAAGGTCAAGGGAATTTCTTTTTCCCATAAATCAGAAGCAACAGTTACCCGGCCATTAGGATCATAATTTTCAACAGAAATGGCTGCAACCATGCCTGAATTGGCAAAAGAATCCACTTTGACTTTGGGTGGATAATTAACTTCCAGCTGAAATTGGTATTTTAGGGTTGCTTTGTATGGCAGCACCGGATTAGACCAAATTGCCTCAATTTCATAATAATAATTTCCTTCCCCAACCGGAATGCTGATTTGCTCTGAAGTTAGTTGCCGGCGGTTTTCGATCATGTTTTCTGCCGAGCGGATACTTTCATAAATTTCATCCGGTTGTTTTTCAGGAAAACGGTAAGTCAATATAAATTCAGAATCAGTGACAATATAATTGGTCGATTGTTCTTGCTCTTTATTGATTTTGTATGATAAAAAATTATTCTGGTAGGTTTCATAATTCCAGGTTCCGTTAACCGAATATTTTACATCAATATTGTTTAATAAAAATTCCGCAGTCGGAGCATAATTTTTTTTGAAAATAACATTAAAATAACCTGTTTCAATAATTTGATGAAAATCCGATTGACTGACCGCATAGATATGTTGCTGATTTTGCAAAAAAGCAATATCTTTTTCAAAATCAAAAGATAAACGATAAATATCGGTTAAAGTTTTTTCGGAAAAGAGTTGCAGAGAAAAAGTATTGGGCAAATTCTGCAAAACTACATGATCATCAATTTGACTGAAAGAAAAAGTGTTGCTGAAAACAGTTAAAAACAACTGTAATTGTTCCGGATTTAAATTGTCTGTCAGGATAAATTCACCTAAGTGACTGTGCGGAAAATTAAGAGGCGTAAAACGAATGGAAGTGGTCGGTAAAGGCTCAGTTTTAGCAGTGCAGGCAACCAGAAATAACCCTAAAAAAACTACTAAAATAAAGTTTCGCCGCATAAATACTCCCTCCTCTTTGATTCATTATACTGGGTTTTGATAGGAAAAACAATAAAAAGATTGAAAAAAATATAAAATGTTGTAAAATATGATATTAAGAGTTGTGGGCAACTTTATATTTTATTTCATCTTTATTATTGAAAAGCGTCTGATAATATAGTAAAATAATTAAAATTACAGAAGAGAGGAACAAAAAATGGAGAATAAAAAAATCAGAACACGGTTTGCGCCAAGTCCAACCGGTAGAATGCATGTCGGCAATCTTAGAACAGCGTTGTATGCTTATTTAATTGCCAAACATGGTGGCGGCGATTTTTTGCTGAGAATTGAAGATACGGATCAGGTCAGGCAAATGGAGGGGGCACTTGAAATAATTTATCGGACCATGGATTTTGCCGGATTAAAGCATGATGAAGGACCGGATAAAGATGGCGGCTACGGACCTTATGTCCAAAGTGACAGACAAAAGGCCGGAATTTATTTAAAGTATGCCAAAGAATTAGTTGAAAAAGGCGAGGCATATTATTGTTTTTGTGATGAAGAGCGTCTGGAAAAAATGAAGGCTGAGCAGGAAGCTGAAAAAGGTGTGTATCGCTATGATAAGCATTGCCTGCATTTGAGCAAAGAAGAAATAGAAAATAATTTAAAAGCCGGAAAACCCTATGTTATTCGCCAAAATAATCCAAGCGAAGGAACTACCACTTTTTCCGATGTGATTTTTGGTGATATCACAGTACCTAATAGTGAATTGGAAGATATGATTTTAATTAAATCGGATGGTTATCCGACTTATAATTTTGCCAATGTGGTTGATGATCACTTAATGGAGATCAGCCATGTGGTTCGTGGAAATGAATATTTATCCAGCTCACCCAAATATAACCGCCTGTATCAGGCATTTGGCTGGGAAGTGCCAACTTATGTGCATGTGCCGCTGATTACGGATGAAAATCATCAAAAATTAAGCAAACGTTTGGGCCATTCCTCATATGAAGATTTATTGGAAAAAGGCTTTTTAAATGAAGCAATTATTAACTTTGTAGCTTTATTGGGCTGGAGTCCGAAAGATGAAAATGAAATTTTATCTTTACCGGAATTGGTGGAGCAATTTGATTATCATCAAATTAAAAAATCACCAGCCGTTTTTGACATGCAAAAATTTCGCTGGTTGAACAGTGAGTATATTAAAAAACTGTCAGACGAGGAATTTTATCAAAAAGTAGAACCGATGCTGAAGCAGTACTTTGCCGGGCAGCCGGAACTGGACTTGCCGTTTATGGCAGCTTTGGCTAAGACCAGAGTAGAAACCTTAAATGATACTACCGATTTATTGGCTTTCTTTAAAGAGATGCCGGAGTTTGATCCATCAATTTACACACATAAAAAGATGAAAACTAATCCGGAAGTGGCACTGGATATGTTGGAAAAAATTGAACCAGTGCTGGAAACCATTGCAGACTGGAGCCAGGAAAATATTCATGATACAGTGATGGCTTATTTGCAGGAAAATGAAATAAAAACCGGAATGATGTTATGGCCCCTGCGAATTGCAGTATCCGGACAGGAATCAACACCGGGGGGAGCTTTTGAAATTTTGAAAATTTTGGGAAAAAAGGAAGCCATTCAGCGGGTCAAAAATTCAATTGCCCGTTTGCGCAATTGATAAAAGCCGATAAATAAAGTAGTCTGGAAATAATAACTTTAGCTGATAGTATTGGAGTAGGAAATGAAGCAAATATTTCATAATGACTGGCAGGAAATACTGGAACCGGAATTAGAAAAACCATATTATCAGAAATTGCGAACATATTTGATCAGTGAATATCGCAGTCGTAAAATTTTTCCGCCAATGGATCAGATATATTCGGCCTTTCATAAAACTGCTTATCAGGATGTAAAAGTTTTGATTTTGGGTCAGGATCCTTACTTTAACGATAAACAGGCCAATGGTTTAGCTTTTAGTGTATCAAAAGAAGTAGAGATACCGCCATCTTTGGTTAATATTTACAAAGAACTGGAAGATGATTTAGGGATTGCTCCGGCTGATCATGGTGATCTAAGTGCCTGGGCAGATCAAGGAGTACTGCTGCTGAATGCGGTATTAACAGTCAGGGCTTATCAGGCAGCTTCTCATCGGGGAGTTGGCTGGGAGGAATTTACTACTGAAGTGATCCGAAAGTTGAATCAGCGGGAAAAACCTTTGGTTTTTATTTTATGGGGTAATGATGCCCGTCGCAAAAAGAGCCTGATTACCAATCGTCAGCATTTGATTTTGGAATCACCGCATCCGTCACCACTATCATCATATCGCGGATTTTTTGGCTCTAAGCCCTTTAGCAAAACCAATGACTTTTTGAAAAAGCATGGTCAAACACAGATTGACTGGGTGATCAGATAGGAGGATGGCATTGAAAATTAAAATCGGATTATTAGGATTGGGTACTGTTGGCGGTGGAGTTCATAAACTTTTATCCGGCCGTAAGGAAGCAATTGCCAGGCAAATTGGCAGTGAACTGGAGATTGAAAAGATTTTAGTCAGAGATATTGCAAAAGCCAGAGGATTGGACATTCCGCCGCAGCTTTTAACTACTGATTATCGTGAGGTAGTCAATCATCCGGAAATTGATATAGTGGTTGAATTGATGGGGGGGATCGAGCCGGCCTATCAATATATCAGAGCAGCTCTGCAAAATAAAAAGTCAGTGGTTACCGCCAATAAGGATGTGATTGCTGATTATGGGGTGCGGCTGCATCGACTGGCCGCTGAATATGAGGCTGATCTGTGCTACGAAGCCAGTGTTGCCGGTGGTATTCCGGTGCTGCGTGGACTGGTACAGGGACTGGCTTCGGATGAAATTTATAAAATAATGGGAATCGTCAATGGTACTACCAATTATATTATGACCCAAATGACCGAAGCCGGACTCGATTATCAAACTGCCCTTAAGCAGGCACAGGTTTTGGGTTTTGCCGAGCCGGATCCGACCAATGATGTCGAAGGACTGGATGCTGCCCGGAAAATGGCAATTTTGGCTTCCCTGGCTTTTTCAGCAGGGATAAAAATGGAGACAGTTAAGGTCAAAGGGATTTCTCAGGTGACAGCAGAAGATATCCAGGCAGTTAAGGAATTTGGCTATGTGATTAAACTGATTGGAGTGGCCAAGCAGGAAAATGGCAAGGTCGAAGTATCTGTCGAGCCAACCTTGCTCAGAGACTCTCATCCCCTGGCAACTGTTAAAAATGAATTTAATGCCATTTATTTATATGGCCATGCTGTTGGCCAAACTATGTTTTACGGACCAGGAGCCGGAGAAATGCCAACTGCCACGGCAGTCGTGTCTGATATTATGGAGGTGGCCAGAAATAAGAAACTGGGAGTTGGAGGCAAGGGGCTATGGCAGCCGACAGCGCAGCCGGTCATGAAAACGGCAGATGAAATAGAGGCTAAATATTTTCTGCGGGTGGTAGTCAAAGATGAGATCGGGGTATTAAATAAAATTACGGAGGTGTTTTCCGGACACCAGATTAGCATTGAAAATATTTTGCAGAAATTGGAGAAAAATCAGAATCAGGCCAATATCATTTTGGTGACCCATCGTCTGATTCAAAGCAATTTTGAACAGGCTTTGCTGGAATTGCAAAAAATACCAGGACTGGTTGATATTCGCAGTTGCTATAAAGTAGAAGATTAAAATATTATTATAGAGTAAAAGATTAAATGAAATCAGTCAAAAACTCCCTTTGGGCGGTCAGTTTAAAACGACCAGCCAAAAGGGAGTTTTTTTGACGCACATAAGCAAAATGAATGCAATTGCGCAGCAGGCATATTCATTTGGCGGCACGTCACCGTTAGACAGGAAGCGCGTTAGCGCGGCTGACACGAAGTGGCAGTGTCTGACCATCTGTGCTCTCATTAGATTTTAATTTTTCTAATTTGATTTTAATTATTTTGGAATGATGTTTTGACAGGAATCAATAAAACAAAGAAAAGTTGGATCAAAATAAGCTGATAATGCCAAGTAGCGATTAAAAAGAAAAAATATCGGCAAAATAATATTAATCAAATCATAATTTTATTCTAATTATTTTTTAACCAAATTCCGCAGCCAGCGGACGACTTTGGCGGTTAATTCTGCTAGGATAAAAGAGCGGGGAAGTTTGGCGGAAGGAGGGGTAAAATGAAGTTGAAACGAGGTACGATCACATTTTTTTCGGCAATCATTTATTTGACTTTGGTTACTTTTGCCTTGGGCATAACCGAAGCATATCGGATTCAGTATTTATATGCCAAACAAGCAGAAATAGGGCGCTTGGCTGTCCATAATCTGCAGGCGGATTATGTGGTTGATATTTTTGAGGAATATGGTTTGTTATTTTATGATGAAAGATTAGCAAATGGTCAGTATACCGTTGATAAAACCTATGAAACCGGCTTTAAAAGCAAAATTGAGATTAGTTACTTTCAGGACTTTTTATATCAGGAGGATAAAAACCGGGAGTATCATTTTCCATATTTTGCAGTGACGGATTATTCCTGGCGAAAAGAAAGGCAGAAAATGGATTGCCCAACCTTGCTGGCCGCTAAGGCGGATGCTCTTTTATTTGCCCGGGATAAACTGCCGTTTGCAGTGGCCGGTGACTGGTTGGAAAAACTTGAAGTTTGGAAAAAGAATGTCAAATCAGAAGAGTGGCTGAAAAAGAAAGACAAGTTATTAAAGGAGCTGGATGGGACAGAACGTGGGATCTTGCGCTTGTATGAATATCTGGATGGAGTTAAGATCAATGAAAATACGCATGCAGCGACCCTGGAAAATGAGGGAGTCAATTTTTTTAATGTCATTTTTGCTGATCAAACGAAAAAAATCAAGGAAATTGAAAGCCGGAGCGATATTCCGGAAAGGCTGAAAGCGGAGATGATCGAGCAGCAATTTTCAGCCGGCGAAATTGTGCTGGAAATCATGTATTTTATGGAGCGGGGAATGGAGCTGGTGGATGAATTCTGGCCAATGGATGAAGATTTAAATGATCAGGAACGTCAGGAACAAATAGTGGCTTTTTATGCTGCCAAAGCAGAAAATTACAATCAGCTAAAGCAAATGGCAGAGCATTTTTGGCAAATGACAGACAGTTATCGTAATTCAGTCAGAGCAGTATCGGAAGTGGTGGCAGGGTGCCAGGACAGTGCGGATAAAATAAAAAAATTTTTGGCGGAATTAGAAACAGCCGATCTGGACTTATCGATGAAACAAAGCATTGGCCGGCAAATGGAATCTTTGCTGCAACAGTATGACATGAGTAACAGCATTAGCCGAATTGGTAACTTTGCTTATTTACAGCAAAAATTAAAAGAAAATGAATTAACTTTTTGGAATTTGCAAAAGCAGATCAGCAGCTTGATCAGTGAAGCACAAAAATTGCTTAATGACTATGAAGCGGCCCAACGAAATGATGAGGAGTGGAATGAACTTAGGCCGGGTGAACTTTATGACCAGGCGAATGCTTTGCTGAATGCGGAAAAGGGGATTTATTTTTATTTTCCCTTATCGTATGAAGGCTACCGGGAGGCAAATGGGAGTGAAACACGGGCCGGTCTGGAGCAAAAGCAACAACAGCTGGAGCAGTCGGCAATTAGCCTGGAAACGCATTTACCGATGATCGAAGAGCAGATTTTAAATGCCAATCATTTGCCATCTTCTCTGCTGAAAGCCAACAATCAGTCAGTTATCACTCAGGTTCCGGTTTTTAGCGAAGGGCTGCTAGATCAAATCAAACAGGCATTTCAGCAAATGGCGGACTATATTATTTTAAATGAATATTATTTTATGGTTTTTTCGCATTTTGCCCTGCTGCCGGAAGATGATCCGGCTATTTCCGGATATATCCGAAGCGATCATGCCCGCACAGGGGAATTGGAATATTTACTGTTTGGCGGTGAGGAAAATGTAAACCGGGCATTGATGATCGCTGCTTTATTTGCAGCCAGAATTGCTTTTAATGTGGTGGCTTTGCTGTCTGATCCGGCCAAGATGGCCACCGTCAGCTCCTTAGCAACGACCATTGCCGGTTGGTGGAGCTTAGGCGCAGGAACAGTAATTTTAACCGGAGTGATCATCGGACTTTGGTCAGCCCTGGAAACCACAGCCGATATTTTCATGCTGTTTCGGGGAAAACGGGTGCCCTTAATTAAAACTCCGGCGACCTGGTATACTTCATTGGCCGGGGCATTATCAGGATTAGCTATGGAGACAGTCGAGGCAGCGGCCGATGTAGCAGAAAAAGCATTGACACAAGGAATTGATGACTTTCAGGATTTGATCAATCAGGCGGTTAGTGATGGTAATACCGATATCCGTTATTATCTGGAAAATCGGGTGGCCGAGCAGGTCGATCAATTAAAATCGGAGCTTAAAAACCTGGATAATCATGTTCGGGCAGCCGTTAGTCAGGGGCTTTATGATCATATGCAGGGAAAAAAGCAAGCCAAAGCAGCAACGGCCGAAAAATTAAGGGAACTGGGATTAACCAATGAACAGGCAGAGCAGGTGGTCAGTCAGATCTTTGATAAATTAGAGGCCAGCGAGCAAGATTTTATTCAGCAAAAATATACCGACAAAATTGAGCAGGCAGAGGCCGCGCTTAATCAGGGACAGGCAGAAATTGAAAAGATTTTAAAACAAGTGCAGAAAAAAGGCGAGCAAGCAATTGCCGGGAAATTAAAAGAAATTAGTGAAGATCTAAAAAAAGCAGGAAAAGCACAAATTAAAAGACAAAAACAGTATTTTAAACAAAAAATCGATCAAAAATTTTCTAAAAAAAGTCCGGGTCCCAGTCAAATCAAAGGCAAAGATTGGCGAGATTACATTGGTTTTAGTTATACCGATTACTTACATTTATTTTTGCTGGCCGGGGTGCCGGATGATGTCAAATGGATGCGGGCCTTGGATTTGATTCAGCAAAATCAGCAGCAAAAAGTAGCGGATTTTTATTTTGTAAATTGTGAAAGAAAATTTAAAATTTGTTCAACTGCCAGTTATCAGCCGATATTTTTGCCATTTGGCCGAAAAGGATGGTTTGCTGAGTGGGTCAATGAAAAATATCAAATAGAGGTGGTGACGGTAGTGTCAAGTGATTTATGAAAAAGTTTGCCAATAAAAAAAGAGACAAATGCCCCTTAAAAAACTGTAAATATAGATCGCTGAAGGCTCTCCGAG
>RQYD01000041.1 GCA_003858485.1 Clostridiales bacterium COT073_COT-073
CATTTACATTTCCCGGCGCTTCACCGTCAGAGGGCAGCGCTGAAAGCGCGGCTGACACGAAGTGTCAGGTTCTGACGGTGGGAACAGCCAGAAATGTGCGGTCTGGCCAAAAACAATCTTAGGTGGCAAATTGTGGAAATGAATGCGACTGCGCAGCAGGCATATTCATTTTGCGGTATTTTACTATCAGAGCGGAATGAAATTAAAAAATCAACAGGAGGCAGCAATGTTTATTGCAATTGAAGGAATGGACGGCTCAGGAAAATCGACCCAGATTGAATTGCTGCGCCAGAAATTGACAGACACACATAATTCAGTATTAATTACCAGGGAACCGGGCGGAACCCCAATTGGTGAAAAGATACGGGAAATCTTACTGGCACCGGAGAATATAAAAATGTCTGTCCGGACAGAGGCCTTACTTTATGCTGCCAGTCGTGCCCAGCATATTGATGAAGTGATTGAACCGGCTTTAGCAGCAGGTAAAATTGTGATTACTGACCGCTATGTGGCATCTTCTTATGTTTATCAGGGGATTGCCAGGGAGTTGGGACTGGATCCGGTGAGAAAAATTAATGAATTTGCCATTCGTGGACGAATGCCGGATTTAACCATTTTTTTATTTGTCAGTCAGGAAAAAGCCATCCAGCGCAAGAAGGCGCAAAAAGAACTGGATCGCTTAGAAGCCGAGTCAATGTCTTTTCATAATCGGGTTAATCAGGGTTTTCGGGATTTAGCGGAAAGTTATCAATATCCTAAGGTCATTATTAATACCGATCAGGATGCGCAAAGCGTTCATCGGGAAATCTGGCTGGCAGTGACAGAACGCTTAAACATGAATAAAAAAACGCAGTCAGCTGGAGCAAAAATCAGTAAGGAGGCGGAAGAATGAAAGTTCAAAGAACCGAGCAAACTTCCATTGTCAGTGGTGTTTCGCCCAAGGAAAAGGTTGCAGAAGCAGATTTTAAATTTACCTTATCTTCTAAGCTGGAAAATGCAGAATTGCATGACCGCTTAAATAAGATAATGAACGATATTGTTTCTCAGGGTGAAAAATTATCCAAACATATGGATATTAAGGATATGAAAAAATATCGGGAATTGATTAAGGATTTTGTAAATGAAGTGGTAACCAATTCCCATCATTTTTCCAGAGAAAATTTTTTGGACAGACGGGGCCGGCATCGCGTGTATGGCTTGATCAAACTGGTGGATAAGGAATTGGATGATTTGGCTCAGGAATTGATGAAAGAAGAAAAAAATGGAATTAATATTTTAGCCAAAGTCGATGAAATTAAAGGGCTGCTATTAGATATGATTATTTAAACAGTCAACTTTCCTATATTTCTTAAAGAGGTGATTCTTAGTGCGGAGTCGCCTTTTGTGTTTTTGTTACCTAAGATTGAAACAGAAAAGCAACAAACAGGTAGTTAAAATTATTTGACGGCAAAACCGGACATATTGAAAAAGGAGCTGGACATGAAATTTTCACAAATCATCGGGCGACAGGAATTGATTGCTTATTTTTTAAAGGCGCATCAGGCGGAGCGGTTGTCACATGCGTATATTGTGGAAGGGCAAACCGGCAGTGGCAAAAAAACTTTAGTTGAAGCATTTGTTAATTATTTGTTATGTGATAATTTAACGGATGCGGAAGTTTGTGGAAATTGTCAGCCCTGTACTCAGTTTCAATCGGGGAATCATCCGGATGTTATTTATGTGCGGACAAGCAAAAAAACCGGATATGGGGTTGATGATATTCGTGACTATATTTTAAGTCAGGTAAATATTCGCCCCTATCAAAGCAAGTATAAGATTTATATTATGGAAGCGGCCGACAGTATGACTATACAGGCACAAAATGTATTGCTCAAAACTATTGAAGAACCGCCGGCATATGCACTTTTCTTCTTGCTGGCAGAGAATAAGACCAGACTTTTGGAAACAGTTTTATCCCGTTGTGTACATTTAAAGATGCCGCTTTTAACAGAATCGGAAATGCAGGCCTTTTTGCGCCAGACCGGCAGGGAAGATAAACAGGACTTGATTCCTTTTGCAGAAGGTAATATTGGAAAGTTTTTACAACTTTCGGAATCGGAAACTTTTGCAGAAATGAAAAGAGATTTAGAAAATTTGCTGGATAGGTTTATAAAATCGGAAGAACGTGTTATAATGGGAGAGGTTAAAAAATTGGAAAAGTATGAGGAAAATTTGGAAGAAGCTTTAAATGTTCTGCAAATTGTACTCAGAGAAAGATTGCGGTCGATTTATCAGCAAAAAAAATTGGCAGAGCAAATGCAGCCGGCTGGTAAGATTGAGCGTCAGTACTATGGCCTGTCATTAAACCTGATTCGGGCAAAAAAGCAGCTACTTTCCAATGTAAATAAAAACATGATTCTATGGAATCTGTTTCTGCCATAAAGGAGAATTTATGATAAATGTGATTGGAGTTCGCTTCCGTAAAGCGGGAAAAATTTATTATTTTGAAAAGAATGGTCTGGACTATACCAACTGTCAGAATGTAATTGTGGAAACAGCCAGGGGTATTGAATATGGTCATGTCATGTTTGCTGACAAAGCAGTGTCGGAAGAAGAACTGGTTCAGCCGTTAAAGCCGGTTATTCGTTGTGCGACGGCGGAAGATGACCAGATATATCAGGAAAATCAGATCAGGAGTAAGGAAGCCTTTGCCATTTGTAAAGAAAAAATCGTGGAAAGAGGGCTGGAAATGAAATTGGTTGATTCGGAATATACTTTTGACAGAAATAAATTGCTGTTTTATTTTACGGCCGATGATCGGGTTGATTTTCGGGATTTGGTAAAAGATCTGGCCACCATTTTCCGGACACGGATTGAATTAAGGCAAATTGGAGTCAGAGATGAAGCCAAAATGATTCCCAGTATTGGTGGCTGTGGCCGCACTTTGTGCTGTGGAACTTTTCTCAGCAATTTTCATCCGGTTTCAATCAAGATGGCAAAGGATCAAAACTTATCGCTTAGTCCCAGCAAAATTTCCGGTATTTGTGGACGTTTGCTGTGTTGCTTACAATATGAGCAGGAGACTTATGAGCAATTAAATAAGATTTCTCCCCGGGAGGGAGATCTGGTGAAAACACCAACCGGCGTGGTTGGAGAAGTTCAATATGTCAATATTTTGCGGCAACAGGTCAAAGTGGTGATTAAGCAGGGAGAAGATGTTGAAATTATTCAATATGATGTTAAAGAATTAGAGCGACTGCCCCGATCTAAAAAGGATAATCGCCCGGAAAAAACGGAAAAACTGGATACAGCTGAATTAGCCAAATTGGAAGATGGAGGCGAAAAAAAGAGCAATCGCCGAAAAAACCAATCAGGGAATAAATCATGAGTGATTTCTTAAAGACCGGCGAACGACTGGATGATTTAAATATTAAGGGCCTGCATTTAATTCAAAATCCCAAGGGCTTTTGCTTTGGACTGGATGCGGTTTTGCTGGTTCATTTTGCCCAGGCTAAAGCAGGAGAAAGTATTTTGGATTTGGGAACCGGCACCGGGATCATTCCGATTTTGATGTCTGCCTATTATCCGGAAACCTGTTATCAGGCTCTGGAAATCCAAGCGGAATATGTGGAAATGGCCAGGCGTTCGGTTGAATATAATCAGTTGCAGGAGAGAATCACCATTTGTCAGGGAGATTTGCGTGAGCTGGAAAAATTATTTATACCGGCAACTTTTGATCGGATAACGATCAACCCGCCATATATGAATGCCGGTCTGGTTCCGGCCCAAAGGGATAAAGCAATTGCCAGGCATGAAATCTGCTGTGATTTGGAAACGATTATTGCCAAAGCGGTCCGGGTTTTAAAACCACAGGGTAGTTTCTGTATGGTTCATCGGCCCAATCGGCTGCCGGAAGTGATAACAACTTTAAAACAATATGGCTTGGAACCAAAACGTTTACGACTGGTTCAACCCAAAATCGGAGAGGAGCCTAATTTATTTTTAATTGAAGCAATTCGGGGAGCTAAGGCTTATTTGCGAATGGAGCCAACTTTGGTTATATATCAGGAAAATGGCAGTTATATGCCGGAAATATCAGAGATTTATCGCTTTGATAAAGCCGCTGAGCGGTGAAAAATGGCGGCATTGTTGATGATGCTT
Organism: Clostridiales bacterium COT073_COT-073; assembly: GCA_003858485.1. Lineage (GTDB taxonomy): Bacteria > Bacillota > Clostridia > Lachnospirales > Vallitaleaceae > W11650. Next base: position 4,141 of record RQYD01000041.1, read on the forward strand.
ATCAAATTTGGGATATACTATCGTGAATAAACGGTGAGTGTCATGGGAGCAAACAGGTGAGAAATGCTTGCATTTCAAAGTCTGTTTTGCAAGCAGGGCATATGAGCGGTAACCTAGCCGAAAAATACGAAGTATTTTTCGGCTCGATCATGAAATTTATGAGAAAAAACAGGTGATAATGAGTTAGCTTCACGGAGTGATGATCAGGGAAATAAAGGAGTATCAAAAAGGAGACGGAATGAGCGGAATATTATATTTAACCGGAACACCAATTGGTAATTTGGAAGATATCAGTTATCGCTGCATTCGTATCTTGACGGAAGCAGATTTGGTTTTGGCAGAGGATACCCGGCAAACCCAAAAATTATTGAATCATTATCAGATCAAAAATAAATTAACTAGTTATCATGAGCACAATAAAGATGAAAAACAAGATCATATCATAAATTTGCTGCTATCGGGAAAAAACATTGCCTTAGTGACAGATGCCGGGATGCCGGGAATTTCTGATCCGGGAGAAGATTTAGCCAGGGCTTGCCGGGCAAATGGTATTACGGTAACTACGGTACCTGGCCCAACTGCTTTGGTCAGTGGTTTGATTTTATCGGGGCAGTGCCTGAAAGAATTTTTATTTTTGGGTTTTTTACCGGCCGATAAAAAACTGAAAGAACAAAAACTGGAAGAATTAAAAGATTTGCCATATACTTTGATTTTTTATGAAGCCCCGCATAAGTTAAACAAAACTTTAGCAGCTATGGCCAAAGTAATTGGCAGCAACAGACAAATTAGTTTAACCAGAGAATTAACCAAAAAATATGAAGAAGTATTGTGCTTTTCTTTAGAAGAAGCGATTTCCTATTTTCAGGATAATCAGCCGCGCGGAGAATATGTTTTGATCCTGGCGGGAAAAGATCGGCAGCAAATTGAAGATGAAGTTCGGGTCGGCTGGGAAAACATGAGCTGGCAGGAGCATTATCATTTTTATCTGGAGCAGGGACTGGAAGATAAGCAAATTCTCAAACAAATGGCGAAAGACAGGGGGATTGGCAAAAGAGAAGTGTATCAGTACTTTCATAAAAAATAAAACCGGCAGAAATGTCGGGATTGGCGTATGGGAAAATCCCAGGGAAAGAGGAAAAAATGAAGCAGAGAAGTAATTATATTTTTGTGTTGGTATTTTCAGCATTATGTTTAGCAATAGGAATTGCAATTAAAAGTTTGAGCTTTTTTATGCCGATTGGCATTCCAATTTTAAAAATTAGTTTTGACGGGCCGCCGATTCGTTTGGTAGCCGTTCTTTTTGGACCGGTTTTCGGAGGAATTACTGGAGCACTGGCTGATTTTCTGGGCTTTTTTTTAACCAATAAATCAGGCAATGCCTGGATCCCCTTGTTAACCATTACATTTGCACTGAATATGCTATTGGTTGGGTTTTTATGGGGGTATTTTCGCAGGAAAAAAGCGAAGATCTTGCGTATTCAGTACCTGGTGGTGATTGCTTTGATCTTTGGCTATGGGATTGCCAGCTTTGGCCTGGGATTTAACCAAAAAGCAGCGGTTACTGATGTTTCTGCTGTCCAGGAGGCTTTTCAGCTGTTTACACAAAATTTGACTGCTACCGGGCAAGTACTGGCACCCAAAACCGGGCAAGCAGAAATATTAAATAGCTTGCAGGACATCAGCCAAAAGCTGTCAGCGGCAAATGAGCAGTTTAGTCAAGCCCAATTAAGAAAAGGCTTAAACATTATCGAAAGCAGTGAAGTCAAGGCATTTGAAGCTGATATTGCGGCTCGCACCAAAGAATTGATTAAGGAAATTGATGATAAACAGCAGCAGACTGATGCCGGACAAATGGACGAAACCATAAAAAAGGCAGTGACTTTAAGCCTGAAACAAGCAAAAGACACAATAAAAATGATGGATGGCCAGGTAAAAAAGGTCAAAGAAATTCGGCGTCAGCTTTTGGGCAGCACGGTAGTTATGGTGGTAGCACTGTTGGGTCTGCTGATTTATTTTCTGAATAAGTGGATTGCCAAAAATCAGGAAATTCAGGGAGTGGCGGATTACTTTTTTCAAATGTTTTTATCGATCTTTATTCCGGGAATGTTTTTTAACTGGGTAAACACCTATATCTTGTTTCAAATTTTATTTCAAAATCAAAAAAAGGATATTTTCTTATTTGGATTTTTCCGGAGTGCAGTCAACTTAATTGAAGTCTACTATAATACCTTGGCAGTCTTGTTTTTGGTCATCCTGCTGCATCCATTCCTGAAAAAAAGGGGAATATATCCTTTTGGCATCGATAAGCAGGATTGATATGCAGAAGAAGGGGATTACTGCAAAATACAGATTTGGTACAAGATATTGGAGTCAATCACCAAGATTTTATCCTGTCTCTGGTATAAAAATCTTAATATGTAACAGCTTTGTGGAACTTTATTTAATATCAGGAGGAAAGACAAAATGAATAAAATATATGATGTAGCAATTATCGGAGCGGGACCGGCCGGAATGACGGCTGGAATTTATGCCAGTCGGGCACAACTTGACTATATTTTGCTGGAAAAAGGATTTGCCGGCGGGCAAATCATCAATACTTATGAGGTTGAAAATTATACCGGTTTTTCCAGCATCTCCGGATTTGATCTGGCTCAAAAAATGCAGGAGCATTTACAGTATTTGGGTGGTAGCATTACCATGGCGGAAATTAAAGCAATCAGACTGACTGAGAATGGTTTAAAGGAAGTGGAAACGGAATCCGGCAGCTTTCTGGCCAAAACCTTGATTATTGCAACCGGAGCAACCGCCCGTAAATTGGGAGTTCCCGGTGAGGAGCAATTTTCCGGACGGGGAGTATCTTATTGTGCGACCTGTGATGGCGCATTTTATAAAGATAAGACCACAATTGTAATTGGTGGCGGAGATGTGGCAGTAGAAGATGCCATTTACTTAGCCAGAATGTGTAAAAAAGTGTATATTGCCCATCGCCGGGATGAATTCCGGGCAGTTAAGAATTTACAGACCAAATTATTGGCTCTGCCCAATGTAGAGGTTTTGTGGTTTACAGAGGCTGAAGAAATCAAGGGTAATGATTTTGTAAATGCCATTTCACTGGTACAAAATCAGACCGGTGAAAAAACCGAATTAGCGGTCGACGGTGTGTTTATTGCCGTGGGCAGCACTCCAAATACCGAATTTGTCGGAGATCTGGTGGAAAAGGACGGACAGGGCAGCATTATTACAAACAGCAAATGTCAGACCAGTGTTGACGGAATTTATGCAGCCGGTGATCTGCGCAGCGGCTCAGTCCGGCAGATTATGGCAGCTTGTGCGGATGCAGTAGCGGCTGTGATGGATATTGATAAACAATTATAAAATCAGAGGTAGCTATGTTTGACTTGGAAGAAAATCTGAAAAAATTGCCCAATCAGCCCGGTGTATATTTAATGAAAGATGCACAGGAGCAAATTTTGTATGTGGGTAAAGCAAAGATTTTAAAAAATCGGGTTCGTCAATATTTTCGGGGGCAGGATGGATTAATGCCTAAAATTCGCAAGATGGTTGAATTGGTTGAGTCATTTGAGTGGATTGTGACCGATACCGAGGTGGAAGCCTTGATTTTGGAGATGAATCTGATTAAGAAACATCGTCCCAAGTATAATACCATGTTAAAGGATGACAAATCCTATCCATATTTGAAAGTGACAGTCAATGAAGAATATCCACGGGTGATTTATACCCGGCAGCTTTTACGGGATAAGGCCAAATATTTTGGCCCCTATACAGCTGCTTATGGAGCACAGGAGTTGCTGTACTTTATTCAGAAACACTGGAAACTTTGTAAAATCAATAAAAATCAACATAAAAAGGGAAATCGGGCCTGTTTTTCCTACCATTTAAATTTATGTGATGGCTTATGTGTCGATAAAATTACAGCTGAGCAGCATCGTCAGAAGATCCATGAGATCATTGCCTTTTTAAATGGTGATCGGGCAGAGCTGTTTCGGGAGATGGAACAGGAAATGAAAATGGCTGCTGAAAATTTGGACTTTGAAAAAGCTGCTCAGATCAGGGATCGGATTGCCTTGATGAAACGGACATTTGAAGAACAAATTATCAGTCGTGACAGCAAGCAGGATGCAGATGTAATTGCACTGGAACAAATGGATGACCGGGTTTTGGCCCAGATTTTCTTTGTGCGTGAGGGCAAATTAATTGGCCGGGAGCATTTTAATATTGGTGATCCGGAAAACCTTTCTTTGCCGGAGCTGTATGCAGTATTTATTAAGCAATTTTATCTGGGGGCGACTTTTATTCCCAAAGAGATTGTGATTGCTGAGGAAACTGCTGATGTGGAAATCCTGCAAGAGTGGCTCAGTCAAAAAAAGGAACAAAAAGTACATTTTATTTTGCCGCAAAAAGGGGAAAAGAAGAAATTGGCTGATCTGGCCAAGGAAAATGCCAGGATATCGTTGCTGCAAATGGGAGCAACTATTCGCAAACAGGAAGAAGCTGCCCAAAATGCAATGAAAGCTTTGGTACAAGCAATTGGTTTGGATAAAAATGAGATCCACCGGATTGAAGCTTATGATATCAGTCATATTTCCGGGGCTTACAGCGTTGGCTCCATGGTGGTTTTTATTGATGGAAAAGCCAAGAATTCAGACTATCGTAAGTTCCGGATCAAAGAGGTGCGTGGAGTTGATGATTATGCGCAGCTGACCGAGATATTGCGGCGTCGCTTTGCCAGAGCATTAGAGGAACAAAAACAATTTTTACTGAAAAATGATCTGCCGGCCGGAAAATTTATCAGTTTACCGGATCTGATCTTAATGGATGGTGGGAAAGGCCAGGTTGGAGTGGCAGAACAGGTGTTGGCAGAATTTGGCTTAAATATTCCTGTTTGCGGAATGGTCAAAGATGATACGCATAGCACCCGGGGGCTGTTTTTTCAGGGGCAGGAGTATCAATTTGAGCAGTTTCCCGAGGCCTTTCGGCTGGTCACCCGGATTCAGGATGAGGCGCATCGCTTTGCCATCACTTATCACCGGAAACTGCGGCAGGAGCATCAGGTCAAGTCGATCTTAGATGAAATACCGGGGGTCGGAGCGGCCAGACGCAAAGCGCTGCTTCAGCATTTTGGCTCAGCTGAAAAGGTCGGTCAGGCCACAATGGAAGAATTAATGGCAGTAGGTACCATCAATAAACGGGTGGCTGAGGCGGTATATTTGTTTTTTCATCCAGAGGAAAAAAAGGAAAGCGAATCGGAGATGAATCCGTTGCTAAATCAATAAATGGGTGGCTGAGACAGTGCGTTTTTCTTTCAGAGGAAAAAGAGAAAAGGCAGCTATTGTCTGCTGCCATTTGCTTAAAAACTGTAGAAAAGATAACATAAACTTGCCAATTGGTCAATTTATTGCTATGATAGGGGCAAGAAAAGAAAGACTTTGAAAATAATGCTGCTGATGAGTTGAGCAAGATCAGTCAAATAATGAGGTGAAAAAATGGACGAGCGTCAACATGATTATTATGTGGAGCTGCCGGCGATTGTCGAGCGGATGAAATTAAAAAACATGACTCCGGGAGTTCCGATTGAAGAAATTCGTATTTATCAATCTGATTTAAATCGACCGGCCTTACAGCTGGCTGGCTTTTTTGATTATTTCGATGCCGAGCGGGTGCAAGTGATTGGAAAAATCGAGCATACCTATATTCATAATATGTTTCCATCAGAGTTAAGGGAAATTTTACGGAAACTGTTTTCTGCCCATATTCCCTGTATGATTTTTACCAGAAATTTGGAAATTCCGCAAATGATACTGGATTTTGCTGTTGAGTATCAAGTGCCGATCTTTCAAACCAATATGGCTACTTCCAATTTTAATTCAGACTTAAATCGCTTTTTAAAATCGGAGTTGGCACCCAGAACTTCTATTCATGGTGTTTTGGTCGATGTGTATGGAGAAGGTGTGTTAATCATCGGCGAAAGCGGAATAGGTAAGAGTGAAACTGCCTTGGAGCTGATTCGCCGGGGGCACCGGCTGGTTGCGGATGATGTAGTTGAAGTGAAAAGGGTATCGGATGAAATGATTATTGGCTCATCACCGGATATTATCCGGCACTTTATTGAACTGCGGGGAATTGGCATTGTTGATTGTAAAATGCTGTTCGGGGTTCAGTCAGTCAAAGATGAAAATGAAATTGATATGGTGATTCAGTTGCAGGAGTGGCAAGCAAATAATGATTTTGACCGCTTGGGTCTGATTGAGGAGCATATGGATATTTTAGGAGTGAATGTGCCCAGTCATACCCTGCCGATCCGGCCGGGTCGGAATCTGGCAATCATTGTTGAATCGGCGGCTATTAACTATCGTCAAAAGAAAATGGGCTATAATGCAGCAGAAGAAATCAATCGCCGGGTAATGGGCAATTTGGAAAAAGCAAAAGAAAATAACAATAAAGAGAAACAAATTTAGCCAAGGACTAATATTACGGAGAAGGAGAAAAAGTATGTATAATATCGGAATTGATTTGGGCGGAACCAATATTGCGGCAGCAGTCGTTGATGAACATGGGAAAATCGTCAAGAAGGCTTCGGTCCCGACCAGAGTAGAACAAGGCTTTCAGGGAATTGTCAAATCGATGGCAGATTTGGCCAGAAATCTGATTGAGGAGGCAGGCTTAAAACCAAAAGACATTAATTCAGTTGGGATTGGCAGCCCCGGAACCATTGACCAGGATAAAGGCGAAATTGTATTTGCATATAATTTAGGCTTTAATCATTCTCCAATTCGTGAGGAATTTATTAAACATTTAGGGTTGCCGGTGTATCTTGGAAATGATGCTAATGTGGCCGCTTATGGGGAATATGTTTATGGTGCCGGCAATGGAAATTACAAAGATTTAGTGGCAATTACATTAGGAACCGGATTAGGAGCCGGTATCGTTTTGGATGGAAAATTAGTTTGCGGCTCATTTAATGGTGGTGCGGAGCTGGGACATATGGTGATGGTGGTTGATGGCGAGCAGTGCAATTGTGGACGCAAGGGCTGCTGGGAAAGGTATTCCTCAGCTACGGCGTTAATTCAGCAAGCCAAGGCAGCAGCTGAAAAGCATCCACAATCTTTGCTCAATCAATTGGTGGAGCATGATTTAAGTAAAATGAATGCTAAGATTCCGTTTGATGCTGCTCAGCAAGGGGATCAAGTTGCCCGGGAAGTAGTGGATAATTATATTCGCTTTTTAGCAGTGGGAATTGCTAATGTGATTAATATCCTTCAGCCGGAAATTGTTGTGATTGGCGGCGGTGTTTGTGCCCAGGGCGATAATTTGCTAAAGCCATTGCTTGAATTAGTACAAAAAGAAGTATTCGGCGGTGGAGAATCTTTGCACACAGAAATCAGGATCGCTGAGCTGGGCAATGATGCGGGCATTGTCGGAGCAGCTGAATTATATCGTCTTTATGCCAAATAGGCTTTGATAAGTTGGCATGACCCGAAAACAATTATAAAATAATTATATTACAAAAGCACATGGAGAGAAATCAATCCATGTGCTTTTGCTTGCTTTTTTGTTTTTAGAGACTACTCTGCCATAGTTCATCTTTTATCATTTTAATTTTTCGGATTCAGCCATGTCGGGGAGGATTCTGTCTAAAAATCATACCAATCATCAGAGTCAGGTAATTTATCTCCGATCTTATCCAGTAAAATCGCCAAAATACCAGTCCGGGCAATTCGTAAAGTAACCATGTAAAAAAATATGACAATCAGGGATAAGATCCATTGATTGGAAATGGAAATAAAATTAAATAATTCTGAAGCCAATGTGGCAAAGGACATGGCATACAGGATAACTGAGAAAATCTGGGAGGATTTCAAATTTAACTCCTTAGCTCGCAGCACCGGAAAAGTAAAAGAGAGCAGGGCATAAACAATTAAGGCCTTAAAAAAATACTGAAACAGCAAACGTAAGAAGTAAAAAGCAAAAGTAAATACATAACTGATGACTTCGGAAGTTCCGATCGCCTTTTGAAAAGAAGTTTTTAACAGACGAAAATTAGAAAGCTGTGAAAATTTAAGAACAAAAGACTCAGAATTCATTTTTTTAAAAGCCACATAGTCGCGATTGACAAAAATACCATAGCGATGGCCGTTTAAATGAGTATAATTGCGATCGTCGCTGGAGTCAATAATAGCAATAAATTCACGGTTTCCGCCGATTTTTAACTCCATATCATTGTCTGCAGTTAATTGCAGCCTGCCATCAACAATTACAAAATCAGGGAAACGTGGGTCACTGATAAAGGCATTCATATAAGCGAAAGTTTGCTTTATTTCCAGAGAAAGATAAAGTCCGCCAATTAAACTGAGAATCGCTGACAGCACCAGAGCATAGCGAATAGCCTTGGCCAAAGGCTCACGAATAGCCTGAATATAAAAAGCCGGTGAAACAAAACTAGCTAAAAATCTTTGAAAAAAATTGTGTTTGGGTGAGATATTTGCTTGCATATATTACCTTTCATTTCTCCTGCTTAGGAGAGAAAATCGTCAGTTCTTTTATTTTTTCATCTTATCACAGTATCACAGTCTGTCAAGCCTTTTTTATGTTTGTTATTTGATTCGCTTTTATCTGACTACAAATATTTTTCGGCAAATTAAAGGGAGAAAGTTCTAAATAGCACACATTTACGGGATTGACTCTGGTGAGAGAAAAAGGCTGATCCCTGCAAAAGAAAAAATTGTAATCGAATTGTAATCGGTGTTTGGTTGAGTTTCCAAATTATTTGGGCTATAATAAAAATAATCATATGAGTTACATCTTTAAGCTAAAAATACAGCTTTTCTATGATTGCAAGGATAGTTTCAAAAGCTGGCAGTGTAGATAGAGAGTCTTTTTGTTTACCAAAGGAGAGGATATGTTCCCATCCGTTGAAAGCGAAAGCCGTATGCCAGGTTTGGGACCGTTGAGTCAATTACTCAACTTTCCCACGTTTCTAGAAACAGTCTTTTTTAGGTGTGTAACCGCAAGCCATCTTACGAAGTAAGTGGCGAAAGGCTCGTTAAATGGGTGGGAACGAAAGCAACTTTGCGAAGCAAGTTGCGATAGCGTGTGCCGCGCAAGCCATCTTACGAAGTAAGTGGCGAAAGCGGGGGAACCCATGTGCCCGTTCCCTGGAGCGGGATAGAGCCAAAAAAGACTGTGGGAAAGTTGAGTCAATTACTAATTGAAAGGTTGGGCTGGAAATGGAAAGAAAAATGAAACACTTTTTAAAAAAATACAATAATATATTGTTGCTGGGATTGGTGCTTGGCGGATGGCTTTTATCAGGGATAACTCCGGGATATGCATCCGAACCGACAATTAAAGATGCAAATGGAACAATGACAGAAACAACTTTGCAGCCAATTGAAATTTATCTCAATGGTAAAAAAATTTCATATACCCCTGAGTCAGGAGAGCCATTTGTCGATACAAATAATCGGACACAGGTACCGGTCAGGCAAACCATGACAGCTATGGGTGCCAAAATTAAATGGGAAGCAGAAAGCCAAAAAGCAGTCATTAAATTAGATGGAAACACCATTGAAATACCATTGGGGCAGTATTATATTGTTCGCAATGGTCAAGTTTTAAATCATGACACTATGCCTTATGTAGCTAACAATCGAATGTATATTCCGCTGCGGGTAGTGGTTGAAGCAGTAGCCGGCAAAGTAATTTGGGAGGACAATGCAGCTAAGATCACCTATCAGAAACAAGACACCTCGGTTAAGCGAATTCCCCAAGCCTTTGACTTAAGAGAATATAACCGGGTCACTCCGGTCAGAGACCAAAAACAATCGGGAGCTTGCTGGGCATTTGCCTCATTGGGGGCAATTGAAAGCAGTTTGATGCCATGGGAGGAATATGATTTCAGTGAGGATCATATGAGCCTTGGACACGGTTATCATCTGTCACAGGCACAGGGTGGGGATTATATGATTGCCCTGAGCTATTTGACACGCTGGGCAGGGCCGGTTTTGGAAACGGATGATCCTTTTGGAGATGGAGAAGTTAATACCAAAGCGCCGGTAATAAAATACTTGCAGGAGGCTCTGTTTTTGCCCAAAGAATCCAGAATTGCAATTAAGCGGGCAATTTTGCTGTATGGAGGGGTTCAGTCCTCACTGTATTTGGATCAGGTTCATCAGTGGGGAGAGAGCGAATATTACAATGAAAAAACGGCTTCGTATTTCTACAATGGGGACCGGCCAATCAATCACGATATTGTAATTGTCGGTTGGGATGACAATTATGCTAAGGAAAATTTTAAGAAACGACCCGAAAATGATGGGGCCTACATTTGTAAGAATAGTTTTGGACCGGAATTTGGACTGGGAGGTTATTTTTATATCTCTTATGAAGATAAATACATTGGTCAAAATGCAATTGCCTATACCAAAATGGAATCGGTCGGCTACTACCATAATATTTACCAAAGCGATAAATTGGGATATTTAAAGCGGGCCGGTTATGGTGAAGAAGCTGCTTATTTTGCTAATTGTTTTACAAGCAAGGGCAAAGAAAAACTAAAAGCCATTTCTTTTTATGCGCTTGAGCCTAACACCAGTTATGAAATTTATGTGGTGACGGATTTTAAATCAGCCGAAGATTTTCGGAAAATGGATACTGTGACTAAAGGAAATTTCAGTTATGCCGGGTATTACACAGTAAAACTGGGGCAAGGGATTCCGGTCGATGGTAAATTTTCAGTGGTAGTCCGGATTTTTTCACCCGGCACCAAGCATCCGATTGCAACTGAAGCCAAAGGAGCAGCTGATTGGGTTGGCGAAGTGGATTTAAGTGATGGCGAAGGTTATATCAGTTTTGATGGCAAAAACTGGAAACGGTCAGAAGAACATTTGCAAGCCAATGTTTGCTTAAAAGCATTTACCACCGGTTATTGAAATCAGTACACTAAATGTATTGCCGATGTCCTTTACCAGTCAGCTGTGCTGATTATGTAAGGACATCGGATTTTGGTATTTTTCATGATGGGCACTCTATTTCGGATAGAAGTGCCATAAAATGGTTAGTATATGGAAAGGAAAAAAATATGGCAGAAAAGGTTCATTCGGAGAATTTGGTGTTGGCTGCGGCCAATGCTTATCAGCAAAAATTTTATTTAAACCCGGAATTTCGGTTGCTGCCGCCTGATATCAAACAGGAGATTAAATTAATATGTGTTCGTTTTGTTGAAGAAGTAGGAGGAATTCTGGAATTATCTTTTTCCCAAAGCGGTAATTTATGTCTGATCACTCATGTGGCAGAGGATGATTTATTGTTTGATGAGATTGGGGCTGAACTTTTGATTAAAGAGTATCAGCGGGAAAAAGAGGACTTATTTGCTCAATTGGAGTTATATTATTTAAGTACCATGAAGAGTTAAAACAGCAGGCAAACGATTTAAATAAAAAATCGGAAATGCTGGACGGAAAATTAGAAAACCATTAAAATTAAGGAATACACGCTCTTTTTAACATTTTAGGGCTTGCATTCTTTTTTTTATCGGTTTATAATATTTAGCGTGGATTGTGTGAAGCGGGAATGACAGAATATAATTTCATCATATCTGATAAACTCAACAATTCTAAACTAAACTATTGTTTATAGTGAAATATAGTTGTCTTGTATCTGAAAGGAACGAGAACGGAGGAAATTATGGATTTAAAAGTAAATCAAAAAACCAGAAATTTGGTAATTTTAGGAGTATTGTTGGCAATTGGTATTATTCTTGATATTACCCCATTAGGAGCTATTCCTATGCCGGGCGGGGTATCAGCGACCATTACAATGGTGCCGGTAATTATTGGTGGAATTATATTAGGGCCTTTACCTGGCCTGTACTTAGGAATTGGCATGGGTGTTGTCAGTTTACTTCATGCTTTGATGCGTCCGGTCACACCACTTGATCCGCTGTTTGTCAACCCGCTGCTGTCGGTTTTGCCCAGAGCGATGATCGGCGTAGTTTCCGGGAATGTTTATCGGATCAGTAAAAAGTTATTAAAAAATTCATCCCTGAGTTTAGTGGCAGGCGGTATTGCCGGTAGCCTGACCAATACCGTGTTGGTGCTTTTAATGATGTATCTTTTGTTTGCCCCTAAAATTCAGGAGATCCTTGAGCTGACTGATTCCAAAGCTTTGCGCATCATGATCTATGGCATTGTCAGCACCAATGGTTTAATGGAAGCAGTGGTGGCTGCGGTCATCACCTGTGGCATTGGCCTGGCTTTGCAAAAAGGGCTGCCCAAAGGATTTACCAGGCTGTAAAGGACGAAGCATATGCGTGTCCGGAAAGCGGTCTTACCGGTTAAGCGGCCAAAGGGGATGCCAGCCCGCCGCCTGACAACCTTACTGAAAACGGAGGAATTATGGAAAATCCAAGAAATGTAACCGTAGTTTGTTATCTGGAAAAAGAGGATCAGCTGCTGATGCTGTATCGGAATAAGAAAAAAAATGATGTCAACGGCGGGAAATGGATTGGAGTTGGCGGCCATGTCGAAGCCAATGAATCACCCGAAGAATGCGTGGTCCGCGAAGTCAGGGAAGAAACCGGCTATACTTTGCTGGATTACCGCTATCGCGGTATTTTGACCTTTTGCTATAATGATGAACCGGCAATGTATTTATTTTTATTTACCTCAGATCGATTTACCGGAGAGCAGACCGAATGTGATGAAGGCGAATTAAAATGGATCCCTAAAGCCGAAATCGATCAGCTGGATCTATGGCAGGGCGATCGCATCTTTCATAAATTGCTGGAAACAAGGGATGATTTTTTTGCAATGAAAATGGTTTACGAAGGCGATACTTTGGTTGAATGTACTTTAGATGGCAAGAAAGTAGAGGTATCTTAATATGCCGCCGATTCATTTACTGATTAAGCCTGCATCTGCTGCCTGCAATATGGTTTGTGAGTATTGCTTTTACAATGATGTGGCGGCCAATCGGCTTTGCGGGTTTAAAGGTTTTATGAGTGAGGAGCTGCTGGAAAATTTGGTAAAAGATGCGCTAAGCCATGCTGATGGCATATGCGGATTTGCTTTTCAGGGCGGAGAGCCAACTTTGGTCGGTCTGGACTTTTATCGCCGGTTGATCGAGTTTCAGCAAAAGCATAATCATAAGAAGCTGCGGATTCATAATTCGATCCAAACCAATGGCTTTGCAATCAATGCTGAGTGGGCCGAATTCTTCCGCAGTCATCAATTTTTGGTCGGCCTGTCTTTGGATGGGACCAGACAATTGCATGACCACAATCGCCATGATAAAAAAGGCAGCGGCACTTTTGCCAGGGTGATGGAAACCGCCCGTTTATTTGATGAATATCAGGTGGCCTATAATATTTTATCGGTGGTGACCGGCCAAAATGCCAGGCATATTGAAAGCAGTTATCGTTTTTTCCGGAAGCAGGGTTTTGAGTATTTGCAGTTTATTCCCTGTCTGGAACCTTTTGCTGATGAGAAGGGAAATGCTGGTTATGCACTGACGATCGAAGATTATCAATATTTTTTAACAAAGTTATTTGATTTGTGGTTTTTGGATTTAAAACAAGGAAAATATATCAGTATCCGTCATCTGGACAATTGGATCGGTATTTTGCTGGGGCGGCCGCCGGAGGCTTGCAGTATGCAGGGGCGATGCAGTGTTCAGTTTGTGGTTGAGGGAAATGGTGAAGTATACCCCTGTGATTTTTATGTGCTGGATCAATGGCTTTTAGGTAAAATCGGTGAGAACAGCCTTGCCCAAATGCAGACATCAGAAACGGCCAAACGTTTTATTGCCGAGTCTGTGCCTTTGCCGGAGGACTGCAAAAGCTGCCGCTATGTTCAGCTTTGCCGCAATGGTTGCAAACGGGAAAGAGCTTTGACCGGAGAGCAAAATGTACCGAAATTATATTATTGCCAGGCAGTCAAGGGATTTTTCTCAAGTCGGGAAAAGGAGTTGGAAGAAGCGGCTGCCATTATTTTACGCATGGTCAGAGGACAAAAGCAGCCTTAGATAGCGGTAAGTGGTCAGCATATGGAATTTTGGCAGGTGATTTGAAGAAAGGATAGAAAGATGGCATTCTCATATTATATGTTTCATAAACCAAACGCAAATGACTTTCATTTGTTTTCGACTGAGCATATTGTAGCCCTGGTCTTAATAGCAGCTGCAATTGCATTATTGGTAATTTTTCGGGAGCAGATCCAGGCCTGGCCCGGATCGAAGCGACGGAAGTTTGAGATCACAGCCGGGGTGATATTGCTGCTGGCCAGAGGCGGTCTGTATTTATATTATATGATATTTGACATCGGGCTTAAGGAAATGCTGCCGATTTATATGTGCCGTCTGGTCATTATTGCTTTGCTCTACACCTTATTTACCGGCCGTAAGGGGCTGCTGTTTATTGTGTATTATTTTGGCATTATTTTTGGGGTGATGCCGCTGATCGTGGTCGATACCGGTGGTCATACTTTTCCGCATGCCACCTATTTTTCGTTTTTTATCGGACATGGAATGATCTTATTTTTCAATATTTACTATATGCTGATCGAAAACTACCGTCCGGTCGGCAAAGATTTCCGGAAGGCGATTATCACCTTAGCTGTTTATTTTGGGGTGATCGCCATTATCAACCCACTGCTGAGCGGCAATTACAATTATCTGGAAGCGGCTCCGCCAACCATTAAATTAGGCGCTTTTGATGGTACGCCAATGTATAAATTGACCTTGGTAGCCGTATTTATGCTGGCCATGGTGCTGGAATATCTGCCTTTTGCCCGGACCCGGCCGGTGAAAGAAGAAGAGGAAACACCAGTTAATTTGGATTAATAATTATGATATAAAAGGCTGTTGCAAGATACAGATTTCACATGATATATGGCAAATCATAAGGATTTAGCCGGATATTTCAGGTGAATATCTGAAAATGCAACAGCCTTTTTTAGGATATAAGAGATACATTTATGATGATTTCAATCAAACTTTTTTATAGGGCGATCGTTTTAGTGAGTGGATATTGACATTGCTTTAAAAGATTAGAAGAATAGGCACAAAAGGCATTACACATTAATGGATGGGAAATTAAAAAGGTCATTTGTGGTAATTTTAATCTTTTTACAGCTACTAAATCTTCAGTTATCAAAATTTGCAAAGTGTTAAAGGGAAAGTCAGGATGCTCGTAAAAATGATAATTGGCATAGCGCTCGGTTAGTTTTTTGATGTTTTGCCGATGGGCCGCATATTCTTTCATTTGGTAGCTGACAGTTACGCTGGGAATATCAATCAGTACCTGACCATTTTTAATATTTTCTGAACCGGGAGCAAGAATATATTCATAGACTGGCCCAACTTTCAGATTTTCTTTCAGCAACTGACTTTGATTCATCCATTCATCAATAATGGCTTTTTGCTTTTTGGCATTGAGATTGATCCGTTTCAGAATGGACTTTAAAGTACTTTCCGGCATAGTGGCCAAGCTTAAAGTAGAGCCTAATAAGGTGATTTCAGAAGTGCTTTTAATGGCCGTTTTTTCGTTGCTTGAGTTGTTGTAAACTCTCATCAAATGCTTTGATTTGGAAAGCAAGGCATCAAAGGATTGTTGATACATGGTCAGCATTTTTTCGTCAGTATGATAGCGGAAAATTCCATTTTTGCCTTCATTACCGATCACATTACTTCCTTCCAGACAACAGCTTTGCTTGACAATAAATAAGGTATGGGAAAACAAGGAATTTTTATTTTTTTTGGCATAGTAGGGTTCGATCATTCCAGACATATAAAGAGGAACCCAGTTGATAATTGCATTGAGCATTTCTTCCAGATCACGGTCAAGATGATGAATGATCCGAATATGAATGCCGCGCTTAACACAGGCTGACATCAAGGTTTTCCATTTTAGCAGAAAAATAGGATCTTTTATTAACCAGTCAATATTTTGATCCGAATAAAGATAAACATCTTTGCTGCTGCCTTTATAGGCAGTGACCAAAGCGCGCAGAGCAGCAGCCCGCAGGCCGGTATTACCAAAATAAAGGTTTTGACTGCTGGACAGGATCTGCTCATTGACCAGCTGGTCAGGTGATAAAAGGGATACTTTTGAATCATAGGAAAAGGAATCCATATTTTTAATTAACTTTTCAATCATCAGGTTGTTGTCGGCATCATCTGAGTCATACAGCCAGCGGTAAAGGGTGGGAAACATAGTTTCTTCTTTTGAAAAGGCATCCTGATCCAAATCGATTAAAGTGGCCAATTCTTTGCCTTTATTTTGTTCATTGATTTTTTTGAGAAGGACAAGGCAAATTTCATTCATTGTTTTAGGATTGGCTTTAGGTGAGCGAATTCCATTTCTAAAACGACTGATATAAGAAGGATCCAGACTGATCAATTTTCCTAATTGAATGTTTGAAAGATTTACCAAATTCATGACCATATCCAGTTTTTCCCCAAATGACCGATAGGGCACTTTTTCATTGACGATTTCTGCTTTGTCGTCTGACTCGATGCCGGTATATAGCCATTCCCGGATGTCTTTTTTTAGATCTGTTTCAGAATGTGGATTTGTACCTGCGATCAGTGCCGATAATTCTTCCAGCTTTCCCTTTTCTTGAGCAAGAGCATAGATTGCATTTATCAGTTTGCTGGCAGTGGTACCAAATTTATTCGGAAGCCTTTTTCCATTTCGCATTCGGCTTATATTAGAGCGGGCACAGTTCATTGACAAAGATAGATCTTTTGTCGAAACATCCAATAAAATTAAAATTTCATTTAACTTTTCCGAAAACACAACGACACCTCCTTATTTTCGGTTTTTACACTAAATTTCAAATTCAATAAATTGTCGTCAGAAAAACCAAATGATATATAATTTATAAATACTGCTCCAATATCCGCCTGGTCGTCAGCCGGTCCTGTTGATATCGTCCTTTGATGCGCTCAGCATAAGCCACAAAGATCCGGCAGAAAATCGGATATTCAAGTAAAAAGGTAAGGTAGGGTTCTTTTAGCCGGGTGGCGGCAACGGCATTTTCGGAGATCAGCAGTTTGATGTTTTCATAAGCTGCCTCAGTCAGAAGAAAAAGATGATAGTTGGTAAGCCGGTCGGACAGGGCAATGATATTGCGAATATGCTCGGCATATTCCCTGGGAGTATAGGCCAGGCTCAATCCCGGTAGATCCATCAATACCTGACCGGAAAACAAAGCTTCCTTACTGGGAAGTGGCAGGTATTCATACCAAAAGCCTTTTTTGGCAACTTGTTCCAGCAGTTCGGCCTGTTCCCGGCGGATAGTCAGCAGGTGCTGCTTTGTTTTTTGGTCCGCACCTGTTCGCTCCAGGGCTGATGACAATGTGGCGGATGGCATAGTTGCCAGTGACAAGGTATTGCCCAAAAAAGAAAGGGATGCTGAACTGGCTGCACCCAGCCGATTAAGGTCAAAGGCTTTATAAATATGGATCAATTCTCCGGATTGGGCCAATAACTCCTGGTAGGCGGCCATATGTTTATTAAGCTGTGCCGGTTCTGTATCATAGCGGTATATCCCGTTTTCACTTTCGGTGCCGATCACATTGGCCCCGGAAACACAGGCGTATCCGGGACAAAGGAATAAAGTTGTTGAAAATCGTGATTTATTAACGGTTTTACAGTAATAGGACTGGATCATTCCGGATGGATACAGAGGCATCCAGCTTTTGATGGCATTTGCCATTTCTGAAAGATCACGATCAATGGTATGAATGATGTGAATTTTCGTTTCGCCGCTGACGCATAGCACCATCAGTGTTGCCCATTTGGCCAGAAATATCGGATCCGATACCATCCAGTCCATATTCTGGTCAGAATATAAAAATAATTCCTTTTCTTTGCGGGCCACGACATTTCCCAGAAAGCGGATAACGGCCCGTCTAAGGCCTTCCGTACCATAATAGACCGCTTCGTTTTCATTTAATATTTCTTTGCTGGCGGCGGCTTCAAAGGCCAGAGGCGGTTTTATGATGTCGGCGGAAGCCGAACCAAATTGATCGATCATGTCAAAGACAAAAGAGGAAGTATCTCCGTCTTCTAAATCAAACAGCCAGCTGCTGAATATATCAAAGACCTGTTCTTCCTTTACCAGCTCGGCTTTGGATACATGGATCAGGGCGGCCAGCTGTGATAATTTCTTTTGCTCATCCAGTCTTTTCAGTAAAGTTTCACAGATGTTTTTCATCAGTTCCGGATTGGCAGCCGGAGAACAAAAACCATTGCGGAAACGGCTGATATAGGAAGCATCGACATTCAATAATTTGCCTAAACGAATATTGGACAATTCGGCCAGCCGCATGATGGTATTGAGCTTTTGCCCAAATGAGCGGTAAGGGTGAGGCTCTTTTATGGGCTTGGGTTTGACCGGAGCATCGTGTTCGCCTTCATACAGCCAATTTATCAAAGCTGCTTTCCTTTGTTCAGCGCTTTCAGCCTTTTCGCAGTTCAGCTGGATCACCAAGTCATTCATTTTTCCATGTTCATCAGCCAAAGTGTAAATGGCATCAACAATTCTTAAACAGCTTTTTCCTGCTTTTTTAGGAATACGGCCGCCCTTACAGATCCGGTCTGTATTGGAGCGGTCACAGCCAATGATCCGGGCCAGGTCCGGTGATTTTGCTTCAATCACCCTCATGATCAGGTTTAGTCTTTCGGTAAACATAAAATCCCCCTTTCCATATTTTGTTATATTTTATATATCAAATAAATTAGTGTGATCAGAAAAATGATCCATGTTACAGAAATATTGACGGCTTATTACGGCTGACTGATTTGTGATTTTTTTAATTATTTTTGTCAATATTCTGTTAAATAAATCATATCACAAAAAAATACAAAATACAATTGACATATTTTTTTTCACTGACAGTTATTTTGTCAGTATTGAGGAATAACATTTTTCTGTGATATACTTGAAAAAAATATAAAAGATAAATACAAAACTTTGTCGGGGAGTTGCCACCGGACCAAATGCTATGGATGAACTTTTATTTGCTGAAAATGACAGCGGGCAGTTAATGTCCAATGAGATACATAATACATAAAAAACGATTATGGCAAAACGAAGGGTCTGACAGTTGAAAAGCTTCGGAAGATATGATTTCTGCCATGTATTTTCAGACTGTTACCGGTTTTGTCATCACCATCAAAAGGAGGAGAAAACAATGAAAAAACGGATTTGGACTTTATTTTTTAGCTTGATACTTGTGTTTATCTTGGTGGCGGAAGTTCCGGCCCAGGCCAAAGGAGTGGCCGGTTCGGTCAGCAACTGGGCACAGGCGGAGATCGAGGCCGCCAGACAAAACAATCTGATTCCGGAGTATTTTAATAATCAGGATCTGAGAAGCGGCATTACCCGGGCTGAATTTGCGGCTGTGGCGGTACGTTTGTATGAGGTTTTAAGCGGCCAGCAGGTTCAGCCGGTGAATGCACCTTTACAGGATATTTATGGGCATCGGTTACAAGAAGAAATTGAAAAAGCCTATGCCTTAAATATTGCCACCGGAAATAGCGCCACCACATTTGCCCCGGACAATTTGCTTACCCGCCAGGAAATGGCCACCATGCTTTGCCGGGTGGTCAAAAAGCAAATGTATCCGGACTGGACTTTGGCCAGCGATCAGCAGTATCGATTGGAATATAAGATGCCGGGTCAATTTGCCGATAATGGTCTGATCGCCGCCTGGGCTGCCGCCGGTGTTTACTATATGGCAGCAAATAGTGTGATAAACGGCGTTGGCAATAATAACTTTGCTCCCACGAAAACTGCGACCAGAGAACAAGCCATTATCATTGCCAACCGCATTACCGGAATAGCCGGAATTCGCAAGGCCAACCATGCCTGGGTGCTGATCAAGACAGAAAGTACCCATGCCGAAAAAGGAAATCAGGATAATTTTGCCAGAACCAATCGCTACCGCTATGAATATGATGATGACAGACGGGTTTTGACTCACTATAATTACTACACCTGGGATTATTTAAAGGAAAAAGCCCGGGATACTTTAGTCTTTAGGACCAATTATCCGCCAATCCGAATTCCGGCCAAGCAAAGATTATATATGGATATCAGTGCGGAAATAGTTGATGCCGTCGGTATGCAAAGCTGTATGAATAGTGGTTTGTTTTCGCTTTATTGGCGGGTGGAAAGCAGCGGCTGGAGCATTAGTTTTTACGATGAAAAGTTAGAAGGCAACTATCCGTATGGATATGCACGGGCATATGCCAATGAGGGGAGAACTGAGTCAGCCAGAGTTTATGCCGATATAACGGAAGGGAAAGAAGTTGGAGATATTATGACCATTCATGCCGTTACCAACACCAGTGCGGCTACGGATATCGAAACGATTTGGACTTATCGCTGGCAGTAGGAAAACGATTTTGCCGGAGAAGACCGGGAGTTTAAGCCAATCGGCAAGTGTGCCGACGCAGAGCCGATCATGCCATTAAGACCACTGCCAGCACTGATGTCGAAACGATTTGGACTTATTGCCGGCAGTAGGCGATTTGCTGTTTTGCATGTAAAGAATAATCTTTGATGATCCGAAGATAAGTGTGGATGGAGTGTTGCGGGAGCTAGATCGGTCAGGGAAAATCACTTTATTATTTGAATCCGCTTATCCGAGGGCAAGTGGAGGGGGCGCCCCCGGATAAGCGGTATCAATTATTCGATTTTCGGATGCAGATAAGAACCGATTGGCAGCGCAAGGCAGAATTTTCAGGGGTAGTGTCAAGTGATTTATGAAAAAGTTTGCCAATAAAAAAAGAGACAAATGCCCCTTAAAAAACTGTAAATATAGATCGCTGAAGGCTCTCCGAG
>RQYD01000042.1 GCA_003858485.1 Clostridiales bacterium COT073_COT-073
TTTTAAGCGATATGGTTTTTCTTGTATTTTGTGGGGCTAAAATCCCCTTTTCGGATTTTAGAAAGGAGGGTATTGAGGTTTAACCCCAAAGCAAGGAATGCAATCTCTGCCTTGATACCCGCAAGTCCTTTGCATGGAAAACGATGATAGTTTAGCCCACTTTTTATCTTGGAAAATACCCCTTCGGCTTGAATGGAACGATTGATTCTTTCTACGATTCCTTCTTCGGAAGTAATATTTTTTAATGATTTTTGGCGGTAATGGTTCAGTTTCTCCGTAAAGTAGAGGGACTTCGTTTTTTGCCCATCTTCGTTCCAGTCAAAACAGCGATATACTTTGGAGGTCGTTTGATATCCGCTTTTCTTTTTGCTGACTCGGTCTGCGACTCGTACAAAGCGTTTTCCGTTCGGATGGACATAACAGTCCTTCACGGAATAATTTGTGGTCGTATTTCTCGGAACACCAAGACCGAAATTCAATACGGGAGCATTAGGTAATACTATATCAAATATGAGTATAGGTGGAGATCAGCAATTATAGTGAAAGGTGGTCTCTACCTTTTATATAGGTTTCTAAAATTTGATGTTTACACAAGAGTACAAAAAATCACGTTTTGCAGATTTAATGTTTAGAAAGATTGAATTAACAAGTTTCCTGTGATAGAATATAAAAAACATGATGGAGGTACTATTATGGCTGTTTCATATACAAAATTATGGAAATTATTGTTAGATAAGAAAATGAAACGAACAGATCTTAAAATCATATTTGGCATTAGTAGCAGTACTCTTGCAAAGTTGGGAAAAGATGAATACGTTTCTTTAGAGAGTATTGATAAAATATGTTGCTCTCTCGATTGTAATGTCGGTGACATAATAGATATTGTCAAAGTAGAGTGATAAAAAGTTGAGGATAAATATGGGAAATATTGAAAATAGATTACGACCAGAAGATTCGTCAATCCATGACTGGTATAGATTTGTGTTATCATTTCCACCACATCTGGTTCAACAGTATCTCGAAGATTTTGTGACCAATAATTCTTCATTGGTTTTGGATCCATTTTGTGGCACCGGGACTACGAATGTAGAGTGCAAGAAAAATGGTATCCCATCATGGGGTATTGAGGCAAGCCCGATAACTCATTTTGCAAGTAAAACAAAATGTACCTGGCTTACCGGAAAATATAATTTACTCGAAGGGGCTAAAAGAATTGCAAAAAAAGCGGAAAATGTAATCAAATCTACAACTGAATTACGAACCCTTTCCGATGTTCAATTAGGTTTAATACTTAAAAATTCGATTTCAGATCGTCCATTAAGCGATACACTTATTTTGAGAGATACTATCCTTTCTGAAAATTCTGTGTATCAGGATTATTACTTATTAGCTCTTGCTAAGCACATCGTATTTTCGTACAGTAATTTGAAGTTTGGACCGGAAGTTGGAGTAAGTAGAAAGAAGAAAGAATATGTAGATACAGTAAGCATATGGATTGCAGAAGTAAAGAAAATGCAAATCGATTTGAATGCGAACGAAAAAAATGCTTTGGTGTCTTCAAATATTACTTGGGGTGATTCTAGGAATATCCCTGTATCTACAGCTAAATATCATGGAAAAGTAGACTGCGTTATTACTTCTCCACCATATCCTAATGAAAAGGACTATTCAAGAACAACGAGGTTAGAATCCATTATTTTAGGCTTTCTAAATAATAAAGAAGATTTAAGAAGGGTCAAACAAGGGTTCATCCGTTCTAATTCAAAAAATGTCTATCGTAGTGATAACGATGCGCAGTACGTTCGTGATATAGCTTCAATAAATGAACTGAGTAAAAAAATTGAGCAGCGCCGCATCGAATTAGGAAAAACTTCAGGATTTGAAAAATTATATGCGTCTGTTGTTATGCTGTACTTTGGTGGCATGGCAAAACACTTACTTGAATTGAAACCGTTCCTTAAAGATGGTGCTTCGCTCGCATATGTTGTTGGTGATCAGGCTTCGTATTTTCAGATCCCAATTAGAACATCAATGCTTTTAGGGGAAGTTGCCGAAAGTTTGGGTGGATACAGTGTTGAACGAATCGACACATTCCGCAAACGATTTGCGACAGCAACTGAAACATGGCTTAACGAGGATGTGTTGGTTTTGAAGTATAGGGGGAAATAACATGGCAAAATATGACGAAATAATTAGTGCAATATTTAGAGATCGCTATACAGAAGGCGTTACTTCTATTATTTTTGAGCGAGAAGATTTAGCTGTCAAAGCCAGAGAACTTGGTTTTGAACCGCCGAAGAATCTTGGCGATATTGTTTATTCATATAAATATCGAAAGCGTTTACCAGAAGATATAATAAACACAGCGCCCCAAGGTTTTTATTGGAGAATTAAAAACACTGGAATTGCTCAGCATGAATTTGTCCTTACTCCAGGAGCAGAATTTGTGGAACCAGATGTTATGCTTGCAACAACGAAAATTCCTGATGGAACGCCGAGTATCGTTAAAAAACACAGCATTTCTGATGAACAGGCATTGTTGGCCATTGTGCGGTATAACCGTCTTATTGACATTTTTTTGGGAATAACATGCTATTCTCTTCAAAATCATTTGCGTACAACAGTTACTGGAATTGGCCAAATCGAAACCGACGAAATTTATGTTGGTATCGATAAGGCTGGTAAACAGTATATAATTCTTGTTCAAGCCAAAGGTGGATCGGACAAGTTAGGCATCTCTCAGATCGAACAGGATTTAGCATTATGCACTGAAAAATATCCCGAACTAATCTGTAAATCGATTGCGTGCCAGTTTATTACACGGGATATTGTTGCAATGTTTGAATTTTCGATTGAAGATGAAAGAATTGTAAAGATCAACGAACGTAACTATAAGATTGTCGATGCGTCTGCTATTAGCTCAGAGGATCTTCTTTCTTACAGGACACATGGCTAAATTATGAGAAACTATCAACAATAGGAGGATATTCAATGGGTATTTTGGTTTCTAAGGTTAGAATTGAGAATTTCCGTTCTATTGAGATTCTCGAATTGTCATTATCTACGACTAATGTGCTTATCGGCGCTAATAACTGTGGCAAATCCAATTTTTTGAAGGCAATCAACATTGCACTTGGACAGAGTAAAAACATATCTCCAGAAGACATTTATATTGGAAAAGATGAAGTATTAGACAAATCCAAATATGCTATCATAGATATTATGATTCGCCCGGTCGATGAGGCAAATAATGTTGTTAGTAGTTTTTCTGATTTCTGGATTGGTGTTTTTACAGATGCCTGGATTACAACGGGTGATCCAATGGGAGATTATGTAGGTATTAGAACTGTTTTGCAGTATGATTCTTTAAGAAATGACTATGTTTTAGTTCGAAAGCAAATTACAGATTGGGGAACGTCTGTTTCTGAAGTGACAGTTAGCCGTAGAAAAAATTTTACTGGAGATATGAACACCTATATTTCTGCGTTTTATATGGATGCGCAACGTGATGTGGTTGAAGATATCAAGGATAGGAAATCATACTTTGGTCGTGCAACTTCTCGAGTAGAACTTCCTCAGGATAGAGTTTCGGATATCGAAAGGCAATTAAATGATGTAAATGCTCAAATAGTAGACAGTATACCGGCCTTGAACCAAACGGCTACACGAATTGCATCTATAGCATCTACTGTCGGTGCAGCCAATGGTACAATTGAAATTGAGCCGTTGGCAAGAAAGCTTTCCGACTTACATAAAGGCATGGATATTATTTTCAGGGATGGTGAGGCGGCCAGACTATCTGTGTCTCAGCACGGTATGGGAACAAGAAGTTGGATATCGTTTCTTACATTAGGTGCTTATGTAGATTGGGAAAAACAGAGTTTGCTCGAAGACGATCCAGAAGCAGATTCTTATATTATGCTAACAATGGAGGAGCCAGAGGCTCACTTGCATCCTCAAGCTCAACAAAAGCTTTATTCTCAATTGTGTCAGTTTTCAGGACAAAAAATTATCAGCACGCATTCTCCGAGTGTTATCGCACAGGCAAATTTAAAAAATCTGATCCATTTTGAAAAAATAAATGGCAAGACAACCGCTCACAGCTTCAACGCAACCGAATATACTCAAGAAGAAATAAATCGGATTAAGCGTGAAGTGATTTCTTCTCGAGGCGAATTATTGTTTTCTAAAGCTATTGTTTTGTGCGAAGGAATTACAGAAGAGCAAGTATTACCTATATATTTTGGAGAGTACTACGGTATAGCTCCGGCGTTCTGTGGTGTTAACATTATTGGTATTGGCGGGCAAAATTACAAAACTTTTCTTTCTTTAATTAAGAACTTCAATATTCGATGGTATATTTTTAGCGATGGTGAATCGTCTACAATTCGTACCGTGAAAAAAGCTGTTCGAGAAGTATTTGGTATTGAAGCAGAACAGTGTGATAATGTTATTATTCTTGATAATCACGAAGATTATGAAAAGCATCTTCTGAATTCAGGTTACGAATCTGAAATTGTTGAGGCAATTGGCAATCACGAAGGCAATCCTGATTATGTATTAAATTATGCTCAAACTCGAGATCAAACGGTGACCAAGAGAGAAAAAACAAATCAGCCTAAATGTCCGACTTGTCATCAAGATATATATGTAGATGTTGTAAGGGATTACTCGGGCCCAGAGGGATGGCATAGTGCAATCTATGATTGTTGTACCTCAAAGCAGGCTAAAGCTAAGTACGCTGCTGTTGTCGCTGAGAAAATAATATCACTCGAAGATAATAGCCGTAGAATTCCGCCTAAGGTGAAAGATTTGATGACAGCAATGCATTCTATTATGAGTAGTGAAGGAGGGCTTCGTCATGAAACTGTCGCAGAAACAACAGCAAATAGTTAATCATAAGGATGGGGCTCTTTTGGTTGAAGCTGGACCTGGCAGCGGAAAAACTCGAGTGCTTATTGAGCGGATTAAAAGCCTACTAACGTCTACTAAACGTGGTAAAGTTTTAGCGCTAACATTTAGCAACTTGGCAGCAGACGAGATGAAAGATCGTTTGGCAGAAGATCATTTTTTTGAAGATCAAATTGAACGGGCTACAGTCGGTACAATTCATTCCTTCTGTTTGGATTTGGTACAATCTCGTGGCAACTTGATAGGTCTTAATTCTGATATGGTCTTATTTGAAAACGAAGAAGATCGTAGAGCTGTATTAAAAGATGTTTTCATAGAAAATTCACAGTTGAAAGATTTTCTGGCACGATATGAAGATAAAAGTCAAATCATGCAACGAATTTTGCAGTTGATCACTGATCAGAAGAAAAAATTTGTTTTGCCAGATGATTGTGCAATTAACGCCCCCTTCCCGTTAATTTATTCCGAATATAATCAGAAGCTACTCGATCAAAATGCAATGGACTTTGATGATATTCTGTTTTTTGCATACAGAGTACTGACGGAAAATCCAAGTGTTGTTCGTATGTATAATTCTTTGTATCGGTATATATGTATTGACGAAGCTCAAGATTTGAATTTTGCTCAATATCAAGTAGTTAAAGCTTTGTGCGGAGAAAACTTTAATAACATAATGATGGTTGGGGATGCAAATCAGTCAATATACGGTTTTAATGGATCTGATAGCGAATTTATGACCAAATATTTTGTTACTGATTTTGCTCCGACCATATACAAATTAAATGAAAACTATCGCTCAGCTAAACGTATCGTAGAGTTTGCTAATCGTTTGCAGCATTATGATAGTGTAACAAACTATGTTTATGATGGTGAGCTTGCTGCAATTCGGTTAGCAGATGAAGAAAATGAAGCAAAGTACATTGCGGACAAAATAGAGCAGCTTATGCGAGATGGGCATCCTGATGTAGAAGGTAGTCTCACAGTAGATCGAATTGCGGTTATTGCCAGAAATAGATATGTTTTTTCTCATTTAGAACAAGAACTAGCGAGCAGAAATATTCCATTTTTCTTTAAAAAGAACTCCACTGGTATCGAAAATGAGTCAGATTACATGAAGATATTTGATTTGGCCATTAGAATACTTATTAACAAGAAGGATTATATTCATTTAACTCAGTTAAAGAAAATAATTGATTCTTCTAAGAATATGGAACTTAGTGAAGTAAGTGGAATGTCCGTTTTGCAGGAAGTGTTGATTCATACAGCTTACGAAAATATGCTTCCTGCACTGGAATGTTTGGAGAAAGAAACCTTAAATTTCGGGAATGCATTGAGCATACTTGATACTCTTTTACCTGATTTTGATGACGATGAGAGGTATCTTGTCGCTATGGATATTCAACAGTGGAGAAAGCATTGGAAGAAATATTGTATGCTTGTCCCGAAAGAGAATCGTACACTAACTTCTTTCAGAAATCAGATTTCGCTGGGAAAGACAAAAGAAATAGAAGTTAATAGTGGCATTTCCTTCCTAACTGCGCATATGTCCAAGGGACTGCAATTTGATGTTGTATTTATTATGGGTTTATGCGAAGGCACGTTTCCTGATTATAGGGCTGTTAAAGGCGGAAACACTCAATTAGCCCAAGAAATGAATAATATGTATGTGGCAGTAACTAGAGCAAAACGGCTATGCTATATGACGTACCCTGCAAAGAAACGGATGCCTTGGGGAGATATTAAGAGTCAAACATCTTCACGCTATATCAGAGATATTGTCGTTTTGTAAAATTACAATAAAAGTATGTTTGCAATAGCCGGCAACTTCCAAAAACAATAATTTTAATTGGTAACGCAAAGATCAGTTGAGCAGCTAATCACTGCTCAGTTGGTCGCTCTTATTCGGTTAATTCATTTCTCATCCGAATACCAACCATAATTCCGTTTGTAAACCCAGAACGTTCGTAGTCGTGGCAAAGGCGGCATACAGGGTAAATAACTTTGTCCATCTCTCTCTAAGTGTCATTCCGTTCATGTTTTCATAAAGAGCGTCAAAATCTGCTTTAATTTGAGCATCATCCAGATTGTTAAACTGATAATAACACTCGTATAGAAATTCCAGGATGGTTTCTCCGGTGTTTAGATCCAGAGTCTGGGCCTGAATGTGATCTGTTAAGACTTGAAAGAATTTTTCTGTCATACGAAGATTACCTCCGTGTTGATGATTTCCACTGGATGGTTACGGATATTGTTCATGGCTCTAACCCGTGCCAGTTGATCCTGTGCTTTCAGACACTCGTTAATGCCTTCCTTTTCTGCCAGCTGAGTTACGAGTAGTTCAAGCTTATTTCGTGCCTGAGCGTCGATGCCGGCAAGGAAACTGTAGAGCTTGTCGCTGAGAATGAGATCGCTGTATAACATAGGTCGATGCATTCTAAGGTGCAGCTGGTGCTTTCTGCCCCAGATACCAATGGTGTGGTTTTCTTCCGGAATGACCAGACACGGAAGATAATAATCTCCATGCAGTTCATACCAAAGTCCGTTGCTGTTATCGTAGATGTATTTTTCCATAGTGCTAACCTCAGTGTATCATTTATTTTCAGTAGTGTCGAATGGCTTTGAGGTGAATCAGCCAGTGGAGGTTGCATTTATAGCCGTGGCTACAAAATTCGTAAAGATGCTATAGAAAGCGTGAAATATGTGGAATGTGTGGATGAAAAGCGTACTATCAGGCGTATTGTATTTTGGAAGAGACAAAAACCCCAAAATATACATTTGGAATCGCATGGATTAATGATGTTGGGTGGGATGATATGCCAATTGATGGCGAGCATGATAGAGATGTGGAAACCTGGTTTGCATCAGACTCAAGCTTTCCTCTTTAAGCAATTTTAAGATATAATTTTGACGTGACATAAGCGACCTCCTGTTAATAATTTTATTTTAACAGGAGGTTATTGCTTATGTCTTTATTTTTTAAAAAATTGATGTTAGTAATAAGCGATTTTTATTACCTACACTAATATTATACAATTTATTTTTTGGCAAAATAATTGGTGTTAGTATTGAAAGAAATTTCATTACCAACACCAATTATTATCTAATTTTCATTTGAAGCGCGCAAGTAATTGGTTTTGCTTGCAAAACTAATGTCCTCGTGGACAATTCGCGTAGCGGATTGTCAGAGAACCACCCCGAAAGCAATCTTACGGAGTAAGTTGCGGCAGGGGCGAAATAAATGCGATGCCGAAGTCAGCATATTCATTTTGCGGCGCTTCACCAGCGGACAATAGCACAAAGCGCAACTGGTGCAAAGGACCAGGGTCTGCTGGTGGCAATATCCTAACAATTTTCATTTGGTACTTATATTAAATCGACAAAAATGCTACCCTAAAACCGCAAAAATGGTCCCCATTTTTAAAGAATAGCAAGATATCTCCTATAGAAAGTCAATTTATGTCAATTGAAGCAATTATGCTAAAAGACTATAATATTTTATATGAGGAGGTAGTGGTATGAAGAAAAAACGTGGCAAGCAGAAATATGATAAGGAAGCCATTTTCTTTTTGTTGCCATGGCTTCTGGGTTTTTTTGTTTTTGTTATCTGGCCGATCATACAGTCTTTTATTCTTTCCTTTACTAATTATGATGTCTTTACCAGACCGGAATTTATCGGGTTGTCCAATTATAAGGAAATGTTTGAGAAAGACCGGCTGTTTGTTCATTCATTGGGAGTAACATTTCGGTATGTGCTGTTGTCTGTGCCTGCCAAGGTTACATTTGCGTTGTTTATTGCCATGATTTTAAATAAAAAATTGGCAGGTATGGGAATTTATCGTACCATCTATTATCTTCCTTCCATCTTAGGTTCCAGTGTGGCTATGTCCATTACCTGGAAAATGGTATTCAGCCATTATGGTATTATTAATCAACTTTTGGGATATTTTGGGATTACACCAATTGGATTTTTATCCAGCCCCGATCTGGCATTGGAGACTCTTTCTTTTATTTCAGCCTGGCAGTTTGGATCAGCCATGGTAATATTTTTGTCCGCCCTTAAAAATATTCCAACTGAGCTTTATGAAGCAGCATCAGTTGATGGAGCAAAACGCAGACATCATTTTATATTTATTACCTTGCCCATGCTTAGTCCTGTTATCCTCTTTAATGTTATTATGAATATGATAGGGTCTTTTCAAGTGTTTACCCAGGCTTATGTTATGACCAGTGGTGGACCGGTAGATTCTACTTATTTTTATGTCCTGCATTTGTACAGAAGTGCTTTTGAACAGTTTCGGATGGGATATGCCTCTGCTTTGGCATGGGTATTAACCGGTATCATTGTGATCGCTACAGCAATTACATTTAAGCTTTCTGAAAAATTGGTTTACTACGAGAACTAAAGGAGGGACAAGGGATGAAAAAAAAACGGCGGAATAATTTTTTTTCACATCTGTTTCTTTTGGTGGGGGCATTTATCATGATATTTCCGCTGCTATGGCTTTTAAGCAGTGCATTTAAAAATAATAATGAAATATTTTCAGCGGATTTTTCATTTATTCCCAAAACCATTACACTCAAGAATTTTAAGAATGGATGGTATATTAACCCACAATATACTTTTGGCCATTTTTTGGGGAATACCTTGTTTCTGGTAGGAAGTATGGCAATAGGAAATATTATCTCCTGCTCCTTGACAGCATTTGCGATTACAAGAATGAACTTTCCTTTGAAACGAGTGGTGTTTCGTCTGGTAATGCTGACATTGATGGTACCATCGCAGGTGCTGCTTATTCCAACATATCTGATTTTTTCCAAGTTTCGCTGGCTGGATACTTTTCTGCCATTTATCGTACCAGCTTTTTTATCCACTCAATCCTTTTTTGTGTATCAATTAATTCAGTATATGCGTGGAATTCCAAAAGAATTAGATGATTCAGCCAAGATCGATGGATGTTCTTATTTTCGGCTATATCTGAATATTACCTTGCCTTTGACAAAACCTGCCCTTATTTCGGTAGCTATTTTTTCGTTTGTGTGGACTTGGAATGACTTTCTGACACAGCTTATTTATTTAAATTCAGTTCGTAATTATACGGTTTCTTTGATTTTGAGCAGTGTGGTTGACAGTACTTCTTTAACAAACTGGGGAGCATTAATGGCCTTGACATTGATCAGTGTATTGCCATGTATTATCATATATTTTTCAGCCCAGAGATATTTTGTAGAAGGGATCACTACCTCTGGGCTGAAAGGTTAAAATATAATCAGCAGGGGCCGGTTCCGGCACTGCGACTGAAAGGAGGAATCATCTATGAAGAAGAAAATCAGTGTTTTTTTATGTATGATCCTGGTGATCATGAGTATGGCGGCGTGCCAAGGGGGGAAACCGACACCATCTGGTGAAAAGGAGCCAAAAAGCGAGACTGGAAAAACAGAAACCGGAAAAACAGAAACTGAAAAAGTAGAAACTGGGAAAACAGAAACACAAAAGCCGGACGAAGCAAAGCCGGAAGAAAAAAAGCCAGATGCAGCAGGGAAAACGAAAATAGAAGGAAATTTAAGGTTTATGTGGTGGGGTGGTGAGACCAGACACAAGGCAACAGTAGAGGCGGTGGATACTTTTATTAAAAAGAATCCGGATTTAAAAGTAGCTTATGAGTACAGTGGTTTTGATGGTTATTTCGACAAACTTTTAACGCAAATGGCCGGCAATAATGCACCGGATATTGTTCAGCTTTCCTTTGCGGCAGTGAACGAATATATTACACGCGGTCAGTTACAACCATTGAATGAGTTTATTGACAATGGTACTCTGGATGTATCTAATATTGACAAGACACTTTTGGATACCTATAAAGTAAATGGCAATTATTATGCGATTCCAACCGGAGTAAATACCTTATTCCTGTTTTACAATAAAACTTTGTTTGATAAGTATGGGATAGAACATCCAACGACTGGTATGACTATGGACGAAGTATATGCCAAGGCAAAGCAAATTACAGAAGCGGCACGTGCGGCAGGGGATAAGAATGTATGGGGAATGTCGATGACAACAGGTGCAATTGAAACAGTCTTTCAAAGGAATGTCATTGATTCAGGCGGAAAACTGTGGCAGGATGATCTTTCCGCCGCCGCCTTTAATAGTGAGGCCGGAGCAGCGGCTTTGGCATATATTAAAAAACCGCTTGAGGAAGGATATGGTGTTCCGCTGGAGGTTTCAGCAGGAAATCCGGCAGGCGTTTCCAGTTTCGGTATGGGTTACGCTGCCATGGAAATTACAAATTCAACGGCTACAGCCGGTTATGCAGCCTCCAGTGATTTTGAACTGGGGATTGCATTAGCACCTTTTGGGAATCATCATAAAGTTACCTGGTATCAACCATCCCAGGTATTTTGCATTACCAGTCAGAGTTCAAATCCTCAGGCAGCAGCTTCGATTATCAATTATTTGATTAATGATGATGAAGCTGCTGGTATCCTTAGATTCGAGAGGGGAATTCCGGCAAATTCAAAAATTCGTGAAAAAGCGAAGGAAGGAAAGAGCGACTGGGAGAAATTGCAACTTGATCTGGTCAATGAAGCCGGGAAATATACCGGAGATGGAACACCTATGGGATACCCAATGGGCTTTTTGGAAATATTAAATGAATACGTTCGCCAGGAAGAAGCCTATATGTATGGAAAGATATCAGCACAGGAAATGCTGGATAATCTTGAAAAATTTGCAAATGATACTATTTCCAAATTCTGAGTAGTCGCTCATACAGTTTTTGGGGAACTTGCAGATCATAAACTGACGGGTATAGCTTTGTTTTCGCAGTATACTATGCAAACTTTTTTTGCTATCGAGATTATGAGTTTTTACAAAAATTAAACATATGTTCACATTTAATCTTGAAACGCTCAAGCATGTGTTCCGAAAGCAATCTTATGCGGCAAGTTACAAAGGGGGAAATGGAAGCGATCATTAAACGTGCATTTGCATTTTTCGGCACCTCATTGTCAGACAGAGAATGTAAAGCAGACTAAATGTGAAGCATTTGGTCTGACGATGGCAGGATCAACGGCAACTTTTGGGTTAGTAAGTTCGACCGGTAGATTGTCAGATAATTGTGACGAATACAAAACAGAAAAACTTTATTGACAATAACTCGAGGTTTATCAATGCCATAGTTTGTTAGTTGGATGTCTTTCTTTCTTAATCAGTCAAAATGTGTTATCATATAAATAGATTTAGTTTCTGCCAATGAGATAGAAGTAACTTCTCATTGCTTTTCCGGGGCTGTTTGGTGAAGAGAACAGAGAAGGACCAGTTGAAAAGGGGTCCGTAATATGAAATATCATAAAACTGATGGCATAGGAAGGGAGAAAGATCGCATGTATCATTTAATGATTGTAGATGATGAAGAAAAAATCCGAAATGGGATAGCCAACTATTTTCCCTGGAATGAACTAGGATTTGAGGTGGTTTATCTGGCGGAAGACGGACAGGATGCTTTTGATTATATTCTTAGTGGAGAATCGGTGGTTGATATTATTTTATGCGATATTATGATGCCCAGCGTTTCCGGATTAGATCTGTTGGAAATGCTTCAGGAAAGCGGTATGCAGGAGCTGTATGTTGTTCTGCTTAGCGGTTACGCCGAGTTTGAATATGCTCAGCGTGCGATGAAATATGGGGTGAAAGATTATCTTTTGAAGCCGACCCGCTATCAGGAATTGGCACAGGTATTTGCAAGGATTCGGGAGGAGTTGGATGCTGCACGTAATAAGCAGCGCCGGGAATTTGGACCTGAACCGGGAAGTAATTTATTTGATATTTCCATGGTAGAGCGGCTCTGCAATATTGTACGCAGCCAATACAAAGATATCAGTTTGCAGGGAATTGCTAAACTGGTATACCTGAGTCCATATTATATTTCCAGAATGTTCAAGGCTAAAACTGGACAAAATTTTTATGATTATGTGCTGATGGTGCGAATGGAAGCCGCAATGGAAATGCTTCAAACCACAGATTTAAAGGTATATGAAATTGCGGAGCGAGTTGGGTACCGAAATCAGAAAAGTTTTACCAAGATTTTTAAACGATTTTACCCCAATAATCCAAGTGAATATAGGAAAAAGATATGATAAAAGATCAAAAAAAACTTTCGCCGCCGACGGTACATCAATTATTTTGGCAACAGTTTACTAAAATGTTTCTGCCAATTTTATTTGTCAGTGTTCTGATGGGAGTAATAGCCGGCCTATTGTTTTGGAGAGATTCAGCGAATAAAATGGTGAAAAATAACCATAATATGCTTTTGCAGGCACAATCAGCTATTGATATAACAATGAGTAATGTGGATGCCGTTGCATTGGCACTTACACGACATACTTATATGTTAAGATCAATTCATGATATTTTAGAAGGGGAGTTTGGCTGGCAGGAGAGACAGGAGATTCAACGTTTTTACCAGTATATTTCCAGCATTTCTTATTCCAATCCCTACCTATTTTCGGTGTATGTATATGTGGAAAATCCCCGTGGATGTTTTATTAGTTCAACAGATGAAAAAATCAGTGACATCGACAGTTATTATGATAAAAATTGGTATAAGACCAAGCCATATCGAAATGGGGAAAAGATATGGGCAGAAAGAAGATCTATTCAAAGATACGATTTTGAAAAAGCGGTGGCTGTTATCAGCATTTACAGAGCAATCGATCCATTTTCGCCCCGCAATACAGGAGTGGTCGTCGGGAATGTTGAAGAAAGGCAAATTTTATCTCTTTTGGAGCCTTTACAGTTTATGGAAGGGCAACAGCTGGTAGTTCAGGATGCAAATGGAAATATCCTGTTCTCTTATCCGGAAACAGAAAATCCATTGCTTTTTTCAGAGGCATATCGTAAGCAATATATCGTCGACCAAATAAAGTCCAGGCGGTTTGGCTGGACATACACATCGGCCATACCGAAAAAACTTCTGTTTAGTTCTGTCAGAAGTATTATTGGCAGTCTAACGGTGGTACTGTTAGCAGGGCTCCTTTTTTCAACAGTAATTGGTATTTTAGTGGCAAGGAGACGATATAAAAGTGCGCTGTCGGCAATTGATTTTGTCAATGCTGGAGGTAAGGTGGGAGAAAGCTTTCTTCCATTATGGAAACGGGATGATATTTATGATTATTTTATGCAGAAAACTCTAACCGACTATGCAGTATCGCAGGAGCTGGAGCGGCAGATATGGGAACAGGCTTATCAGCTTAGAACAATGGAATTAGTGGCATTACAGGCACAGATTAATCCTCATTTTTTATTTAACACCTTGGAGGTAATTAAATGGGAAAGCATTTCCCTGACTGGCGGCGGTAATTCGGTTTCCCAAATGTTGGAAAATCTGGCAGCGATCATTCGATATTCCATATCAGATCCCAGAGAAACTGTGTCTTTACAAAGGGAAGTAGATTTGGCCCGAATTTATGTCGAGATTTTGATGTTTCGTTATGCCGGAAAATTTAATGTTGAATGGAGGTTGGGAAGTGATCTGGAACAGTATAAAGTTCCAAAGTTGATCTTGCAGCCGTTAATTGAGAATGCGGTCTATCATGGAGTGAAAGAAAAAAAAGAATTTTCGGTCATTCGCATCCGAATCCACCGACATGGGAAGAAACTGCTGATCATTGTCATGGATAATGGAGTGGGGATTGAGCGACCGGCGTTAGAGAAACTGAAAAAGCAACTACAGGCTCCGGAAGATTTTCCAAGTGATAGTGTTGGGCTGCTTAATGTAAGTAAGCGAATTGCCTTGTTATATGGTGATAGATGGAATATGAAAATTTTCAGCAAAAAGGGGAAGGGAACTTTTTTAAAGATTGAAATTTTGCTGAAGGAAGAGGATGAAGATACTGACAGAAAATATTCTGTAGATATGCATTTAAATGAGAAGAGAGGAAAACAGAATGAATAATAAATTAGGTATTGGGATTGTGGGCTTGGGCAGGAGAGGAATGGCTTTGCTGGAAAGCTGTATTTTGCCAAGAGAGGATGTATATGTAGTAGCTGTTTGTGATTTATATGAGGACAGAATTATCAGGACAGCAGAGATCTTAAAGGAAGCAGGCAAGCCTGAAGCCAAGGGGGTTCATGATTATCGGGAAATTTTACAGATGGAAGAGGTAGAGGCAATCATTATTACCTCTTCCTGGGAAGAGCATGTTGAGATTGCATGCGCATCTATGTATGCAGGAAAATATACAGCAATAGAGGTTGGCGGAGCATATTCTATTGATCAATGTTGGCAACTGGTGCATACATATGAGCAGACAAAGACAGAATGCATGTTTTTAGAAAATTGCTGTTTTGGCCGGGAAGAGTTATTGCTTTTAAGTATGGTGCGTCATAATGTATTTGGAGAGTTGGTACATTGCCAGGGAGGGTATTTACATGATTTAAGAGAGCAAATTGCATATGGGAAAGAAAATCGCCATTATCGTTTACGAAATTATATAGGGCGCAATTGCGAAAATTATCCAACACATGAATTGGGACCAATTGCCAATATACTGGATATTAACCGGGGAAATCGAATGTTGACTTTGGTTTCTGTAGCATCTAAAGCTGCCGGTATGAGAGAGTATTTACAAAGAGAAAAAGGTGTTTCTTATAAAGAGAAAGATAGTTATTTTGCTCAGGGAGATATTGTGACAACGGTAATTCAGTGTGCCAGAGGAGAGACGATATGCCTCACCTTGGATACGACTTTGCCACGCCCTTATTCTCGTGGACTTCAGGTGCATGGAACGAAGGGGATGTATATGGAAAGCAATAGAAGTGTCTTTTTGGATGAAAAAGATAATAAATTTGATTTGGAATGGAATAAAAAATGGAATAATTTAGAAGAATATTTTGCAGAATATGAGCATCCGGTTTGGAGAAAGTATCTGGATGAGGGAATACGTGGAGGACATGATGGAATGGATTGGCTGACACTTGCTGCTTTTTTTAAGGCAGCAAAAGAAAGAAAGCCGGTTCCGATTGATATTTATGATGCGGCTTCATGGATGAGCATATCCTGTTTAAGTGAGGAAAGTATCGCCAAAGGCGGTATGCCTGTTTTTATTCCAGATTTTACCAATGGAAAATGGTTAGTGAGAACTCCATGGAATGTTGAAGGATAGGAGAGGGAATTTTAACAAGTGGTGTTGGGAAAAATAAAATCCTACTATTGGGCGGGATAGTGAAAGCTGTCCTGCCCTTATTTATGTGTTTTAACCCCCAACTATACCTCTTTGTCACCCCCTTAACCATCATTCCTATTGACATTTCAGCCTATTTTTTATATTATGAATGAAATACTTTAACAGGGGATTAAGGAGCTAAGGTAAAAGATGAAGAGGACTGACTTTTTAGAGCTGGAATCACTGGAATTATTGGTTCCATATACAAAAAAGAAGCGCAGGGTCAGAGTATTACTGCCAATGAATTATTTTAATGAAGATATAAGCTATCCGGTTGTATATATGCATGATGGACAAAATGTGTTTTACAGTCGTGAGGCATTTAGCGGATACTCCTGGAAGACGATCCCTACTATCAAAAGAAATGCAGATTTGCCCAAGATGATCGTGGTGGGAATTGACAATGGCAATGAAAACAGATTGTCTGAGTATTCGCCATGGCAGTTTGAAAATGATGACATGTCAGCCGATCAGGTGAGCCCCTTGGCATCAAAATATGGAGAATTTGTTGTTGATGTGGTAAAACCATATATTGATCAGCATTATCGAACCAAGCCGGAAAGAGAGTTTACCGCCATACTTGGAAGCTCTTTGGGCGGCAGCATCAGTCAGTATTTAGGAGCTAAATACAGTGATACCTTTGGCTGCTTGGGAATTTTTTCTTCTGCCAATTGGCTGTTTCAAAAGAGTTTTGATAATTTTATAAAAGAGGCTGAGCTTAGAGCACAAAAAGTTTTTATCATGGTCGGAACCAATGAGTATAATGATTGTGATGCCGACTTGATGGCAGGCAATATCAACCAGCACTATATTGATTCTTCTTTAAGTTACTACCGGCAATTATTGGAAAAAGGAGTGGACGTGAACAACTTGGAGCTGGTGGTGGCAGCTGGCGAAAAGCATCATGAAAAAGCCTGGGCAAAATATTTGCCAAGATGCTTAAAGTTTTTAAGCACAAATTGGTAAGATAAAGCGCACAAGTAATTGGTTTTGCTTGCAAAACCAATGTCCACGTGGATAATTCGCGTAGCGGATTGCCAGAGGATCACTCCGAAAGCAATCTTACGGAGTAAGCTGCGAAAGGGGAAGATGGAAGCGGTCGCGTAGCGGATAGCAAGTGTGACTGATATGAAGTGTCAGGGACGGTGGTCTCAAATAGATTTTATTGGAAAAATTAAAATGATTTTTGGAGAAAGGAAAATCATCCATTTGCCTTAAAAAGAGGATAATTGGATTATACGTGACTATATGCATGCAGAGTTTTTAAGCCATTATAGTGGCAATTTGGGGAGGGAAATGTATTTAAACCGCTATGGCCATGCGGGCATGCCGATTGTGGTATTTCCTTCCAGTGGTGGAACCCATAATGAATATGCAGATTTTGGAATGATTGACGCTTGCAGATATTATATAGAAACAGGCAAGGTTCAGTTTTTTACCCTGAGCAGTGTTGATCATGAAGCATTTTTGTGTCATTACAAAAGTGCTCATGACAAAGCACTGATGCATATCCAATATGATAAATATTTGATTGAAGAGGCGATTCCGTTTATTAAGCACAAGACCGGGCATTTTGATCCAATGATGTGCACCGGTTGCAGCATGGGAGCCTTTCATGCGGTCAATTTCTTTTTACAGCATCCGGATGTGTTTTCCAAAGTGATTGCTCTAAGCGGTGTTTATGATATCAGGTTTATGGTCGGTGAATATGGAGATGATGAGTTAGTGTATCGGAACTCTCCGGCACAATGCCTATGGCTGCAAAGTGATGATTGGTTTTTGCAAAAGTACAGAAATGCCGACATTGTTATTTGCACCGGTCATGGACCATGGGAACATGACTGTCTGCCTTCTTTCTATAAATTAAAAGAAGCCTTTGAGATAAAGGGAATCCCGGCATGGTTTGATGAGTGGGGGGATGATGTTGCCCATGATTGGCCTTGGTGGCGTATTCAAATGCCTTACTTTCTATCAAAAATAGGATTTTGAAGCGCGCAAGGAAAATGAATGCGACGACGAAGTCGGCATATTCATTTTGCGGCGCTTCACCAGCGGACAATAGCGCGTAAGCGCGACTGGTGCGAAGCACCAGGGTCTGCTGGTGGCAATCCCCCAACAAATTTTATTTTGAAGTGCGCAAGGAAAATGAATGCGACGACGAAGTCGGCATATTCATTTTGCGGCGGCAAACTTGCTTATGTATGGTCGGAGGACCGTGGCTGATGATTGAATGCAAATTCTTTTGCCCGGCGGTGAACGACAATATCGAGATTTGTTTAACTGCGAGAGTAGAGGTATTAAGGTAAGAATCAGAAACTTAAGTTTAATAGCTGTTTATAAAGGAGGTTATTATGAATTTTATCGTGATTTCTCCAAATTATCCGCAGAATTTCCAGGAATTTAGCGTATCTTTGGCCAGGAAGGGATTTACTGTTTTGGGAATTGGGAATGAGAGTTATGATGAACTGAGCGATAAGGTGAAAAGTTCTCTAAGGGATTATTACAAGGTTTCGGATCTTCATAATTTGGATGAAGTAAAGCGGGGTGTAGCATTTTTATTCCATAAGTATGGTGTGATCGATCGAATTGAGTCGCAAAACGAGTACTGGATGGCATTGGATGCGGAATTGAGAACACAATTTAATGTTCCGGGTTTAAAAATGAACGATTTGTTTAAAACCCGTAAAAAGTCGGAAATGAAAAAATTATTTGAAAAAGCGGGAGTGCCTGTTGTGCCCGGTTATCTGGTAAAAGAGCGAGCAGATATCCGACAAGGTGTTGCTGAGCTTTCTCTGCCTCTGATCGCCAAACCGGATACGGGAGTCGGAGCAGCTGCTACCTATAAATTAGAGACGGATCAGGATGTTGCTGATTTTGAAAATCAATTTGATCCGGGGACCCCTTATTTCTTGGAACCATTTATTACCGGCGATATTGTCACCTATGACGGTCTGCTCGATCAAAGCGGAAACATTGTCTTTGAGTCGGGGATGATGTATTCTGCTACCCCGCTGGAGCTTTTGACCAAAGAAAAGGACATTGCTTATTTTGTAACCAAGGATATTGATCCGGAATTAAAAGGTTTGGGAGAAAAGATTATCAGGGAATTTAAAATGGCCGAACGGTTTTTCCATATCGAGTTTTTTAGACGGGCCGATGGCTCTTATATCACGATTGAGTATAATAACCGGCCGCCGGGATCTTATGCAGTCGATATGTATAATTACGCATACTCTCGAAGCTTATTTGATGATTATGCCGATATGGTAAATGGAGATGCTTTTGCCCAAAAAGAAGATAATGGCAAAGAGTGTATGATGATCACCAGGCGATTTGAGATTGGCTACCAAGTTTCAGAAGAAGAGCTTTATCAAAGGTATCACCCCAATATAGTGGCGCGCTGGGAAAATCCATTTGTTTTTCGGGATTTACAAGGGGATGTGACCTATATCGTATTGGCCGATTCAAAAGCACATAGAACTGAAATCGCCAAGGCATTTGCAGATAGAAGGTAGAAAAAAGGGATAAAAGGGCTGTTGCAAAATAAATTATATCCTTTGCCAAGGACATTTTTTGATCAAGAAGCAGAGAGGATTATTTATTCTTTGATAGCCCCTTGCCAAGTAGACAGGCAAAATATTTAAAATAAATGTTTACTGAAAAGGAGTGTTACCAAATGATATTTAAATCATTTGGTGATACTCCCTTTATTTTATTGGCCGGGCTATCCCACCTAAAGCAAAAGTAACTATATAAGAGCATTACATTGTATTTCCTTCTTATCTCATTTCAAGTTGTTTTTTCGACATTTTATGTGATATAATTAAAATAATTTTGCAGTAGAAATATGACTGAATAGTTCAACTTTTCCACATTTCTTGGAACAGGCTTTTTTATGGTGTGAAACCGCAAGCCAGGTTACAGACCATAACAGAAATGTGGAGCATTTTGCCAGGAGTCTTACAAACTAAGTTTCGAAAGCTAGGTTGCCTACCGGGGTTTTCGACAGGGCATGTTAAATGGGCGGCATGTGCTCGCTGCCTGGAGTGGGATAGCGTCAAAAAAGACGGCGGAAAAGTTGACTTAATAACTAAAGTGAGGTAAAAGATGGCCAATTTATCGAAAATCAGGCGTGAAAAAATGCTTGAATATCTGGAAAAGTTAAAAATAATGAATCATGATGATGAACATATTCGGGCAATTACAGAAATAGAAAATGC
Organism: Clostridiales bacterium COT073_COT-073; assembly: GCA_003858485.1. GTDB lineage: Bacteria > Bacillota > Clostridia > Lachnospirales > Vallitaleaceae > W11650. The sequence continues at coordinate 20,355 of RQYD01000042.1, forward strand.
TCTGAATCAAAAGAAATATGGTTTGGTCTGGGAAGAACATTCAGAAAAAGTAGATGAAATGCTGGAGCACAATATTCCGGTTTTTGTCGAGCAGGCGGAAAGGAAAATTGTGGCCGATACGAATGAGGGATATAATTTTTTGCTGGAGGGAGATAATCTTCATTCACTGAAGATTTTAGAAAAAACCCATAAAGGAAAAATTGATATCATTTATATCGATCCGCCCTATAATACCAAAAACAAAGAATTCATATATGATGACCGGATGGTAGGCGAAGATGATGGATACAGACATTCCAAGTGGATCTCATTTATGCAGAAAAGACTTGAGATAGCCTTGGCCTTGCTGTCAAAAACGGGAGCCATATTTATCAGCATTGATGATAATGAACAGGCAGAGCTGAAAATGCTGTGTGACAGTATTTTTATGGAGTCAAATTATATCACCTCTTTTATCAGAAAGACAAAATCAATGACGGGTGATGATGGAAATGGCTTAAATATCCAGCATGAGTATATGTTGGTCTATGCCAGGGATAAGTCGCTTTTGAAATTTAAGGGAGAACCTAAAAATTTTGATAATTATTCTAACCCGGATAATGATCCGAATGGAATTTGGTGCGCAGCCGATCCCAGTGCCAAAAGTGGAGGTGAGACCACTTATTTTGCTATAAAAAATCCCTACACCGGCCGCCAGGATTTTCCGCCGAAAGGTCGTTTTTGGGCTTTTTCCAAAGACACGATGGAAAAATATATTGAATCAGGCAGAATCAAATTTAAAGAAAAATATCCGGAAAATCAGAGAGGGTTTATCTTTAAAAGATATGCTGAAACGATGGAAATAAAGACGATGCCGGTTGATTCATTGGCTTTTACAGCCAATGAATTCATGAATTCGGTGGCCACCTCTGAGTTAAAGAATGTACTTAGTAGGGGTGATTTTAACTACCCAAAACCAACAACATTTATCAAGCAATTAGTTAAATATGCTGCCCATAAGGAGGCGACCATCCTTGATTTTTTTGCCGGTTCCGGCACCACCGGTCATGCGGTCATACAGCTTAACCAGGAAGATGGTGGAAATCGCAAATATATTCTTTGTACCAATAATGAAAATCATATTTGTGAGGAAATTACCTATCAAAGGCTTAAAAATATTCAGGCCGAATTCCCGCATAATCTGAAATATTACAAAACAGATTTTATTCCAAAGTTCTCTGAGGGGGAAAAAAGTATATCAGAGAAGATGATGGAGCATATAAAAGAACTGATCGAATTGGAATATGCGATTGAGCTGGATCATAAAAAATATATTATTCTGGATGATGAAGATAAATCAGATGAAATCATATCGGAAATAGAGAATAATGGCAAATTATTTATTTGCTCCGGCATTTTCTTGTCGCGGAGGGATCAAAGGATCCTTGAAGAAAAAGGCGTTAGTATGATTGAAATTCCGGAGTACTACTTTAGAGATGAATTAAGGGAGGTGGGGGAAGGATGATTGGGATTACACTTAAAAAATTCCAGCAAGAAGCAGTTGACTTCTTATTTGATAAAACTACGGACAGTAATTCTAAGCCTGAAATTGTTATGCAAAGTCCGACCGGCAGCGGCAAGACAATTATCCTGGTCGCTTATATTGAAAAATATCTTGATTTTTATAAAGATAGCGTTATTTGCTGGTTTTGCCCGGGGAAAGGGGAGCTTGAAGAGCAGTCAAAAGAAAAGATGGAACGCTTTGCCCCAACACTGAAGACGGGTAATGTATTTGATATTTTAAACAATGGTTTTGAAAAGGCAACGACCTATTTTATCAACTGGGAAACGATTACCAAGAAGGATAATACGGCAATCAGGGAGAGTGAGAGAAAAAATCTTTTTGAAAGGATCAGTGAAGCCCATAATTCCCATTTGAATTTCATTGTCATCATTGATGAAGAACATCAGAACAATACGGCAAAGGCGGATGATATTATTTCAAGCATTTGTGCAAAATATGAAATTCGGGTATCGGCCACACCCAATCAAAGGGTGGCCGGTGAATTTTATGAGATACCGGAGGTCGATGTAATAAACGAAGGGCTGATCACCAGATTTATGTATATCAATGCCGGACTTGAGATAGCAGAGATTGAAAATGCAAGACATGAAGCAGATATCCTTTTAGAAAAAGCCGATCAGGTCAGAAAACAAATTGCCAAAGCCTACGCGGATGAAAAAGAGGAGATCAGACCGCTGGTATTAGTCCAATTTCCAAATTTAAATGATGATTTGATTGAATATGTGGAAGAAAAGCTGAATTCGATGGGCTATTCCTATGAAAATAAACTTCTGGCCAGTTGGTTTTCAGCCGAAAACAAAGAGGATAGGGATAAAAAATCAAAGAAATTAGGAAAAATAAATATCGGCACCACAGATAAAGACAGCATTACCAAATTAAATGCGGATCCGGTATTTTTGCTGTTTAAGCAGGCTCTGGCCACCGGTTGGGATTGCCCACGCGCCAAGATATTAGTTAAGCTTCGTGAAAATATGAGCGAAACCTTTGAGATCCAAACATTGGGCAGACTCAGGCGGATGCCCCGGGCGAAACATTACGGCAAAGAAATTTTGGATTGTTCCTATCTTTATACCTTTGATGAAAAGTATAAACTGGAAGTTATTAAGGCAGGAAATGCTTTTGAGACACAAAGAGTATTCCTGAAAGAGGAAGCAAAGAATATCAAGCTGGTGAAAGAGACCAGAAATCTGGATGGCAGTTATGTGGATGAGCAGGCGCTCAGAAATAAAGTGTATGAGTTCTTTAAAAACAAGTATCAGCTTTCAAATACAAAGGCGGATAATGCGAAAATATTAGAAAATAATGGCTTTATTTTTGGAACGCTGCTTTCCAGAAAATATTTAACCGGAAAATATACAACTTTAATGGAAGTCAGAGAAGAAACCGCCAACTATAATGCAATGAATATTGAAGTAAATACGCACACACATGGTATTGAGCTTCAGCACAATATTGATGTCATAAAAAAGCATATCGGACTTTCCTATAATAAAACAAATCAAATTCTTAAAACTTTATTTTTAAGGGGCTTTGGCAATAGCCGGTATAAACTTTTGAATTTAACTTTAAAAGAATATTATGCCTTTATTATCAATAATGCCAGATCTTTGAAAAATGATTTTATTGAGCTTTCAGGCCAAAGACAGGAGCAACTGGCTTTTCTTGAAAGCAAAACGGAAGAATTTAAAATTCCAGTGGAAGAGCATTATCGATATCTTCCTTTTGAAAGATATGTAAAAGAGCTGAAAACTAATGTATATAAGAGTTATAACACATCGATGATGACAGATGATTTTCGCTCTGCGTCAGAAAGACTGTTTGAAAGGTATTGTGAGAAGAATGAAAATGTGAAATTTGTTTATAAGAATGGAGATAGCGGCCAGCAATATCTGTCAATTGTTTATGGAACAAATTTTGACAAACAAAGATTATTCTATCCGGACTATATTGTGCAGTTGCAAGATGATGCGATTTGGCTGATTGAAACCAAAGGCGGAGAAAGCAGGGGACAGAGCAAGAATATTGATATTCAGGCTGAGAATAAATTTGAAGCTTTTAAGAGATTTGCTGAAAAACATAATTACAAGTTTGGTTTTGTCAGAGATCGCAATGATGAGCTGTTTATCAATACTACTGAGTATGTGGAAAATATGAACGATAATGCTTGGGTATTGCTGGAGGAAGTGTTTTGAAAGGTTGCTTCTTCGCTTGATGGAATAATTTTATCTTTGATAGGTTAAAAAAGTACAGAAAAATTTTGATAGGATACCTCTAAAGTAGGCAAGGAAATACCCCGAACTACGGCGGAGGTATTTTTTAGGGCATGATTTTTAAGTTTATGACAAATTACAAGGTTGCTTAAATATTTGCTTGATTTTATTTTCAAATTTGATAAAATGAAAATTGCAATTTCTTGTCTGCTTTAGCAACAAAAAACCCCCAGCTATGCTGGGGGAGAAGAAAGCTTTAGCATCAAGGAAAAAACCTCCTGTGATATAATGAATGCA
>RQYD01000043.1 GCA_003858485.1 Clostridiales bacterium COT073_COT-073
ACCCTACAAATTTCATTACTATCGAATTTCGGATGGCTTAGCACAAATTTTTCAACTTGCAAGAACTACCTTGCTTTCTTTCATGAAACCTCTCTCATCTTCAACTGGCGATCCCAACCAATTCGTTCTACCTTGTATCGCTTCCACAGCTTAATTGCGTCTTTTGGACTTTGAAAAATGGGGAAACTCAAAAATTATTTTTTATTGACCTTTCTTTTATAGGGTGATAGAATCTTAACTGTATGTAAAATACAAATAATTTGAGCTGACAGTAGAAAATTTAGAGGGAAAAGAATGAGCAAAATAGTTAAGAAATTTATTTCGATATCACTTCTTTTGGTAATTTCAGTCGGTATATCGGCTTGCCAAAAGGATGCGAGGCCAAGTAGCAATACTAATGCAGACAAGGAAAATACCGGACAGGAAAGTTCGGCTTCTGCAAGTTCTACTTCTTCCGATTCGGCAGTACAGGAGAAAGATTCAGAAAAGCAGAGTAAGTCTGATTTGCCGCTTGTATTTATCGAAGGTGGATTTTATGGATTAAAAGATGCAACCGGGAATATTCTGGCAGAAGCAAAGTTTGATTTTATTTCGGAACAGATAGACAGTGATAGAGTGCTTGCAGTAAAAGAACAAAAATGGGGTTATCTGGATATGAACGGAAAAGAAGTGATTTCACTCAGTTATGAAAGAGCCTTTCCGTTCGCTGACGGACTGGCGCAAGTAATGATAGATGGAAAGTATGGATTTATCAATACGCAAAACGAAGTGATCATTCCGGCCGAGTATCCACAGGCATTAAACCTCAGAAGCGGTTTTGCCAAAGCGGAAATTGGTGACAAGCAATGGGTTCTTTTTGACAGTCATGGAACGAAGTTGTCAAGTTATGAAAATATTTTCTACTTTACAGAAGGAAGAGCGAAATTTCAAAAAGATGGAAAATATGGATTTTTAGATGAAAACGGAAAAGAAGTAATTCCGGCTATTTATGAAAAAGCAGATGCCTTTACGGATTCTTTGTCATCGGTAAAGAAGGATGGAAAATATGGTGCGATTGATAAATCGGGTAAAGAACTGCTGCCGTTTGAATACAGCTCACTTCAAATAGATGCTGCCGATCAAATATGGTTCATTAAGGATAATGAATGGGGAATGATGAAAGCGGACGGAACGGTGGTAATCCCGGGAGATTATGCTTTCTTTGAAAGCTTTGAGGGTGATGTGAAAATTGCACCATTTAGCAAAGATGGTGATGCCTATGGCTTTATTGATAAAAACGGAAAGCAGTTGACGGATTTTATCTATGAGCATGGAACCACACGAGTATCTGAAGGAGCGGCCGCTGTTTTAAAAGATGGTCTTTGGGGAATAATTGATGGGGAAGGAAAAGAAATCCTGCCACCGTCTATGGATTATGAAGAAATTTTTTCATTTTCCCAAGGACTGGCCTTGGTTTCCAAGGATGACAAAGTCGGATATATTGATAAACAAGGAAAAGTAGTGATTCCTCTTATTTACGATTATCCCGGCGAGACTTTTGAAGAGAATGGAATTGCGGCTGTCAGGCTGAATGGGAAAAGCGGTTGTATCGATACAAAGGGAAATCTGATTGTTCCTGCAATTTATGATAATATTCCAAGTTTTCATGGCAGAGCTGTATCGGTGACAAGCAATGAATTAAACGGCTGTGTTGATATGACGGGAAAAGAATTGATTCCGGTTATTTATGAAAAACCGTTTTATTTCTTTGACGGTATCGCTGAAATGGAAAAAGATGGCCGGAAATTATTATTTAGTGAAATGGGACATATATTATATCAAGAGAAATAAGACTAAAAGTCAGGCCTTTTGTCATGTTGCGTTGAGGGTGGCCAGGTATAACCGGTTTAGAAGGCGATCAGGTATATAAACAACTATAGTAAAAAATAAAATTAAGCTTTAAGATGGGAACGAATTTGATGTGTTTCCAAAAGTAATGCTTTTTAAGCGCAGCAGTTTTATGACGGCTGCGCTATTTTCATGGAGCTGTGAAGGGAAAACTATATATTTCCTTTTTATAAGCTGTAAATCAATAGACTGACTAAAAAAATAGCTTATAAAATGCATTCTCAAAAGGGGAGCAGGAGGGTACGATAGTCATTCTCACAAAACGTAACTGCCGGTTTTTAAATACAGAATCGTATCTTTAATACTGTCCTTAATATCTCTTGGTGAATATCCAAGTTTTCTGGTAGCTTTATCATGAGAGAAATGACTATTGGAATCCATAGTGTAAAGAGCATATTTGGTATATAAAGCTCGTTGATTCTTTTGCTTGGCAGACCATGCAAAGACAGGCACAAACCATTTGGCCAGTTTTAATGGCAGGCAAATCTTTTTTTTGCCATTGGTGGCAAGTCGCATATATTCCAGTAAGCCTTTGATTGTCACATAGCGATTAGATAGGATATAAGCTTCGCCTTTTTCCCCGTCCTTGGCAGCAGCAATACAGCCCTGTGCTACATCTCTGACATCGACAAAATCATAACCGCCGGTTACTCCGGCAGGGAGTTTGCCGGATAAATAAAGCTGTATAAACTGAGTGATATGATTTTTGCCGTTATCGAGCGGACCTAAAATACCGGATGGATGAACAACGACCGCATCCAGCCCATCCCTGACTGCGTCCATGACTGCCTGGCTGGCTTTGGCTTTGGTTTTGGCATAGGCACCTGTCACTTTTTCGGTCGAAAAAGTATTGACTTCTCTGATCACACTGATATGGTCACCTTCTTCAATGGCATGAACGGAGCTGATATAAACCAGTCTTTTTACTTTATAAGCTTGGCAAAACCGGATAATATTTTTGGTGCCGTTGACATTGGTATTGTATAAGGCAGGGGTGATTTTGTCCTCTATGGAAATCATGCCGGCAGCATGAATGACAATCACCTCATACTCCCTGATACCGGAAAAGATTTCAAGCAGGGAGGATGGCTTGGTGACATCGCCTTTAAAATAATGAACATTATCACTGTCCTGATTTTCTTCGCCGGGCAAAATCAGTCCCCGAATGACACAGTTTTCCTGGCTGAGATAACGAATGATGGTGCTTGCCAAATGGCCATTTGCACCGGTAATAATATATAAAATCGGCTTCAAGGGAATCCCTCCTTTTTCTTAAATTTATGCGATCCTTTTTGGATCTATTCTGCTTAAGGGAATGAGAAAATGGGTTCATCTTCCGGCCTTTATTACTTGCTGTGCAAAATTCCCTTTCACTACTTACTGCGTAAGATGGCTTGCGGTCATAGATTATGCCTGAAAATTGTTCGGGAAAATGTGGGAAAGTTAAGTTCTTAAATTATTATATTTCCTGTTATAGGAAACTTACGTGTATTGACGCAGATTCTTTTCTCTGATATTATTATATCAACATAGTGTTGGAATAGCAACAAACAGTTCTTTAAAAAACGTTGTGTTTCCAACAATTTATTTTAAAATGTTGTGTTTTCAACAAAATAATGAAGAAAATTTTCTGTATACTTTAAATAGGACAAGAGATTGATACAAGAAAATATCTCAGGTAAATTTAGATGGTTGTTGACCAGCCGGTTGGTAAAAATCTAAAGAATACAAGAGATATCTAAAATGAATAGGAAAGGAGAGCAAATGGCTGAAAACAGAAGGACCAAGATGACCAAAAAAATGATGCAGGATGCACTGCTGGAGCTTTTAGAGCAATATCCATTGGATAAGATCAATGTCACCGATATTTGCAAAAAGGCTGATCTGAATCGCTCTACATTTTATGCATACTATGAAGAAGTGGGGCAGCTTTTGCTGGAAATTGAAAATAATGTTTTAAACAGCTTACCGGTTTCTCCGGGTACACCGGTAACCAGTACAGATACTAAGTTTTGGGCAACTCTGGAGGAGTTTTTTGGTTTTGTATTGGAAAACGAAAGATTGTTTCGGGTGTTGATCGTGCAAAGAGACAGCAACAGCTTTAATCAAAGATTGATCAATTCGGTAATGGAAAAATATAAAGAAGTATCCGGTTTGAAAGACAGCCTGCCTGACCGTTATGCTTATATTTATTGTGTGAATGGTGTGATTGGGATTTTAAAAGAATGGATTACCGCCGGTTTTCCCATCAGCCCGAAAGAGTTTGCGAAGATTGTGCTGGAAATGTCGACCAGGGCAACAGTTAGGTAAAAATACCGGCGGAAAGAAAAGAAGGGACAGTGGATTGACAAAGCCGGCTCATTTTTGACACCAAAACCAGGCAGAAAGAATTAAGCCGGGGAAATGTAAAAAGAACTGTTGAATAATAATAAAAATTGTTAAAAATATCTTAAAGAAAAAATTAACAATGCCGATACAAATATGTATCGGCGAGTTATCCAGTCATTTATATATCTGTCAATTCCAGAGAAGCACTTTGTATAAAGTGCTTTCTAACATAAAGTAAGGAGTAATTATGAAATCTTTAAAATTAAAACTTTTGATATCCATTTTATTACCAACCATCATCATGTCATCACTTATGCTGGGAACATTATTGATAGCAAATGAGGCACGATTAAAAACTAATCAAGTCAATTTGGAAATAGCCTTAAAAGAAGACTATGATAATCAGATTCAAGCGGTAGTAGGATTGGCCATAGATACTTTAGAGTATTTTCATGACGAATATAAAAAAGGGAGCATGAGTGAGGCAAAAGCCAAACAGATGGCAGTCCAGGCAATCAAAGAAATGCGTTATAATGGGGATGGATATTTTTGGATTGATGATACGGATGGAATATTGATTGGGCATCCTCATTTTGAGAAGCTGGAAGGAACGAATCGGTACGATATTCAGGATTCAAAAGGTAACAAAGTAGTACAAAATATTTTGGAAGCAGTAAAGCAAACGGGCAAAGGGTTTACCGAATTTATGTGGGAAAAGCCCGAGAATGTCGGAACTGGAATATTAAGTCCCAAAAGAACATATTCGGAGTTGTTTAAAGAATGGAACTGGATTGTATCAACGGGGAATTACTCCGATTACATTGATTTTTTTATTGCTGAGAAAAATGAGTTGGCTAAAAAAGCGGCGAATAAAAGCTCGCTTATAGTAATTGCTTGCATTTTAGTTAATATTATTGTGTGTGCAATAGTATCGCTAAGAATCAGCAATGGAATTACCAAGCCGATTAAAGAAATAGTGCAATCTTTTTCCAAAGACGAACAGGGAAAAATAAAGATTAATCCGATTATCATTAATCGAAATGATGAAATTGGATTGCTGGCAACTACCATGAATGACTTTTCAAAGCAGATAAAGGAGATGTTGCAAAAATTTGGAGGAAACTCTGATCATTTATCGGCGATGGCAGATAACATGAAACAAACGATTGTTTCGGTTTCCCAATCCTCCGACCAGATTAGTTTGACCATAGAAAATATCGCCAATAGTACTAGTGGACAAGCAGAAAATACCCATGATATTTCTCTGGGAATTAATCAGATTGTCAATTTGATAGAAGACAATAAAATACAAATTGTTGCTTTAAAAGAATCAAGCAGTTTAGCGGAAATGCAAAAAAATGAGGGTGAAAGTATTATAAAAGAACTTCTCATTGAAACAGAGAAATCCAACCAAAGCATTAAGCAGATTTCGGAGTTGATTGGGAAAAGCAATGATAGTGCAGTCGATATTGAAAAAGCCAGTACGATGATTGAGTCGATTGCCGAGCAAACCAATTTGCTGGCACTAAATGCCTCGATTGAAGCGGCCAGAGCCGGAGAAGCGGGTAAAGGCTTTGCGGTAGTAGCGGAGGAAATCAGGAAACTGGCGGAGCAATCCAATAGTTTCACCAAAGAAATCAGAAATATTATTGCGGAGCTGAAATCCAATTCGGAAAATACCGTTTATTCGATTGCGGAGGTAGATAAAGTAGTTCATGCGCAGTCCGGCTATATTCATAAAATGGAGCAAAAGTTTCAATTGATTTCACAGGTGGTGGATTCGCTGAATGGTTCTGTTGATAGCTTAAAAACTTCATTTGATATTATTCATGAGAATACACAAAATATTGATCAAACCATTACTTCACTATCTGCCAACTCGCAGGATAATGCAGCAAGCACCGAAGAAGCCTCAGCGACCATCGAACAACAAAATTCGACACTGAATGCAATTGCAAAAGAAAGCAAAGTACTGGCAGAAATTGCGGTAGAGCTAAAACAACATATCGCCAGTTTTGATATTTAGCACCATGAAAGAATAAGACACACAAACTCCCCCAAGGGCTTTTTAGCTTTGGGGGAGTTTTTCTGTGAAAATATATGAAAAAAGACTAACTTTCTATCTTCCTTACCGATTCTCTTTCCACCAGAGTGACATCCAGAGTAATATGACTTTTTTGCGGCATTTCTCCGCTTTCGATTCTCTCCAGCAGAAGTCTGGTAGCCATGACAGCTTTTTGCGTCATATCTTGAGAAATAGAAGTCAGTTTGGGATAAGTAAATTGACAAATTGCCAGATTATCGTATCCGATGACCGACAAATCAGACGGAACCGAGAGACCGGATAGTCTCGCACCCTCGAGTACCCCGATAGCGCAAATATCCGCCACTGTAACTAGGCCGGTAATCGGGAGATTTCGAGTGACAAGTTCTTTTACGGCTTCAATGCCCCCCTCATAGGATACCGGATACTTTAGCAGGTACTCCGGGCGAAGGGGAATGTTATGCTCGGCCAGTGCTTTGCAATAGCCGGAAAATCTCTTGGTATAGATAGGATTTCCTTCATAATCGGCCAGAAAGGCAATATGTCTATGGCCACAGGCAATTAAATGGGAAGTCGAAAGATATAAGCCATTTTCATCATGAGAAGAAACATTGATTAAGTGCGGAAGGGTTAATTGGCTATCAAAAATAGCGGCCGGACAGGAAGAACTTTCCAGAAACGCTTCGACATTACTGTTGGTATGTAGTAAAAACAGGATGCCGTCAACGCCCCATCCTCCCAGCAGTTTCATAATATCGGACGGACTGACAACGGTACGAATCATAGTGAAATAACCATGATGCCGGAGTTCTTGCTCAATCACGCCAATCATAGTGCTGATATAAGGGTTATTAAAATAGTTGATGTCGGAATCCGTATCTTCAATAGAAATAATGATGCCGATAATTTTCGAGGACTTATTGCTCAGACTTCTGGCATTGAGGTTGGGCGTATAATTGCTTTCACGAATGATAGCATTTACTTTTTCGATTGTCTTAGGGGAAACCCGATTATGCTTTTGATTGATGACATTCGATACTGTCATCATGCTGACACCCGCCTTTTTTGCAATATCTTTTATCGTCATTGAAAAATCCTCTCTTTCCCTGTGTAATGAAACTTTTTATATTCTATAATATTCTAAACAGAAAATCAATTATAAACAATAAACAAAAAGAAAATGCTAAAAAAAGCACAAAAAATATATTAAAAAAATAGCATAAATGACGAAAAATGCAAAAAAAGTTGATTTTATAAAAAAGATATGTTAATTTCATTATAGATTTAACGCTAAACCTATGGAGGTGAAAAATTGATACGAGAAGATTTTAAATGCCGATACCATGCAAAGGCTAACCAAGAAAATATGGTCTGCGGTAAGAATTATCGAATTACGGTTTTGACAGAGGGCTTAATTCGATTGGAGTACAATGAGCAGGGTGTTTTTGAGGATAGAGCAACGCAAGTTGTCTGGAATCGTGATTTCACAGGTTCTTCCTACGAAGTAATCGCGACCGAAGATGGAATCGAAATTCGGACGGATAAGTTGTATTTGCGATATGACGAGCAAGCATTCAGCAGTGTCGGTTTATCGATTGCAGTAAAAGAAAATCTGGAAATTCATCATCGTATTTGGCGCTATGGTGAAAGTGGCGGCGATTTAGGAGGAACGGCGCGGACACTCGATAGCATAGATGGAGAAGTGCCTTTAGAGAGCGGAATTGTTTCCAGACGAGGCTATGCGATATTAGATGACAGTCGTTCACAGATTTTATTGGAAAACGGCTGGATAGAGCCGAGAAAAAAAGGCGGAATCGACCTTTACTTTTTCGGATATGGACTATCTTACAAAGAAGCCTTGCGAGATTTTTATTATTTGTGCGGAAAGACGCCGATGCTGCCACGATTTGTATTTGGAAATTGGTGGAGCCGGTATTATCCATACTCGGAGGAAAGCTATTTACAGCTGATGAATCAATTTTCGGAAAAGAACATCCCCTTTAGTGTTGCGGTTATTGATATGGATTGGCACTTGGTGGAAATTGATAAAAAATACGGAACCGGTTGGACGGGTTATACTTGGAATCGGGAACTATTTCCAAATCCGAGCCGATTTTTAGAGGAGCTTCATAAAAAAGGCATGAAGACCACTTTAAATCTCCATCCGGCAGACGGGGTAAGAGCGCATGAGGAGGCTTACAAGGAGATGGCAAAAGAGCTTGGAGTTGACTATACCAAAGAGATTCCGATTGCCTTTGACTGTACCGACCCTGACTTTTTAGAGGCCTACTTTAAACATCTTCATCATCCGCTGGAGAAAGAGGGAGTCGATTTTTGGTGGATTGATTGGCAACAAGGCAAACAAACCAAAATAGAAGGTCTTGATCCGCTTTGGATTTTAAATCATTATCATTTTTTAGATAGCAAAAAAGAGGGAAAACGGCCAATGATTTTTTCAAGATATGCCGGAGCCGGAAGCCATCGCTATCCGATTGGTTTTTCGGGAGATACCATTGTGACATGGGATTCGCTGGTGTTTCAACCATATTTTACCGCTACGGCGAGTAATATCGGTTATGGTTGGTGGAGCCATGATATTGGCGGCCACATGCTGGGCAGCAAAGACAATGAAATGATGGCCAGATGGGTTCAGTTCGGTATTTATTCCCCGATTATGCGGCTGCATAGCTCGTTTAATGAATTTAGCGGCAAAGAGCCTTGGAAATTCTCGGCTGAAACCGAAAAAGTAATGACAGAGGCACTCAGGCAAAGACATCGACTGATTCCTTACCTGTATTCGATGAATTATCGCAATTACAAAGAGGACTTGCCTTTGATTTTACCGATGTATTATGAGCATCCAAAGGAAGAAGCAGCCTATACAGTAAAAAATCAATACTATTTCGGCTCAGAGTTGATGGTTGCACCGATTACTGTGCCTCGTATTCCAAAACTTGGACTGGCAGAGGTCACCGTATGGCTGCCGCAGGGAATCTGGCATGACATTTCTACCGGCGTGATTTATCAGGGAAATCGGATGCTCAAAATGTATCGTGACCTGACCGGAATACCGGTGTTTGCCAAAGCAGGTGCCATTTTGGTATTGACGGAGGAAACGAGCGCCGAAGCGGCAGGCCGAAATCCGGAAAGTCTGACAGTTCAGGTGTATGCCGGAGAAAATGGCGAGTTTACCTTATATGAAGACGACAATGCAAGCTGTGACTATGAAAAAGGAATCGCAGCCAAAACAAAGCTGGAGTATCTGGCAGATGAGGGCGTTTTTACCATTCATGCTTGTCAGGGAAATGGCAAATTATTGCCGCAAAAGAGAAAGTATCAAATCGAATTTGTCGGATTTTCTGCCAAAACCAAAGAGGAGATAAGGCTTATAGGAAATGCGCAAATTAAGGAGAGCGAAACAGAATATCTGCCGCAAACCAAAACTGTCCGGATTACGATTGATGAGGTTTCGCCGGAGAATATGATTCAAATTAGCGGTGTCGGCAAGGCAAATTGGCAACTGGAAAATGAGAAAGAGCATCTGGTATATATCATTTTAGAAAGAGCGGAAATAGCATTTGCATTAAAAGAAGAAATCTATCAAAAGGTAAGAATGGCGAAGGATACGGCGGTATTGGCATCTGACCTTTTAGCCATGGAAATACCGGAGAAACTGTATGCGGCAATTTTAGAAGCGATAACCACAAAATAATGCACCGAAACGGTGGTAAACCGAAAAAATACATTTACAACCCAACTTTCCCGGAGTCTTTTTTGAGGGCATCCCACTCCGGAGAGCGGGTACATGGGTCTGACTGCTTACGCAACTTGTTTCGCAAGATTGCTTTTGCTCTCACCCATCTAGCGCGCCTAAAAAAACAGTTTCGGAGAATGTGGGAAAGTTGAATTCACAATGAAAGGAGATTTTTATGAAAGCGAAGAAAATAGTATCTATGATATTGGCACTTACATTGCTGCTGGGGATAGCAGGATGTGGTCAGAAAGCAAAGGATAGCGGCAAGGATAAGGAGATGACACAAGGAAAAACCGAAACAGAGGCAACGGCCGAAGTGACCGAAATCAAATTTCCAACTTTTTTGGCGGGAGAAAATGTAGGAGCGGTATTTTTCTTGCCGCAAGTAGAGCGCTTTAATAAAAAATACGAAGGCAAGTACAAAATCGTAGTGGAAGAAGTTCCACAAGCAAATTATGCCGACAAAATGAAGCAACTGGCACAACAAAGAAAATTACCGGTACTGGTACATGCACCAAGCTCCGGCGGAATTGATACACAATGGTTCCATCAAGTAATTTTGAAAAATGATATGGCACATGATTTGAGTAGTTTTGCCAAAAATCATCCGGAAGTAGCCAAGAACTGGGTAAGCGATTCGGTTGAGTTTTGTACGATAAACGGCAAGCTGATTTGTAAACCGATGGCAGTATTAAAGCCGATTGGATTATACTATAATCAGTCGATGTATCAAGGAAAAATCAAAGATGCATCCGTAGAGGAGTTTATCGGACAATTGGGTGATCATAAATTAGCTTTTCAAACTGCAGAAAACGGCTGGACATCTGCATTGTTACTAGCGGCATTGATTGCCAATGAAGAAGGCGGACTTGATTTATTAAATAAAAATGCGGCAGATAAACTGTGGGATTATAATCATCCGGCATTTGTAGCAGCAGTTGCCAAATTGCAAACATTATTGCAAAAGAATGCGGCATCCAACAGTATTGGAGCGGCTTACGCAGATGCTGCCAATGCTTTTATGAGCAAGAATGCCTCCATTATTTGCAACGGAACATGGATGGCAGGAGAGTTTGCCGAAGAATCCAAAGACAAATGGAGCAACGGTTTTGATGGCAAAGATGTAAAAGCAAGCATTTATCCGGGCAATGTTGCCATTGCAAATCCACGCAACTACGGTGAATTCTGGATTTCAAACAATGCAACCGAAAAAGAACTGGAAGCGGCGGAAGCATTTTTAGCCTTCCGTGATTCCCAGGAAGAAGTAGAAGCCTTACTTCTTCAAGAGGGCGGTAATGCACCAAAATTAAAGTATTCGGAAGCCTTTATCGAAGAACAAAAGAAAAATACCCTGCTCTATGAATTTGCGATGAGCATGGATGAAAATACCAAATATGTGGTCGGACTTGGTGATGTATTCCCAGCCTCCGTAGCGGACATCGAATTTGGAAAATTGCTTCCAAAATTAGCAGATAACACCTTGACCGCAGAAGAATTTTGTGCAGAGCTGACCAAAAAAGCAGAAGAAGCAAGACAGTAAGAAAGACAGAAGAAAGGGGCTGCCATGAGCGGCCCCTATTCAAGGGAGAAAACTATGCAAAAGAAAATAAGCACAAATACAATCCAGACCAAATACTATAAATGGATTTATTTATTTTTAACGCCGTCTATTTTGGTGTTTTTATTTTTTTATTTGCAACCAATCGTTACTATAATCTATACCTCGTTTACCAAATGGGATGGCTTTAATCATCCGCAATTTATCGGACTGGAAAATTATCAAAAAATGTTCACCAATTCGGCATTCCTGATTTCTCTGAAGAATTTAGTTGCCTGGTCTGTGATTGCAGCTACTCTGCATGTAGGCTTTGGCGTTTTGGTGGCACTGGTATTATACCAAAGACCGAAAGGCTGGAAGCTGACCAGAGCGGTATTTATGATTCCAAATGTCATTTCAGCCGCTGCCTGGGCAATGATTTATAAGTTTATTTTTAAGGACGATATTGGTATCCTAAATAATTTTATTCGAGTGTTTATCCCGGAGTTTCATGTGCAATGGTTCTATGAATCTCCTTATGCTTTTTGGGCGGTTACTTTTACATGGCTTTTTTATTCGGTTATCGTTACCTTATTGGTGCTGAATGATTTAATGGCGATTCCGCAGGAACTAAGTGAAGCGGCTCGGGTTGACGGAGCCAGCAAATGGCAAGTCATTCGCCAAATTCATTTACCGCTTTGCCGGAATGCTATCGGAACCGGTGTGATATGTTCGATTACCGCCAGAGTAGCCATGTATGAGCAGATTGCTTTGACCACAGTCGGCGGACCGGGTGATGATACGATGAATATTCCGATTATCCTGGTTAAGTCGATTCAAGATTTAAAATATGGCTATGCCAATGCCAACGGTGTGATTATGTTCTTGCTTGGCATTTTGACTTTGGTAGCGGTAAATTATATTTTTAGAATGAACGAAAGCGTTTATTAGAAAGGAGGAAGTATGAAAAAAAGCAGTAATATTTTATTTACGGTATTGATGTACTCAGTTATGGCCTTTACGATTGTGGTTTCGGTATTTCCGATTTTCTGGGTGATTATGTCTGCATTTAAAACCAATGCGCAAATCCTCTCCAGCCCGTTTTCGCTTCCGACTTCTATCTCGTTTGATGCGTTTGCCTATTTATTTGAAAAGTACAATTTTGTAAAGTATTTTATCAATTCGCTTATCATCTGTACCAGCTCGACTTTGGTTTCCCTGCTGATTTTTTCTATGGGCGGCTATGTGATTGCCAAATTTGATTTTCCGGGCAAGAATTTATTCTTTGCACTATTTACTATCACCTTATTGGTACCGGCACAAGCCAAGGCACAGCCTCTTTTCGGACTGGTAATGAAGCTGGACTTATATGATAATATCTGGGGAGTTGCTTTGGTCTATTTATCCATGGGGCTGGCGATGTCTATGTTTATTTTAAAAGCAAGTTTTATGGCGATTCCCAAATCGCTGGACGAAGCGGCGGCCATAGAGGGAGCGGGATTTTTTACGATTTTTTGGAAAATCAATTTTCCGCTGGCAAAGAGCGGACTGGCGACCGCCGGAATTTTGATGTTTTTAAATAACTGGAATGAGTATTTCTATGCTTCCTTATTAACTTCCGCGGATGACACCAGAACCCTGCCGCTGGCATTGCAATTTTTTACGGAAGCATTTTCGTATGACTATACAAAGTTATTTGCTGCACTTACCGTAGTGGTATTACCGGGAATTCTTTTATACATCTTGGCACAGGAACAAGTACAAAATTCAGTGGCATCCTCCGGTATAAAGGGATAACGGATGTTTAGCTTTGCGCTTTTAACTTGGCTTACAAAGCAGAAATTCACGAAGTGATAGTAGTAAATACGGCAATTACACTGCCGGAATTTGATAATGGCAAAGTATTATATTGCCGGATACAAAAAAAGAGTTAGTAGAAAACAAAAGATTTATCTATTCCGAATAAGATAAGTTGAAAGGGTTGGATTTGCGCTTATTAATCAAGCAGAAAAAACTATCATCTTAACATTAAGCTGCAAATAAAGGGAAAATTTAAAATTGTGGCATATGATGATGTAAGAATATAGTAAAAAAGGGCAGTTGCATAATAAAAATTTTATCAGGATAATATTTTGATGATCTCAATCATCTTTATATCTTGTGTTAAAATTTTTAAATGCAGCAGCCTTTTTATTTTTACCATATGATCTCCCATAATAAGCAAGTCTCAAAGCTTATGGAGCAAAAAGAGCTTAGGTATTCTTCTGAAATGGTTACTATTATATTTTACATTTCTAACCATATTTTGCAAACATAATGATCGATCGATTCCTGTTTAAAATTAAAAAAAGATTTTTGTCCTAAAATATATTATTTTGTCCTAAAAGATGATATAATGATTATCAAAAACAGAAGTTGAATAAACTAAATAGATATTATATCAGACTATAACCACCGCAAAAGTTTTGGCATATATGCTAAAATAAAGTAGTAAACTAGGAGGATTCGCCATGAAGAAGCAAAATGTACTTAATTTAATAAGATATCATGTAGAGAGAAATGAAACCGCTTTCCGCAATGAAGCCATTCAGATAGCAAGGTATTTTGATAGTATTGGGGATAGTGAATTAGCGGAGTATATTATGGGATTAATGTCAGAAGCTAATTTATATGTTCCACAAAGCAGTGATTTTGAAAGTGATTTTTTAAAACAAGTGGATATCCGGGATATGAATCCTTTAGACCTTCCGGTGGAAATTGCAAATGATATCAAGGGAATTATCAATGCGGTCAATCACAATGTAGGCATTAATAAGTTTTTGTTTGAAGGACTTCCGGGGAGCGGAAAAACAGAGGCAGCCAAGTATGTAGCCAGACTACTGGATAGGTCGCTTTTTTATGTAGATTTTGAGAATTTAATCGATAGTAAGCTGGGACAAACCAATAAAAATATTACCAATGTTTTTCAGGAAATCAATATGCTTCCTTATTCCAATCGAGTGGTGGTACTCTTTGATGAGATTGATGTAATTGCCCTGGATAGAATTAATTCCAATGATGTACGAGAGATGGGGAGAGTGACATCGACTATTTTAAGAGAACTGGATAGATTGACGGATTTAAATAAAGAAATTGTCATTATTGCCACCACCAATCTCTTTTCAAATTTTGATAAGGCTTTAATCAGAAGATTTGATGCGGTGATCAGTTTTAATCGCTATAGCACGGAAGATTTGATTACCGTTGCAGAGCATTATTTATCTTCCTTTATCAAGAACTTTAAGGGGATTTCAAAAGACACCAGATTATTTAAAAAAATCCTCAAATCAGCAGATAAATTGCCTTATCCGGGCGAACTAAAAAATATCATTAAAACTTCTTTGGCATTTAGTGATGTAGAATCGGAGCATGATTATCTAAGAAGGATGTACAATAGTCTAATTGGAAATCTGGAGCAGACAAGTATCAGTGAGCTGTATGAGAAAGGCTTTACCGTCAGGGAAATCGAAAAGCTAAAAGGAGAATCGAAAAGCACTGTTTCCAGAAAATTAAAGCAGGAGGATGAGGATGAATAATGTATTGGAATTGAAAGGAAAACGATTTATCCAAGCGAACAAAAGTGGAGGTGGAGGCGGAGCGGCAATCAATGGCAAAGAAATTGTAACAGCAGATAAGATGCTCCGGTTAGCCAATAAACTTCATCAAATCAAAGAATTTTGGCAAACACAGAAAAGACCTTTCGAAGGACTTTTCATTAGTGTGCATTACAATAAAATTGCGGCCAAGAGCAATCGAATCAGCGGACTTTTTAAAGGCAAAGATTCTAATTTTTCTATTGTTGGGGCGAAATTTAATCAAGAAAAAACCAGACATATTATTACCTATTATTTGGAAGAAATAGATTTGGAGAATAGTGTTCAACTTTTATCGGAAGCGATAGAAGTGATGAAGGCACACTTTCCAAAGGGGATTCAGAAAACAATATTTGATAATAGAAAATGGATGGATGCAATTCCTTATGATAATTTTGGGGTCAGCAAATCAAGTTTTAAACAGGTGGTAGCGGATGTTTCATACATTGCGGACTTTGCGATAGAAGAGCCGGAATGGGAAAAAAAGCA
This sequence comes from Clostridiales bacterium COT073_COT-073, assembly GCA_003858485.1. Taxonomy (GTDB): domain Bacteria; phylum Bacillota; class Clostridia; order Lachnospirales; family Vallitaleaceae; genus W11650. Next base: position 15,672 of record RQYD01000043.1, read on the forward strand.
AAGTATTATTACATTATATGATATCGGACTGGATATCAAAAGCCTTTTGAAAGAAATTGGAATTGACATTTTATCCGGTAGGATTTTGGATAACCAAACCATTTTTTTAGATGAAAATCAATTGGAGATTCTATTTGAGAAAATGCCATATCTGGTTTCGATGGCAACGGTCGATTTATCGGAATTATCTCCTACCGATTTCATCGAAGAAAAAACTCAAGATTTACTCTATATTCCAAGTCCCACCATAGAGCCGACCATTGGAGTTATCGATACGCTGTTTGATGAAACGGTTTACTTTCATGAATGGGTGAAGGCTTATGAAATGATTGATGAAAATATTCCGAAAAGTTCAAGGGATTATCGGCATGGAACGGCAGTATCGTCCTTGATTGTGGATGGGCCGAAGTTAAATCCGTGGCTGGATGATGGCTGTGGCAGGTTTCGGGTTCGCCATTTTGGAGTCGCTACCGGTGGTCAATTTTCGTCCTTTTCGATTATAAAAAAAATAAAAGAAATTATCCTGAAAAATAGAGATATTAAGGTTTGGAACATTTCTATGGGCAGCAATCAGGAAATTAATGATAATTTTATATCTGCCGAAGCGGCTGTGCTTGATCAAATTCAGTATGAAAATGATGTGATTTTTGTAATTGCCGGTACCAATAAGCCAAATGAAAGCATAGAAAAAATCGGATCCCCGGCAGATTCGATTAATGGTATGGTGGTAAATGCAGTAACAAGGCAAGGCTTATCTACCAAATACACAAGAAAAGGTTTAGCTTTATCTTTTTTTGCTAAGCCGGATGTCAGCTATTATGGTGGCAGTGAAGAGCAATATATCAGAGTATGTGAACCATTGGGAGCAGCGAATGTCGCCGGAACTTCCTTTGCTGCTCCTTGGATTGCCCGTAAGCTGTCTTATTTGATAGATATACTAGGTTTTAGTAAGGAAGTGGCCAAGGCGTTGATTATTGATGCAGCCAGGGGTTGGAAAGAAAGTCCGACTCCGGAGGAAGTAGCGGTTTATGGGCATGGGATAGTGCCGATTAGAATGGAAGAGATTGTGCAAAGTAGGGAGGACGAAATAAAGTTTATTGTGTCGGATATTAGCGAAAAATGGAACACTTATAATTATTATTTTCCGGTTCCGTTAAAGGGGGAGGAATATCCTTACATTGCCAAGGCGACCATGTGCTATTTCCCTATGTGCAATCGGTCGCAAGGGGTTGATTATACAAATACGGAGCTAAATTTACATTTTGGAAGGATTAAGGATGGAAAGTTAAAAGATATTGTTGGAGATAAACAAAACCAAGAAAACTTGGACAGTGGAGAAATTAGTTATATTCTGGAAGAGGAAGCAAGGGAGCGATTTCGCAAATGGGATAATGTCAAATATATAGCAGAAGTGCCAAGGCCCGGAATGCGTCCAAGAAAGTCTTATGCCAATAAAAACTGGGGCATGGAAATCAAAACCAGCAATCGCTTAAACCCCGAAGATGGCAAAGGCATTCGCTTTGGTGTCGTGGTTACTCTAAAAGAAATGAAAGGAATCAACCGGATTGACGAGTTTATCAGAAACTGTACCCTCAACGGCTGGCTGGTCAACCAAATAGACATTCAAAGTAGGGTGGATATTCATAGGAAAGTGAATGAGGAGATTGAGTGGAGGTAGAGAGGAGAGATTGCTCTAAAGAAAAGTGGTTAATAGAACTTCGAGTAGGATAAGGATGGAGATTTCAAGAAAGGAAAGAGTAAAGTTATGAAGCCAGTTAATATTTTTGATTTATCTCAAATTGAAGATTATCAGATTTTTAAAGAATATTCTAGTGTTTTACGTGGAAGCAAGAAGAATCCACCAAAGGATAGTGACCAAGAAGCACTTATTGGACTAGTGAGGAATTTAAATGCAGGCTACAAAGACTTAAATGACTTTTATTTTTCGTATTCTATACCACAAATTTCAAAAGAGTTTGACTTGATTAAGATTGAAGTGGAGAACAGCAGTTCCAATGAAATAAAAGGAATTATTAATATAGAACTAAAATCAGGCAATAAGGGTGAAGAGGATATAAAAGAGCAATTAATTAGAAACCAATATTATTTAGGCCATATTTCAAAAACTATTAGTTCTTTTACTTATGTTTTGGAAACGAATAAAGTATATGTTGTAGAGGAAGACATTCTTAAGGAAACAACATTCGAATATTTATCGGATAGGATTAAGTCAATGAATTATTGCTATTCGGATGATATTAATTTGTTATTTAAGCCTACGCAATATCTTGTTTCACCGGTTAATAATCCACGACAATTTTTGAATGGGGAATATTTTTTGAATGGTCATCAGTGTGAAATTCGGAAAGAAATAATTTCGTTGGTAGACAAAAGACGGCATTGTTTTTTAGATGTATCTGGAAAAGCCGGCACAGGTAAAACGCTACTAATGTATGATATAGCGAAGTACTATTCAGACATGAAAAAAAAGTATTGATTATTTTTTGTGGTCAATTACCGGATGTTTCATCCTTGGCAGAAGAAATGGGAGTTGATATTAAGCCGATAAGGGAAATTAATGAGGAATACAAAGAAATTCTGCAGGGATATGATTTGATATTAGTAGATGAGACTCAGAGAATCTATACACATCAATTAGAAATAATAAAAAACCAAGTATCTGAAAATGATATCCTTTGTATTTTTTTTCATGATGGAGAACAAATTTTTTCTACTGAGGAAGAAAAAAGGAGAAATTGTGAAAAAATTAAAGAAATTTCAGGCGAATCTTTTGAGTTAAGTGAAAAAGTGCGAACTAATAAAAATTTGGCGAGTTTTATTAAAAACATATTTGATTTAGGGAAAAGAAATGCGGGAGCTAATTATGATTGTGTAAATGTTGTTTTTTCAAAAAATAATTCTGATGCCGAAAATGTATTGAAACACTTTCGGTCAAGAGGTTATGAATTTATTAATTTTACAACTGCTTATAGTAAGAAAACGCCATTTGATTGCTTTAAAGGGATGACTCATCATGATACTCACAACGTTATTGGCCAAGAATATGATAATGTTATTATAGTCTTAAATAAAGTTTTTAAATACGATGAACAAGGAAACCTTCGTGGAGAAAAACATGCGGTGGGTTACTTATATCGTAATTTGTTGTTTCAGGCAGTTACACGTGCCAGAGAAAAACTTGTTATTGTGGTTGTAGAAAATCAGCAACTTTTTAGTAAGATTAATATGATTAAATACAATAATTTAGCTTAATAAAAAACGAGATAGATTGACTAAATACCGAGTGTGCAAAATAATTAAAATATTTATAAGAAAATAGTAACACTGATGTAGACAAGGTGGACAAATGAATCAAAAACAAATGATTTTCATAAAAGGACAAAATCGCAGTAAGGACATTACTTATTGCGAATTCGATTCACAAATAGGCAAATGGCAGGTGGTCTTTCGAGGAAGTTCGCAAGTTTACACATATTCCTTTGAAAATGTAGAATGTCTAATTGGGCAAGAAATAAATCAAAAAGAAATTTGCATTTCTAAAAATGGAATAGAGTTCTCCGGAATGAAAGAGGTGGTTTTGTTTCGAGGGAATAATAAGGTATTTTGGCATATTTGCTTTAACAATGGTTTTGAAGAGGATTATCCTGAGCATGAGCTGGAAATCTCCGGCTCATGCCTTATAGAAGAGCAATCGAAAAGGGTATTTGAGTATTTAAAAAAGATTGCGAATTTAAGTAATTTGAAAAATGAAGAAACTGAAGAAAAATTATTGCCAAAACGATATGAAAGTATTGCTGCCATAAGTAGTAAGGTGGCACTTGCCAAATATTTAAATCCGTATCAGCCAACTATGGCATTAAAAGAGAATAAAATACCCATTTTTCCATTTGGGTGTAATAAGAGCCAGTATCAAGCGGTGAAAAATGCCGTGGAAAACCAGATAAGTGTAATTGAAGGACCACCGGGAACGGGGAAAACACAAACCATTTTAAATATTATTGCCAATATTTTAATGCAGGGAAAAACAGTATTAATCGCCTCAAATAACAATGCCGCAATTGAGAATGTATATGAAAAATTATCAGCACCAAAGTATGATTTAGGCTTTCTTGTTGCTCAGTTAGGCAATAGTGAAAATAAGAGAAAATTTATACTGGAGCAGACAAAAGATTATCCCAATTTTGAACATTGGAGATTAGCAGATGTATTTTCATCATTAGGAGAGGTAAAGAAACTAACAGAGGAATTACAAGAAATATTTGATAAACAAGAAAAAATAGCGTCCTTGAAGCAAGAACTGGCGGATTTACAGATAGAAAAAAAGCATTTTGCAAACTATGTAAATGAAAGTAATGTCAGTATTGATAGAAATAAGTTGAAGCAGAATCTTTCTTCAAAAAGGATTATGAAGTTATGGCAAAATTGTCAAAACCAGTGTATTAAAAGAAAAAAGCTGGGGATTTTATTTAGATTAAAAAGCTTTCTTTTTTATGGAATTAGAGATTGGAAGTTTTATAATCAAGAGATTGCCATGGTTATTACAACTTTTCAGTGGCTTTTTTTAGAAAGAAAGGAGCAAGAAATTATTGAGCAAATTTCAGATTATGAAAAAGTTGTTGGTAATAAGAAAAGTGTTTTAACAGACATGACAGAATTATCTATGGAAGTATTAAAGCATAACTTGGCCGAGAAATATGGTCAAAATAAAGAAAGAAGGATATTTTCGGAAGACGAGTTGTGGAAGTCTTCGGAAATAGTGCTGGCAGAATATCCAGTAGTATTAAGTACAACTTTTTCTTCTAAAACCAGTTTAAGTAAGGAAGTTGTCTATGATTATCTAATTATTGATGAGGCCTCTCAAGTGGATATTGCAACAGGGGCTTTGGCTCTATCTTGTGCCAAAAACGCAATTATTGTAGGGGACACGAAACAATTGCCTAATATTGTGGATCCTGAAGCAAAAAAGGAAGCACAAGAGATATTTAATCAATCCGGACTAAATAATGGTTACCATTTTGCGAATAGCTTTCTTCAATCGGTGATGGATATACTTCCTGATGTGGCAAAGGTATTGTTACGAGAACATTATCGATGCCATCCCAAAATAATCAATTTTTGTAATCAAAAATTTTATAATGGCAATCTTTTGGTAATGACGGAGGATTTTGGAGAAGAAGAGGTGTTATCTGTTGTAAAAACCGTCAAAGGCAATCACAGCAGAGGTCGTTATAATCAACGGCAGATTGATGTTATAATCAATGAAATTCTCCCGGATTTGAAAATAGAAAGGGAAGAAATCGGAATCATTACCCCATATAGAAATCAAGGAAAGAAAATAAGTCATCAGATAGAAGGCATTGATGTTTCGACAGTACATAAATTTCAAGGCCGAGAAAAGGAAGCCATTATTATTTCGACAGTAGATGATGAAATTACAGATTTTACAGATGATCCATACTTACTGAATGTGGCAATTTCAAGAGCAAAGAAAAACTTGATTTTAGTAATCACAGGAAATGAGCAGTCATCTGAAAAAAATATAAGTGATTTAATAGCATACATCAATTATAATAATTTTGAAATCAGTGATAGTAAAATCTATTCTATATTTGATTATTTATACACGCAATATACAAAAGAACGAATGGAATATTTAAAGGAACATAAAAAAGTATCACGATATGACTCTGAAAATTTGATGTATGGATTATTGATGGATATTATTGATAGCGAGAACTACTCTGGCATTGATGTTATTTGTCATTTCCCTTTTAATATGTTAATTAAAAACCCGGAGCTTTTAAATGACAGAGAGTGTGAGTATGCCATGAATCCAGCAACACATGTAGACTTTTTGATATTTAATAAGGTCAGTAAACGGCCGATTTTGGTGGTTGAAGTGGATGGATATTCTTTCCATAAAGAAGGAACAAAGCAATTTGAAAGAGATCAATTAAAAGACAGTATTTTAAGACAATATCAAATTCCTGTTTTACGTTTCAAGACGAATGGAAGCAGAGAAAAGGAAATCATCGTGAAAAAACTGGAGGAGTTTTTAGCTTAGAGGGATAAAAGATTGTAATTAATAATAATAGAAATTATAACCTATAATTACGGGAGGATTTAAAGTGAAAACACAGTATGATGTACCAACATATAACAATATGATGAATGAATTGTTTCAAGCAATGAAAGATTTGGGAGGTTCGGGTACAATTCGTGAAATTGACGAAAAAACAGTTGAAATATTAAAGTTGTCAGATGAAATACTTGAAGTTATGCATGGAAATACTAGCAAGACGGAGGTGGAGTATAGACTTGCTTGGACTAGAACATATTTGAAAAAAGTAGGAATTTTAGAAAACTCTGAACGAGGAGTTTGGTCACTAACAACTAAAGGAAGGGAACTTCATCATATTAACCCAGATGAAATTGTAAAAATGGTTCGAGAAATGATACTTTTAAAAGAAACAAATAATAGGGAAATCAATATACAAGATGAAAATCTGGAGAACGATGGTATCGACATTCCAGAAGAAATCCAATCTTGGAGAGAAAAATTAAAGAATGTTTTATTTAATTTATCACCAGATGCATTTGAAAGACTGACGCAGAGATTATTAAGGGAATCCGGTTTTATGCAGGTGAAGGTTACCGGTAAAACAGGCGATGGTGGTATTGATGGCATGGGCATAGTGAAACTGAATGGAATTATTAGCTTTCATATGTTATTTCAATGTAAAAGATATACCGGAACAGTATCAGCAAGTGAAATTAGAGATTTTAGAGGAGCTATGCAAGGAAGAGCGGATAAAGGCTTATTTATTACAACCGGAAAGTTTTCAATTCCTGCAATTGAGGAGGCAAATAGAGCGGGAGCTGCTCCCATTGACTTGATTGATGGTGACGAGTTGGTGGAAAGGTTGAAAGACTTAAAGTTAGGAGTGGTTCCAATCAATGATTACAGTATCGATGACAAATGGTTTATGTCAATATAATAAAAAAGAAAGCCCCCCCCCTCATGCCCCCACTCTC
>RQYD01000044.1 GCA_003858485.1 Clostridiales bacterium COT073_COT-073
ATATTCCGTAAAGTCATATTCGGTGGATGGATGGTTACTGTCATCTGTAATCTTTTGTCCATCTTTAAATAATGCGATATGATAACCGATGGCATTTGGCACAGCCGTCCAGATCGCCTTGCCCGGAATGGTAGTATCCCAAGCTAAGCCGGTTGGGGCGGCTAGTTGAGTTGGTTCATTTTGTTCATAAGTAGCGGTCACTTCCACATTTTCAGCCGGCATAATAAAGGTGGTGGTAGCCTCATTGGCATTAGCCAAAGTAACTGTGCCCTGATTGATGATCCACTCTTTAAAATGCTGATTGGCTGGCGGAGCATCAGCGGTAATGGTGATAGTTTCCCCTGCCGGAGCTTCTGATGGCTCAGCACTGCCGTAATTGACATTGATTTCATAGGTCGGCGGAGCCGGAGCATAATGATAAACCGGGCTTGGTTCTGACCATGGGCTGTCATCATAGATCACGCCATCACCAATGGCCTGAACGATAAAGGTATAATCGCCGGCACCGTTTTCCGCAATGATCGCCATAAAATCATATTCCACGGATGGGAAGTTGGTTTCATTCATGATTTCTTCGTCATCTTTTAATAATTGGATATTATAACCATTGGCATTGTCAACAAAGGTCCAGCTGCCCCTGCCCGGTATGCTGCTATCCCAGGCTAAATCAGTCGGAGCGGCTAATGAAGTTGGTTCATTTTGTTCATAAGTAGCAGTCACTTCCACATTTTCAGCCGGCATAATAAAGGTAGTAGTAGCCTCATTGGTATTAGCCAAAGTAATTGTACCCTGATTGATGATCCACTCTTTAAAATGCTGATTGGTCGGCGGGGCATCAGCGGTAATGGTGATATTTTCCCCTGCCGGAGCTTCTGATGGCTTAGCACTGCCGTGATTGACATTGATTTCATAGGTCGGCGGAACCGGAGCATAATGATAAACCGGGCTTAGTTCTGACCATGGGCCATCGGCATAGATCTCGCCGTCACCAAAGGCCTGAACCATAAAGGTATAATCACCGGCACCATTTTCTATAATGATGGTCATAAAATCATATTCCACGGATGGGAAGTTGGTTTCATTCATGATTTCTTCGCCATCTTTAAATAATTTGATATTATAACTGTTGGCATTTTCAACAAAGGTCCAGCTGCCCATCCCCGGTGTGCTGCTATCCCAGGCTAAATCAGTTGGTGTTCCCAGGACAATCAGCGGAGTATCCTCATAGGTGGCACTGATTTCCACCTCTTCGGCCGGCATGATAAAGCTGGCGGCAGCGGCTGTGGCATTTGACAGCGTGACTGCCCCTTGGATGATCTGCCATTCTTTAAACTGCTGGCCATCCGGGGCGGCATTGGCCACGATCGTCACATCACTCCCCTCAGCAGCAGCGGTTACTTCATTGCCGCCTACCAGTGCCTTGGCCTGATGCATGATAATGGCATATTCGACCACCGGAATATCCTCATAAGTGGCGGTAATTTCCACATCTTCGGCCGGCATGGTAAAGCTGGTGGTAGCGGCCGTGGCATCCGCCAAAGTGATCGTGCCTTTAATAATTTGCCATTCTTTAAACTGCTGGCCATCCGCAGCGTCATCGGCGGTAATGGTGATAAGTTCGCCCTCCTGGGCTGATGATGGCTCAGCATTACCGCTATTGACCACGATCTCATAGGTCGGCGGAGTCGGGGCATAGTGATAAACCGGACTAAGCACCGACCATGGGCCATCGACATAAGCGACTTGATCGCCAACAGCTTGAACCATAAAGGTATAGTCGCCGGCACCATTTTCTTCAATGATGGCCATAAAATCATATTCCACCGATGGGAAGTTAGCTTGATTCAAGATTCCTTCGCCATCTTTCAATAATTTGATATTATAACTGCCGGCATTTGGAACAAATCCCCAGGTCGCCATCCCCGGTCTGTCTGCATCCCAGGCTAAATCGGTTGGTGTTCCCAAAGGGATCAAGGGATTGCCCTCATAAGTAGCGGTAATTTCCACTTCTTCGGCCGGCATGATAAAGCTGGTGATAGCGGCAGTCGCATCCGTCAAAGTGACTGCCCCTTTAATGATCTGCCATTCCTTAAAATGCTGGCCATCCGGGGCGTAATTTGCAAAGATCGTCACCTCGTTACCGGGAAAGCCGCCGGTTACGACATAATTATTGATCATGGCTTTTCCGCTGTTAACTGTCAGCGGATACATACTGCCTTCCATATAATAAAGAGTCGGACTGCCGGTTGCTTTAAAAAGATAGTAGTTACTGCTGCCATAAATGACCGGCCCGGGTTCCTGGCCGTCAATATGCTGTAAAAAATCCCCACTAAAACAACCGCCGCTGAAAATATCCGGATGCACAGCCGGTAAATAAATATAGTCTAAGGCCGGCAAAAGTCCAAACATATAATGGGTGTATACATTAGAAGCAAATTGCCATTTTCTTAAATCCACTTTCTTCAGGCTGTTCATCTGGTAAAACATATAGCCCATATTCTGAACCTGGGAAACATCCCAGTTTGAGACATCCGGCTGAGCGGAAGGTGCCCGGAAAAACATACAATACATGTTCTGAACCTGGCCGGTATTCCAATTACGGACATTGGGATTGGCTTTCCCGGCACCGGAAAACATGCTTTCCATGGTAATTACCTGAGAAGTATCCCAATTGCTGACATCCGGATCGGCCGTCCATGTATTATAAAACATTTCTTTCATATTGGTCACCCGGCCGGTATTCCAATTAGTCACATTGGGATTGGCACTCCGGGCATTGTAAAACATCTTTTCCATGGTAGTTACCTGAGAGGTATCCCAATTGCTGACATCCGGGTTGCAATAAATTGCCCACTCAAACATGGACTCCATCGTAGTAACCTTGCCGGTATCCCAGTTGCTGACATCCGAATTACCGTAGTTATTATAAAATGTTTTCTTCATATTGGTGACATTGCCGGTATCCCAGTTAGCAGTTCCCTCTACACTCCTATATCCGTTTTGGAAAAGTCCTTCCATATTGGTGACATGGGATACATCATAGTCAGGACTAAAAGTGATCAAGCCCTTAAAATTACTAAAAAGGTAACTGCTGTCTACCGGTAAACCGGCATCCTTTTCAAAAGTAAAGGTGACATTCTGAATATCGTACAAAGAACCTAGCCCGTCCAAATACGGAGGGCTGTCATAACCCGCCCCAGAATTCTTCCTGATTCGTTCAAAAAGGCCTTTGGGCGTATTGTCATCTAAATTTTCCTTGGAATAAAGAAACTCCCGTTCAATAATACCTCCGCCGTTTCGGGGGCTGAAAGTCAGTTTTTGAGTCGCCTGATCCCAATTGGCTACCACTGTCCCGGCCTGGTTCAGCGGATAGTCAATGATCGGGTATTCCGGGCTCACTTCCCCCGCCGAAACCGGCACGCTTAGTGAAGGCAGAATGATCGCTGCCGCCAGTAAAAACGCAAGTATTTTTTTCATATTAATTCCTCCTTTCCTTCGTTTTTTCTGACTTTTCTCTATCATATCAAAAATAAACTTTGAATTTCAAGGTGTGCCATCGATTTGTCAATGACAAATCGATGGCACAGTTTTTTAATTCTGCCTTTCTCCCACTAAATCAGGGATTTTTCTTTCATTTTGCGGCTGCCTGACAGCATTCCTGCCGCCGTTTTTCTGCTTCCGTTTTTGCCATCATTTCTTATCCTGTCCACTTTTCCTGTGATACTTCTTTGTATCTATACAACCTTTGCTTTCTCTCCTTTCCTAAGGTGTGTCTGATTTGGGATCGTTCATGGTCTTTCTTGTTCCGGCACAGTACTAATCTTTTATCCGGTTTGATCAACTTTTCATCTATCCCTTCTTATTCACTCTGTCCACCTACAGTATTTATCACTATTTTTACTATTAAAACAAAAAAAGCGGGAGCACCAACGGATCTCCCACTTTTAAATTTGATTTTATTTTTTGCTGTCCGCATTTGATAAAGAATAAAAAAACTCAGTATTAAAAAAGCATTGTCCGGACGATCACCAGACAATGCTTTGGCACGATTTTCTTTTTTATATGGTTTTTCAAACTTAGCTTTTGCTAAGACTTACGCATCAAATTTATCAGGATTTACTTTTACGCCCGGTCCCATTGTTGAAGCAACGGTTACGGTCCGTAAATACTTACCTTTTGCGGCTGACGGTTTTGCTTTAATAATTGCCTGAACTAAAGCACGGAAGTTTTCTGCTAACTTTTCCGGGCCAAAGGAAACTTTGCCCATCGGAACGTGGATAATATTGGTTTTATCTAAACGATATTCAATCTTACCAGCTTTGATTTCTTCAATTGCTCTAACAACATCATTAGTAACCGTACCAGCTTTTGGGTTCGGCATCATGCCCTTAGGACCTAAGACCCGACCCAAACGGCCAACTACTGCCATCATATCAGGAGTAGCTACTACGATATCAAAATCCAGCCATCCTTCTTTTTCGATTCTGGGAACCAGCTCTTCTCCGCCAACATGATCAGCACCGGCTTCTTCTGCTTTCTTCGCATTTTCGCCTTTTGCAAAAACTAAAACGCGAACGGTTCTACCGGTTCCATGTGGTAATACAACTGCACCACGAACTTGTTGGTCAGCGTGACGACCGTCAACACCTAATTTGATATGAGCTTCCACAGTTTCATCGAATTTTGCATTAGCCACTTCGGTTACTAACTTTACAGCTTCAAATGGATCATACAGATTGGCTCTATCAACTTTCTTTAACGCCTCTGCATATCTTTTTCCTTGTTTCATTTATATTCCTCCTTGTGGTCAATGGGATTTCTCCCGGTCGGAGCTAAGCTCCTCCCACATGTGTAAAAATTTTTAATCTTCTACTACAATTCCCATGCTGCGGGCGGTTCCCGCAATCATACTCATAGCACTTTCTACAGATGCCGCATTCAGGTCCGGCATCTTCAGCTCAGCAATTTTTTGTACTTCCGCTTTTTTGATTTTTGCTACCTTATCCTTTTGCGGAACTGCTGAACCGGATTCGATCTTACATGCTTTCTTTAATAATACTGCAGCCGGCGGTGTTTTTGTGATAAAGCTGAAGCTTCTATCTCCATAGACCGTAATTACGACCGGAATGATCATTCCGACTTGGTCTGCCGTTTTCGCATTAAATTCTTTTGTGAATTGCATAATATTTACACCATGTTGACCAAGTGCCGGGCCAACTGGCGGTGCCGGTGTTGCTTTGCCGGCAGGGATTTGCAATTTAATCATACCTGCAACTTTTTTTGCCATTTTTTTGTACCTCCATTTAAATTACTGCAATTTTTTCCGCTTACATGACGGCAAATGGTATCCGCCTGAAATAAACCGGAAAAGTAAAGTTATAAAATGTTGATTTTTTCGTATTCCAATTCAACCGGTGTTTCTCTTCCAAAGATGGATAAATTGACAATCACGGTATGTTTATGCTCATTTATCTCATGAACCACACCGACATAACCCTCGAATGGTCCGGCAAGTACAGAGATCGTATCGCCTTTTTTGACATTCCATTCCACCACGGCCAAATCAATGCCCATGGCATGGATTTCTCTTTCGGTCAGCGGTACCGGCTTGCTGCCCGGTCCTACAAAGCCTGTCACTCCTCGGGTATTTCGGATGATATACCATGTTTCGTCATTCATAAACATTTTGACAAGGACATAGCCCGGGAAAAGTTTTTTCTCAACATCTTTTTTAATTCCGTTTTTGGACTCCAAAACATGATGCATCGGTACGATTACTTCCTGAATTTGATCATTCAGCTTTCGATTTTCAATCATCTTCTCGATATTGGCTTTCACCTTGTTTTCATATCCTGAATAAGTATGGATCACATACCATTTTGCCTCTTCAACCATTGATATCACCTATTTTCCTAAAAGTAAATTTAAAATCAAATATTGGAATCCTGCATCCAGTCCTGCTAAAATAGCGCCCAAAACAGCCGTCACTCCCAAAACGGTTAAAACGCTTTTGGTAGTAGTTTCTTTACTAGGCCAAACTATTTTATTAAACTCGCCCTTAATCGCTTTGAAAAAACCCACTTTTGGTGTTTCTGACATTCTATCGTCCTCCTAGTCTGCACAAAAACTATTTTGTTTCTTTGTGCATGGTGTGTTTACGGCAGAATCTGCAATATTTCTTCGTTTCCATACGTTCCGGATGTTCTTTTTTATCCTTCTTCATATTGTAGTTACGATTCTTGCACTCCGTACATTCCAATGTTAACTTTGTTCGCACAACTTCCACCTCCGTTTAATATTCCGTGTTGCTTCTGAGGAAACTCCCTCAAAACCATGTTTTTGACCATAAAAAAAAGGCCCTAAACCGTGCTAAATTATTCTAACAGGTTTGGGGGGTTTTGTCAATTAAAAAATTTTTTGAAAATTTCAGATTGATATTTTTTTATTTTTTATTTTTATTTTTTTTATTTTTTTATTTAACCCACTACAAAACGGTGGCAAGCGTTTTAAGTGTATTTTACGGTATCATATAGTTAATTCGTTAGCGGTTCGTCTTTTGAATATGAAAGTGAACTATATAGGCAACCTTATATAATTATTGTTTACACTGCTACTACATCACGACTTCTCTAATCTGTTAAGGCATTTTATTCCCAATTTATATTTTCAAAATCGACAATATCACCGTTTTTTAATTGCTTTTCTGCTGTTTCAAGCTCATTATATTCTTTGCTCGTTAGCTTTGTATAATCCGGGTCCCAAGCTAACACCATTTTCTTTATTAACTCATACAACAAACTTTTATCTTCTTCCGGTAAAATTTCAATCATTTCTACAATCTGTAGCGTTGTCATTTTAAAAACCGCCTTTCTTGTAAATATCACCACGACTATCAATCGTTTGGATGTAAATAAAATATATAACATCTTCAACATAAGAGTATAAGACCCTGTATTTTCCGACTCTTAATCGAAAGATTCCATTTGTTCCCTGCAAGGGTTTTATATCTCCCTCCGGTGGTTCTTTTCTTAGCCCGTCAATCGCTTGCTTTAATCTTGTTTTCGTGTTTTTGTCCTACTTTTCGATAAACTTAACCGCCTGTTTAGAAAATTTAATTTCCATGCCTTGTTTATCCTCTCCTCTATCGCCTTATTTATGAGTCCGTATAGGCTCCCCGTACTTATCGGCTACGGGCTTTTAATTCGTCTTTATAGCCTTTTTTAACGACTATTCCGATACGGTCATAGACTTTTCGTTGTATTTTCTATTTGCTTTGATTCTCGCTTTTATCCCTAAGCAACAATTTGAAGTGCGCAAGCATGCGCCCCAAAAGCCATTTTGCAGAGCAAGGGGCGAAAATGGAAGCGACTGCGTAGCAGACATTTACATTTTCCGGCGCTTCACCGTCAGACGGAGAGCACGAAGTGCGGCAAATGCGAAGCATTTGGTCTGGCGGTGGCAACTCCCAGCCAACCTCCAAGGTAGATATATAAATATTATAAGCTATATCCTCACCAATTACAAGGTGGATTTAACTTGAGTTTCCGCCTTTTTAGTCAAAATCATCTTTTTTTCATTCGATTTTCTCCTAAGCTTCCTCAGCATTATTCTTGTCAGCTTATCTTGCATTGTTTTTGTTGCATTTTTATTGAAATGGACAACAACCTCATAGGTGGTCTTTCCAATCTTCTTTATCGTCTTTGTTCCTGTATTCTGTTCATTTTTATTTTCATGCATATAGTTTTTCTCCTGTTTGTTGCAATTAAAAAGACGATAGATTTTTACTTCTACCGCCTTGTTTAAGGCTCATATAACTGTCTAATCTGTTATTTACATACTAAATTTTCAAATTCTTATTGTTTAACATTCCACCAAACATTGCATTATACATATCCTTAGAAGATTCTTCTATCTTTGTAATGCTTGATATTTTGTTCCCTGCATCCTTCGATGATGCTCCACAAAGATAAAAGGCTTCATTTTCTGTTCCATAGTCTATTGCAATATACCTATCGTGATACTTTTTACCTGCAATCTTCATTTTTAAGTTGATGTTAGAGTAATCTCTTATAAAATCGTTTAGGATATTTTTTGTAAGCATATCTTTATTTCTGACATTGTCGCTAAATATGATGACTTCAACATTATCTTTTGCAGCTCTTAGCAGTTCTAATGTTTTTAAGCCTATATAGTTATCTATTACGTAAATGCTTTTCTTTGCAGACTTATATATCTTAGTATAGGCAACATCAGCTTCTATCTTATCTCCATTCATCAAGAGGAAGTGTTTATAGCTGTCCGGATCTATAAAATTATCCATCACTTTTTTCAAATCTTCTTTTGTTGCTAAAGTGTTAATTTTATCATTTATCTTTGCTATATCACTTGTATTCCGATTAGTTTGTATAGCTATTTTGACCAATTCTTTTGATCCGATAAAATCTTGATTTTCAATAATAAAGTCCTTCATTTGCTTAAATGTTCTAATTAAGGCTCTGCTTTGCTTAATAGCAAGTTCACCTCTTAATACAGTCATAAGCATATAAATACCTTGTTCTGTAAAGGCATTTGGTAAGTACCTTGAACCACCCCAACTTGAAGTGAAATTTTTGCACCTCAAGTTTTCAAACTCATTTTCGGTCAGTTGAAACATGAAATCTTCGCCTTCAAACTTCTCAACATTATTCTTGACCTGTCTATTAAAGTTTTTAGTCTCATAACCATATATTTCAGCTAAATCTGCATCAAGCATTACTTTTTGTCCACGAATAAGATATATTTTATCTTTTATTGTTTTATCATCTACAATAACTATCTCTTTATTTTCTTCTGCCATAAAATGTACCTCCAAAATTATTCAAATTCGCTATACCGTACTTAACTATTGGGGATAATTTTTATATCCTTTTGTATTTTTCTACTCCACCTTCAGCTTTTCCGATGTGTTCTACATTTTTTACAAGTCCATTATTTACATTTTCATAAAACCATCTGCCAATCAAAGCTGGAGGTGTTGCAATTAACTCCCTTAAAACAAACTCTTTGTCCTTCGGCAAGGAGCTTATTTTATTTAGTAAGGTATTATACAGGTCAACATAGCTTGTATTTTCTTGTAAACTGCTGCACTTACAATATTCACTAATACTTGGATAATTACCCTCTATTGCTTTTTTAGTTAAAATTTTCAGTTCTTCATCGGTTACTGTAAATTGAATTCGCATTTATATATCCTCTCTTTATAACTGAGTTTATTACCGTATCATTAGTATTTTATCATAAATACTATATTTTTTCCATACTAAAATTTTAAGCCCTAACATGATATTTTTGCACTTATCCATAATCTGCCTTAACGTTCTAAAAATGTCTTTACACCGCCTTATAGGATAGCTATAAATGTTCTCCCTTGTCATAATCTTCAAGAATCACTCCTTTCAAAGAATAAAACACCTCTCCGATATCTCCATCGATACACACAGATCGTTCTTCCATTTCTTTCGGACAAAAGGCTTCTCCATAGTTGATACACGCATACACCGCTTTTTCATTTTCCATTGTCATTTGCCAAAAAGGATATTTTATAATGACAGGAGTATTTGCTCCCACTCCCAATTCTAAAAACAAAATATGCTTGTCTTTATTTGCTTGAAGAAATTCATAATAGGTTTCCGATGCTTTATGCCAGCCTTCATCTTCTACAAAGGAATTATCCGCCCTAAGATTGGTCGTTACATCCGAATGATCATCCGGACATTTCGGAATGCAATTTGTCGGAATTTGCATAGATATTTTTCTATCCTCCGGAAGAGTAAACACGCCACTTTCATCTTTAACAAAGCCTTGCACTTCCATCGCTCTCATTACCCATTGCTCATTATCATAAGTTTTTTGATTTTCGGGATTTACACTTTGAAATAAACCATAATCACCCTGCGTATAAAATAATTTCTTTTTGTCAAATCCCGCTCTTTGGAATTGATGATCAACATTCGTTGTAATGACAAAGTAATTTTTGTTCTTCAAAAGGGAAAGCAGCTTTGTATAAACCGGCTTGGGAGGGACAATATATCGGTTAAAGTAGATATGTCTTGCCCACCAAGCCCATTTTGTTTCGTTGTCGGGAAACGGATAGAACCCGCCCGAATACATATCACTTATCCCATATTTTTCTATGAAATCAAAGAAATACCTTTCAAAGCGTTCTCCATGATAGGTCAGGCCGGCGGAAGTGGATAATCCCGCACCCGCTCCAATTACAATGGCTTCTGCGTTTTGAATTTCACCTTTTAATCGCTGAAGTTGTTCTTCTTCTGTGCCTTTTCCGATAGATATATTTCTACTGAAGTTCTTTGCCCCGATTAATCCTTGCTGAATGGTTTCTCTATACCCGTCTAATTGATCATAATAATTCTTCATAGTACTTCTTGTCCTCATCTTTAAAAACATTGAAAATGATCCTTTCCATAGAATCAGGATGGAGTAACAGCCACTTTTTGACGGTTTCTACGGCAATTTGTGCCGC
Organism: Clostridiales bacterium COT073_COT-073; assembly: GCA_003858485.1. Taxonomy (GTDB): domain Bacteria; phylum Bacillota; class Clostridia; order Lachnospirales; family Vallitaleaceae; genus W11650. Next base: position 10,523 of record RQYD01000044.1, read on the forward strand.
TCTTTTATTGGGAAAGCGAAATACACCGGTTGATATACAGCAAAATGCCACACTCTTTAAGCTGCTTTCCAAACACATATCCAATATGTTGATATAGCAATCTGCCAGTTTTTTTTCTAAATCTACTGTAAGACCGGCGGAAACGATTGGCCCGACAATGTGAATTACCCTCTTAGCAGGAAGATTATAGGCCTCTGTGAGCATCGGAATTGCAGTAGGTTGTTCATAATTTTTTCCGTATTTTTCTCTTAGTTTCTCCATCTGATGACTACATTCTTCCCTTAGCTGTACTCCGGCAAAGGTATGAATCTGATTATCAATACAAGTGTGCATCGGCACAAAACATCCTAACATTTGTGAATTAGCCGCATTCACGATCGCATCAACTTTAAGCCTCGTGATATCTCCTTGCCAAAGGGATAGATTATTTTTAATAACAGGAATATCCGATAGTTTTACAATCCCTTTTTCCATAATACAAAATGATAAGTACTCATCCTGTACTTTTATCACTTCATCCGGCATTTTTTTCGGCAGCCGAACATTCATAAGGGAACGGAGAAGTTTCTCTTTTTCACTTATATTTTCAGTAACTTCTATATTCCGATATTTATCGGAGTCGGCTTTAAATTCCTCTAAAAGATAATTTAGCCTTTGCTCTTGTAGTTTGTTCTTATTCATAGTCTTGCCTTCTTTCCTCTGCTCCCAACGGACAAACCAAAAGGCTCCGATTGCCTCGGAGCCTAAATATTATCCTTCTTTTGCCAAAAGTTCCCTGATTCCACTCCTTAAATCATCAATTGTATATTTCTTCATTTCATTTTCCATTGCAAATTGGATGGCTTTTAATTTATCATCCAATAAAGTATGAATATTCCGTCCTACCGGGCACTGAGGGTTAGGACTTGCGTGAAAATTAAAGAGGTCTCCATTTTCCACCGCTTCTACTGCTTCAAATACATCATAGAAAGTGATCTCCTTCAAAGGTCTTGTGGGCGTTATGCCGCCTGTTCCTCTTGTTACTGTAATCAGACCTGCATTTTTAAGCTGTGTAAGAATTTTTCGAATGATAACAGGATTGGTATTGATGCTCCCCGCAAGAAAATCGCTGGTAATTTTATAATCATCCTTAAAGGTATCCACACAGGTGAAAATATGCAAGGCTACTGTAAATCTGCTTGAAATTTGCATAGTATTTTCCTCCTGTTATCATTCTACCTCTATTTCGTTGTAATATCAAGAGTTACATTAGAATTTCCCATTCTGATTTTGCCAAGTTGTTTCCTCCGCTATGGTCTCCATAACATCCCAGTGTTCTGCAATTTTTCCATTTTCAACACGGAACAAATCATAATAAGATGTTGCCTCTCCACCAAAAGTTCCTTCACTGACTGCAAGTGCATGATCCCCGTCTGCAAGTATAAAATGTGTTTTGTTATATATCATCTGAATTCCCTGTTTTGCCAATGCTTCGAGTGCAGCCCCAAGCCCCGAAAGACCATCTGCGATTGCTGTATTGTGCTGAATATAATGATCTCCATCAAAGTACGAAGTTAATTTATCCGGATTTTCACCACGCAAAACATCTCCTACAAAACTAGCGACAACTTTTCTTGTTTCTTCTTTCTCTACATTTTTCTTCTCTAAAATTCCGTCTATTTGTGTATGTCCTGACGGATTAGGCTCTGCTTTTACAGCCAAATTATCCCAGTGTTCTGCAATTTTTCCGTCTGCATCAAATCTGAAAATATCAAATGCTACCTGTTCTCCTGTTCCTGCAAAATTATACACAGTCTGTAAGAATACCTTATCTCCATCCTCAAATGCCCGAATGTTATTCACTGTCGTTTTAGCCGGTGCAGATGCAAGATATTCCACAGCACCTACAAATGCCTCCACTCCTGTTGCATAAGCAAGATTATGCTGAATATACCTGTCTGCAAGAAGTTCCTTTGCTTTTTCTGTATTCCCTGTTGCAAATGTTCCAATAAGTGCTAATGCTTTCTCTTTGTTCGTCATGATAGTTTCCTCCTGAATTTTATTTTTGATGTAACCACAGTTGTTTCATCTGCAACATCATATTATCACCTTTTTGATGTAATGTCAATGGTTACATTAAAAATTTTATCCTAAAGATGATCTCCTATCCTATATTCCTCAATGATCGGCGCTCTGCTTCTATCATTTGTTTTCTTTCGCAATTCTTCCTCATCTTTCTCATACCAGTGAAACAAGGTTCCATAATGGTCTTGATAGGTTATCTTCGGATACATAGAAAGCGGAGGAACCCATGTGCCCGCTCCCTGGAGCGGGATAGAGCCAAAAAAGACTGTGGGAAAGTTGAGTATTTTATAATACCATGCAGACAAGCTCTAATTGCTTTTCTGCTGTTTCAAGCTCATTATATTCTTTGCTCGTTAGCTTTGTATAATCCGGGTCTCAAGCTAACACCATTTTCTTTATTAACTCAAACAACAAACTTTTATCTTCTTCCGGTAAAATTTCAATCATTTCTACAATCTGTAGCGTTGTCATTTTAAAAACCGCCTTTCTTGTAAATATCATCACGACTATCAATCGTTTTCGTTCCGTCAATGTTATGTACATTAAAATGCACATTATTTAGCCTTCTTATTTGCAAATTTTTTTCAAATAGAAGCGGCTGCGTAGCAGACATTTCATCCCACCCAACATTCGGGTTATGAACTGCAGGGTGTGTATTTCTTGTCATATAGCCAGTCACCTCTTTCAGATTTGCTTAAACATTGTTTGAGCATATGATTCAATATCAGTAGGATTTATCATATTATACTTTTCTTTCACACTTTCAAAATATTTTCCTATATCTTTCCTATGAATTATCTGATCGGATACTTCCGTTTCTGTAAGATTGCCCCTTGCAGATAACCAGGGAAACTCCGAATGTGTGAATTTCTCCAATACTTTACCGCTATAGCAACCAAGATTTTTTGCAACACTGTCTAAAATCGCTATTTCAGATGATATAAAAACCGAATCATCAATTTTCACAGTACATTTAATAGGATCAAATTTATAATCTCTATATCTATAATAAACATCTGGATAAACAGGTCCATGCACCCAAGCCTGACAATCTTCTGCAAATAAAAATTTATTATAGAATGCATAATAAAACCCCTGAACATAGTACAATAATTTTTGTAATGCTAATGGCGTAATATCTTCACATTGATCTAAAAAATACTCAATCACCATGTTAATTTTCGATTTTTCATTTGAATCTTTTCCAATAAGTTTCTCAACCGTCATTTTGCTTTTCTTATATGTTACTTCTGTTTTTAAATTATTTTTATTTGCTTCTAAAATTTGATTATAAAAACATGGGTCCTCATATATTTTTTTAAGTATATCAGAATACTGTTTCGTAGGAATGTCTCCATCACAATAACGTGAAAATGTTTGTTCTCCCCATCCCAACAATAATGAAAGCGGGCGTTTGCCAATCCCATACTTTGAGCATATTTTTAATATTTCCTCCAAAGAAATAATATCATTCTTTTTTCTATACTCATCATATAAAGCTTTCAAATTAAAATCATTAACCTCATCCACATAAATTTCAGACTCACAGTCAATGCAATAAGCAATTTTCCCTATATAGTTATACGTTTCACCTTTAATTGTACCTACCATTTGTTTATCATTAACTATAAAATTAACATCTCTTCTGCATTCTTCACAAAATACTTTTCTGTTTTTCATAACAATACCTCCTCAATTTTAGATTATCTAAATAAATAATCTATTGGCTTGTTGCGTTTATGGAAAGAAATTACCGCAACTCGGTTTCCCCTTGGTGTATCAATAATATTAATCTTAATATAAATATCTACAGTTGTCTCTATCCCATTGGCATCAAACAAATTCACCTGAGGAACAAAAACATACAGCACTTCATATTCGTATCCAACTTTTGTATTTTGTAAGGTATGGCAGAAATCATCTGTCTGAAGTTGCAATAAAATTGATTTTTGCCTATCACTACGAATATTATATTCATTAATGAAATCTATATTTTCCTGTCTATTTTCATTCATAGCGATTGTATAGTTATTACTTTGAATACATTCTTTTATTGTTTCTAAAATCTTAGTTATATCTTTTTCAGTATAATTTTGATTATAATACGAATTCATTGCATCACCTCTTCGTAAAACAATAGTACACTATTTTTTTATATTCGTCAATATAAAATGTATCAATTGATGCATTTTATATTTCTTGACTCCATCTATATTTTTTCAACTTACAATTGATGGCTTTTTCTAATTGGCCGATTTCTTTGCTGAGTTCTCTTTGCCCGATTTCGTGCTGATTGTTTAGGATCTCATATAAATGTTCTTCTTAATTCTATAACTTCTGTTGCTGCTCCACAATTTTTTAATCAAAATCCTCTTTTTCATTGAAATGAACAACAACTAGGTGGTCTTTCTAATCTTTCTCTTTGTACTCATGCCTTTTTATCTGTATTTTTCAGTTCCTCCAAAACTTCTTCTCTCCAGGTTTTTGTTTTTCGGACATAAAAAACCTCCATAAGTAGTTTTGGTTATTTACCTTGTCTACTTATGGAGTATCATATCAACTTTTACTTCCTTTTAGCTATTTTATTTCATTGTTTTACTTCAACAAACTGAGATTGTCTTTGTTATCTTCTCCTTTAAATTTAAGATCTCCTTCAGATCTTTCTTTTCTTTTGTTCCAAATAATAAGAATCTGTCCTCGGCAGCCAATCCAAAAACCTGGCCACCTGCATATCCCAAAACGCCCATTCATGGCCATATTCCGGTAAGAATTCCAAAGTATGCGGAACCTGTGATTCTTCTAATTTTTCCCGGAACCATTCCTGCATATCAAATAAAAAATCCTGACCGCCATAGCAATAATATAAGTCCGGCATTTTCGGAGATTTCATCGCCTTTTTGATCAGCCATATGGGTTCATATTTCTGTAAATATTCCGGGATCTCCGCCTTAGTCCTATACTCTGTCTTTCTTTGGGTAGGCAGGGGCGAAAAGGCTCCGATTGCCCGGAATTTTTGCGGATGACGAAATCCATTGGTCAGTGCTCCAAAACCTCCCATAGAAAGTCCGGCCAAATAAGTATCCGCCGGTTTTTTGGAAATCGGAAACAAAGAAGTCACAAATTCCGGAAGTTCATGCATTAAAAAGCGCTCATAATCCGGTTCAAACATTAAATCAATTGGATTTTCCTTTTTGACATCATTCAAATTCATATACATATTGTTTTCCCCGGAAAAAGTAACAACTGCAATTCTTCTTTCTTCGGCATATCTTTCGATCGAGGTATATCTTCCCCAGCTGCTATAATCACCCCAATATCCATGTAGCAGATATAAGACCGGAAACTTCCATTTTGGTGCATGACTGACACCGGGCATCTCTGCTTCACTTGATGTGATACCGGGAATAATAATAGTAATATCGACTGCTCTTTTTAACACATACGAAATCATATTGCATTTAAAATACGGCATAGTTTCTTCCTTTCTCCTTTTCCCAGATCTGCAATTGAATCATGACCAGTAAGAAAACAATCATGGTAAACAGAACCGACTTGGCTTGTCCAATACCGGCAAATCCAATTCGGTTATAATAGGTATTATAAATATCAAGTGCTAACATCGTTGTCTGACCAGCCGGCGCCCCGGCTGTTAAAGCTAAGTTCTGGTCAAACATTTTAAAGCAATCAGTCAGTAACAGAAAGGTACAAATCGTGATTGAGCTGGCCGCCAGGAAACAATAAACCCCAATCCTGCACTCAAAATCTGTATCATCGCATCACAGTGACGTATCAATACTACCCTCTCCTGGTCAAATCATAATTCCAGCCCCCAAATTTGTTCCCCTAACTTTTATTACAGAACCCTTAGTTTTATCTAAAATTATTTGCCAGGACGGCAACTATCACAATCAAGCCCAGGATAATCAGCATTGCTCCTAATGGGGTGTCGGCTGTTTTTCCACCCACCGTAAACTCACCCGGATCTTGAGGATTAAATAGAATCATTACAGTTTGACCAATTCGGTACTTCCTCTTTGATCCACTATAATCACCGCCTTTTTTCCTGACCATTTGATACCCTGTCCAATACTCATACACCGGGTAATAGTGCCAGTTTGAGCCTTCATCAGTATAATTTCTTTCTTTCAATACATCAATAATTCTTCCCGGAACAGCCACTGTACATCTTTTTTTCTTATTTTGGCCCATGATAATAAAGATGATCCCGGCGCCGATTAGTATCACTCCTACCATTAAAGTCCCCATAATATCCCTCCTCCCTTTCCTCCGTTTTCATACTTTGACTAATAACCATATCAGAATAAATCTCTACATAACTGCTCTTTTTTCACTTTTTCGTAAAAACCGGATACATAAAAGCCGGTTCCGGCAATTCTATCAGTATAAGAATTATCAAAAGAATGTTTAGGATACCGGCACAGCCAAATTTCCTTTTTCGGCTTATAAGCACAATAGCCGGCTCCACAAAACTACTTTCTTTCGCAATGCTAATGCTCCCATTTACTTCTAAGTCGCAGCCAAAAAGCTACCGAATCCTGGCATTGGGGCAATGCTCCAATATATATTGCCAAACAAAGGGATAGTCCTCAGCCTCGACATAAATTTGATTTTTTTCCAATAATGAATTGACTTTAATAACCCGGCGGCGTGGCAGACCAATTACGGATTTGACTGCTGACCACTGGGAATAAGAAGAAACCTTTGTCCCGGCCAATATGCCTGCGCCCATCGTGCCGGCCTTTCCGGTCAGGGCGCCAACAAACATTGTCAGATTGGCAATCACCTGAGCCTTTTGATACTGCCGGGGAAGCTGGGCATGTAAAATGCCCCGCTCATTCATGATAAAGAGAACACAATATTTTCCGCCCAAAAAAATGGCATACAAATAATATCCAAGTGCCACAAAAGTCATCATCCCTAATAGAAATAAAGCAAAAACTTTACTGATTTCCAGGAATTTGCTCCAGCCATAGCCGCTGTCATTCATGGAAATAAGGGTCACAAAGAGCCAAATCCCGAAACAAATCGCCCCGAATATCTTCCATAAGACAAACAAAATCGTTGGATTAGTAAATAAATTGAATTCATAGACCCAGTGATAAGCGTCATCCTGCTGCATAATATTTGATTTCATCGATCCACCCCCATCCCTGAAAAGGTAGTGTCAAAAACTACCTATATTTTTGTTACAAAATCTTATAAGAAACTTAATTTTAAGGGAAATCTAAAATAAAACGAGCATTGACCTCCCT
>RQYD01000045.1 GCA_003858485.1 Clostridiales bacterium COT073_COT-073
CTCCATCGGTGAGGGGATTCCATTATCGTTTAAGTGTTTGGCAATCGAATAGGAACTGTATCCTTCCAGTTTCATGGAGAAGATTTTTCGCACCACATATTCCACTTCTTTATCAATTACTATTTTGTGCTTATCTTCTTCATCTTTTTCATAACCGTAAGGAGCATAGTTTGATATAAACTGTCCTTGTTTTCTCTTTACTTTACAAACACTTCTGACCTTTGCGGAAGTGTCCCGAGAGTAGTTGTCGTTGATGAAATTCTTGAAAGGAATCACCAGATTCTTTTCCGTTTCACTAGCTGTGAAGCTGTCATAATTATCATTTAAGGCAATGAACCTGATGTCAAGAGAGGGGAACACTCTTTGCAAATATCTTCCGCTGTCAATATAATCTCTGCCGAAACGGGATAAGTCTTTTACCACAATGCAGTTGATACTGCTTGTGATTACATCCTCCATCATTTCTTTAAATGCCGGTCGCTCAAAATTGATTCCTGAATATCCGTCATCTACATATTCCTTTGCAAGCTCCATCTCCTCGTTTTTATCAATGTAATCTTGGATCTGAAGTCTTTGATTGGAAATACTGTTGCTTTCCGCCTTGAAATCTTTATCGTATTTTTCATCATCCTGAGATAGTCGAAGATACATGGCTACCCGATAGGTATCCGAAATTCTTTTAGACATAACAAAACCTCCAAATAAATCATATTTTTCAAAGAAAACATGATAACTTGGAGAGTTTTCGGCAATGATTTCAGTTGTATCCCTATTTAATTCGTATTATACCATGGATTTATAAAAAAGTCTGCTCCTTTTATCATATTTTTGATTTTAGTTCTATTGTTGTACCGCTCCTTAGTCAAGCAACATCGCTTTGTTTTCTAAGTAGGATAAGAAACAATCCGCTAAGCTTCGTTTATTTGAAGAATAGGTGCATTTGACCAGAACATTTCCTACTTTCATAAAGTACATAGAAAGCGGCTCCGTATTCTTCTTGTTCTTTATATCTTCAATGTCCGGAACGAGTTTTTTATCAATCTCATCAACCGACATATTTTTGTATCTTGTTAATTCTTCTTGGTTCATCAGAAAACTCCTTTTCATATTACTAAGCTTTTTGTTGAAAATTAAGTTTTGCGACATTAACAGGTGTCTTGGCTGACAACATAGGAATTTCACCTCCGCCTCTTTTCAAGACGAGCCGGCGTCAACTGTAGATGTATCATTATCCCCATTTATATCTTCGCACATAGGCTGCCACACCTATTTTCTACCTTGCAATTTGTCGCTCACTTTCTTATATCCTTTGTTTTACAAGTATTTATTTAAACCGAGATTTTTTAAGATAAAAAGTTCCATCTTAATATTTTTCTCAGCAGAAAGGTCTTGGCGTTTTAAGATATATTGCTCCATAAATGGTTAAAGTCCTGTTTTGGTCTATTTGGTTGTCAAAGAACAATGCTCTTATATCTCAAAAAAAATATATTCAATTTTCCCAAGGTAAAATTCTCCCTCTATATATAAACCTTACTTTCGGAAGTGCTTTTAACACTTTTTTTGAAAAATTTATTTTTAAGAGAAAAAAGAAAAGGCAAGGAGCATAAATCTCTTTGCCTTCCCCACAAAAACTACCTGTCCAACATATCTCTCAGCTTTCTTAGAATCTTATCTCTAATACGGCTGATCTTCATCAGATTGGTATCGTGTGTATTTGCAATATCTTTGAGTGTCTTTTCTTCAAAGTAGATTGCATAAATCAGTTCTTTCTCTTCATCATTTAACTTTTCCAATGCTTTATACAGATCCTCAATCCTCATCTTTGTTTCAATGATTTTTTCGATATCTACATGTTCATCTGCAATGGAATTTAAATCAAGCTTATAGTCCTCAAATCCGTAGACTTTATACTTTCTGCTTTGTCTATTTAAATGAGCTTCGTGATTTAATTCTTTTTTATATGCCTTATACACCTCGTCAGATACCCTTATCTTCCTGCCTCTGACATAAATGTATTTGTTCTCATCTGTCATTTGCAAAATCCTCCTTTTTGTTCAAACCTTTACAATTCCTGCTTTGAACAAAAAAAGGAGGATCTCGGCATTTTGACATGCGAAATCCTCTTTGATGTAAACAATGAAAAGTTCTTTGATTTTTATTATATTCGGTTATTGACGAAAGTTTTCCAATCACATTCAAAAGTTTATTGCGCACCTCAACTTGTTTACGGTTTTGCTCAAGAAGCAAATAATCAATCTTGCCGGATTTTCCGCCTGTGGCGGGTCGTATAAGAAAATTATTAGGTTCTGCCGCAATGTGATTTTTTTATGTAATAGGGAATTTCAGAGAAATTCTCTATTACATAAAAAAATAGCGACTATCTCTGCACCTGTGTGCAAAAACAGCCGCTAATGCGTTTAGCTAATTTATGTTAGGAATAAATCCCGTAAAACGCCTTTTTTTACTATCGCTATTTTTCTTTCCTCACTCCTTTACTGTCGACCTCGTATCCGTCTATTTGGGTATTTACCGCAAGTGTGCCATCGGGATAGAAGTAATACCATTTTCCGTCTATCTTTACCCATTTGCCGGATTCGAGCAGTCCTTCCTTATTCAGATAGTAGATTTTTTCTTCTCCGTCTGTTTTTAAGTGAAGCCAGCCTTTATGTGCCTTAGCTCCGTCATAGTATCTCCAGCGGTTTCCGTCTTTGACCCAGCCTGTTTGAAGCACTCCGCTTTCATCAAAGAAATATACCATTCCGTTAATTGTCTGTTTCCCTGTCAGAGCTTTGCCGTCTTTGTAGCAGCGATATTTTCCGGCATCGTCTAATGCAAAGCCTTGTGCCGTTTCGGGTGTAATCGTTAGCTTAATATAGCGGCTTAACATTGCAGATACTTCCGCACGGGTAGCAGTTCCTTTCGGATTGAATTTGTTACCGTCTATGCCCATCATAATTCCTGATTGCTGCATGGCTGTAACTGCCGACCTATACTCGCTTCCGATGTTTTCTTTATCTGCATAAGTGCTTGCTTCACGGGATGCGGGAATGTTATAGCCTGTCGCCTTTGCATATCTTTCAAAGATGACCGCCATTTCTTCTCTCGTTATGCTTTTATCCGGTGCAAATGTTCCGTCTCCGATTCCATAAACAATGCCCTTGCTATACGCCCATTCGATATATGGACGGTATGTGCTGTCCTTTTGCACATCGGAAAAACTGTTTGTATCGTAATCTTTACTATTTACTCCGGCAAGTCTGCCAAGTGCCGTTACAAGCATTCCTCTGGTCATTTTCTCATTCGGAGAAAATGTATTTTCCATGCTTCCGGTAATAAGTCCTCTGCCTGCCACATAGTCGATATAATCTTTCGCCCAGTGGTTTTTGGTGTCGTCATATTTTTCGGAAGGTGCTGTATAGCCTACACCGTAGATAGATAAGTGATCAGTCGTAAATATCACCGAGCTGCTGTTTACATCATATGCGGATCTATCTATTCGGGAAGCTTTTTCTTTTTCGTCTACATACACTGCATAAAGTCCGCCGATTACTTCCTTTTTTTCTGCCTTATAGGAAAGAAAGACGGTTGCTTTGCCGTTTCCGAAAGCGGTTATTTTCTTGCCGTTTCCACTGCTTAGGCTGATGTCATAGACAGGTCTTTTTCCTATGTGATTTTTGGCTTCTCCAGAAAGCTTTTTAACAGGAATGACATTTAGTGAAACCTCTCCCTTGCTTTGCTTTTTAATTTCAAAGATGGCGTTTTTATCAAATACCACTTTTGCCAAAGAGTTATTGACTGTGAGGCTTTTTACTTCGCCGTTTACCAGTTTTTCTAAGGTGCTTTCGGAAAACTGCATTTGTACTTTGTCTGTCCCTTTGGGCATAGTCATATTTATTTCAAGGGCTATGCCGTTGGCTTCTTTGCCTTTTTTCCCCGCTTCTTCTTTTGCCTTTTTGATGGCTTTTTCGGCTGTCTTTTCGGAGAGTTTCGCTTTGGCTGTGTTGTCCTTTCCTTTTTTAGCTTTGACGGTGATTTCTACAATTATCGGCAAATCCGGTGCTTTTTCAGGTTTTATGGTGATAGTGCCGTCATTTTCTTCCGGCTCGCTGCTGATATAGGGCGGTAAGCCGATGTTGGCGTTGTAAGTTGCTGTTACGGTAACGGCTTTTGCCGGCATGACAAAACTGGTTTCTTTTGCCGCTGCATCGGCAAAAACGACTCCGTCATCACTTGTCCAGCCTGTAAAGGTATAGCCCGACTTGTCATCGGCTTTAATGCTAACGGTCTGACCCTCGCTGTACTTACCGCTTCCCGTTCCGTCTACTACCTTTACTTCATAGAGTGCAGCCACAATTGTAAGTATGCCTTTTTCATATGTAATCTCGTAATTATTTTTTACATCTTCATTGGCTGAATTTTTAAGTTCACCGCCACTTACTGTAATATCATATTCACCTGTACAGTTTGTATCTGTTACACTTGCTGTCAACACAGGATTCTTAAAGGTATCTCCGCTTGCAAGGTTTTGCTCTACTTCCGTCTTGTTGTAAGTAAACTCAGGCATATATTCGCCTTTTATTACTGTCTTGTCTTCCGCCTTTACTGTCAGCTTTTTCTTCGCAACGGTGATGATGATGCTTCTGCTTGCTTCGTTATAGTCAGTATCCGCTTCCTTTTTAACAGTTATAGTAGTGCTTCCCGCTCCTATAATCTTTGCAATATCATCGTTTATTTCAAGTACGCCGTTATTTGCAGGCACGCTGTAAATTATATCTCCTGTACCGCTTCCGCCCGTAATAGATAGGGTGAATTCACCGTCACCATAGGTCTTATCCGAAATAGCCGTAAATGAAATTTCACTCTGGCTCTGCTTCCTTGTGTCTATCTTTTTAACAGCGCTTTCCATAGCATTGTAATTGTTATCCCCTAAATACTCCACTTTAATTTCGTACTCTTTTTCCTCTAAATTTTCCCATTTATAAGAAGCCTTACCTTCTGCTAATTCCACTGTAGCAATATCTATAGAAGTTCCTGCGTTGTCGTACGAAAATTTTACATTTCCGGTCGGTTTATCAGCACCGTCTGTTCCTTCCACTTCCGCCGAAAGCATAACTGTCTTACTTCCTGAATTTTCCGATACATTCGCTGTAAGATTTATAGTTGGATTCGCTTTTGTAACTATGACTGAAACATTGTTTTTCTTGTTTGCATCTGCAATTTCTTCATAGTTTTTCTCTGTCTTTTCACTCGGAGTAAACAGCACTTCATAGCCTGTATTATTTACCGTAGGAATAATATTTCCATCTGCCCAAGCGAATGTTCCATATCCTGTACTTCCGCCTGTAAGAGTGCTTTCGGATAATCTCTGTCCGTAGGTCAAGTTACTTGCCGTAGGGAAGGTAATTGCAGGAGCGTCGCCTTTTGCTATTGTTATTTTAAGCTCTGCACTTATTTCGTTATGGTTCTTATCTCCTGCCTTAACAGCCTTAACTGTTACCTCTCCTACTCCTATGATTTTTGCGGTAGAGCCGTTTATAGAAAGTATGCCGTTATTTACAGGCACACTGTAAGTTATGACTCCGGTGCCGCTTCCGCCTGTTGCTGTAAGTGTAAATTCATTATCGCCATATTTTTTGTCTGTAACATCACTTATACTAAGTGCGGCCTGAGCAGCTTTAGCTATGTTTACAGTCACCTTGCCCTTTGACACACTGTAATCGTAGTCAGGGTTTGAGCCTGTGACTTTATAATGCACTTCGTAAGTACCTGCATCAGTTGCTTCCGGTATATCTGTTTTATATTCTCCGTTTTCTTCTAAGCTATACTGTAATTCTCCTATAACATCTTCTACCGTGCCTCTTTCAATTAATTCCTGTTTTTCTCCTGTATAGGAAAGACCTGTTTTTGCTTTTGGTACAGTGAATGGGACAGCATGTTTAACTGTAATTTCTGCCTCTTCGCCGACAAAATTGCTGCCTGAAGCCGCTATTCTGACTTTATATACTCCCGGTGCAAGATTTAAAATCTCGTTTGACGTACATGGTTTCCAATTATCTTCGAAAGAAGGCTTGTATTCCATTCCCGCTGTTGTACCGATGATTTTTCCGTCATTTTTGCCGTACACGGTTTCGCTTACGCCTTTAAGTTCTGTTGGTGCGTCAGGGTGATTAGGAATATCTAATTTCTGTATTATACCATCTAAATGGCTGTCATCTTCTTTTGCAATTATAGATAAGGTTTTCCCAAGCCAATCATTCTTTATGTCCACTTTTTCATCAGCCGGCTTATTTATAGTTTCTCCACTGCCGTCATTTGGGGTGATTTCATATGAAATCTCCTTATTAAATCCTATAAGTTTTTCAGCTATGTAGTCTATAACTACATTAGGAGCAGGGTAACGTTCCAGCAGTTTTCCGTTTTCAACAATTTGGACATTACCTTTAATTGTACCGAAATTCCTTACCTTTCCTTTTATAATAAGAGTCTTGCCCGAATGAATGGTTAAGGTGATGCCTGCCGGTATAGTCAGGGTTTGACCCTCTTTTATCTCAAAATCCTCGTTTAATTCTTGGTTGCCGTAGACATTTCCGTTAGGAACTTCAAATATGATACCTTGCCAAGAACCTTGTTCGTTTTTATCGGCAATGCTCTTGCTTATAATCATGGCTTTGCCGTCTGCTCCTGTACTGAAACTCCCGTTTGCACCGTTATGACCGCCACTTTCTTTACTGATTCCGCCGCCAATGCCGTGACCAAATGTAGAGTTTGCCAGTACCTTGCCGCCGGTAATCGTTATCTTACCGCCCGCTCCGGCGTTTTTACTTTCCTTATCAGCTCCGCCGCCGCCGATACCGGCTCCATCGCCGGCCGTGGCTCCCAATACCGTGCCGCCGGTAATCGTTATCGTGCCGCCATCAGCTCCGTAGCCTCCTCCTATGCCTGCTCCGCTGTTGTTTCCATAGCTGTAAACTAATGCATTTACCGTACCGCCGCTAATAGTTATATTGCCGCCCGATCCTTTTTTACCGCCGCCAATGCCTGCTCCGTTGCCGGCTCCATAGTCCTTAGCTATTGCTTTTACCGTACCGCCACTAATAGTTATTTTGCCTCCGGAGCCCTTGTAACCGCCGCCGATGCCGGCTCCATCTATAGAAATTGCTTCTACCGTGCCACCGCTAATCTCTGTCGTTTCTCCTGCTCCTTCCAAACCGCCGCCGATACCGGCTCCGCCTCCGGATGATGCAGTTACCGTACCGTCAATAATCGTTACATTACCTCCTTTTCCATACATACCGCCACCGATGCCGGCTCCGTTCATAGAGCTTGCCGTTACCGTGCCGCCATTAATCGTTATATTGCCTCCGGTAGTACCCCCGTGAGCAGCACCCTCAGTGTGATCTCTGCCGCCTCCGATACCTGCTCCGGATTCAGATTTCGCCATTACTGTGCCGCCGCTAATCGTTATCGTGCCCCCTTTTAAAGTCGCACCGATACTGCCATTAGCACCGCCTCCGATGCCGGCTCCATTTACAGAAGTCGCCGTTACCGTGCCGCCGGTAATCGTTATTATTCCTCCGTCTACACCACTGCCGCCGCCTATACCGGCTCCGTCGTAAATAGACTTCGCATCTACCACGCCGCCGGTAATGGTAATTTTACCGCAAGCACTACCATAGTCGGTGCCGCCGATGCCGGACATACTAACTCCATTAGCATCTATTTTACCGGTATTTTGTGTAACCTCGTCTGTCTGCCCATATATGGTTAAGGCGTTTTCCTCTGACACATTGATTCCTTTTTTTGCTTTCAGTTCCGCCCCATCTGCCAAAATCAAATGGACATCTCCCGTTACCGTAACTCGGGTATTCATTTCAACCTTGTCCTTAACCACATACCATTTTTCGACGCCTGCTTCGCCCCAAGTTGTCATATCGGCTGTTACAAGTTCCGCGGGTACGGTCTTTTCCACGCCGGCATCCCTGTCGTAGTAGCTTGCCGGCGCCTCACCTGCAAAGACATCAATGCTTATCCCTGAAAATACCACCAAAAAGGCTGTAATACAGGCGATAAAAGCCCGCAGCCCCTTAAAAATTTTTACATCTTTGTTTTTTTCACACATTTTGTTTCCTCCTGATTTACTGTAAAATTCAAGACATAGCACCCTTTCTATTAAACCCCAAAACCCGAAGTCATACAATAAAAGCGGCACGAATTGCAAGGGAAACGGCACGAGATGACAGATTACTCCTCGTTAAGCGGAATGGCGATATTGACATAAAATTCCTGTTCGTCATGGGAAAACTCCACTTGCCCGTTGTATTTCTCCACTGTGGATTTGATAGAGGCAATCCCAAGACCTCTGCCGTTTCTTTTTGTGGAATAATATTCTCCGCTTTTCCTCTTTATATTTCCGTCAAAGCCGTTGGTTTCCACAATATAGAGCCAACAGCCTCCGTGTGTCGTCATAGTGAGTTCAATAAAACGCTCTTTGTCGTCTGCATTTTTTGCGGCATCTATCGCATTTTCTAAAAGGTTGCCAATCATCGTACACAGCTCAACATCGGAAAGTATCTGCCATTTATCAATGTCAATGCTGAAACTGACATCTATCCCCTCGTTTTTTGCCTGTGCCGCATAAAAATTCAAAACGGCATTTACGGCATTGTTTTCGGTATAGATAAGCGTTTCATTTGTCGGAAGCTCTCTCATATAGTCTGCAAGGTAGGCATTGACGGCATCTGTATTGCCTGATTCTGCCATATTTTTTAAGGTTATCAGTATCTGCCTGAAATCATGTCTTGCCCTTGCAGAATCATGAATATATTTCATCTGGGTATCGTACTGCTTTTCCTGTATTTTCAAGATTTTTCTTTCCTGCTCGGACTTTGCCGCATCCAGCAATATACTTACAATGAAATAAAACACGACATTCATGACCATCCAGATAAAAAAGACAATCGAAAGGATAATCCGTACTACCGTTCCGACCCTGTTTACATAAAAGGTTTCGTATTTTAGCGGACGCATAAAAAGATTAATCATCAAGATAGAGCCTGAAAAGGGAAGTGTCATAAGATACACGTTTGCAATATGCAGTCGTTCCACCAGTTTACTCCCATATTTTCCAAAGAAAAATCCGACAGGAATTGCCAGTATCGTACTTGCCGCTAAGAGAAAAAGGGTGTAGTCCATGCTCGCAGAATTGATACCGAGACTTGAATGTTTTGCCGCATCAAAACAGGCGGAAAAATTTGCCAGTATGGACATCACCGCCATCACATTTACAAATATTGCAGCCGCCTTGCTGATAGGTGCCTTTATACTGTGGACATAAAAAGTAAAGCACCCTATCAGTACAGGAAACAGGATGACATTGGCATCGGAAGGAAAATATATCTCCGCAAAAGAGCCTAAAACGGAAAGAATAAGGAACGCAGGGACTGCCATTATCAAAAGCCGGCGAAGCGGGTATCTAATCTGCTTTCTCATCGGAAGATAACAAAGGATAGCCGCCGGTATCAGCACAAAATATTCCAATAAGGTTCGGGCAAGCTGTTCATTCATTGTTTTGTCTTGCGCCTCCTTTCCATAGCTTCTTTTCTTAATTTCTGAAAGGTATAATTTTGCCAAATGGACACAAACTGCTTTTCTTTTCTGAGATTGCAGGGAAATTCAATCCCGCTTTCAAGGTAACAAACTCCGCTTTTAAAACTCTGTATAAAGTCCATATTGACTATCACGCCCCGTAGGATGAGGAGAAATCTTTTATCCTGAAAAATCTCATCACAAACGCTTGAAAAGGTCAAACGGGGTGTATAGGTATTTCCGTATTTATCATAAATTTCAACATTGTGAGCAGAGGCACTTACTGCCACAATATCGAAAAATGCAAGGTGATACTCTGTCCTGTTTACAGAAAAGGAAAGGCTCTGAGTTAAATCTGTCTTTCTCTTTAAAATATCGTCCATAATTCGAAAAACCTGCACCTGTTCCGCCGGTTTTTCGATATAATCAAAGGCATGATTGTGCAAGGCTGCTACATGGTGTTCCGCACTTGTCGTCAGAAAAACCAAAATAACATCGGAATCTGTTTTACGAATAATTTCAGCCGCCTGCATTCCGCTCATCCCGTCCATATAGATGTCCAGAAAAAGAATCGTATAGAGGAAAGGCTGATAGTTGTCAAGCAAAGCTTCTGCACTTTCAAAATATTGTATATTCAGTTTTTCATTGCCGGCATTCGCATACTTTAAAAGAATGCCGCCAAGCTTTTCTCTGTCCTCTTTCCTGTCATCTACAATGGCAATGTTCATAGTTATCAACTCTCTTTTCTATTGTCAGGTTGGGGGGTAAGATACCAACATTTTTATGTAAATAAGATTGATCATACTTATTTTCTTTCAACAAGTTTGCATAATACTACATGTTATATTGTATCATATAGTAGAAGAATAATCTATCGAATTAAAAGTTATTATACTGTCGTTTATTTATAAGAAACTTATTTTACATCGTCTTACTATTATAGTTTTAACTATACGAAAATCATTTTAATATAAGAAATTCATTTGAAAATCAGCATAATATTAAAGTCGGTATAACTATTATTATCCAGAATTCAGGGTAATTGAGCAAGCACAGTAAGTGCATATGCACTTACGAAAAAATGGACGAAGCATACCATAGAGGTGCTGCCTGTTTTCGTCCATTTTGCTTGTTGGGGAAATCCCCAAACCCCTTTGCAAAAACTTGAAGAATTTTATAAAAAATTTAGCTTTGCCTATTTTCTAAATTACTATATTGTGATAGAATAAAAATGATTTTAATTTAATAAAGGATAATTGATTATTATGAGTCATTTAAAGGAGACCTAAATGCCGTTAAATATTGACACTTTTCTTACACAATTTTCCAGACAGATTTTAGATAATAGAGTTTCTTTATTTTTAGGAGCTGGTGGTTCAAGTGATGCCGGATATCCTACATGGAAAAATTTATTTACTCCATGTGCACAAACTTTGAAATTAGATATAAATAAATGCGAAGATTATTATTTACTGGCACAATATTATTCTAATAAATTTGGAAAATCAGAACTAAAAAAAATCATAGATAATGAGATAAATAAAAACAACTATGAAAGTATATTATTGCAAGAAATTGTAAATATAGGTTTTGTAAATATTTGGACTACAAATTTTGATAATGCAATAGAAAAAAATTACGAAATTCAGAATATTCCATATAACAAAATATTTGAGGATACCCAACTCCCAAACCTTGATTTATATAAAAAAATAAATATTTTTAAAATGAATGGTGATATCAAGAGTATAGATAAAATAATCGCTACAAAAGATGACTACGAAATGTACAAAGATACTCATAAGATGATGAGTACATTTTTTAGACGCGAACTTGTATCTAGCACCTTTCTTTTTATAGGATATAGCTTTAAAGACAATTTAGTTTTAGAGAGCCTTTATGAAATAAAAAAATATTTGGGAGATTCAGCAAATATTCACTATACTATTATGAAGAAAGAAGATAATAATCCGTATTTTGATTATTTTATAGAAGATTTAGAAAAAAGATATGGCATTCAAGTTTTGTTGGTTCGTGAATATGAAGAAATCACAGATATTTTAAAAAAACTAAATGAAAAAATTAGTAAAAAGAAAGTTTTTATTTCTGGAGCTTTCAGTACCTCTAATAGTATAATAGAAAACTTTTCTCATGATTTTTCAAAAAAATTAGTTGAACAGCTTTATAAAAATGATTATCGTATAGTAAATGGAATTGGGAGACGTTTTGGCACACATTTAATTGGATATGCTAATGAATATCTTGTAAAAAACGCCTACAAAAATATTGATAAATATTTAATTATAACTCCATTTGTTAATAATACGAATGATGCAGCTGAATTTAAAAGAAAATCAAGAGAAAAAATTATTAAAAAATGTGGAACTGCTATTTTTGTATTTGGAGATACTGATAAGAATTCAGTTAATAGTTATAGTGGAGTAATGGAAGAATTTGGCATTGCATGTGACAATAATAAAACTATTATCCCCATATCCTGCCAAAGTATGATTTCTGAAAAAATTTGGAAAGAAGTAAAAGATAATATAACAAAGTATCCCTATTTGGAAAAAAATATAGATAAATTAAAGTCTACAGAAAATCCTGAATTACTCTCTAAAATCATTGTAGATATATTAGACTCCATTCAAGAAAAATAATATTCGTTTATCAATAAGCAAATAGCATTTTCCAACAACCAAGTTTCTCGATAATCAATAGACAAATTAAGTTTTGTTTCACTGAATAATTTTGTAAATATTTTTTTTACTAAGCCAATTATAAAATTATCATTTGGTGAGTTTAAAAAAATTATATTTATATAAATAGCATATAAAATGGTTATTCTACTATTTAAATTTGAATTATCAATAGAGAGATAATCATTTAATAATTGATTTAAAATAGGAGGTATAGACATTTTTTTTATTATACTCTCTATATCGCAATATGTATAATTACATAAATAATTCTCTGTTATTTTACATGCTATATGATTACAAACTTCACGTGTACCCGAATTTCGAGAAACTTCTTTAAATATTAAATCTTTTAACCATTGTAATTCTGAAACAATTATTTTTGGAGATATTTCATAAAGTATTGGGAAAAGATATGTTTTTTTTTCGATATATCTTGATTTTAAAATTGAAATTTCTTCCATAGCACAATCAGAATGAAACGTATTTTCGCTTAATATGATTATAGCATATTCAGATTCATATGCTCCTTCATTTAAATTTTTTTCTTTTCTATTATATCCTATTAACAGGCGATTTCTATCATACCATGTGTTAATTCCATAATTTTTTAAATGATATGCAAGCGGTTCTGCAATAGTATATCTATCTTTTGACGAAAAACATATAAATACTTGAGCTTGTTGATCTCTGTTCATGAATAATCCCCCATCTTCCTTTAAATAACTCATAATAATCAATTATCCTTTATTAACAACTATCCTCCTTCTTGGATTCTTATTTTTCATTATTTGGGATTTCTTATTCGACCTTACATGAGTATATATTTGTGTAGTAATTATACTTGAGTGACCTAATAACATCTGTATACTTCTTATGTCCACATCATCATCTAACAACATCGTTGCAAATGTATGTCTAAACATATGTGGTGTTATATTTTTATCTATATTTATCTTTTTGCAATGTTTTTTTATCATATTTCTAACAGATTGAGAGGATAATCTGTTTTTTCTTTTATTTACAAAAAAATAATCAGAATCACGAATTTCTTTATCAAACGCTTTTTCATATATTCTCAATGCAGCCACAGTATCTTTATTATAAATCGGTATGATCCTCTCTTTTGCACCCTTACCATATATCTTAATTTCATTGTTAATATAAGTCATATTTTCTTTTTTAATATTACAAAGTTCACTTATTCTAATACCGGTTCCTATTAATACTTCCAATACAGCTATATCCCTTACAATCTCCTTGTATTTATAAGAATTTTCATTATATTTGCTTTTTTCTAAATAAATATATTCAAATAATTTTTCAATATCCTTTAGAGATATAGTCTTAGGTAATATAAGTGGTTCTTTTATTTTTAACTTTATCTTATAAAACGGATTCATTTCTATAATTTCTTCATAATCCAGATACGAAAAGAAAGCCTTTACTGAGGCTATTTTCCTTTTAATCGTTTTCACCTTGAAATTCAAACTATTTAGATGCTGTATGTATCTGACAACTTCATCTTTTCTATAAAAATCATCGATACCATTCATAAACAATATAAACTGTTCTAAATCTATCTTATAGGCTTTCACTGTCTTTTTATCTAAATTATTTTGCCCCTCACAATTTCCTAAATAGTTTCTAACTAAAGATTTTAATGTCATAACTCATTCTCCTCTTTAAAAAATTATTAGTATTTTAAGCATTGAACAATACTAATATTATGATAAAATATAATAAATAATATTTCAGGAGAATAATATAAATAAATGAAACCTGTAAATCAAGTTTAATGCTTGATTTTACAGGTTTTTTCTTTTATAAAATTTTATTTTTCTATATGAATTTGGAGGTTACGATATGGCAAACAGAACAAGAAAAAACGGAATATACCTTATGCTTTCTGATGATGAACTTGAAATTTTAAACAAAAAATATGAACTGTCCGGTTGTAAAACCCTTCGTCAGTTTATTATGAAGTGTATACTGGAAAAAGATATTTTCGTACTTGATATGAAAGTTTTTAAGGATATGTCTACAAATATCGGAAGAATTACAAGTAGCATCAATCAAATTGCAAAGAGAGTAAATTCAACAAGCATCATCTACAAAGATGATATAAATGATTTGAAAAAACTCTTGGAAAAACAAGGAAAAGATATCTACTTTCTTCGTAAGAAACTATATGAATTCGGGAACTTAGGAACAATTGACACGGAGGAAATCTAATGGCGGTTACAAAAATTCATCCGATAGAAAAAACACTTTATTTAGCCTTAGACTATATTATGAATGAAGATAAAACAGATGAAAAGATTCTCATTTCTTCTTTTGCTTGCAATCCAAAAACAGCACACCTTGAATTTGAACAGACAAAAAGAGAATGTAATTCCAAGGCAAAAATCTTAGCAAGGCATTTAATCCAAGCTTTTGCTCCCGGAGAAACTACTCCTCAGCAGGCACATCAAATCGGACTTGATCTATGCAAGAGAGTCTTACAAGGGAAATATGAATATGTCCTTACTACGCATATTGACAAAGGACATCTGCACAATCATATTCTGTTTAATAATGTCAGCTTTGAAACAGGCAAAGCCTATCAAAGCAACAAGAGAAGTTACCACCAAATCCGAAGCGTCAGTGATACTTTATGTAGGGAAAATGGCTTGTCCGTTATTGATGAAAGCTATAAAAAATTCAAAAACAGATACGCTACAAACGGAAAATGCTATACGGAATATACGGAGTTTAAGAAAGGAAATTCTTGGAAGAGCAAACTTCAGCTCACGATTGACAAAGCTGTTTTAAAGTCAAAAACTTATGAAGAATTCCTAAAGACAATGGAAGATTTCGGTTATGAAATCAAAATTGGAAAGTATCTTGCATTTCGTCATAAAGATAAAAAAGAAACCGGCAGATTTACAAGAACAAAGGCAAATGTACTTGGGGAAAATTATACGAAAGAGAGAATTAAAGAGAGAATCGAAGATCCGAATAAACATCAGAGGTATAATCAGGAATATCATTATGAAAAATGCTCCTACAAGAAGCCGGATACTATTGTAGATATGAAAAACAATGAAAAAGTCAAATCTTCGAAAGGTTATGAAGTATGGGCAGGCAAACATAATATGAAAACTATGGCATCTGCCTTAAATGAAATGAGAAAATCGGGTATTAGCTCCTACGAGGAATTAGATTTAAAATTAAAGAAAGTGGCATCAGATAGACAACAATTATTAGATAAAATAAAACAAACAGAAAAAGAAATGAAATCTATCTATTCTGCAATAGAAAATAAAAACACTATATCGGCTAATCAGTTGATCTATGATACGTATATGAAAGATCAGAAAGATACCAACTTTTATGAAGAATATAAATCACAGATAATTGCTTATGAAACAGCTATGAAAAGTCTTAAAAATTCCAAACATCGAACATTAAGCATTAAAAATTTATCCGATAAATATGTGCTTTTAGAACAAGAAAAAACTATGCTTATGGAAGAATATTCCTCTCAAAACGCTATGCTTCACAAACTGCAACAAGCAAAGAAAAATACAGATTTGTATCTTGAGAATCATTTGGAAAAATAAAAGTAAGGGATAATCTGTTCTCTCCGAATTTGAATAGAACAGATTATCCTGCTTGATTTCAATCTAATTTAAATGATGTCATTCATCGGATTTTTCTACAATATAATATTCTTTGGTTTCTTTCTTTTCTTCAAGGAATTCTTCTCTTCTTTTCCATACCACAAGAGCTATGATTGTAATTATAATATAATTTACCACTTGATTCATAAGATTGTTATTTAAAAGTGGTAGAAAATAAGATTTTTCATTTGTAATAAATCCATGTACCAAAATACAATATACCGTCATAGAACTAAAAAATGAAATAGCTAAATTTAAGATTTTCCCTAACACTTTAAATTTTCTGTGTATAATTTGAAATAGGATAGAATATATTATTACTGCCAATATTGCTGCCAATACATCCCAAAAGTATATGGCATATCCGGATGAGAATTTTACTGAAAAGTAATGGTGGGTATAGTACCAGCTTGCTATAAATACTACAAGTTTATCCAATGCGAACAGGCTGAGCTTTACAAATGTCGCTCCTGCAAACAGGATAACACCTAAGTATAATATGATTAAGATTAAAAAAATAAAAACAACGATCATATCACTTTTCCCTTTCTGACAACTTTATTTTCTTTAGTATAACGCTCCTTTTAAAATTTATCAAACACTTATACAAATAGTTCATCTTTTATACCTCTTGTCTTTCATAATCAAAATGAAAAAGAACATAAAAAAAAGCAGAGAGTAAACAGCTTTAGTAAGCCATTCACTCTCCACTTAAAGATATTATCGTTCTACATTGTTCTCTTTTTTTGCCATACCTGAAGTACATTTTGTTCTACCTCCTCTATTTTTTCTTTTATTTGATTATATCCTGCTTCTCTGTTTCTTAAAACTCCTTTTTGAAGCTCCAACTCTTTACTTTTTTGAATGGTTGTATCTATGATACTTCCGCTAATATCCGATACCGTTTCTCCAACACTCATAAGGGAGATGGTATCAAGCCTTGAAATATTTTCTCTCAACAATTCATAATCTACCGGATAATCCACCTTAAATCTTGACGCTACCGCATAGCTGATGGAATCTCTGATAAATTTGACAAAGGATATTCTGTCCTCATCGGCGATTCTAAGTTCATTCATCAGACTGCCTATCTTTTCATCGCCATAGATTCTGCTTAGAGAAAATATATTTTCCAGATTGCTTTCGCTTTCCTCATACCCTTCGCTGTGTATCATTTCTTTTAAGACATCCGCATGAGCTTCTTTATCAAATCGCCAAAGATTTACTTCATTGACATCTCTGTTCTTTGAAACGGTCTGGCTTACATCAAAGATATAGTCCCCTTTTTGGTATGTGCCATAATCCTCTAAAATAGGGATTCCTTTTTGTCCTCGCATAACCGTTCGGTTAAATCGTTCACGCCAATAGTCAAACTTGGCACAAGCTGTCGCATTCGGATTTTTATCATAGATACTCAATTGACTTCTAAAGTCATATCTTTGATTGTTTCCGACAACTTTTAGGAGCCCGAGATATTCTACTTCATTATACAACACATCTCGTTTCACAAGCTCCAAAATGTTATGAAAATCATTGATTCGCATTTTTACCTCCTTCTTTTTTCCAAACAAAAAAGGCG
>RQYD01000046.1 GCA_003858485.1 Clostridiales bacterium COT073_COT-073
CTACCATCCGGATAGCCTTTGATAATTTCATTGGAATTGGCTGCCAGGGCCATCACATCAGCTGCAAACCATTCCTTACCCTGAACATCAGTAAATGTGGCTTGAGCTGATACCGGCGCTGCACTCAGCTCAACTGCCAACACTAAACCTATCAATAAAGCCATCCCCCACCACACCCTCAGAAATCGTTTCTTATCTCCTCTGTTTTGCATAATTTACTCCTTTCCGGTTTTATTGAATTACTCAGCTTTCCCGTTGTTCTGTTTATCCCTACCTGTTCCAGGGAGCAGACACATGGGTTTTCTCCTTTCGCATTGCTCTTCGAAAGGCTGATCCTACGGCATATGCCATAAAACGATTCCATAGAATGCAGAAAAATCGGGTAAACCGCCTATGACTTTTTTCAGCCGGCCATTGCTTTCAGCTCATTGATTCAATGTTTCCAATAATTATTTCTGTTTTTATTTTAGCAAATTCCCCGGAAAAAGTCGTCCTTTATTTGCGGAATTTCATAAATATTTTATAACTATATCATATGTTTTTTATTAAAAATGTAATTTTTTAGTTATTTTACTTTCTATTTCAGAAAACATATCGATTGACTTCCTGCCTATATTTATTATTCTTTACTCCTTTATATACTGCACACTTTCCCTTTTCTCCATTTATCCCTGGCTTTGCGTTTTTCCGTTTTGGGTTCTTCGCTCATAGGTATAACCTTTCTTTTTTCTTTGTTTCCGCCATCTTCTCCTTTCTTGGCATCAAAAAAGGAAGTATCGGCAATGCGTTTACTTCCTCTTGGTAATTATATTTAATTGTTTTTCTTCGACAAATAGAGAGTTTGACAAGGAAATTTATGATTTGAAAAACTTATATCAAAAGACGGGGAATAGATATACCATTATTGCTTTTCATGGTGTGAATGACAATTTTTTCGGTATTTTTCAAAGTAAATTGCTCCTGCTAAAATTCCATTAACAAGCTGAGCAAAAGCAATACCATAGAGTCCCAACGAATACACAAATGTCAAAATCAGCATTGCTACTAAAGTAACTATACCAGTAACAACTGTAACCCGAAATATAAAGTTGTATTCTTCCAGTGCCTGCAAGCCACTCCGGTAAATATAAGAAACAACCCCTGTACCACTTGCGACCATAAAAAACATAAGATAGTCAGTCGCCACTCCCACCGGCATCGGGTCATTGCTGATAAATCCGGTCAAATAAAATCGAAGAAAATAAAAACATACTCCAACACTAATATAAAAGGTAGATGCCAGAATTACTGCCCATTTAGGGTATAGTTGCAATCCTTTTTTATCATTGCCACCAAGACTCTTTCCTACTAAACTAAGTGTCGCCGAACCGTAAATATAGTGGAAAATCAAGATAAAATTCATGAGGTCCATAATAATCGCATAGCCCGCATATTCAATTTCTCCAATTCGGATAATAATCATTTGCAAACCCAAAACCAGCACACTGCCTTCTAAAATTTCTTGTCCCATCAGAATAAAAGAAGCCTTCAAATGCCCGATGGCTTTACTGATGTACTTTTTCAGATGAAGAAAAGCAAAGAAATCTTTTTTCTTCAGAAAGAAAGCGTACATCATCAAATTGATACAAAGAGCAAGAATCGTTGACCAACCAACCATGGCTGTGCCCAATTTGGGAAAGCCAAATGCACCATAAACAAAAAGATAATCCAACCCTACATCCAAAAGCGAAGCAACTGTCGTTCCCCAAAACACCCATTTTGTGATATTACATATCCTAAAATATGTACCATAAGCAAATAAAAGCAGTTGCAACAAAACAAAAAGACTCATCGGCAAAGCAAAGAGTTTCGCATGGTCCAACGTTTCTCCACTTAATCCATACATCCCACCCAAAATCAATTCACTACCAAAAAGCATCAAAATCAGAAATGCAAAACCCAATATAAAGCTGAGTAAGAGCGAGCTGTTCCATTCTTCTTCCAAACCTTTTTGATTATCTGCTCCCCATTCCTTGGCACCTCTGGTATTAAAATATATAGTAATCACTCCTAAAACGCCAGCAACCATATGAACTAATCCATTGACAAGGGAAACTGCAGTAAATGCCGAGGTTGAAATTCTGGCAATAATTGCTTCGTCTGTCACCTCCATAAAATAAGCGGCAGCAAAATTGGCTATTAAAGGAAAAGCAAATGTATTGAGTTGTTTAATATATTTCTTTATTGTCGCATCATTTCTCTGCATATAAAAATTTCCACCTTTATCACAATATTATTGTCACTTAGTGATTATACATAATGGTATTACTTTTCATCCCATTATTTTTCAGATAACTGCTTAGTAATAAACATATGGCGTTTCCAATGGTTCAATTCTTTCAATTTCTTTGGCTTCCAATACTAAAATCATTTTTTCTTCTTCCTCAAATGGTTTTTTAAACATTTGCAGGCGGGTAATGCCTTTCACCCTGACCCAGTCATTATTGGCAAACTCCTTGGCCATTGGTGTGCGTACAATCATACCGATCAAAAAAGCATCCGCCACACAGCAAGGCATTTGCATACGGGAAATATGAAATTCATCTTCTTTAAAAAACTCATTTTTATAGACAAAGCCTTCCAGCATAATTTCTTGTCCATCTTGTTCTTCATTCAAATTAAATAAAGTGGTTAAAAATGGATCCTCGGCTATAGCCGGCGGTTGCTCACCCGGAATATGGGCAAGCCCTGAACTGGCCGGATCAGTCGGATCGGTTGCATTGGGATCAGGATTGTCAATTTCATCCGCCGGTAAACGGTCATAGACACTATCGCCGGGCTCACTCACTTCTGCTGTTTCTGATGTCGACTGTTCACCGGTTTCCGGCACTGGTGCCGGATTTTGTGGTCTAACCGGTCCATTTAAATTAATCTCGCGGTTTTCAAAAATGACTGCTCCGGCATCGCCGGCTAAGGTCAACATAAACATAGGAATTAAAAAAATAAAATAGCCAAGTTTAAACTTTTTCACCGAATCACTGAAAATCCGGCCCTGCTGATAAATAAATAAAATAATCAATATCACTTCCGCAGTGATTACAAATTTATTCATTTTCGGATGCAAATAATATTTCAGTTCATCAAATATTAATATCTTTCCAATGATTACTACTAAAGCTCCCAGTAAAAACCACCAGCATAATTCACTAATATTTATTTTTTTCATAAATTACTCCGTTTCTATATTGTTGCTTAGTTAACAGAAACTATCTTATTTGTAAATTGATACCATGGATGATGGATTTAACAATTAAAGA
Source organism: Clostridiales bacterium COT073_COT-073 (assembly GCA_003858485.1). GTDB lineage: Bacteria > Bacillota > Clostridia > Lachnospirales > Vallitaleaceae > W11650. Next base: position 3,297 of record RQYD01000046.1, read on the forward strand.
CCGCCATTGAATTGGCTTTTCAGTCCTTATTCTCATTTCACTTAAAATAAAAATGCACTGATGCTGCTGAAAATAAACACAACCAGTCCAATGGTCGCAATCAGCCGAATAATAAATCTTGCCTTAAAGCCACCGGCCAGCATCAACATATTCTTGATATCCATCATCGGACCAAATAGCAAAAAAGCAATAATGGACGAATTCGACAGATTCCCACGGAAAGTTGCTGCAATAAAGGCGTCTGCCTCTGAACAAAGTGACAGCACAAAGGCCAAAGTCATCATCATTACAATTGACAGTGCCGGATTTTTAGATAAGGCCAGAAAATACTCTCTGGGTACAAAAGTCTGCATAGTTGCAGAAATCAGTACTCCAAAAATTAAAAAGCGACCAACTTCATAAAGTTCATTGGATGTATGAAGTAAAATTGATTTTAAAATCGGAAAAATTCCATCTTTTCTGGTGGCATGACTGTGTCCGCAACTGCACTCATGATCCGCATCTTCATGGATATGATCATGTTCATCATGTATGCAGGTACAGTGTTCTTCCGTTTCATGATCATGATGATCATTATGAGCACAACCACAGTTTGCGTTATGAACATAATCTGACTTCTGTTTTACTGCTTTCAAATCCGATTTTTCAGATAAAAAAGCCATTATCAAACCAACGGTCAGAGCTGTCAAATATCCCAACCCGCCACGCAAAAGCGGAAAGTAAATATTATCGGGAAACGCATAATGGGTGGATAAAAGAACCACCGGATTAATCGTTGGAGTCGCCAGCATAAAAGTAACTGCAACTCCAATCGGCATCCCTTTTTTGACCAAACGCCGCATGATCGGCACAATCGCACATTCACAGACCGGAAAAATAATTCCGGCTAATCCGGCAATTAAAAAGGCCAAAATACTTTTTTGTGGCAAATGATTTGCCAACCATTCACGGGATATAAAAATTTCAATCAAAGACGAAATAATCGTCCCAATCAAAACAAATGGCAATGCTTCCAATAAAATACTTAAAAATATAATTGCAAATTGCTGCATGACTTCTATCCAGTCTCAAATTTGAAAAGTTCAAATTCGAGGCATAAGCCCATCCGCAGACAGGCTTATTCCTTTCTTTCAATCTACTTTATAACTTAAAAGCTGTCTGATACACCTTTAGTTTTAGAGAAACCCAGAATGACAAATATATCAGTGGGCTTGCATGTTGTAAGTTTCCTAAAAACTGTGTGAACGACAACAGGAGTTGTCCGGGTGTATCAACTGTTAAAACAAATTTTTTCCCTATTTTTTCACTAGTCTCAACTAATCTTTTTAATAATCGGTATTGGCTTGTTCGCCCTTGATAATAGCAATACCAGCACTGGCTCCGATTCTGTCTGCTCCGGCCTTAATCACCGCCATAGCATCCTCATAACTGCGAACACCACCGGAAGCCTTGACCAGCGCTTTTCCATTAACGGTCTTCTTCATTAAGGCTACATCTTCCGGTGTCGATCCTCCCTTGCTGAAACCGGTACTGGTTTTGACAAAATCTGCGCCGGCTTTGACCGAAAGTTCACAAGCCCTGACTTTTTCTTCTTCTGTTAACAGACAGGTTTCAATGATCACCTTTAAAACTTTATCACCGGCTGCTGCTTTCACCTGGCGAATATCTTCAGTTACATAAGCATCTTCTTTATCTTTTAAAGCACCGATATTGATGACCATATCAATTTCCTGAGCACCGGCCGCAATCGCTGATTTGGTTTCAGCCACCTTAACTTCGGTGGTAGATGCTCCTAGCGGAAAACCAACTACTGTACAGACCTTAACCTCACTGCCTGCTAATTCTTTAGCAACCAGGCCCGTATAATACTCATTTACACAAACTGAGGCAAAATTATATTCCTTCGCTTCCGAGCATACCTTAACAATCTCAGCTTTGGTCGCATCCGGTTTTAATAATGTGTGGTCAATGTACTTTTCTAATTTCATATCTCTGTCCTCCGATTTTTGATGTAATTGTTTTGTTATATTATAACATAAATTTTATGAACGTAATCGAAAAATGTAACCATTTTTCGATTCGCGTTAGGCGCTCATATGACCCATTCGCAAACCAAACTACGGAGCTAGCGCTCCTAACAGCCTTTTCTCTTAGCCAATTCCGAATACCCTCCGGAGAAATATTTCTGGCTTTATTGTGTCAGTTGGGTATTCTTTTCTGGCTCAGCGAAAAGTCTGTACACGGAATGCACGCATTCCGTGTCTGTTTGCTCTTATGTCGCACTCACGCTTTATTCACGGATATTATAACATAAATTTTATGGATGTAATCGAAAAAATTTTCAATTTCACCTTTTTTTCACAATCCTTATCGGCAATTCCTTAATTATAGCCTTTTGGGGTAATAAAATATTATTGTGCCTGCTATTTCTGATTTAAGTTCCACAAAATGTCCGATAGCCTGTCATTGGTTTGGGCGACAGTTCCTGATATTTTTGATGCCAGGAATTATAATCATAAGGGTGCATTAAGGCCTGTAATAATTCTAAAAAAGTCGTGATATTTCCTTTTGCAAAATCTGCCAGAGCATCTTCTACCCGAAAATTTCGTGGAATAACAAAGGGATTGGCTGCTTTCATTTGTTGATAAATATTGTCTTGCCTTGACTCTGATAATTGCTGCCGTTTTTTCCATAATTCTTTCCATTTAATAAATTTATCATCAGCAAAAAGTTCCCCTGTTCCCTGTAAATACCGGCCATCATGACCACCGCTTTCCAGGGTCAGCCGAACAAAAGTATTGGTATAGTCAGCTCTGTGTATTTCCATAAAGCGCAGCAGATCACCAATAATTGCTTCATCCGCCTTATTTTCGCCACTGATCCCCAATTTTTCTTTCATTCCATTTCGCCAGAAATCATGAAAACAGGCAGCATAATTCAGCAATTCTCCTGTTGCCAAAGCCACTGCCGTATCTTCATCCCCATCAATCAGCGGCAACATGGCATCTGCCAGACGTGATAAATTCCATTGTCCCATCGGCGGTTGATTTTCATAACGGTAACGTCCACCACTGTCAATTGAACTAAACACAGCTGCCGGATTATACTCATCCAAAAAGGCGCAGGGACCATAGTCAATGGTTTCACCGGAAATTGTCATATTATCTGTATTCATTACCCCATGAACAAAGCCAATCAGCTGCCATTTAGCAATCAATTCTGCCTGATTTTCAATTACTGCTGCCAATAATTTTTGATATCTATTATCAATTCCACTGATCGGGAAATCATTTAATTGAGGATAATGCCGATCAATCGCATAATCAGCTAAAGCCTGAATTTCCTCTTTTCCGCCCATATAAGCAAACTGAAAAGTCCCTACCCGTAAATGACTGGCTGCCACTCTTGTTAATACTGCTCCCGGCAAAAAATCATGACGATAAATTTTTTCGCCGGTCAAGCTGACCGCTAAACTACGGCTGGTTGGTATTTTCAGGGCATACATTGCCTCACTGATTAAATACTCCCTCAGCATCGGTCCAATTACCGCTTTGCCATCGCCATTACGCGAATAAGCAGTACGGCCACTGCCTTTTAACTGAATATCATAGCGTTGGCCATTTGCCGCCAATCGTTCACCTAAAAGAATTGCCCGTCCATCTCCCAGAATATTAAAATAACCAAATTGATGTCCCCCATAAGCCTGAGAAATCGGCTCTGAGCCCTCTGGAAAAACCATCCCGGAAAATAATTGGGCTTTCTCAGCTGGAGTTAACTCCGCCATCAGTTTTTCCAGACCCAGCTCTTTAGCCAGTTCTTCATTAAAAATTACCAATTCCGGTGCCGGAAAGATGGCTGGATTTGCCTTGGTATAAAATCGTTCAGGCAAAGACTGATAGGTACTCTCTAACTGCCATATGTGATTTTTTTCCACCTTCATTTTCTTCCTTTCTTAATACTGTTCCATATCTTTTAAAACGTTTTCTCTATCCTCTCCAAATGAATTTCATTTTCCCGGAAACCATGCTTTCCGGGTATGTGATCTGCAAATATTCTCACATAACAAATTGCGAAAGAGCTCTTACTTTATTTCCGCCGGCACTCTAAAACCAAAGAATATAAGAAAAACTATATTTCCTAAGCAATAAAATAATAACTCATACCACCACAAATAAACAGCATTATCAAATAGCACAAAATGGTCAGCCCTCTTTGCAGAACCTTTTGATTGCCCAGTAAAGGTCGAATATTAATAATAATATGGATAAAAATTGCCATGATAAACAGGAGCTGCAACAAAAGCAACAAGTATTTCAAAATTCCTTGCTGGCTTGGACCAGCCCACATCCAGGCTTTATGGACAAAGACCAGTACCAGAAAAATCACTCCTGACATCCGGGTCATCCAAAATTGACGATTTTGTTTTTTTAATTTCTTACCCAATTCCGCTTTTTGCAACATTACCACAAAGCCTTTAAATATCCCGCCATTTTTCTGAAAACATTCTTTCATCGCTGCCATGGTTTTCAATTCCGGCACCAACATTTGCATGGTGCGGATGGTGGCCAGCAGCAAATGCACGAAAATCAAATAATAAGCCATCTTAGCCAAAGATAAACCCATATTGCTCCATAGCCCTAAAGCCGTTCCACCGGCTAAAATTGCATGGCTAAATAAAAGCATCATCATTGCCACAATTACTATGGCATTTAATTTCATTACCGTTTTCATTTTATTCCTCCTCGTATATTTTGCCCTAGGCCCTTGGAGAGCTTTCAGCGGACTATATCTATAGATTTTCAGGTTCCTTTAAGCTTTTTATTGATTCGTTTTTTCATAAATCACTTGACACTACCTATATTTCAGATCATACAACGTAAACAGGCTTTACTTTTTGATCATCATCATTCAATTCGATAAATTCAGAACGAACAAAAAAGCCGGATAGTTTTTGCAAATTATCCGACTCTGATGCATTTCTTATTTCGCCAATTTTCCAACCACCGGAAGGCCTTCTAATTTAGCAGTACCATGAGGTGCTTTTTGAATTGCTTCCGTCAAATCCTGACCTGCTTCAAAACCGTTGTGCATTCCCTCTTTCCAGGCCTTTACTTCAGTCACGTCATATACCACTCCGTCAATTGCAACATATGCTTTGGCTCCGTCTTTGCCATTATATTTTGCTAATTCTTCTACGGTAAATACCTTTTCGTCAGCAGCTGTTTCTTTCGTTTCGGATTTTGCATCCGTTGCTGCTTCTTGTTTCATTTCTGCTTGCTTTTCATCAGCTTTCTTATCTGTTTGAGCCGCTTGTCCACAACCTGCCACAGTTAAACTCAAAGCCAATGCTGCAAGTAAAATTTGTAATTTCTTTTTCATACGTCCTCCTACATATCATACAACATTTTTCATTTGCTGTTCTTCTATTCCTCACTGTCCACCAATGTGTGATAACCGCATCCGCGGTATTATCCACTTGTTTCACACTTGTCCAAACTTCTCTTCCCACAAATTTTGTCAGAATCAAGCTTTTACAAAGCTGAAGAACAAAATATTTTATTTGCAAATGTTTCTCAATTATAATGATATCCTGGAGCTTCGTCAATTAGTTTTTTTGACAAAGAATTGACAGAAAAAGTCAAAAAAATTACAAAAACAGAAGGAACTCATACATCTGTTGCCTGGAGCAGGATATGAATTGCTATCGGCTTTTACTGATAGAGCATAATTCAATGTGCTCAGCTGCTGTCCTACTGGTTGCTTTGTTCCGGTTATAGCAGTTTTCCTCATTCAATCCTTCTCTGGTTTTGAAAAGCTTGTCTATCCGGCATCTTAGCTACTCCATCCTCTATAATTACTCTCTGTCCTTCAGTAAGACTTCCTAATATACTTTCTCCTTGTATTTGACCTGCCCCCCGCATAGCATCACTAATTAAACAAACCCTATCTTCCCCTATGTGTTTTAATATCAATTGTAATAATTCTGCCAGCAAATGAAATCCATCAGCAATAACTTTTACCATTAACTGATTAAATAAATAGGCAGATTCAACAATACCTCCGAAACGAAAACCATTTTTACGGGTAATACCAGACATGGCAGAATATAATTTTCCTAAATCTAAAATTCGGACAATTCTATTATCTTCAAATTTTATATCACAATCTTTAATTTCCTTATTATCCACTAATTTAGCATTTCTTATTATAAGCATTATCTTCACCTCTTTTTTGAATATTTTCCCTTAAACCAACTTTTTCTAAAAGCTCAAAAAGTGTAGTAACGCTTTCTACCATTGCACTATATCCCCCTTTTGAAAAACTGTATCCATGAGGGGTTTGCATTTGACTTTCTGTTAAAATATTTCCTTTCCGATAATGAGGTTCTAATGACAACCATCCTTTATATTGATCTTTTTTTAGACGATTTAATATTGATACATAATCGACCAATCCTTTTCCCGGGGCAACACATATCGGATCACCTTGTTCATTATAAATTGCATCCTTGATATGGATATGATGGCAATATTTAATAATTGATTCATAGCCATCAGGAAATGGTTTTTCTCTTTGTGGATCAAACAAATCATTCCCTGGATCATAAATCGCACCAAAATGTCTGTCTTTAATTTCATTTAAAAAATTAGCCAATGATTCATGATTTGTTAGATTTACTGATGGATCTGCTTCTAATAATAATCGTTTATTTCTTTTTTTTAGAATTAATTTTACATTCACAAACCATGGTAATAATTCATCTATTTCCACCGGTCCCGATTTGGGAGCCAAAAAAGCAAAACCTCTAATATTTTGGCATTCAAAAATATCGGCAATATCACATAATCTTTCTAGTTTATTTAATTCTGCTTTTAAATCTAAGTCTTTAACATAACATTTAAAAAAATTACTAGATAAATTAGGAACTTCCAAACCGTTAATATCCAGCTCTTTTTTCCATTCTTTTAATTTGGAATACTCTAAATGATCTATTGTTTTATCTTCAATACTTCTTAATTCAACACCATCTAAATGATATTTTAAGGCAAAAGCAATTATTTCATCAAAATCTTGGGTAAATTCATCAGTAATAAATGATACTTTCATGTCTTCTCCTTTTTTTATCAAACAATTTATTACTTTTTCATTTTAGGCTAAAATTATAATTTTGTTAATATTTATACCTCTAAAATTGAATCACTTTACCTGTTTTACTTGATTGATAGATACTACAAATGACTTTAACTGCTAATTGAGCATCTTGAGGCGGAATCATCGGCGCTCTGTTTTGAATGATAGCTTCTTTTAAATCTCTCAAAAGAATAATATGTCCATCAATAGTAATATCAATATTACTCTTTGAACCACCAATTTCAATATTTCCCTCCGGTCTTGGTGGTTGGTTTTCTTTATCAATAAATGTCCATTCCAGAATCCCAGAATCATTAAAAATAACTGTACCTTTTTCGCCATATACCGAAAATGTTGTTGAAAATCCTGGATATGCTGTAGTAGCGCTTTGAATTACACATAATGATCTATCTTTCATTTGAATCAATGCCGTTGCAGTATCTTCCACTTCAATTTTTCTGGCTAAGGTCTCAGCTTTGCCATATAAGGTATCAATTTCCTTATCTAACATCCAAAAAATCAAATCTACTCCATGAACACCTTGATTCATTAAGGCTCCACCACCATCTTGCTTCCAAGTGCCGCGCCAACCAGCACTATCATAGTATGCTTGATCTCTATAATACTTTAATTGAGCCTCTGCCAAACAAATTTTACCTAGTTTATTTTCGCAAATTAACTGTTTAACTGCTTGTGCTGTAGGCATCAATCTTCTTTGAAAAACACATTGCATTTTTATTCCGCTTTTTTCTACTACATTTGTAATCTCTGCCATTTTTTGTTCATTAATTTCCATTGGTTTTTCACAAATTATATGTTTGCCGGCCTGAGCTGCCATCTTACAGATTAAACCATGGGTGCCACTTGGCACACAAACACAAATAACATCTATATTAGAATCTTGCATCACTGACTCATCATCATAATAGATTACTCCCACCCCATATTTTTCAGCAAATTTCTCTGCTTTTTCCTGTACAATATCACAAACTGCATATAATTTACATCCTTCTGCCTCAAGCATCTTTAATGCTTTCCCATGAGTTTCAGCGATAACACCACAACCAACAATTGCAAAATTCATCTTTTTCTCCTCTCAGTGATTTATTATATAGTATATAAAGGTTTGCTTGACTGACTATAATATTTCCAAAATTCCTTACCATTAAAAGCAGGACTTGTATCATCCAATTTAGAAAGCAATATTTTTTTGCCTCCTTCTTCTTTGGATTGTTTGCCTGCTATACGAATCTCCACTGATTCCAAAATATAATTCATATCCACCAATAAATTTTTTTTACTTTCCATATAATTAGCAATCTGTTCAATTAAGGCATCATATAATCGCATCGGATCCATCATAAATTGATAGGTAGATTTTGTAGTCATTATGGTTATACTAAATGGCTGCCAAATTCCTGTACATATATGATATATTGCAGTTTTATCATTCTTATAGTTAATTAAATAACTCTCGACATAATCAGTCTCTGTATTAGACATCCCAATATAGGATGTACTTTCAGCACCCGCTCCCAGTATTCCACCAATGGCTTCTACAATATGAATCCCATAATTAAAATCGTCTACCCCACAAGTTCCGATAACTGTGATAATCTCTCCTCTTTCTTCTAGTGGTTGCTTGAAAAAATCTTGAATTTCATAAGCGTATCTGGCACTAGAAGAACCTATTATTTTAGCCCCTTGCTTTAATAATTGTCTGATTTTACAACAATCTTGATAATTCCCTACTATTGGTTTATCTAAAAACACCGGTTTATCCCTTTCGATAAAAGGCTGAACAAACCTAAGATGATCATCCCAATTACAGCCTTGAATAAATCCAATATCACATAAATCGGCTAACTCTTCTATTGAATCACATCTTTTTTCTAAATTAAATCGTTTAATAAAGCCTTCCACCTCTTTATCATCTCGAAACGAATCGTTAAATACGCCAATATACCGTAATCTACCATCTTTTATCATTGATTCAGCAAATCCCATGGGATGAGAAGTATCAATATTTACAGCTCCCACTTTTATCATAATTACCATCCTCTCTTTTTCATTAATTTTTAACCTTTAATTCCACCAGTTAAACCACCTATAATATATTTACTAAGAGCAATATATAAAATAAATGTTGGCAAGAACACAATTATTACCGAGGCAAATAATCCACTCCAATCACCACTATATTGCATACCATTAATCATTGAGAAAAGTCCTAATGCTACTGGCCTTAATTTATCTGAATTAACAAACAACAGGGATAAAAAATATTCATTCCATATATTAATGAAATTAAAAATAATTACTGTAATAATTCCGCCTTGAGCCATTGGAAATACAATTTTCCAAAATGTTTTAATCGGATGACAGCCATCAATGGCAGCAGCTTCTTCATAAGAAGGCGATATATTTTCAAAATAAGCCATTAAAAAAATAGTAGTATATGGAATTTTAGTGGAAACAAACAAAGTAATTAATACCAATCTATTCATAATTTCAGTTGTTAATAAACCCATTCTTGCAATAATCATATAGAGTGGAATAATAATCATAACAATAGGTACTCCTGTAGTTGCAGCTAAAATAGTCTTTAAGATCTTAGAACCAGGGGAATTAAAGCGCTGAAGAATATAAGAATAAGGCGCACAAATTAGAATCAATAAAGCACAAGAAATACTTGCATAAATAAACGAGTTAAAGAAAAAAAGCGAAACTTGAGATGTTACCCATGCTTTACTATAATTCTCAAAATGAATGCCTGTTTTAAATTGAAATATTGTTCCACTAAAAATGTCTACTGTAGTTGATAAACTAGCTGCTAATACCCAAAATAATACAATAGCCGTAAACCCTATCCAAGTAACTAATAATAAATATGGTGGTACTAACGCAAGTTCCTTTTTAATTCGATAAGATAACTTTCGGTTTTTTTTAATATTATTTTTATTCATCCCTTCCCTCCCGTCAAAATTCCAAGTTATTATCATCGATTAATTTATTTACCAGGGTAAAGATTATAACAATAAATAAACATAACATAACACCAATTGCTGCTGAAGAACCCGCATCTCTGGTAACATTATCCACATTTTCAGTGCCAAATAATTTATCATACATATAAATCATTGGCACAACTGTTTCGGTGTCCGCTGAAATAGGTGAAAATAATTTGGACCAGATAAAAAAACCGGATACACTAATTGACCACATAATGATATTTGTTCGAAAAATGCCTCTTAATAAAGGCAAAGTCACATAAAAAAATTGTTTAACTTTATTTGCTCCATCAATACTGGCAGCTTCGTAATAAACTCTATCTATCCTTTTAATGCCACTAATCCAAATCAACATATAATACCCAACCATTCCAAAGCAATAGGATATTAACAATGCCCAAAATTTATGGTCTGCATCTAACCATTGGATATTTGCTAAATAATCTAAATGTAAAAAATTAAAAAAACTGCGTAAAAACCCATAAGATGAATTAAATACATATTGAGTCCACATAGTTGCCATGGCAACTGCGCTAATTACATTAGGCAAATAAATTGCCGACTGAAAAAAAGCTTTACCCTTTATCTTATTAGTTAATATTACTGCAAATAAAAGGGAAATTCCTAAGGTAATCCCCCCCCCAAACACAAAAATTTTAAATAAATTGATCCAGGAGGAAATATATAATGAACTATTCATTAAATTAATATAATTATCAATTCCATTAAATTTCCATTGACTTATCTTATCCGTTATTTCTTGAATAGAGAAAAAACTCATTATAATTGTTCTGCAAATTGGGTAAATAAAAGTCAATACAAATAAAAATGTTCCAGGAAATATAAAAGTAATAATCATACTACGGTTTCGCTTCATATTTTCTCCTTCCTAACAAAAGTGGTAGTGTCAAAAACTACCTATATTTTTGTTACAAAATCTTATAAGAAACTTAATTTTAAGGGAAATCTAAAATAAAACGAGCATTGACCTCCCT
>RQYD01000047.1 GCA_003858485.1 Clostridiales bacterium COT073_COT-073
CTCGGAGAGCCTTCAGCGATCTATATTTACAGTTTTTTAAGGGGCATTTGTCTCTTTTTTTATTGGCAAACTTTTTCATAAATCACTTGACACTACCCAAAGCACTTTGTTCATCCAATCTCTGAGTTACCTGATTATACCTACCGTCAGACCCTGCCACTTCGTCTGAAGATATTCGCCACAGTCCTCTGATAATTCGCAAGCGAATTATCTACGAGGACATCGGATTTTGCTACGCAAAACCGATTGTCTGACGGTGAAGTGCCGCGTCCGCTTCGCGGTCGCATTCATTTCGAGCACACTACAATACCTATAAACTTTAGTCTACTACCAACAAAATCCTGCCACTTCGTGTCAGCCGTGCTTCGCACTTGTGATTTTGTCGGTGACGCGCCGGGAAATGAATATGCCTGCTTCGCAGTCGTATTCATTTCCCTTGCGCGCGTCAAATTTAAGAAACCGAACTCTTGCGAGTTCGGATGTCGATGGAGGTGAGGGGAATCGAACCCCTGTCCAAAATCCCATTCATTAAAGCATCTCCCATTACAGTCTTTGCTTTTTCATTCCCTTCATAAGTCGTCCAAAGACAGACTACTTACTTTAGTAGCTTCATATTTCTTCCGCTTCGTCAAAGCTTTCGGAGCGGTGTTCCTCACCTGTATGATGCCCGCAACCCTGTCAGTGAGCGAACAGGACGGACACGAGCCTAAACTAGGCTGCGAATGCTAAATTATCTTCAGCGTTTAATTTTAAGATTGGAGTTTTAACGTAGCCCCCAACTACGAATGGCTTCTTTAACTGCAAAAACCCTGTCGAATCCAAGACACCCCCGCAGTGTAATAATATTTATGCGCTTCACATTATAATTTATAGGAAAGCTTAGCCACCGTCAGACGCTGCCACTTCGTGTCAGCCGCACCTCCGGTGCTTCCTGTCTGACGGTGAAGCGCCGGGAAATGAATATGCCTGCTTCGCAGTCGCATTCATTTCCCTTGTGCGCTTCAATCTATATTCTGACTTTAAAATTGCGCTCTGCCATCCGCCCGATTTCTTTTTTCTTTAAATCTTCCCGCTTATCATAAAGCTTTTTACCCTTGGCCAAACCAATCTCCATTTTGATCAGTCCATCTTTTAAATAAACTTTTAAAGGCATGATCGTATAACCATCAACCGCAATTGCCCCGGCCAAAGCATTGATTTCCCGCCGATGCAACAGTAGCTTTCTGGTTCTGAGCGGGTCCTTATTGAAAATATTCCCCTTTTCATAAGGAGTAATATGCATCCCGACAATAAAAACTTCTCCGTTAATGATCTTAATATAACTTTCTTTGATCGAAGTCTTTCCCATCCGAATGGATTTTACTTCCGTTCCCACCAGCTCAATTCCGGCTTCATAGTTTTTTTCAATAAAATAATCGTGATAGGCCTTTTTATTCTGGGCCAGAAGTTTATATCCACTCATCTTTTTCCACTCTTGTTAAATCAATCTCTGCCTGATGGCAGATGAAGTTAAAGTTACCCGGCAGTTTTCCGCCATCAAACCAAAAGTATCCTCTGAAATCGTTCGCCGCAGTCCCGTGAATCCGCAAGCGAATCGTCTGCCAGAATATTGGCGCACTTCATTTTTAAAGTCGCTACCCGATTATAGCATAGTTTTCCTGAATTGTATATTAAATTCTAATTACGATTTTATAACAATATTTACCACCATATTTTCAATTTCTTTATTCCCTTTCGCTTCCCACCGGTTTACAGCAAAAAACAGAGGTTATTCTCTCTACTATTCTTTATAAAAGCACTTTACAAACACATAGCCGAAAATAATTTGAAAAATCGACAGATAGTTTATATAATTCGGCCGCAGAAAAATATGATGAATCGCCGCCAATGCTTCGACCGGCGATTTGGCGAAATACGGATTGGCCAGATAAAAACTGGGAATTGCCGCAAAAAACATAAGCCCCAAACGGATCTGCCATTTTCCTGTTTTTTTTCTCTCCGTATTAAAATACTCCAGTGCTAAAACAGCGCCAATCGCCATTTTTGCCAGCAAACCAATCAGCAAGAAGATATTACGACTTTGATAATTTGCTTTTTCAAAGATCTGATTTTGGGTTACAGCATATTTATCCAGAAAGATAAACAATAAAATCAACAGCGCATAAACAATATACTGTGCTTGAATTTTTTTCATAGACCCGCTCCTTTTCCTATATCTTGATTCCTGCTGTTTTCTTATTTAAAACTATTTCATACAATTTTTTATCCTTTTATTTCTTTTGATTTCCCCTCAATAAACGCAAGAACGCTCTGCTTCTCTGTTCCATTAGAGAAAATACGAAGCGGAAGAATTATCGCCATTGCTGGTAAAATAAAAAGATAAATTGCTTTGTTCGACTGCACAATCTTTATAATTGCATCATACTTCATCAAACCCTCCTCGTATTTTGTAACTTGGTGAATTCCATCTTCTCTCAAAGTCAAGGTTCTTTCTCCCAGAATATTTAATCTTCCTTCCCTATTTATCTTTGGTCTTACAATAAAGCTATAATGCTAACTATTCTGATTTCATTATATCCTTTTTTAATCAACTTTACCAGCCTTTTATCTCTTTGTCCCCCTTACACCTCCTTGATTAAGCCCTAAAAATATGATAAAATAGGTCATGAAAATAGCAGCTAAGTAGCATTCATCTGGTCTGAGCCACCAGGGCGAGCATATGAACACCCTCAGTTTTGAGAGCCTGAAAATTGGCTTGGAGGAATTATGAGTCAATATATTACCAATTTTACCTTAAATTTTTCAACTTTGATCCTTATCAATCTATTACTGTCCTCAGTCGTGGTCTTACTGGAAAATAAACGGCCGGTATCGGCACTGGCCTGGCTTTTTTTTCTGAATTTATTTCCAATTATTGGCTTTTTCTTTTATATTTTACTGTCGGAGAATATTTCCCGACGCAAGATTTTTTCCTATACCTCTAAAGAAATCAGTATTTTTGATAAGATCTTATCCTCCCAATCCGAAGATGTCCGCCAGGGAAATTTCCCATTTTCTGATGGGGCGGCCGAAAAATACCGGGAACTGATTCTCTTTCATAATCATTTAAGCGAGGCTTTTTATTCACAAAATAATGAAATTGATTTCTTCTATGAGGGTCAAACCAAATTTGATGCCTTATTTCAGGATATCAAAAACGCCAAACATCATATTCATCTTTTATATTATATCGTCAAGTCCGATACCATCAGTCGGCAGCTAATTGATCTGCTCTGTGAAAAATCCCGGCAGGGGGTGGAAATTCGTTTTTTGATCGATCATGTCGGCGGCCGCCGGCTTTCCCGGAAGTTGATCCGGCAAATGCGTGATGCCGGTATTTTGCTTAGCTTTTTCTTTCCCTCCAAATTAAAATATATTAATTTTAAGGCAAACTACCGCAATCACCGAAAACTGGTGATCATTGACGGCGATATCGGCTATACCGGTGGTATGAATGTCGGCGATGAATATATTTATTCCAAGCGCTTCGGGCTATGGCGTGACACCCATATGCGCATCACCGGTGATGCAGTGATCGCTTTGCAAATGCGCTTTATTCTGGACTGGCGGGCAGCCAGCCGGGAATTTGTGTTAGTTGATGATAAATATATGCACTTATCACAAAAAAGCAATAAAGTGGGAATGCAAATTGTCAGCTCCGGACCGGATGATATCAATGACCAAATCAAGCAGGGCTATTTAAAGATCATTAATGAAGCCACCCAGTATATTTATATTCAAACCCCTTACTTTATCCCGGATTCCAGTATTATTGATGCCCTCAGCATTGCTGCTGCTTCCGGCATTGATGTCCGCATCATGATCCCCGACCGGGCTGATCATCCCTTTGTCTATACGGCCACCAAAGCCTACTGCATGGATATGATCGAATATGGGATCAAAACTTATATGTATTATGGTGGTTTCCTGCATTGCAAGGGCATCATCAGTGATGATACCATTGCCTCTTTTGGGACCTGTAATTTTGATATTCGCAGTTTTCGCCTGAATTTTGAAGTCAATGCTTTTATTTATGATCATTCGACTGCCACTATGTTAAGGCAGCAATTTGAAAAAGATATGGCCACAGCCACTGAAATTACCGCTGAGGATGTCAAAAAATTGAGTTTATTTAATCGCTTTCGCTCTGCTGTTGCCCGCTTATTCAGCCCGGTTTTATAATTTCAATGCACTTTGGCTTCTCAGACTCAGCCTAAATACCAAAGTTGGCTATTGATACTGTCAGTCCATACTGCCCACCGGAGATAACAATGATTGAAAAAATAAAAAAGCTATCTGATCTGGCTGCCAAATACCCGGATATCCATTTACCTGACTTTGCTTATCCGGCTGAAAATCCTCTATTTATCGATATTGAAACCACCGGATTCTCTCCGCAAAATGCTATGATTTATGCCATTGGCTGTATTTATAAGCAAAACGGCAAATACTGTTTTCACCAGCTTTTTGCTGATGACTACTATGAGGAAGATAATGTTCTGATTGCCCTGGAGAAAATCATTCAAGCCAACCGGATCGACCTATTGGTTCATTTTAATGGCAAAAATTTTGATCTGCCATTTTTAAAAGGCCGTTATTTAAATACCTGTTTACTCACAAGCCTGGGCGATTTGCCACAATTTGATTTTTATCTGGAATGGAAAAAATGCAAAGCCTATTTTGAGCTGCCCAACGCCAAGTTGAAAACTCTGGAAAAAGTGCTGCGCTTAAACCGGAATGATCAAATGAACGGCGGCCAGCTGATTGATATCTATCATCAATATTTAGCTGGTGATGAAGATTTACTGCCCTTGCTTTTGCTGCACAATGCGGAAGATCTGCTGGCCACTTTTTTATTGGGGCATTTTCTACCTTTTCTGGAAAAAAACGATAATTCTCAGTTCTGGCTGCCGGCTTTTGGCACTTTCACCCAGATTCAAAAAATCGAAACCGCTGGACAGATTACTTTTTATAATTCCGCCTGGCATCAGTATTTAGAGAAAAACTTTGACAGCCACTGCTTCAGTCCTTTAATAAAACAGACCTACCAAAAGGATTATCCCCTGCTGGAGTCTGAACTATATCATTTTTTTGCAGATTATCAAAACTATATTTACTTGCCTTATGAAGATACCGCTATTCATCAAAGCATTGCTCAGTTCGTTGAACCAGCACATCGCAAAAAAGCGACCAAACAAACGGCTTATATCAAAAAAAAGGATATTTTCATTGAACTTCCTCCAGCCGCAATCCCTTATTTTGACCATAGCCGCCTATTCCAAAAAGAATATAAGGACAAACGGCGTTATTTGCCATTATCAGAAGCCAGGACTTATTTCCCGGAATAAAAAAAGGAGTGGCTGTACAGATGAAATTTTTGCCAGAATATGGTTTCAGGTCATTACAACTCGATCCCATATCTTATGCCAAAGTAACATCCAGCCGCTCCTTTTTACTTTTAAAACTCTTTAACTTCTCAGCATATCCCCATAAAAATTGATAAAACTCTGAATCCGATAAAGTTCCGATTCCCGACTGATCTGCCGATAAATTTGTTTATAATGATAAAACCAAATATCCAATTCCTTGGCTAATTGCTTTGGATCAACCATTGTCTGATATGTCTTGAGACCTTTTTGGGCAGTGATAAATTTACCAATCAAATTAATAATCCGAATACCTTCCACTGCTATTAAATATGGGTAGACGGCAGCTCTTCCGGCTTGTGGAATGGATTTTAAGCTTTGATATAATTCCGTTTGAATTTGCACCAAATTTTCACATTTCTGATCAACCTGATCAAGCAAAGCCAATGCTTTTTCAATATAATCCTGGGCTTCAGCAAATGCTCCCAATTGCGATAAAATTCCCATTTCCGTTTCCGCCACAAAGCAAAAGCTTTGCCAGGCAAAAGCGGTGTTATCCTTTAGCTGATCAATAATTGACAACAATTTTTCTGAAGTATCGCCATACTCCAGTTTGGAAATTTGACGATTGATCTCCTCATATTCACCTGTTTGTGAATTCCAGGCAAAGGCTGCTCCATAGATCATACCCGGAATACTGAAATCCATATGATTAACATGCAGAAAATCACCCCAATCGGTATTTAGCAAACCAATGGCTCCATGTTTCTCCGCATATTCTGCCATCTTTTTAATGTTGCGATAAGCATTATAATTGAGGTTGACCAGTTCATTCCAGCCACAACAGCCCGGGCAACAATACTGAATCGCACCGGCTTCGGCCATTTTCATAACCTCATACTCCCTTTGCTCCGGATGATAACCCCAGGTCAGACAAATTGTTTCTGGCGGCAGTTCTTTTAATAAGTCAGGAAAGCCGACAATGACATCACCCCAGAACATCGGCCTTCTGCCATTTTCAATCATAAATCCGGTCAGTTCTTTCACAAAATTAATATATAAATGATCTTTGCCAATTTCATCGGCTTTGGCCTTGGATCTGCCGGTACCCAAATCAAAAGTTTCATCTGCACAAATATTAAACTGGCGCGAATGGAATAATTCCATATATTCTTTTAACATTGACTTGATCAAATTAAGGCTTTCCGGATTAGTTACATCAAAAGTATGATGGCGCATTCTGCCCAGCACTGAAAATGGCTGATCCTGCATATTTTCCAATTCACACAAATGATGATATTCCTTGGTGGACAGCAATTTATATAAGTGTCCAAAACTGGATAATGATGGTACCAGTTCAATTCCCCTGAGGTAGCAATATTCATCTAGCTCCATAATTTCAGCTGCTGTAAAAGGCGTATCATCCCGCCACAACTCAGTTAGATCCCGGAATAAATATGTGTGCTCAATATAAAGTTGAAATTGATTGATTTTATAAAAAGCCAATTTATCAATCCATTTTTTAAGCCATTCCATTTTCGGAATCCGTCCTCTGCTCACATCCAGATAATGTCCACGATGTTTAAGTGCCGGATAATCCTCAATTTTTACCTGAGGCAGGCAAGCTCCTTCTTGTTTGACCATCTGTAAAAGAGTTTGCAGTCCACACCAAAGCCCGGTTTGACTGCCGATAATCTCTAAAACTTGGCCACAACCATCAAGTTGATAATGCTCAGGGGCAAAACTATCATTTACTTTTAAAACAATATCACCAGCCTTCGGGGCTCCTTTGCTGAGCTGTAACTCAAAACCCAAATATTTTTTCAGTTCCTTCATAAACAAAAGTACCTGCTGGTTTAGCAACTGACTACAGGCAGTATCCGTCACTACATAGCTGTCATACCGAATAATAAAGCAGCCCTCATAATTTACGATCTTTTGTGGTTTTGGTATTAAATACATCTTACTTCTCCTTGCCGTCATTTATGTTTTTCCTCCAGCTTTCTGACTGGCTATCCGCCACCCCAGAAAGTTTTTACTACCTGATTTTAATTCCTTAACTTTCTCATATCTTCTGGAACAGTTTTTAGCCAAGTCACCCACAAGCAATCTTGCGCAATAAATTGCCAAGCAAAGCGAGATAGAGCCAACAAAAACTGTAGGAAAATTGAGTTGGTTAAAAAAGGGACCCATTAAAATGGATCCCTGATTTTATGCAAAAACGTTGGTCAAACCAATCTGCCGTTTTACATAAAGGTTGATTCTCCTTGCTTTTTGTAGAAAAAAGTTTGCTCAGAGCTAAAATTAAATTTCTGGTATCCGATAATCTGCTCGGTACTGCCGACAAACAATACTCCACCATTTTTCAGAGCCTGATTAAATTTATGATAAATTTCATCCTTTGCCTCATTGGTAAAATAAATCAAAACATTACGGCAGACAATCAAATCCATCCCCTTTGGATAAGGGTCCTTCAATAAATTATGTTGTTTAAAAGTCACACATTTTTTGATTTCATCGGAAACCTTATAAGATTTTCCGACTTCTTCAAAATATTTGGCTTTTAAATCAGCCGGCACTCCCACAATACTTTTAGAATTATACAGTCCGGTTTGGGCTTGCATTAAAATTTGTTTATCAATATCGGTGGCAAAAATATTAATCTGCCGAAGTGGTACAAATTTACTCATCAGCATGGCCAAAGAGTATGGCTCATCTCCAGTTGAGCAGGCCGCTGACCAGATCTTAATATTTTTACTGCCCGCCTTATCAAACAAATATGGTAACACCTTTTCTTCTAATACTTTCCATTGTGGAGGATTACGAAAAAATTCAGAAACATTAATCGTCATATAAGTGATAAATTCTTCGTAAATATCTCCTTTTAAACGCAGTGCTTTTACATAGGCATCATACCCATCATACTCATGCTTTTTGATTAACGCATCCAATCGACGCTTCATTTGCTTTTCTTTATAGGCAGATAAATCAATTGTCGATATCTTGTAGACTTCTTCCTTGAACTTCTCATAATCCATCATTGGCTTTTCTCCTAATTTTTATTCAGCAGTCTCTTCCGTCGGCTCAGCTTCTTCAACTGGTGCTGCTACTGTTTCTTCAGCCGGCTCGACTTCTGCTTTTTCACCCATTTCTTCTTTCTCTAATTCCTTGATCGAGAGCGAAATTTTCTTATCATCTAAATTCAAATCTGTTACTTTAGCAGTAATGGTTTGGCCGACACTCAAAACATCCGCCGGTTTTTCAACATGCTTCATTGAAATTTGTGATACATGAAGCAATGCATCCACACCCTTTTCCAATTCCACAAAAGCACCAAAATCTGTCATTCTGGCTACACGTCCACTAACGGTATTGCCAACTGCATATTTTACTTCTGCACCATTCCATGGATTCTCATCATCGAATTTCATGGACAAGGATACTTTTTGCTTATCTTTATCAATTTCTAAAATACGAACTTTAACTTCTTCACCAACAGTAACGACATCTTTCGGGGAGCGAATTCTACCCCATGATAACTCGGAAATATGAACTAATCCGTCAATGCCATTGATATTGACAAATGCACCGTATTCTGTAATATTTTTTACAACTCCGGTCATTACATCGCCGACATGAAGGGTATCAAATACCTCCTCCATCTTAGCGCTCTTTTCTTTTTCAAGTAAGATACGACGATTACCAATAATACGGCTCTTTCTAAGATTAAATTCGGTAATAACAAATGTAATTTCCTGGTTTTTGAATTGATTGAGATTTGAAACATATTCATCGGAAATTAAAGATGCCGGAATGAAAATTCTGACTTCATCAATAATTACCACTAAACCGCCGCTTAATACTAAATTAACGCGAGCTGTTACCTTTTCACCGGACTTATAGAGTTCTTCCACACGACGATAGCCTTCATCTGCTTTCAGGCGCTTGTAAGTCAATAATACCTGACCTTCTCCATCGTTAATACGTAATACCTTAGCCCGAATCTCTTGTCCTACCTGAACTTCATTGCGTAAATCCACAGACGGAAAATTTGAATATTCACTCTTTGGAATAATTCCATCGGACTTACCACCAATGTTTACATAAATCTCATCTTCCTTTACGGAAATTACGGTACCTGTGATGACTTCCCCTCTTCTGATTTGTACAGAAAACTGGTCCAGCATCTCTTCAAAACTTTGATTTTCCATTTCTGACATATGAAATGACCTCCTAAAAATTTAAAATACTCCTGGATATTTCATTTTCGCCATTCTCAAATTCAAAACCACGAAAAATAGATATCTACGGAGTATCATAACATACTTTTTCTTACTTGGCAATTGATTTGATTAAAATATTTTCAAATTTTATATTTTTCCCTTCCATTGTCTACTATTCCAGTAAAATTCAGGGCATTTTCAACTTGACTGTTAGTTATAAATTCCCTTCTTTTTATTCTGCTGCAAAAAACTTAAAATTTGTTCATATGCCTCTTCTTTTCCAATTTCATTTAGTACTTCATGCCGCATCTTATCAAATAACTTCATCTGAACCGACTGAATACCCAGTTTGCGATACATCAAATACAAGTCCATAATTCTTTTGCCCCTTTCATTTAAGGGATCGGCTCCTCCGGCCATTATTAGTATCGGCAAGTCCTTGCGAATTTGGCGTAGCTGTTCCGGATTATAAAGCTGTAAGACACCATCGGCCAGTTCATGCAGGAAATTATTGGATACATGATAGCCGCATAAGGGATCGCGTTCATACTTGCGGACAACTTCCAAATCACTACAAATCCATGCAAAATCAGAAAATCCGGTTTCAAATTTTTTGTTGAAATTAAAGAAGGTCATATCATTGGCGATCTTACTGTTAAAATACTCACCGGTCACCAGCATCACTGCTTTTAAAAGCAATCTTCCAGCCAGTGCTTTGGGGCGCGATTGCTTTAATGTGCCCAGCATTACCACACCATCTACACTATCGCTGTATTGCTGAATAAATTTCTGACAAATCAAAGAACCAAAACTATGAGCAACTAAAAAGAGCGGCAAACCGGGATGCTCTTTTCGCAGCATATCAACATAATATTTCTGGTCTTTCACAATTTTGCGAAAACCGCCCTTTCCTAAAGTTCCCAACCGTCCATTTTTCAGAGCTGTTTGTCCCTGACCCCGGTGGTCGCCGGCGGCTACCAAAAAGCCTTGCTTATTTAAAAAACGGGCAAAATCATCATAGCGCCTGATATGCTCGGTCATTCCCGATATAATCAAAACCATACCTGTTTTAGGCAGATTTGGATTCCATAAGCGAAAATAATTTTTTTGACCTTCTTCTCGTTCGATCCATCTTTCTTCTATCTGTGTCATATTCTTCTCCTTCGCTCCTGTCAGAAGCCGATGTCACCACTGTTTTTCCTGCTCCATAATCAGAATGGAAAAATTCATTAACTCTATTATATTTTCCAATCCTGATTTCGTCAAGTTATTTCCAACAATCTGTTTCGGCTATCCTTTCCTCACTCATCAAATATTGTTCCAATGGCCAATACTGCTTTTTGCGGGTGATTTCCATTAGTCCCAGTTTTGTTAAACCATGAATAGTTACAGCAATCGGGTCTTTGGCTGTGTATGCCTTCATTTTTTCAATTAAATCTTGTTTATGGCCATCCTGCTTCATATCAATAAAATCTACTAATACAATCCCTGATAAATTGCGGAGACGCATTTGCCGGGCAATTTGTCTGGCGGCTTCCAAATTAGTTTTATAGGCAGTTTTTTCAAAATTAGCCGCTCCCTTGGTTTTACCGGTATTGACATCAATCACATACATGGCTTCGGTTTTTTCCAGTAATAAATAACCACCACCGGATAGCCAGATTTTCTTGTGCATGGCTTCATTCATTGCTTGTTTAAGATCATGTTTTAAATAATAATTCTCCTGACGATAGTGGATCGGATAAGGTAAATGATTGATTTGACTGTATGCAACTGCCTGCTCAAAAAACTGCCGGTCATTGGTATAAATTGCATCCACATCTTTGTGTCCGATTATCATATCCAAAGGGCTTTTTTCCCAAACCAAACATGGTCCCTTCAAAAATCGGGCCTGATCTGTCAAGGTTTTTACTTTGGCTTCCAGCCTTCTCATCTCCTTCAGTAGAGCCTGACCATCCGATACTCCGGAGCGGATAATAAAGCCATATTCAAAAACCTGTTTCGCTAAAAACTTTTTCAGTTCTGTTTTGACCTGGGCAGAAAGTCTTTGGCTAAACTGGATCTTATTGGTATCGGTCAGCAAAATGCAGGTATTTCCGGCCAGCGATATCTTCATGGTCAGCTTTGCCCCCTTTTTGCCATAGCTGCCCCGAAGTACCTGAACCAAAATTTGCTGTCCGCTTCTAACCGGCACACTCATGTCCACCTCTGCCAACATACCGGCATTCTCTTCACCAATATTGACAAATGCCGCATTGATCGGCTTACTGATATCTTTAACTACACCAATATATAAATTACCATCATTGGCCCGTCGAATCATTTCTTCCGGATAAAAATCATAGATATGCCCATACTCATTCATGGTGTAGTAATAATGTTTATCCTCATATTTGGTAATATATAATTCCATCTTTTTATCCTTTTACAATTTTATAGTTTCCGCTGTCATTTTAACTTGCTCTGAGATATCTACCAAAAGAAGATTGGCACCATATTTGACATAAACGCGGGCAATCCCTTCACCAAGGCCTACTGCTGCACCTGTAATAAGGGCGACCTTATCTTCTGATTTTTTCATTAAAATCTCCTCTCTTTACGTAAAAATGTTTACAAGACCATCTTACTTTGAATATCTGAAAAAGTCAATTGACCTTGTCCTTGAGTTTCCGCAGATTTATCCACAGGTCTTCATTTTTAAGGTTCCTTCATCAACAAATTTCAAAAAATAGCAAAAATATAAGGAATCTTATTCCTT
>RQYD01000048.1 GCA_003858485.1 Clostridiales bacterium COT073_COT-073
AAGGGAGGTCAATGCTCGTTTTATTTTAGATTTCCCTTAAAATTAAGTTTCTTATAAGATTTTGTAACAAAAATATAGGTAGTTTTTGACACTACCTACTGCCCTACGGAGGAAAAAATATGATAGTCTTTAAATATTTTTTGCGGATCTTATGGACGTATAAAATCAGTATTTTTCTATATTTTGGAATATTTGGTTTGATCAGCATCATGAATATGAAGCAGGGCAGTCCGACCGAATATCGGGAAATTAAGGCGGAGATTGCAGTTCTGGATGAGGATGGAAGTGAATTGTCCAGGCATTTAACAGCATATTTAACCGCGAATAATAAGATCTTACCGGCTCCGGAGCGCAAAGATATTGATGAGCAGATTTTTATGGGAATGTTTGATTTAATTGTGATAATTCCTAAAGGTTTTGGTGAAAATCCCATGCTGGAAAAACTTGAGTTAAATAAAAATGTGCTGTCGACCAGGTCGCATAAGGTAATACAAGAGGTAAGCGGTTATATGCTGCTTTGGCAAATCAGTCGTCAGCCGGATGGCAGTGTGGATTATGCTTTGCTGAACCAGGCACTGGCTCAGAAAGCGGAGATCGAGTTGTTGGGAAAAGCGGGGAATACTTTTGGCAAAGAAGAATGGATGAAAAGGTATATGAATGCCTCAGCATATCCGATTATTGCTTTAATTATTTTTTCCATCGGCATGGGTATGGCCGATTTTAACAACCGGCGGATTGCCTTTCGCAATAAATGCTCCGGTTACACCTTGCGCTACTTTCAAGGTCAGATGTTTTTGAGTCAGCTTTTATTTGGAGTGATTTTGTGGACCTGGATAATATTGCTGGGCTTTATTTTATCCGGCGGTCTGATCTCGGGACAATACAGCCTTAATTTGGCGGTGTTTATTACGACAGTGCTGAGTTTTTGCTTTTTTCTGAATAATGTAGTTAAAAACAAACAGGTCCTGAGTGCAATCGCCAATATTGTGGCCTTGGGCAGTTCTTTTATTTGCGGCGTTTTTATCCCGCTGGAGTACTTAGGGAGTTTGGTTTTAAAAATTGCCCGCTTTTTACCGGCTTATTATTTTGTGCTGGTAAATGAAGCCATCTTTAATGGGTCCGGAGATTGGCAGCTGAATATGGCAATGCAGCTCTTATTTGCTCTGGTATTTCTATTACTTGGCTTTTATGTTGCCAAAACCAGACAAAGAGAAAAAGCATTGGAAATTTAGTTGATTGCTACTGTCCACGAAGACCTGAATTCCGCAAGCGGAATCCGGTAAATTAAAATTTCCTTAGCGAATGTGTATAAAAAATCATTATAATTTAACAAATTTTAACCAAATTTTTAAAAACTATTTGACAGATGGCGGATTTGATGATATCCTGTGGAAAGTAGAGTTGGTTGTATACTCCATCATAATTGAAGTAAGATATTCAACCTACATGCAGTATTTATAAGTTTACAGGAGGAATAGTAATGAAACAAGGCACAGTTAAGTGGTTTGACGCAAAAAAAGGTTTTGGATTTATTTCAGTTGATGGTGGAGATGATGTATTTGTACACTTCACTGCTATCGGTGGCGAAGGTTTTAAGTCTTTAGAAGAAGGCGACCAAGTAGAGTTTAATATCGTGGAAGGCTCTAAGGGACCTCAAGCTGCAGATGTTACCAGATTGTAAGAGTAATTAGTTACGCCAGGAAATAAGTCAATGGCTGTGTCAGAAAACTGACACAGCTTTTCTACATTTACAGAGGAATATTATGGCAGCAATTTTATTAACGATCGCTTATGACGGTGCCGATTATGCCGGTTGGCAGGTTCAGGATAATGCTCTGACGATTCAGGAATGTATGATGAAAGCAGGTGCTTGTTTTTTGCCGGAAGGTTTTACGATTACTACTGCTTCCCGAACCGATGCCGGAGTACATGCACTTGGCCAGAGAGCTTTGCTTAGAGCAGAAACAGCAATTCCGGCTGAAAAAATCAATGAAGCATTTAATCATTATTTACCCAAAGACATTCGGGTTTGGAAAGCAGAAAGGGTGAATGATGATTTTCATCCCCGCTATCAGGCTAAAAAGAAATTATATGTATATCAAATTTGGAACAGCAGAACAGAGATACCGGTATATCAAAGAACTCACACTTTGATCAGAGATAAATGTGACTATCAGAAAATGCAATATATTGCCGATAAATTTATAGGTCAACATGATTTTAATGCATTTTCATCAGCGAAAAAGACGGTGAAAGATACGATCCGCCGGATTTATCGTTGTCAGGTGGAAATTTGTCCCAATCCTTATATTGATCCTGATCTGGGTCAGGCACTAGCTATTTATGTTGAGGGAAACGGTTTTTTATATAATATGGTGCGGATCATGGCCGGAACGATTATTGACTGGAGCAGCCAGAACATAAGTTATCGGGAGATCGATGCCCGATTGGAAAAAGCCTTTCAAACCGGGGACCGGAATTTAACAGCACGTACTATGCCGGCCAAAGGCTTGACTTTACTGAAAATTGATTACTAAATAGGGAAAGATGTCATAGACTTAGTTTGCACAAGTATTTAGATTTATCCTGTTTCGGTAAATTGACAAACGGATTTTACCATTGTCCGATTAAATATGTTCTGTCTGCATTTATTAGCTCAAATAGCTTCAGCTGGATGAAATCGCCGAAGAATGAAGAACTGAAAGACCAAAGGTAAATAAGAAAGGGATACAATATGGGAAAATTAAAAGAAAAATATGGACTATCCGTGGCAATTGCGATGGTTGTTGGTGTGGTTATCGGCTCTGGAGTTTTTTATAAAGCAGATGATGTCTTAAGCTATACCAACGGCAATTTGCTATTGGCGCTTTTGGCCTGGGCTGGTGGTGCTTTTGCTATGATTTTTGGAGCTTTGACCTTTGCTGAATTTGCTATGCGCTATCAAACGGCCAATGGAATTGTAGACTATTTTGAGGTTGCTTATGGCAAAAAAGTTGGTTATTTAGTTGGCTGGTTTAAAGGCTTTTTGTATTTTGCGCCGCTGTCAGCGATTTTAGCTTGGCTAAGTGGAAATTTTACTATGATTTTATTTGGGCATAATGATGCTGATAATGCGTCAGCCACCTGGATCCTGGCGGTCCTTTATATGACTGGGCTTTATATTTTAAATTATTATGCGCCGACTGTTTCCGGTAAAATGCAGGTGACGACCACTATCATTAAATTGATTCCCTTGCTTTTAGTGGCAGTTGTAGGGATTATAGCTGGTCTGGCTAATGGTGTATCACTGCAAAATTTTGGAGAAGCAAGTAAGACTTTCACCGGCGACAAACGATTTCTGCCCATGGCTATTGTGTCAACTGCTTTTGCCTATGAAGGCTGGACCGTTTCCATGTCAATCAATAGTGAGATCAGAGATTCGAAAAAGAATTTACCCAGAGCTTTGACCATCGGCTCACTGATTGTATTTTTAGTGTATGTTCTGTATTTTTTGGGGATTACCAGCGTATTGCCAACAGAAGAAATTGTCAGTCAGGGCAATGCTTCAGTAGCGGTAGTGACTACCAGTTTATTTGGAACAGTGGCATCTACTTTATTGGTTGTTTTTATTGTAATCTCTGTTTTAGGAACATTGAATGGATTGGTTATAGCCTGTATGCGCAGCCCATATTCTCTGGCGATTCGGGGACAGGGGCCATGGCCAAAAAAGATTAGCTATGTTGATCCAAAAACTGATATGCCGCCATATGCTGCGATTTTTGCATATCTGATGTCTGTATTTTTTACAGCTTTGTGGTATGGCAGCTTTAATAATTGGTATGGAAGATTTATTTCGATTGATGAAATTCCAATTGTGATGATATACGGTTTTTATATTTTACTTTACATTTGGTATATGCTGCACTTTAAGGATTTGCCGTGGAGGAAACGTTATCTTAAGCCGATATTTGCCATGATTGGGGCATGCATTATTTTATATGGCGGAATGACCAACCCTCAAATTGGGATTTACATGGTAATTTCTCTTTTGGTTTGTGGTTTAGGTTTGTTTTTTTACAAGGATGAAAAAAAATTTAAGGATAGCGAGGATTTATTATGAAATTAAAGAGTAAAATGCTGACTATGATTTTGGGTCCGGTGATCATTATTTTAGTGGTATTGTCATTTGTGTCATATTGGTTTTCATCAAAATTATTAACAGAAACCAATGATCAGGAACTGATGCAAACATCAGCCAGATATAGTGCTGAAATCAGCAATGTTATTGCTGATAAAAAAGGGATGCTGTTAGCGATTTCCGATGTTTATGGCAAATTAAAAATGTCAGATCGGGAAATTGAAAAAATGTTTGCCGAAATGAAAGATGATAATGAAGATATTGTCAATTTTTTTGTTGGCCTGGAAAGTGGAAAGTACTGGGATGCTCTGGGTTGGGTACCACCGGCTGATTATGATTTTCGGGTCAAGGACTGGTACTTATTATCAGTCAACTCGGATCAAGTAGTAGTATCAAATCCATATGTCAGTACCATTACCAATTTGCCGATAATCAGTATTATGAAAGAAATGAGGCAAGGCGGCAGTCGTTTGGGTGTGGTAGGCGCAGATATTTCTCTGAAACAACTTCAGGAAATGGTATTAAATATTCGCTTTGAAAAAACCGGCGGAGCATTTGTAATTGATGATGAAGGCCATTTTGTAGTTCACCCGGAACATGGAGTGGAAGACAAAATCATGACAGTTGAAGGCGGGAAATATCAGGCGATCGCTGATAAGGCTTTGAATAAGAAGCCGGATACATTTGAAGCAGTTCAGAATAATACCAGGATGTTGTATGCGGTTTATCCGATCGAGGGAGCAAATTGGAATTTAATTATGTATGTGCCCAAGTCAGAATTTTTAGAAGGTATCCATCAATTGCGCTTAGTTTTGCTGCTGCTGGTTTTAACGGCGATTTTGATTATGGCTGCTGCCGCATATTTCAGTGCCCGCTCAGTGAGCAAGCCGATTGTCGAATTGAGCAGCTGTATTGAAGGTTTAGCCGGATATGACTTAACTTTGACCGAAAAATCACCATCGGTGATTTACTCTAAGAATAAAGACGAAATTGGTACGATTTCGCGCTCGTTAATTACTGTTAAAAATACTTTAAAAGAAGTGATGATTAAAGTTAATGATATCGCCAGTCAGGTATCGGCGGCTTCCCAGCAGCTAACTGCTACCAGCGAGCAATCAGCCAATGCAGCTGAAGAGGTTGCCCGTTCGGTCGAGGAAATTTCTAAGGGAGCAATGAACCAGGCTGAGGATATGCAGTCAGGAACTGAGGCCATGCATGTGATGAAGCAGGCACTGGATAAAAATGAAAAAGCCATTGGAGATTTGAATACGCGGACCAGCAGTGCGCTGGCAGCAAAACAAAAGGGAATTCAATCCGTTCGTGAACTGGTGGAAGCGACTGCCAGATCACAGGAAGCGGCTGGTCAGGTAATGGCAGCTATTGTCACATCGAATGAAAGTGCCTTACAAATTGCCAATGCCAGTGATATGATTAAGTCGATTGCCGATCAAACGAATTTATTGGCTTTAAATGCGGCCATTGAAGCCGCCAGAGCCGGAGAAACCGGCCGCGGTTTTGCAGTGGTGGCAGAAGAAATCAGGAAATTAGCAGAGCAGTCAACCGAGTTTACTGAGGAAATCAGTGGTATTGTTCAGGGACTGACCAACAAAACAGCAGAGACTGTTGAAATTATGAATACGGTAGGCGGCATTGTGGCTAAGCAGTCGGAAAAAGTGGAAGAAACGGATGTTCAGTTTGAAGCGATTTCTGTGGAATTGGAAAAAACAGAGCAGGCAGTTACCAGACTCAATCAATCGCGGGAAGAATTGGAAGAAACCGAGATGAGGCTGCGTGGCATTATTGAAAGCTTATCGGCCTTATCCGAGGAAAATGCAGCTTCGGCGCAGCAGTCCACTTCCTTTGTTGAGGAACAAGCGGCTTCTGCTCATGAAATTGCTCACTCCAGTGGCCATTTAGCCGAAATGGCACAGGAATTAACAGAAATGATATCAGTTTTTAAGTTGTAAACTCAATATAGAAAGTTGAGTTATAGGATATCCTGGGGAAGCGCCCGATAGGGAGGGCTTCCCTTTTGTCAGCAGAAAAGGAGAAATAAAATGTTAATTTTAAGTGCAGGACCAACAACAATTGCACCCAATACTTTGGCAGCCATGAGTCAGCAAAAATGGAATGCCGATTTATCTAAGCCATTCTATGAACAATATCAAAGAGTAGTGGCCAAATATGATGAACTAATTCAAAACACCAGTGGTTTCAGCTTTATTATGGGGGCAGAAGCAATGATTGCACTTGAGGGTGCCTGTGCCAGCTTAATTGAACCCAAAGACAAGATACTGGTATTAGCCAATGGAATTTTCGGTCGTGGTTTTGCCGAGCTAATTACCATGTATCAGGGCGAACCGGTAATGGTTTACCAGCCGGATGATCGGGGATTTTCGCTGGAAGCAGTTAAAACAGCAGTAGCAGAGCATCCGGATGTGAAAATTGCAGTGATGATTCACTGTGAAACACCGACTGGTGTTACTAATGAAGTAACAGAAATTTGCCGTTTCTTAAAAAAATGTGGAATCTTATCAGTGGTTGATAGTGTGTCGGCGATTGGCGGTGAAGCACTGAATTATGATGACAGTGGGATTGATGTACTGCTTGGCGGTAGTCAAAAATGCTTGTCAGCACCGGCCGGACTAGGCTTTGTTACGCTTAGCCGGGAAGCCGTTGCAGTTATTCAAAATCGCAATACACCAATTGCCTCTTATTATGCGAATTATCAATATTTTCTTCACTGGCAGGAAAAAATGTGGTTTCCTTATACCATGCCGGAGCAATTGATTAATGCCATGGAAACAGCTTTGGATAATATTTTAGCAATTGACTCTTTGACAATCCATGCTCGTTTTGCTAAAATTATCAGAGAAGTATTAACTGAAAATGGCTTGAAATTGTTTGCCAAATCACAGGCAGCCAATACTCTAACGGCCTTTTATGTGCCGGAAAAAATAACTGCTCCCGATATTTTAAAGCATTTGCAGGATAAATATCAAATCATTGTCTCCGGCAGTCTGGCAGAATACCAGACAACTTTGCTGCGCATTGGGCATATGGGAGAAAATAACAAAGAACAATATTTTGAACAATTATTTGCAGCTATGGATGGCACATGGAAAGATTTGGGACTGGGAGAGAGCCATTTCCTGAAAAGCTATCAAGAACGAATTTAAAAGTGGCAAAATAGACATTTGGGAAAACAAATTTTCCGGTGCAAAGAAACAGGCAGCTATCAAAGCATTGAAACGAGGAGATAATTTATGGCATTTTCTTATACTAAGCAACAACAGAGCGTGATTGATGTCAGAAACCGGAATGTTTTGGTGGCTGCCGCTGCCGGATCGGGTAAAACGGCGGTTTTAGTGGAACGAGTGATCCAAATGGTATTAAATCAAGAAATAAGCATGGATCAACTGTTGGTGGTAACTTTTACCCGGGCCGCTGCTTCAGAAATGCGTGAGCGGATCAGTGATGCTTTAAACAAGGCCCTCAGCCAAAAATATCAGCCGGAAATCAGGGAACAGTTGGCCCTTTTGCCTTCGGCCGATATTACCACGATTCATTCCTTTTGCTTAAAAGTAATTCGTGAAAATTATTCGCTCCTTGGTCTGGAACCGGATTTTCGGATCGGTGAGGAAGCAGAAATTGAAATTTTAGCAGAAGAAGCCATGTCTGAATTATTAGAAGCTGAGTATGAAGCGGCAGATAATGAATTTTTACATTTTGCCCGCAGTTTTTCCGGTGATACCGGTGATGAACCGGTCGAAACAATTTTACGCCGGGTATATTCAGCTGCCCAAGGAATGGCGCTTCCGGAGCAGTGGCTGGATTTTGTGGTTAGTCAGTTAACAGTCGAAAATAAGGAAGATTTAAAGAAAAACTCTTTGTTTCAAATATTATGGCAGGAATTGGCGGTCAAATTAACAGAAGCACAAGGCGAATGGGAAATTTTAGCGGATTTTACCATAGCTCCTGAATTATCAGCCTTTCAGGGACAAACGGAATATTTTGGCAATTGTTTGCAGATTTGTCGGGAATGTTTGCTGAAAAATAATTATGATGGTATTGTCCGGTTGTTGAGAACTTATGAGGCACCTGCTATGCCGCGAAATCGTAAGGGGATCGAGCCACAAATTTTAGCGGAAGTGAAGCAGAAAATTGAAAATTTAAGAAATATTTTCCTGGATCTGCAGCCATATTTTCAAAACGATTTAACGGAAAATTTACAGATCACGCAAAATATGTATCGCCTCAGCAGGGAATTGAGGCGACTGGTCTTGGCATATGAACAGCGTTTTCAGGAAAAAAAGCAAAAACAAAGTTTAATTGATTTTAATGATATTGAGCATATGGCTTTGCAGCTTTTGCGGGATGAGAATGGCAAGCGCACAGAAATTGCCGAACGTTATCGCCATCAATACAGGCAGGTAATTATTGATGAATATCAGGACACGAATGAGGTACAGGATAGCATTTTGGAATTGGTATCGGGAGTGCCGGAGAGGCCGAATAGTTTTATGGTTGGTGATATCAAGCAAAGTATTTATAAATTCCGACAGGCCAGACCGGAGATTTTTCAAAAAAAATATTTAACCTATGGTGATATTAGCAGTGATTATGCCAAAATTGATATGCAGACTAATTTTCGCTCCCGGCCGGAGGTATTGAAGCTGGTTAATTATGTATTTCGCAGTATCATGACAATGGAAGCGGCCGGCATCAATTATGACGACAGTGCTAAATTTGTGTTTCCGCAAATTCAGGATTTAGAAGAAAATTACCGACCCAAATTATTGCTGATTGAAAAAGAAAGTTATCAAACTGAAACAGAAAGTGTTGACCGGGAAACTTTAGAGGCGGAAATAATTGCCCGGGAAATTATTTCTTTGCTGGATTCGGAAAAGCCGGTATATGATAAAAAAACCGGAGTCTGGCGACCGGTACAAATTGAGGATATTGCTATTTTGATGCGTTCACCATCTAAGGCACCGGCTGTTTATGCGGAAGTGTTTTTGCGCCATGGTCTGCCGCTGATGGCTGAAGAAGGCAAAGCCTATTTTATGACTAGTGAAGTTAAGACGCTGACGGATTTCCTTAAGACAATTGATAATCCACGCGATGATTTGGCGCTTTTAGGAGTGCTTTGCTCCGTTATTTTTGAATTTGAACCAGTGGATCTGGCCAGAATTAAGATTGAAACAGAGGCCGAATTTTACTTTGAGGCGCTTAGACAGTATCACCATAAATTTGCAGATGCCGGGGAGACACCGATTTCAGATAAAGCAGAGCCGGGAAAAACCAGACAGACGACCTGGCAAAAGGTGGATTTTTTTCTAAAAGAGTGGACAACTCTAAAAGAAGCGGCCTATACCCTGACGATTTCCGAGTTGATCGATTTGATTTTGGAACGCAGTTACTATTCTATGCTGGTGGCACTTCAGCCTAACGGAAAACAACGAACTTTGAATTTACAGGCTTTTGTTGAGCAAATTCGCTTATTTGAAGAAAAAGAAAAAAGCAATTTGTTTCGCTTTTTAAAATTGCTGGAAAAAATAAAGTCATTGGATTTAAGTTTTGGGCAACCGGTAATGGAAGTTAGTAAGGCAGTACGGATTATGAGTATTCATAAAAGTAAGGGCTTGGAATTTCCGGTGGTGTTTCTGGCTCAATTGGGGAAAGCCTTTAATATTCGGGATATAACTGCGCCGGTGGTGCTGAAGGAAGATTATGGTATTGTCTTATCTGATATTGACTATCAGAACCGGATAGTTCGTGAGAGTTTTCATAAGCCAATACTGAAGACATTGCTGCGCCGGGAAATTTTGGAAGAAGAGCAGCGCCTGCTTTATGTTGCCCTAACCAGAGCCAGAGAATATCTTTATTTAGTGGGAACGGTTCGCTTGGCGGAAAAAGCTGTGGAAAAATGGGAAGCGGCTGTTGATACCGGTCAGCCCTATGAAATTGATGGTTTTTTTGGTCAAATTCGGAAGCGTGAATATTTGCTGGCGGCGACCAGTTATCTCGACTTTATGATGCCGGCTTTGCTGACTGCAGCCGAATATGGGTTGATTGAACAGCAATGGGTGGTGGATGACCGGGAAACAGCAACGGAAATGGATAGGGTAGATTTAGCAAAGGTTGAAGGTGGTGAGCAGGAGACATCCGAAAATCAAGGATTGGATAAAGAAATAGGGCAAAGGCTGATGGAGACAGAGAGCGATGCAGCCACAGAGATAGAAGAAAACACTGAAGCCAGCGGAATTTGGCGTTTGCGTGAATATCAACTCGATCCGGCAACGGCCATTCCTTTTTATCCGGATTATCCGTATCCGGAGCTGGTCAGGGAAAAAATTACAACCTCAGTATCTGAAGAAAAACAGCGCTTTACCCCTGAGGATATGCCGAGTGGGCAATTTGCTGCCGCCGCGTCGGTGCGCGGGAGTTTGTATCATAAAGTGCTGGCAATTTTGCCCTGGCAGATGACAAGTCAGGAATTACCGGTTTTTTTACAGTCTTTAGTGAATAAAAAAATGATAACCGCGGAAGAACTGGGAATGATTGATGAGCGTGATTTGACCGGAATTTTACAAAGTCAGCTCTGGCAAAGAATGCAAGCGGCTGCGGAAAAGAGCCGAATTAAGCGGGAACAGCCTTTTATTTTGGCGATCCCCTTGCATTCCGGCCAAATTACCGAGCAAAAAATGCTGCAAGGTGTGATCGATGTCTTTTTTGAGGAAGATGGAGCATTGGTATTGGTGGATTATAAAACTGACCGGCTCTCCGGCAGTGATAAACAGGCTGCAGCGGTTTTACAGGAGCGATATGGCTATCAAATGAAGAGTTACCGGCAGGCTCTGGAGATGATCAGCGGTTTACCGGTGAAAGAATCTTACTTATATAGTATTAGTCGGCAGATGGCAGTTTTGATTGAGAAAAAGTAGTGGCTGCACAAGATGGCTTGCTTGCGAAGCAAGTTGCGAAAGTGTGCAACCGCAAGCAACTTTGCGAAGCAAATTGCGAAAGGCATGTGCCGCGAAAGCCATCTTACGAAGTATGTGGCGAAAGCGGTGGAACCCATGTGCCCGCTCCCCGGAGCGGGATAGAGCCCAAAAAGACTGTGG
>RQYD01000049.1 GCA_003858485.1 Clostridiales bacterium COT073_COT-073
GAAAGGATTTTGCGGAGCAAAATCGGAGTCCCCTGGGCAATAGACGAAGTCGATTGCCCAGGGGAGGAATGCGACCGCGGAGCGGGCATATTCATTTTCCGGTGCGTTCCCGGCGGAAACAGGAGCGCGAAGCGCGGGGAATGCGACATAAAAATTTGAAAAATAAAAGAAAGAAGGAATAACCATGAGTCAAGGAGTGGGCATTTTAATTGCCTTTTTAGTATTTAGTTTTATTGTATTTATTCATGAATTAGGGCATTTTTTATTGGCCCGCAAAGGTGGGATCGGAGTAGAAGAATTTGCCATTGGTATGGGGCCAAAACTTTGGAGCACTAAAAAAGGAGATACTGTGTATAGTATCCGGCTGTTGCCGATTGGTGGTTTTTGCGCAATGTTAGGAGAAGACTCAGCCGGTGGAGGGATGAGCAGTGACAACAAGGACGAAACAATTGATATTGCTACTGATCCCAGAGCATTTAATAACCGCCCGCTCAAAGATAGATTTTGGGCAATTTTAGCTGGTCCGATGTTTAATTTTCTCCTGGCCCTGGTATTTGCAGTCATCTTAATTTTTGCAACAGGTGCAGTCAGTACAACTGTGCTTGACCATGTAGAACCGGAATCGCCGGCTTATCAAGCGGGGCTTCGTAATGGCGATCAATTATTGGCCATTAATGGTCATAGGATCTTGGACCCGTTAGAGGCATCCACTTATATTTTAGTGGAACAGGGACGGCCAGTTATGGTAGAAGTATTAAGAGAAGGCCAAAAAAAGAGCTTTGAGGTCACTCCGAAGGAAGTTGAAAGAGGCGAGCAAAAAATTTATATGATTGGGATTGGTTATAAAATCATTGAGCCAAATTTTTTCCAAACCTTATATTATGCTTTCTTTAAATTTGCCAGTATGATCAAGATGACTTTTTTCAGTTTATTCGCGTTAATAACCGGACAAGTTTCCCTGAAAATGTTGTCAGGACCGGTAGGCATTGTTAATGCGCTCAGCAAAAGTTATGGTACCAGTATGGCAATTTGGCAGTTTATTGCAACTGTAAGCGGACAAATTGTGCTGCTTAGTGCCAACCTTGGAATTATGAATTTACTGCCGATTCCGGCACTCGATGGCGGACGTATTGTCTTTTTAGCAGTTGAAGCAATTCGTGGAAAGCCAATTGACCCGAAAAAAGAGGGATATATTCATTTGGCTGGCTTTGTCTTATTAATGTTATTGATGGTGATTATTTTTTATACCGATATTATGAAACTGATTGCCTGAAAAGGATGAAAATTTGAAAGTTGAAGTATATCCGGCGCTTTTCTGGTATCAGATCAAATAAGCGATATTGACCGGGCTTTAAAGTGCGGATTCAGGCAAAAGAAAAAACAGCTTATTTTCCATAGCGTTTTAATTACTTTGATGGGATCAATGATTTTTCAAAAAAGATCTTGAAAATATGGAAAAGAATAGGCAGAAAATCAGATTGAGAGGATAGAAAATGACTAGAAAATTGACCGAAACTTTCGTGCAATTCAATTTTCCGTCAGATTTGCGAGAAGTGTTTGCGGAGGCAGAGGTTTCTCGCATTATTTTTGATAAACAGAAAATGGAATTGGATATTCATTTGGAGCTTAGAAAAATAATTCATCCTAAGCATTTGGAACAATTGGCCAAAAATTTAACAGCTCATCTCCGTTATAAAGCCAGGATCTGGGAACACTATCAAATGGGTGAAGATTTGGCGGTCATTTATCCACAATTTGCAGAAAATCTATTTTACTGGTTGGAAAAGGCCAATCCATTTTTAGCTAATACCTTGCGGATGTCGCAAGTAGAGGTCAAAGAAGGAGGTATTAGTTATCAGGTACCGGCAGTTGGCTATGAATACATTATGCCCCTTGCGCCGGCGACCAGAATTGAAAATATTTTTTCAGAAAAACTGGGTTTGACGGTTAGAGCATATTTCCATAAGAAGGATGAAAAAAATCAAATCCTTCAGGAGTTTTTGCAAAACCGGGATATGGAAAGCCGGATGATGCTGGCGCCGGTGATGCGGGAAATAGAAAAGGCAGCGGCGCCAGTTAAAAAGAATGTGGAAAAATTAGAAGGATTTCTGTATGGAAAAAAAGAGATCAAAGGGGAGCCGATTCCAATTTCAGAAATGGATTTAGAAGGAGGCCGCTCTTTTTATAATATTGATGTGGAGATTGTCGGAGACATTGATGTTCGAGAGCTACGGACCGGAAAACGACTGTTTAAGTTGTTTTTGACAGATTATCAAAAAACTGTTAGCGGTAAGCTGTTTGTTGAGGATAAGGAGAGTGCGGACGAACTGCTGAAAGGTTTAAAAGAGGCCAAAGCACTTCGGGTTTCCGGAAAATATAGTTTTGACTCTTTTGATATGCAGCCGGCTTTTTTAATTCAGGCGATTCAACCGCTGGCTGAAAGTATTAAAGCTGAGCGGATGGATGATGCGGAAGAAAAACGAATTGAACTTCATTGCCATACCCAAATGAGTGATATGGATGGGATCGTGCCGGCTAAAACAGCTGTTAAGACAGCGGCCAAATGGGGACATCCGGCTATAGCCATTACCGATACTGCTGTTGTTCAGGCGTTTCCGGAAGCGTTTTCGGCGGGTAAGGATTTTAAAGACAAATTAAAATTAATTTACGGCATGACAGCCTTTATGGTTGACGATGAAAGACCAATTGTCTGGTTTAGCAAAGGCCAGCCGTTAAGCGGCAGTTATGTGGTATTTGATATTGAAACTACGGGTTTGGTTACCAGTTGTGATGCCCTGACGGAAATCGGGGCAGTTAAGATCATGGATGGGAAGATTGTTGACCGGTTTAGTGAATTTATTAATCCTAATCGGCCAATTCCCCGGAAAATTCAGGAATTAACACATATTACTGATGATATGGTTCGGACGGCGCCAACCATTGATATCGTCTTGCCCAAATTTATGGATTTTTGTAAAGATTCAGTGCTGGTAGCCCATAATTCGGATTTTGACATCAGCTTTATTAAAAAGGAGTGCCAAAAGCTGGGCTTGGATACAGGCTTTACCTATGCGGATACTTTGGAGATTGCCCGACATTTATTTCCTGATTTTAAGCGCTATGGCCTGGATTATTTAAGCAAGGAATTGGAAATTTCACTGAGCCAGCACCACCGGGCGGTTTATGATGCCGAGGCTACCGCCGGGATTTTGCTGAAAATGTTTCAACTGCTGGAGGCACAGGGCGTTTATAATATGGATGAGCTGGCAGAGTGGGGAGTGGCCAATCCGATCAATTGGGAGAAGCAAAGGCCGTCACAAATTATGATTTTAACTAAAACCCGGCAGGGGCTGCTGAATTTATATAAAATGGTGTCCGAATCTCATATCAATACCTTTGCCGGTGTGCCACGTTTAAAAAAATCCTATCTTCATACCATGCGGGAAGGGCTTTTGATTGGTGCAACCGGTGGTGATAATGATTTTTATCAGGCTTTTGTCGAAGGGCGTTGTCAGGAATTAATTGACCGGACAGCCGGATTTTATGATTATTTTGAGCTGTATCCGATTGAAGTGGTAAGAGCATATGTCACACCGGATGTAATTGCCGAAGACACAGTTTTAGGCAATTTGCAGGTTGAATTATATCGCTTTGTCAAGGACAAGCTTGGAAAAAAAGTAGTGGCCAGTGCCAATGTCAAAGTTTTAAATCCGGAAGATGAAATTTTACGCCGGATTTTACTGGTTGGTAAGAAAACTGTCAGAAATGCTGATGTGCCCAATTACTGTTATTTCCGAACAACCAAGGAAATGCTACAGGATTTTGCTTATTTTGGGAAGGAAGAAGCCAGACAAATGGTGATTGTCAATCCGCGGGAAATTGCCGATTCCCTGGATTATATTGAACCGGTGGAAAGAGATAAATACCCACCGGTGATTGAGAATTCAGAAGAAGAATTAAAAAGTTTGTGTTATGAAAGAGCCCATAGTATTTATGGCGATCCTCTGCCGGCGATTGTTGCGGAAAGATTGGAAAGGGAACTGAATTCCATTATTACCAACGGTTTTTCGGTGATGTATATGATTGCCCAAAAATTAGTGAAAAAGTCAAATGATGATGGCTATTTGGTCGGTTCCCGTGGTTCGGTCGGTTCTTCTTTTGCAGCGACCATGTCAGGTATTACCGAAGTAAATCCGCTGACTGCTCACTATGTTTGTCCGGAGTGTAAATATTCTGATTTCACTCCGCCGGAGTTATCGATTGATCCGGCCATGTCCGGAGCGGATTTGCCGGATCGTAATTGCCCACGCTGCGGCAGTCCCTTAAATAAGGATGGGCATGATATTCCCTTTGAAACTTTCCTTGGCTTTTATGGCGATAAAGAGCCGGATATTGACTTGAATTTTTCCGGTGAATATCAAAGTACCGCTCATGAGTATACCGAAGAACTTTTTGGCAAAGGTCATGTTTTTCGGGCAGGCACAATTGGTACTTTAGCGGATAAGACCGCTTATGGTTTTGTGAAAAATTATTTTGAAGAAAGAGGCATTGAAATTTCCGAAGGCGATATTAATCGTCATGTTCAGGGCTGTGTTGGAGTTCGCCGAACCACCGGCCAGCATCCGGGCGGAATTATCGTAGTACCGATGGACCAGGAGATTTATAAATTTACACCAATTCAAAAACCGGCTAATGATCGTGAAAGTACAATTATCACTACGCATTTTGATTACCATAGCATTGATCATAACTTGCTTAAATTAGATATTCTGGGGCATGACGATCCGACCATGATCCGCTTTTTAGAAGATTTGACCGGTATTGATGCCAAAAAGATCCCATTAGACGAACCCAAAGTCATGTCGCTTTTCCAATCAACAGAGGCCCTGGGAATCACACCAGCAGAAATTGGCGGGGTAGAAATGGGCTCACTGGGAGTGCCGGAGTTTGGAACGGATTTTGTTATTCAGATGCTCAAAGAAACCAAACCAAAAGCATTTTCTGATTTGGTAAGAATTTCCGGCCTTTCACATGGAACGGATGTATGGACCAACAATGGTCAGGAAATGATTCAAAAAGGTCTGGCTACAATTACCACTGTTATTTCCACCCGTGACGGTATTATGTCATACCTGATCAATAAGGGAATGGATAAGGGCCTTTCTTTTACCATCATGGAATCGGTGCGTAAGGGTAAGGGCTTAAAGCCGGAATGGGAAGAAGCGATGGAGGCAGCAAATGTACCGGAATGGTATATTGAGTCCTGTCGCCGGATTAAATATATGTTTCCTAAAGCACATGCGGTGGCATATGTGATGATGGCTTTTCGGATTGCTTATTTTAAAGTGTATTATCCGCTGGAGTACTATACGGCTTACTTTAGCATTCGGGCGGCTAATTTTGACTATGTGATCATGTGCAGAGGCCGGGAGGTACTGGAGGAGGCAGCTGCGGACTTAAAGGCCCGGGCGGATAAACTGACCAAAAAAGAGCAGGATATGGAAAAAGAAATGCGAACGGTCAGAGAAATGTATGCCAGAGGTTTTGAATTTCATAAAATTGATATTTATCAGGCAGATGCCTCTCATTTTAAAATCATTGACGGTAAGATCATGCCAAGTTTTTCCAGTATCAGCGGTATGGGTGAGAAAGCGGCCCTGTCAATTGTTGAGGCTCGCAAGGATTCGGAATTTTTATCAATTGAAGATTTAATTGCCAGAACCAAATTATCCAAGACCTTGGTAGAACTGTTAAAAACAAACGGCATTTTGGGCGATCTACCAGAAACCAACCAAATCAGTTTATTTTGACGCACGCAAGCATGTGCCCCGAAAGCAATCTTGCGCAGCAAGTTGCGAAAGGGGAAAATGAATGCGACTGCGCAGCAGGCATATTCATTTTCCGGTGCGTCACCGTCAGAGGGCAGCGCTGAAAGCGCGACTGACACGAAGTGTCAGGCTCTGACGGTGGAACAACTTATGACAAAAGATATTTTGACGCGCGCAAGCATGTGCCCCGAAAGCAATCTTGCGTAGCAAGTTGCGAAACAAGAAGCGCAAGGGATGGATTCAGTAAGCCGATTCTCAGAGGACTGCAGCAGAAATTCGGCTGCGAAGCGTCTGTACTGATGGTGGGAGATGTAAGACGGCAGAATATATATAAGACTTTGAGGAGGTGAAAAAGTGAGATTGCTGGTTATTGGTGCTGGCGTATTGGGGTGCAACTTAGCTGCCAATTTATACGAGGCAGGTAAAAATGTAACTTTGCTGGCACGTGGAGAATGGTATAGCAATTTGCAAAAGAGAGGCTTGGTCATCAAACACCAATTGTTTCCGCGGGTGGTTCGATATAAAATTGGACTTACCAATCAACTGAAAAAAACAGAGGAGTATGATGCCATATTTATTTGTGTTCAATTTACCCAGTTGGATGAAATTGTGACATTATTATCAGAAAATGTTTCCCAAAATATTATTTTTATTGGGAATAATTTGCGACCACGGGAATATGCGGAAAGGCTGAAGGGAAAAAATGTGATGTTTGGCTTTGCGCTTTCTGCCGGCCACAGAGAGGCGAATGCTGTGGTGTCGATTGACTTAAAAAAGATTACAATTGGAGATTTAAAAGGAGAAACGGATAATCAAAGGCTGATTAAACATATTTTTCACAGAACCAGATATCAAGTAAAATATGAACCGGATATCGAGTCCTACTTATTATGTCATGCTGCAATTGTATTGCCAGCCTGCTATGCCTGTTATTGTGCAGATGGTGATTTAAAAAAACTGGCGGCCAATCATGCTTTTTTACAGCAGGTGATCAATGCCAATATAGAATTATATCGGGTGATGAAAAAGTTGGGTTATCAGCTTTTACCAGAGGTTTTGAATAACTATCATTCCTCCTCTTATCGCTGGACAGTTTTTTGGTTCTATAAAATAATGGCAGCCACCCCCCTGGGCAAGATTTGTGCCTCTGATCACGCAATGAGTGCTCTGCCGGAAATGGCAGCTTTGGCAGCCGAAGTCAATCAGCTGATTGCTGAATCAGGTCTGGAAACTCCAAATTACCGGGAGCTGCAAAACCATCAGAAGTATATTTAAAAAACCATCAGGGATATATTTAAAGGATTTGCCAGAATTTTCCGGACAATTTTTATATGGTTTGGGGAAGGGTTTTGGCATAATTTTGGACAGGATGAGGATAATTTTGGGCATCAGCCGGAAAGAGAAATAAACCGGGTCAGTTACCAATTGTGGTAACCGCTCCGGTTTATTAAAAATGATATTTTATTCCACTTTGTTTCATAATAGCGTTTGCGGTATGCCTTGACTTGATTTTGCCATCTACGGTTATATGGTTCTTACTAATAGGACTATACCATATCTCATGATCGCCTTTGCCCTGTCTTACCAAATAACAACCATGAGATTTCAGTATATCCCGTACCTTTTTTTCGTACTCCGCCATTACAGTACCACCACTTCACGACGTTCTGATTTGAAATAAATATTGGCCGTTGTTTGCCTGGCTTTATGATTTAATTCCAATAATTCAGGAATGGCAAATCTTACTTTTTCAATCAGAGCATCCAATGAACCTGATTCCAACACTAAGCCGGCTA
This sequence comes from Clostridiales bacterium COT073_COT-073, assembly GCA_003858485.1. Classification (GTDB taxonomy): domain Bacteria; phylum Bacillota; class Clostridia; order Lachnospirales; family Vallitaleaceae; genus W11650. The sequence goes on from RQYD01000049.1 coordinate 7,625, forward strand.
TATCTTCACTGGTTGCCACCCATACACAGGCCTCACTATCCCATATCAAATCAACTTTGTATTCCATAAACCTATCCCTTTCTGCTGGATCAAATATTTTTGGTTTATTATTTGGCAGATAAGTTATTATTTGTTTTTAGTTTAACAATACAGTCTATTGTGATGTTATTATACAGGAAGACCAAGTGAAATTCAATATTAAAAAGAGATGGAATGAACACAATGAGGGCAGCTTTGGCAGCCGAAGTCAATCAGCTGATTGCTAAATTAGGTCTGGAAACTCCAAATTACCGGGAGCTGCAAAACCATCAGAACTATATTTAAAAAACCATCAGGAATATATTTAAAGGATTTGCCAGAATTTTCTGGACAATTTTATGGTTTTGGGAAGGGTTTTGGCATAATTTTGGACAGGATGAGGATAATTTTGGGCATCAGCCGGAAAGAGAAATAAAGGGCTGTTGCATTTTAAGATTTTTACACAAGATATAGGATAAAATTTCTGTGTTTTATCACAATATATTGTGTAAATTCTGTATTTTGCAACAGCCCCTTTATGTTTAAAACTTGACAGTGAAATTTAAGATCAAATAAATAGCATAAAAGCCCAGCAGCAATGCACCTTCCTTTTTATTGATCACATCTTTGGTATTTTTACAGAAATAGCGGAATAATACCAGAATAATCAACATGGTTGGAATTTGAATATAGTAAAAATGAAGTGGTACAATTAGACCATTTGCAGTAGCGGCCGCTGATGCACCAACTACAAATAGTACATTTAAGATATCGGCGCCAATAATATTGCCGATTGCCAGTTCACCATGCCCCTTACGAACAGAAGTAACGGCGGTCATCAGTTCCGGCAAACTGGTACCAAATGCCACTAAAGTAGCAGCAATAATTGCCTGCGGGATACCGATCTTCAAAGCGGTCACTTCCACGCTACCGATCAATACCTTGGAAGAGAAAATAACCAGGAACACCCCAAACACCAATTTAAGAAGCTGCAAGTAGACTGGTGATTTTTCTTCTTCCAGAAGAGCGCCTTCATCCATCCCGGAATTCATTGACCATTTCATCATGATGAATAAATAAGCAGCCAATAAGACCAGGAATAAGAAACCGACCCATTGCGGAATAATATGCAGACTGCTGCCATCTTCAAGGGTGCGGCGGAATGGCAGAGCGATTACCGCCAGCAAGATTCCGGCAGCAATTTGTACCCAACCCTGGCGGTCGATCGTTTTTTTATCAACCGGCAAAGTACCGATTAAGGCAGAAATACCAATAATCAAACCGGTATCACAAATAATCGAACCAATGGCATTGCCCAGTGCCATATCAGGGTTGCCGTTAATGGCAGCCAGCACCGAAACAGTAGCTTCAGGCAGAGTAGTACCTAAACTGACAATGGTAGCACCAATTACCATTTTAGGAATGCCCCAGCGAATGGACAGGCTGACAGCCTGATCGACTAAGATATCGGCCCCTTTGCTTAGGGTATAGAAAGAAACAAGAATGATCAATAGTAAAATGATTAATGATTGTGATTGAAAAAAATTGTGGAGTACGGCATCCATGACAAAGTCCTTTCCTGAAAATTTTGATTTTAAAGGCAGTTTTTTCGGTTGTTGCTTTTTTAGAAAGCATTATAAAAAGAAAATCAAATTTTAATAATAAAATTTGATTTTAGGTCGAAAAAATAATTGCTGACCCAATGTTTTTTTATAGTACTAAAGAACAGAGTATCTGTCAAGTAATTTTGAAAGTGTTAAAAATATCGTATTTAAGCATACAGAGAATGGTTTGACCCGGTTAAATCCGACCGCCTTGTGGTAGTGGTGAAAAGATGCCAATGACAGTAGGAGATACTCTGATGGTGGGAGAACAGCTAAACGACCTTGAAATTTCATTGGTATTTGAGATTAAAAAAATGTCCAAAAAATTAGTATTGATTTTTTTGGCATCTTCCGATAATATAAAACTAAGTTCATTTTAAGTGAATATAAGATTTCATCTCCGCTTGTTGAAACAGACAGCTGGATACTTAAAGGATAATAGAACAGAAATAAACAAAACTCTGGAAAAATAGAGGAGGCTATTATTTGTTCTGAATAAATATAAACAGATGCAAACAGACAGTGATAATCGCAGCTAAAACTGTAACCTGGCTGGAACAAGGCGATATAGAATCGAAATTAGACATGACTTTGAGAAGATAAGAGGATATTATGGAAATATTTGTTGCAAGACAGCCCATATTTGATCGGGAAAATAAGATTTATGGCTATGAGTTGTTATATCGGAATTCTGAGAAGAATGTATTTGATCCTACTGTTTCAGATGAACAGGCCACATCTGAATTGTTGGTTAACAGTTACTTTTCCTTTGGAATGGAAAAATTAATTGGCAAATGCAGGGCATTTATTAATTTTGATAAAAAACTATTGATGCAGGAAGTGCCAGCCTTGTTAGATGCCAAAAAAGTAGTGGTTGAGCTGCTGGAAACAATTGAGCCGGATGAAGCACTTTATGAGGTGCTGGGACGATTGAAACAAAAACATTATCTTCTGGCACTGGATGATTTTAGTATTCGCTATAAATATCCACAATTAATTCAAATTGTCGATATCATTAAAGTTGACTTTATGCAAAATACCAAACAGGAAATTCAGGATATTTATAAAGTTATGCGGCAAATGGGCAAAATTCTTTTGGCTGAGAAAATTGAAAGCCAGGAAGTGTATGAGTGGGCAAAAGAATTGGGCTTTGATTATTTTCAGGGTTATTTTTTCAGTAAACCAAGTTTAATGAAATCGCAAACGGTTAAGTATATCAGCCCACAGGATATTGCGATTTTAAAGGAAATGTCAGCCAAAGACCCGGATTTTAAGAAAATTGCGCTGATTATTGAGCGTGAGCCGATTACTGCCTATAAATTGCTGAAATTGGTAAATGCCAATTTTACTAAATCCTATCAGATTTCGTCGATTTTACAAGCTTTGGCATTATTGGGAGTTGATACTTTACGCAAGTGGTTTACCCTGATCATGGTTCAGAAATTATCCAAAGATCAGCCGAGGGAATTAATTAAGGTGAGTATGCAAAGAGCAAAATTCTTTGAACTGTTGGGCGAAAAAAATGAGCAGTTAAGAGAAGAAAGCAATAATAAAAAGCATTATCCTAAGAAAGATAAAAATGAAATGATGTTAGTCGGTGTCCTGTCAACCATGGACGTTATTTTAGGGAAACCGATGTCGGAAGTGGTTAAGGAATTACCGTTGAGCGAAAATATTATCAAAACCTTGATGATGGAAAAGGACAGCCCGTATTTATCGGATTATCGAACCCTTCTGGCCTATGAAAGAGGCGACTTTGAAAAGCAGGAAATTAAGGAATATAAAGAATACGACTTGTCGGAGATTTATTTTGAAGCAGTCGAATGGTCAGAAAAAATGATCGTTTTGAGTTGAAGCGCGCAAGGGAAATGGAAGCGACCGCGAAGCGGGCATTTACATTTCCCGGCGCTTCACCGTCAGAGGGCAGCGCTGAAAGCGCGGCTGACACGAAGTGTCAGGTTCTGACGGTGGGAACAGCCA
>RQYD01000050.1 GCA_003858485.1 Clostridiales bacterium COT073_COT-073
TTTCTTTCCGTAACCAAGGTGCTGATGGAAAAATTTATGAAGTAACAGCCAGTGGTCCTAATCATGAACAAAAAAAGAAGGAAAGGGAAGTTAAACAGGAATGGATCCCGCAAATTCCGGAGTCAGCGGCCAGCCCGCAGGGGCAACTGCGAATTTTATCGGCAGGCCGGGGACGGGAAATTTATGATGTCAGCCAGGGCATTCCGGCTACGGAAATGCTTTATATTGATGCTCAGGCACCGCAGTATTTGGCATATTATGAATATAGTACAGCGGTCTATACAGAAATTATCAAGAAATATGATTATGATCCGGTAACGCATCAGTATGTGGTGATTAGTCAGGAAGAGATCCCCCATTACTATCAGGTAATTACCAAAGCCTATGTCTATCAGATTGCATCGGTTGATGTCTATAATCATGCGCTGCCGGAGGGCAAAGCAGTGCTGTTGCCGCAGGATGCCGGAGTGACAACTGCACTAACCCAGGGGGGCTACCGCGAAGAAGACGGAGAAGTTACAACCTGGGATGCAACTTTAATTATTAATGGTCATACCATCACTGCCGGAGAGTCCCTGGCAGAAGCACCGCTGACCGAGCCGGGAGTTTTGTATCAGGAAAATATCAGGATTCCGGCAGCTACCCTAAATGCCAAAGATACCCCCTCTTTTGGGCAGGTCAATTATGAATTGGTTTTAAGCCATGGCGAAGACTTTCCGTCAGTTAAAACCCAAGGACTGAGCGGCAATCCGGTGACCACTCATACCCCGGTCGTGTGCTATCCGGAACTAGTTGAGCGCCGGCAGCCGGCCAATGAAAAATATAAGATCAAGAAAAAAAAGAATCCACTATATGTCAAAGAGGAAAGTTTGATCATTCATTATCCGGTTTCGGGCGAGCATTTGCCGATCCCTGGCTATGGGAAAAGAGATTATGCCAATTATGTGGCCAAACGTCAGGTGCGCTTTAGCTTTGATGTTTATCTGGGTAAAGGTTATGATGGGATTTATTTGCCGGCTGGTCAGTGGCATGACTTTCCGGTGGCATTAAGCCAACAGGAAAAAGAAGAGGCAGAAAAGAAACGACTGGAAGAACTGAAAAAAGAGACAAAGACCAATCCGAAAAGCTCAAAAAGTAAGGTAACTAAAGCCAATCCGCAAAAAAACGCAGAAACGGAAGGAGCAGCCTTAAAAACAGCGGAAGAATTAGCCGAAGCAGCTGAGAAAAATCAGGCAGAATGGGCCAAGCTAAGTGCCAAAGAAAAAAAAGCCAGGGAAACAGCCGAGTATTTTATTCCGGCCTGGGTGACGGAAAGGGAAAATCATAAAATTGATTTTCGCAGCCTGCCCATTAATTTAGCGGATGAAAGTAGTCAGGAATATGAGGTTGAGGCTAATAAAGAAATCAGCAAATACAAAGCCGTCAAAAGTTTGGAGATTTGTATTTTTGGTAAAATTACAGAGGCAAAATTGGTGAATGTGGCGGATGGTAGAAAAAGAAATAATTTAGAATTGCCGGTTTCTCCACAGCCGGGAATCTTAGCAAATCGTTTGGATGGGGTATACCTGGGAATGCCGGTGGATTTTCAAATCAGTACCAATGGTGATTTGTTTTACAGTGCCGATTCGATCAAAGTTAAGCCAAGGTATTATTTTGTAGATAAACAAGGCAAGAAAACAGAAGTGGATCTTTACTATCATGGTAATACTACTCTGCGCAAGATTAATGCTAAAAATGAAGAAATTATGCAAAAGGCTAAGCTCAGCGAATTTAATCCGTGGTATGAGTCAAAGTGGCTGGAAGATACGGCTAAGATCTTAGAAGGTCAAAAGCGGGGCAATGGCATGACTTATTCGGATTATGCTGATATGCTAAACAGTGCCAAATATACCAAATTAGGAGATAACAGCGAGCTGGTCATTGGTGAGCGGCTTAAATTATATACCGGCCGAAAGCTGGCAGAAAGAATTGTGATTCCTAAAGGAGTTAGTCTTAAGGATGTGTTGAAATCTCATCAAAATTGGTACTTCCGATTCTTTTTGCCAAATGAAAGTTATGTAGTGCCTAAAAATACAGACTTTAAAAAGTTGGACAGCATTCGTTTGCATCAGGAGCCTTATCGGGTACATATTTAGTGCTTAGAGAAATGCAGAGTGGTAGGAGCGCAAACAATCTTATGGAGCAAAGGGGAATAGAAGAGCCGGTAAGTGGGGGGGACAATTTGTAATGTCATCAGCAGAGAGTAGTGACAAAGGTACAGCTGGTACGAAGCCCAAGAAAGGAAGACGATATCCTAATTGCTCCATCATTATACAGTACTACTTACTGGATGTAAGGGATATTAGCTGTAAATATATTGTAATAGCTTACAAAAAGAATATGAGATATAAAAAGAAGGGAATTATCTAAAGAGGTATCAATATGAATCCAATCGATGCAATTAACTCCATCAATCAATTGCACGAGCATACAACTGAATTAATTGAATGTTTACGAAACAATAAGTCTGAGGCATCAAATTTATTACTTTCTGAACTAGACACGATTGTTGAGTCAGTAATAAACGAAAATAAGTTTCCTGCCAAAAATATAAATCTTATATTACATTTAATTGCAGAATTTCAGATAAAAGAGGCATTTCAACATTTGAATATTGTTCTTTTGAATGGCAAGGTTTCATATTTTACTTTTGAAGTATTTATGCACGCTATTTGCAATAGTGTGACGGAAAAGGACTTACCAGCCCTAAAAAAATATGTTTATTGTACTAGCTATCCTAGCGATACACGAATAGTGTCATATTTTGCAATAAGGACAATACTGCGTAAGGAAAACTCAAATAATTCTCTGCTTTTAAGGGAAGATTTAAACGTCTTTCTATCGAATACATTGGGCACATATCACTCATTAAATAGATTTGAAAATCATACATTGCTATCTTATCTTTTTGAAGATTGTTATAACTCACACTCGCATAAAATAATCTCAGAAATGAAAGTACTGCTCATTCGACTTATCATCGAAGATGAACACGGATACAATAGCAGTTGTTTCAAAGACTATTTTAAATGGCTTTATCAACTTGAGCCAACTTTGTCGTGCACAGTATAAGAAATAATAAGATTTGTCCACCAATATAATAAGCAAATGGATAATGATGTTTTTAATTTTTCTAACTTTCAAGATGTCGGAAAACATATTTTTGACAAAACTGTTAACATTATTGAATCAGCAAATACTGATATTGTTAAGCTTGCTGTGAAGCAAATGCACCATTATCCGTATAATGACAGACCGGAACCAACCACTGACGAAAACTACTACTCTGAGATTTGCGTTAATGCGGGTATTCTCCAATTGCCGAGAACAATTTTGGATCGAGTCAGGAATCAGTATGAAAGTATTTTTAGTAAAGATATCAAAAATGTATCATCCAAGATAACACAACGAAAAAATGATCTTGAAAAGACAAAATTGGAATTTGAGAAACAAAGAAAAGATGTAATTGCAAAAAACAATCACCAAGGTAAAAAAATTGAATTTAATATAAAATCACATATGGATGAACTCGATGAAATAGGTATCAGCCTCAAAAGATGTGAGACAGAATTTGAATTATTAAAATTTTATGAGAAACAACTTAAGATAGTCGAAACATCATTTTGCGAGAATAATATTGCCGAAACTATCGATTTGGCATTGAAAACATTAGCACTCCGTTTTGTGAAATATTCGGAAGATGATACAATGGGAATAAAAATTGGTGAGTATTTTGACCAATATAAAATGGTTATAGAACAAATAGCTTATTTGGCAAATCCTGATTCTACCATAAGTTCAAATGATTTAATATTTGATAAAATTATTTTTATACCATTCTGGAAAAAATAAGAGAAAATGTATTGCACTCTCAAGGGAGTATAGAGACATATAAAGAACAACTTAGTGAGCACCAGTTAAACCCTGAAAATCTGAAGATAACAAGAGCTGATACTAGCAAGTATATTAATTTGCTAGAACAACATTCTGGAGAAGTTGTGAATAATATACTGGAAGTTTTTTCGAAATCTGTTGCTCTTGCTCCCCGTAAAAAAATTGTTGAAAACTGTATCGAATTATTTCTTGATAAAGAGTATGAGATGTTTGTTAATGCTATCCCAATACAAATAGAAGGAATGTTTGACGATTTACTCAGATCTATGGTGTTTGAATTATTTACGGACATTAATCTTCATCCTACTGCGGTATTGAGAGATAAAATTGAAATCCTAAAAAGAAAAAATGTAAATTCATTTTTTGAGGTAGAAGCATATTTCAAGTATTACTTTAATGGTATAATTCGAAACACCATAGCACATGGAAAGTCTGCCATACTCTCGGATTCAAATGGTAGTTATAAAAAATTAGCACTGGAACTTATTTTTGGACTAAACTATTTCGCAGATACTATCTTTAGCATAAATGAACTTGATGCTATGAACGAATACATCTATAGAACAGCACTTGATTTTAATGAATGTGATCAAGAAGGAAATGTCAAAATATTTTATGAATGCTTATTCTCTGATTTAAATGGGACTAGAAGTCGTTTTTGGAGAAGTGATTATAAAAGCGGTTTATTTAAGACTTACTCTCCCAAACAGATTTTATGGTGGATGTTCAACCCATTTTATGAATCTTTCTGCAAATATTCAGATGAATTAAATACTCTGCGAGATTTACTCAAATCATCTGGCTTTTGGAACTATGTTTTAGACAAATTAAATGAACAATTTACATCTCCACGATTTAATAAAGACGAATTTAAGAGCGTAGTAAAAAATATGTTTTCGATACCTTGCGAAAATTCGGAAACAATAGAAATCCTAAAAAAATTAATAAACGACTGAAAATAACAAAGTAATACAATCTCACATTATTAATATTTAGTTTAATATAAAAATTTTGAACTTACCATTATGAACATAATAAGGAATTTACAACTTCCAATTTATTTTAGAACAACAAAACAACAAATCCCAGTTTATCTATCTATAATCCTCTAAACCCCTAAAACCCTTGGTTTTTCATAGGATTTCGCTTTCTTTTTTGCTTGGTTTCCCTTGCTTTTTCCCTTATGAGAATTTTTAAGGGAAATTTTGTTTAATCGATTCCCATTGCATTGTCCAATAGTTTTGCTGAGGAGCGTTTTGCTTCCCTTGAAGCATGGGCATAGATATTCATTGTGGTACTGACAACGGCGTGTCCGAGAAGCTCCTGAACTTCTTTCGGCGCTGCTCCATAAGAGAGGAGATTGCTTGTAAAGGTATGTCTTAATGTATGGAAGTGAAAATCTTCCAACCCCGGTATTTTCTTCTGAGCACTTCTGCAAACAAGGCTGACGGTGCTTGGAGACTCATAGGCTCCGTCCGGTCTTAAACAAACTAAAGATAAAGGCTTGCAGATGATCCGCAGTGACACTTCTAAGCTTTCTTTTTCCGACCGGATGTTGCTTGATGCGACGAACTGTTGCCTGATATGCCATAACAGTACCGTTGCTTAGAGAACCGGGCTTTAATTCTTCCACGACCCACATATCAAACATATCGCTTAATGTCACATTCTCATTTTTCGCAATGAATTTTTTGTTATCATAATCCTCCATTGCCTTTCGGAGAAGTGATTCCGTTTCCGCTTTACTTTCTGTTCCGGGGAATTCTTTTTGAATTCGGTTGCCGCTTTCATCTTCGATATAAAACCGATAGTACCACTTTTTTCCTTTTTTTCTCACAGATCCCTTTGCCATTGTTTTTCTTTCCTACGACAAAGAAAACTGCAAGGATGTGATACTCTTATTATGCCAAGCATCCCTGTTTATGGCTATACCGTATTTTTTATTTCAGCGCTCGAACCTTATCATTATCAAGTAGGTTCAAGCCTTCGTTGATTTTCAAAAAATATTCCATGGTATCTACACGAATAATGGTTTTACGACCGATTTTCAGAGTCGGTATCTTTCCTGAACGAATCAGTTGGCGTAGAGTAGTTCTTCCAATTCCGGTGTAGTCTGCCGTTTCATCAATCGTCATTCCAATACGAGGAACCATTCTTGAAACTCTATTCTTTTCTTCATGCCCGGAAGTACCAAATAATTGTCGTTCTTTCTCTTGGGTGATATTTAGACCATCATTCATCGCTTAGACCTCCTTCCTTTTTTTATGAAATAAGCTGCACTGACTTGCTTAGAAGATTTACATCACACCAAAAATCAGTGCAGCATTTGTTATATTATCATTATTTGAACATATCCGGACGGATAGGTAACTGCCTATCCTCATGGGAATTCTACCCCCTCCCATGCTGATGGGTGGGCCGTCCCTTACAGTGACGTTAGCCAGACGGAAGTATCATTACTGCATATCGTTGCCATAAAGCCATTTCTCTTTACTTGCAATGTTGGTGTTTTTCGCTCCGTCTTTGACATTCCAAACCTTTGATTCGTGTTTATTATTTCGGTCGGTTTCTTTTGTAAAAAACATCATGGCGCACCCACTGCTTGGCTCCTTGCAGCCTGCCTTTGCAGGTCGGTATCCGGATTGTTCTATTCAGTTGTCAAGGTACAAATTAGGTAGAGGATATTTTTATATGCCTCTCATAAGTAAGGACATTTTTTGACCTTTTTCGGAGGGTATTACAAAACTTTTTTCAAAAATTTTGCCATATTCTTTAATCCCCTTTCAATGGACTCTCTCACAGCTCTTTCATCCACCTGTTCCGATTTGGCAATCTCGCTTTTACTCATACCTAAGAAGTAATGGGCATAGATGCGATCCGCCTGTTTCTTTGGAATACTGTTGAGTCCTCTATATAGCTGTTCTTTGGTCAATTTTCGCTCGTAAATCTCATCCGGTGTCTGTGCAGTCAGCAGGATACTATTTTCAATTCCATTATCTATATCAAGAGAGTAATAGGCTTTATATCTGCGAATATATCGCTGATAACTTGCCTCTTGAATATCAAACACTTTTAAAAGTTCCGCTATCTGATCCTCTACCTCAATAAAGAAATCTTCTTTATAGAACGGGTAATAATCCCGTAGGTTAATCTTTTTCATTGGTATTCCTCCTTTTGATTTGAAAAACTTAAAAATCAAAAGGAGAAAGGGGGAGAGCGACAACGAGATAGTATTTCTTTGCAAGAAAAAATGCCCCACCGGAATAATTCCGATAGGGCACAAAAAACGATTTGTATATTCTCATAGAGATAGAAAAAAACGATTAAGTTGTATGCTACTGTTTCAACAAATACTACAGCTGATTTTTTATCTGCAAGAAGATGGTTTGGTTAAATTTATATATTTTGCATATCACAACATTCTCACTCCTTTTAGATAAAAAATTATCCCATTCCAAATGTGTGCCATAAATAAAGAGCCGATATTCTCACTATTTGTGAAGATTTATCGGCTCTGCGTCTGTGCGTCTGGCTCTTTTATGATTGATATTTTCAGTTGTTCTACATTGATTAGGGTTTCCTGTCGGCATTTTGGACAATATAGAGGGTAATTTTTCAGTACGGTATCTTTTCGGATTTTTGCCCATGTTTTATTGCCACAAACAGGATAATATATCCACTCAGCATTTGGAATATCATTATAATCAATCATGCCTGAATTAAAGTTGTCCATCAGCGTCTTTTAATAGCCTTCTTTTATTCCAATCAAAGTACCATTTCCAAACTCATCCTTTTTGTCATAATCTCGAATTGTAGAAATCACGATTTCTCCTTCTCCTTTTGGATTTTCTATTTGACGAAGCGTTCCTTCGAACTTTCCACTTGATAAAGATTCTCCGTTTGTCTGCATAATATCTATGAAAGTGCCTACTATTTTCCCCTTATAATAAAAACAATCTTGTTTTTTGTCATAAGTCAAACCAAAGGGTTTATATGCAGAATATAATTTCTCCAATTCATCCGGAGTAAGGGCAGTTCTTTGCTCAGTAGCTTGTTCTTCATAAGAAGTAGCATCTTCTCCACCTGTTAGTAGTGCTTTCTCTGTTTGACCTTGGTTTTCGGAAGGTAACACACCGATATCGTTGACTGCACCATTTGGGTTTTCAGAAGCAGATGAATATTTTGACAGAATCTCATCATATTCACTTTGTTTCATATTTCCGTTTTTTATCTGTTCTTCGCAAAACAGCTTTACAACTTTGAGAAGTTCTTCAGTTGTCTCATAAGGTCCAAAATGCTTCTCTTCTCCATTTTCCAATTGGATATAAAGTGTCAATGATGGATTGGATTTTCCCATTTCCATATCAAGTGGATTCATTACAGTTATTGTATCTGAATCGGGATTACCATCAATCGTTTTTGAAACTTTAATCCCACTTTTAATTTCTTCCAGAATTTTCTCATAGTCAGAGATTATTTCATTCGCTAATTTTTGCGTCAAAATAATGTCGCCTTCAGAATTAGTACCTATTTTTTCGCCGATAAGTTCTGAGAGTTCGACTTTTTTATTCTCTAACCATGCTTTATATTCATCATATGTCCACCATTCGATAACTGAATCAGGGAATTTTTTTTCGTAATCTTCTTCTAACATCGTTTGATATGTTTTTCCATCATCAGTAAATTTAACATAGTTCTTTCCATCCTTTGGATCTTTGTATGATAATATACTTGAGTTTTCATAAGATATATGAGTGCCATTCATCCGATCTTGTTCTGCTAAAGACCTACCATCTTTGGTTTGAGCTGAAGTGGCGAAAGCCATAGTTACACCTACAACAAGAAGTCCTGCGAGTACCAACGAGAAAATCGTCATTTTTTTCATTTTCATAATTGCACCTATCCTTTCTTGGGTAGCATTTTTACTAAAGTTATTACAAAGAGGCATAAGCCCCGCTTTTTGTATTTCCATATCAATTAAAATATGAGCATACGAACTTTTGTTTTTTTCTCCAAATAGATTAATCACCGTTTCATCACATATGAGTTCAATATCTCTATTAAGAAGCAAATACATCACCCATACCATCGGATTGAACCAATGGATGCTTAATGCGAGTATCATCAGCATTTTGGTTAAAATATCAAAATGTCTAATATGAACATACTCATGGGTCAAAATATAATTCAACGCTTCCGTATTCTCAAAATCTAAATTTCTTGGTAGTAAGATAACCGGTTTGAACATTCCGTAACTCAATGGAGTAGAAACTTGATCGGAGCTTTGTATAGAAAGTGTTCTCTTTAAAGGATGCTTTTCTTTCCACTCTTTGATAAACGCCGTTTCCAATGGCAGAGCATTTTTGAATTTCTTCATGCCTCTACGGTATGCGGTTATGAAATATAAAATACATAACGAGAAACCGATGAGCCATAAGACAGTCCATAACGAAGTGGATCCACCGAAAAATCCTTGAGTGCCAACATTGGTTGCAATGCTATTACCAACCATATCTGAAGTTACAGAAAATCTTGGTAAATGATTTGCCGATTCGGAAACATAGGGCTTGTTTTGTGGTATCCAAGAGTAAATACTGAAAACCGACGGAATGGAAATCGGAAGAAGCAACCTGAAAAAAACAAGCCCCCATAAAAATAGAAAGGTCTTTTTGGGTAATTTGTGTATGGATACAGCACGCAGTACAGTAATGATAATGATTAAGACTGCGGCGGACATACTCATTTGTAGCAATGTCATTGTTCTCACCTCGCTTCTAAATCTTTTATGAGATCTTTTAATTTCTTGATTTCTTTTTCCGAAAGCTGTTTGTTTCCGATTAAAGCGGCAAACATTTTATCAATGGAACCGTCAAACATTTTGTTGATCAATTCTTTGGTTTCCGCTATTTGTACCTTTTCTCTCGGAATAAGGGCGTGACACATAAAGTTCGGTTCCGAGCGTTCGATGGCTCCCTTTTTCATACACCTCTTGATTAAGGTATAGGTCGTATTCATATTCCAACCGATCTCTTCTTTCAATACATTGGAAATATGTTTGGCAGTACAATCTCCCTGATTCCAAAGAACATTCATCACTTTAAGTTCCGAATCGAATAATTTTACCATCATTTTTACAATCCTCCTTTATAAAAGACTGGAGTAGTTTTGACTATATACTACCACAGTCTTTTCCAAAAGTCAACACTACTTCGGTAGTTTTTAGAAAAATTATATTATTTTATTTTGGAAATCTTTTTGGCAGCACAGTATTGGCAAGCAATGCCGAGCGGTACACACTCGGCTTTTTTGCTTGTTGGTGGTCTGCCCCCAATCCCCCGAAAGAAAAACTTTCAGTTTTTCTTTGACACCTCCTGCGGAGGAACTACGGAAAAATGGCTAACGCTCATTTTCCCTTTCAGGTTGCTCTTTCTGCGGAGGAAAGAGCAGGCGATCCACATTGGATTTTACGGTTAGAATTTCCTGTATTTCTTTTTTCTTCTTGCGGTAGTCGGAGTAGAGATTTTTCTTTTCGGTAAGGAGTTTTTCATACTCTTTGGAAAGCTCTTTTAGTGTCGGGAGTTTCTTTGTGTTGAGAGCGGAAAAGGCGGCTTTTGCTGCCTGTTTTAAGTTGAATATCTTTGCCCGGTGTTCATATCCGGCGCCTTTTCCGGCTTTGATTTTCTCTTGAATATCAATCAACAGGTCAATCTTATCTTCCGTTTTTTTCTCCTGCTTCGGAGAATTTCTTTTCCCTAAAATTCTTTCTTTGATGGCTTCTTCCGTATAATCTTCTCCAAGAGAATGATCTCTGCACCTGATGAATTTCTTATCGCCGTTTAATCGAAAAGCAAGGTGCTTTCCGTGTTTGATTTCATAGCCGGCTTCTTCCATTTTTCTTAAAAAATCCTCAAAGGAAGAGGGCTTTTGAGCGAGGGTGTCATCAATGGCAGTTTTTAATTTTTCCCGATTGCTTTGCTTCTTTTTCTCTCCGAGCCATTTTCCGTAATGGCATTTTGTTTCTTTCGGATTTTCTACAATGGAAAGTCCGTTTTCAAGGCAGAGGCGATCGGATAAGTTTCGGACGGCTTTTGTACTGTTCCAAAAGTTTCTGAACTTTCTTTTGCAGTCCCAAGACACCGCCGAATATACGATATGATTGTGGATATGAGCCTTATCCGTATGGGTACATACGATAAAAGGATAGTTCTGTTTTGTCCATAAAAGAGCAAACTCATACCCGATACGGTTTGCTTCCTCCGGTGTGAATGCCTGTCTGATCTGATAGGCAAGCACATCATTTTTTCGGTTTTGCCTGCGTCCTGTTTTATGATGGTACTGATTTTTAAGGAGTAAAAATTCCGCATCAATGGTGGCAATATCGCATTCATAAGCAGAGATGAATTCGCCTTGCTGCGTCTTATCCGGATTTTTTACATAGTCGGTTCGATCCCGGATAGACTGTGCAATACTTTTTCCTTTTCCGCTGTGCATCGGGATGATTCGTGTCGTCGCCATAATCTCCTCCTTCCTCAAAAAAATAACGGCGGCACAAAGGAAAATTCCCTCATGCCGCCGTAAGTATGTTATTACTAAAGTTCTCGTATCATTTCTTTTAAGTCATCCAGCTTTTCTACCATCCAAAGAGCAAGAGCGGGGAGACCGAACGGACTGATGAAAAATCCTATGAGAAGAAGTCCAACGGCAGCTTCTTTTTCACCCATAATGAGATTACCTACTGCAAAGAAAAAGAATAGCTCCGACAAAACGGAAAGCAGAATAGAGGAGAACGTACACAGGAAACGTCCGAACGCCACAATGAAGGGCAGTACAAGAACAATCGGCCATAATAAAAGTTTGAACAGTATTCTCATTTCGGCATCCTCCCTCTTTCGCATTTTCCAAGAGAAGAAAGAGCTGCTCAAGTTTCCAAGCTTCTCTTTTTGTAGCAACATGCTCCTTTGGATGTTCTTTTAAGAGGCGAAGATCTTCCGTATCGACCTCCACATCGATGAGCAGTTTTATCATTTCTTTTGTGTTCATAGAGTTCTCCTTTCAAAAGTTTCACATTGTATTGTATTTGTTTGCAAAAAGTGATATAATTCATGTAAGAAAGCAAGGAGGTGAAAACCATGGCAAAAACGGCGAATATCAATGTCCGTATTGATCCGGAAACAAAAGCGAGTGCGGAACAGTTATTTTCAAGTTTTGGAATTACCGTAACCGATGCCATCAATATTTTTCTTCATAAATCACTGATGGAGGGAGGGCTTCCTTTTGAAATGAAACAGCCTCGTTTCAACTTGGAAACGGAAATGGCGATGGAGGAAGCAAAGCTCATTATGGCAGGGAAAATTCCCGCCAAGCGTTATGCCTCAGTACACGAATTATTGAATGAGCCGGAAACGGACGGTGAATAATGTTAGAGCTTGTAACCACAGGTGCCTTTCGCAAGGATTTGAAACTTGCCAAAAAGCGAGGCTATGACCTGTCTTTGCTTGAAACGGTACTAAATACTCTTTTAGAAGAAAAAACCTTGGATAAGCGTTATCACGACCATGCTTTAACCGGAAATTATATCGGGTTTCGAGAATGTCATATCCTGCCGGATTGGCTGCTTATTTATGCAGTAAATAAATCACAACTGATCCTCACAGCTTCAAGGACAGGAACGCACTCCGATTTGTTTGGAAAAGAAGGTGCTGTTGCAAAACGATAAAAAAATCGTTTTAGCAACGCCCCTTTTTTCTGCCTTTAAAATAAATAGGTTTGTTCCTTTTAAAAAATATTTCAAAGTGA
>RQYD01000006.1 GCA_003858485.1 Clostridiales bacterium COT073_COT-073
AAAAATCAACCGCATTGACTTTTAAATCATCAGGAGTCATGATCCATATGTCCTTAAAATAATTTTTAGCATCATATCTCATACCGGGTACAGGTATGGCCCTGTTAATCTCAATCCAATTATCAAAAGTATAAATAACTACTCGTTCAAATGGAGTATCTCCCATCTCAATGGTAGCCGGACGGCCATTGAGCGTTGCTTCCATTTGTTTCACCGGGTAAAATAAATTCGCACTTGCTGTAATTGGATTTAGCTTAACCCAGATTTGGTATTCGTGATTAGCTTCAAATAGATCTGTGTCATTATTCATTTTCATGCTTGTGGTTAAATCCCGAAAGCTGATCTCACTAATTTCCAGCCCTAGATCCTCAAGTCTACTATTATTCACAGTAATAGTACCCTTATCTAACTGTGACGGAGTATAGCCACACCTTGGCAGCGGCACCCCATTCAAATTCAATTTCTTTACTTTCACATAAGCCCTCACCGGCACTTTGGGCATAATTGTCAAAATCATCACCATACATAGTACTACACTAAGTATTTTCCTTTTCATAATTTTCACCTCTTCTCCAAAGGAAAACTCAGGTTTTTGTATGCATATTAAATTCAAAGATTTTCATCCATGAAAATTATCTTGCATATAAACTTCTCACCCTCATTCCCCGTCTGCATACTTTTCATAATATTGCATCATGATCGATACCTTATTTTTTTAGCAATTTTCAGGGTCAATGCCCATTGATCAACGGCCTCTTAACAAAGTCAAACATCAACCGGTCTTTCCTTTGACCGGCAAAACAACTGGCCGATCCTAAATGTATAAATCAAGACAACTGTTTTTTAACTTTATTTCCATACTCTCTATCTTTATTTCTATCTTTATTTCTATCTTTATTTCTATCTTTATCTTTATTAATATTTATGCTTATATTTTTATCTCTTTTATAAGTCATTCTTAAACTGTCTGATCAGAGAGTTTTTTGGCCTTCCGAAATAATTTATTCTTCTTCACCATCGGTTTCAATTAAACCGTAGCCAAAATTCTTTCTCTTATACACCACATTAATATCATTGGTATAGCGATTGCGGAAAACATAAAAATCATGTCCCAGCAGATCCATTTGCATACATGCTTCTTCCGGATCCATTGGCTTAACACTGATCTTTTTCGTTCTTTCAATGCTGATCCCTTCCTCAGCCGCATCTTCACCTATCTGTTCAAAATAATCGATCCGCAGCTCTTTAGCTTGACGATGTCCGGAAATCAATTTCTTACGATGCTTGACCATTTGTCTTTCCAGCTTATCAACAGCATTATCCAAAGCAATATACATGGTTTCACCCCGTTCTTCTGTTCGGATCACACTGCCCCGGATCGGGATCGTCACTTCAATAATGCTGTCTCTTTTTTCAGTGCTTAAAGTAACCTGAACAATGGTTTCCTCAGAAAAGAATTTATCAAGTTTACCTAGTTTTTCTTCAATTCTCTCTTTCAATCCCTCTTTAACAGTCATGTTTTTACCACTGATAATATACTTCATAATAAACTCCTTTCAACGCCTTTGCTGATTCAGCTTGTCAGAATTTTTATATTTTAGCTTATTTTCATACCTGTATAAAACAATCAGGTTATACTGCAATATTCTCTTTTTTCTTGAAAATTCCTTTTTTTCTTTTAAAAAATATTCCAATATTTTATCTGATTTCTTATAATTAATCCCCTCAACTTGCCCCACCTTTTCAAACCTTTTCAAACATCCAGTCCCAAGTTTTCTAGACATTGACATTATTCCACTAGTGGAATATAATATATCATATACTTTTGAAATTGATTGGAAATGAGGTTAAAATGTTAAAACATGGCATACTTGGTCTATTAAACTATGGTGATATGACTGGATATGAGATTCGGGAAACTTTTCAAAACTCTCTTAATTTTTTTTGGACAGCACAAAGCAGTCAAATTTACCGTGAACTGCGAACTCTAGAAAAAAGCGGCTGGATTACTATGACCACAATTAAGCAAAAAGGCAAACCAAGCAAAAATATTTGCCATCTCACCGATAGCGGAAAAACCGAGTTTTTGCGTTGGCTCAAAGAAGAAAACACGCATATTGAAGCACGTTTTCCCATCTTAATGCGAGTATTCTTTTTAGAAAATCAAAAGCCACAGGAAAATATTGAATTTTTTCAGCAACTGGCCACTGATTGTCAACAAATCATGGATTCCTTTGCTTCGGCAAATGACAATATTAATTTTTATGAGAAAAAATACAATTTGAGCAAACAAAGCCTCTATTGGAAGATGACTTTGGACTTTGGCAAAAGAAGCCTACAAATGTATATTGATTGGGCAAATGACTGTGCCAAAATGTTGGAGGAAAACAAATGAATATTCTTATAATCAATGGCAGTCCCAAAGCCAGTAAAAGTAATACATACCGCCTGACCAACGCCTTTTTGGAAGGAATTGCCAGCGCCCAAATAAAACAAGGAAACGCTGCCCCCACCACCGAAACGCTTGAAATCAGCCGAATAGATCTAAAACCATGCCTTGGCTGTTTTACCTGTTGGAGTAAAACCCCGGGGCGCTGCTGTATTGATGATGATATGAGCCAAATAATTGAAAAACTCCTTTGGGCAGATATCACTATCTGGAGTTTTCCGCTTTATTATTTTAATTTGCCCGGTCAGCTTAAAACTTTAATTGACCGCCAGCTGCCTATGAATTTACCGTTTATGAGTTCTGATTCAGAAAGCGGCGGACATCCTTCCCGTTATGACCTTAGCGGAAAGAAAACGGTAATTATATCAACCTGCGGTTTTTATACTGCTACCGATAATTATGGCAGTGTCACCGCTATGTTTGATCACTTTTGTGGGGCCGGGAATTATACTGCCATCTTTTGCGGCCAGGGTGAATTATTCCGGGTTAAAGAACTTTCTGCCCGTACCGATGAATATCTCTCTTTGGTCAAACAAGCCGGCGAAGACTATAGCAATTATGGTCAAATCAGTCCTGACCTCCAAGCCCAATTAAATGAAGATCTGTTTCCGCGCAGCACTTTTGAAGCCATGGCTGATGCCAGTTGGGGGCTTGCCCAAAGCGGTGAAAAAGAGGACGAAAGTTTATCTTTCACCCGGCAAATGGCTGCTTTATATAACAAGGCCAACTATCCCGGATATGATATTATTTTAGAAATGAATTATACCGATATTGGTAAAACTTATCAAATTACTCTAGGCAAGGATGGCAGTACCATCAGCCAGCAATCATCCAGCCATTATACCACTCGCATCAACACCCCTTATTCGGTCTGGCGCGCCATTTCCAAGGGGGAAATGGCCGGGGCAGATGCTTTAATGAAACGTCTTTATCAAGTTGAAGGGGATTTTGAAGTAATGATTCACTGGGATGAATACTTTGGACTTACCTCTAAGCTCAGCAATCAAGCTAATTGCTCTTATTCAGAAACAGCGGCTCGTACCAATATGAATATGCTATTGATCCCCTGGATCGCTTTCTGGATTGCCGCTGCCATTCATAATATAGCCGGAAGCCTGTTCAGTATCGGGATTTGCCTATTAATGCCACTTGTATTCTTTAAAAATCAAGCCACTCTCTATGACCGCTTGTCTGGACTGGCTGTTGGCAGCTGTGCCATTGCTTTGCTGGCCGGTATCCGACCTGACTTAATCTTACCGCTTTCCTACCTGCTTTTTGGATTAATGTGGAGTATCAGCTGCTTTACCCAAATCCCATTGACTGCCCATTACTCCATGAACAATTACAATGGACAGGCAGCTCTAAACAATCCGATTTTTATGAAAACTAATCGAATCCTTACAGCTGCCTGGGGAGTTTTGTATCTGCTGACACCAATTTGGACCTATTGGATCTTGCAAACTGCTATGGCCTCTTATATTGGTGCCATTAATTCAATCCTGCCAGCACTGATGGGCATTTTCACTGCCTGGTTTCAGAAATGGTATCCCAAATATGTTGCCAGCGGCAAGTCCATTTTATAACTTATCTTACATTCATTTTTATAATAATTCTTTTAAAAATTGGCCGGTATAGGATTCCTGAACCTTGGCCACTTCTTCCGGTGTGCCCTGAGCGACGATCAGCCCACCGCGGCTGCCCCCCTCCGGCCCGATATCAATGATGTAATCGGAAGTTTTAATAATATCCAGATTATGCTCGATCACCACCACCGAATTGCCTTGGTCAACCAGGCGCCGCAAAATACTGACTAATTTATTGACATCATCAAAATGCAGACCGGTAGTCGGTTCATCTAAGATATATAAAGTCTTACCGGTTGAACGTTTCGACAACTCAGTCGCCAGTTTGACTCGCTGGGCTTCACCGCCGGACAGAGTGGTTGAGGATTGACCCAACTTAATATAGCCCAGTCCAACATCATACAGGGTCTGCATCTTCCGCTGAATGGCCGGAATATTTTCAAAAAAAGCCAGGGCATCTTCCACCGTCATATTTAGAACATCGGAAATATTTTTGCCCTTATACCGGACTTCCAGAGTTTCCCGATTATATCTGGCGCCACTACAAACCTCACAGGGCACATAAATATCCGGCAAAAAGTGCATTTCAATCGTAATGATGCCATCGCCGTGACAGGCTTCACAACGCCCGCCTTTGACATTAAAGCTGAATCTGCCCTTTTTATAGCCCCGCATTTTGGCGTCATTGGTTTCCGCAAAAATATCCCGGATCGCATCAAATACACCGGTGTAGGTCGCCGGATTGGAACGTGGCGTCCGGCCGATCGGCGACTGATCAATGGCAATCACCTTATCCAGATATTCCAGTCCTAAAATATCCTGATGCTTGCCCGGTTTGGTTTTGGCCCGGTTTAAATCCCTGGCCAAACGCTTATACAGGATCTCATTGATCAATGATGACTTGCCCGAGCCGGATACTCCGGTAATACAGGTTTGAATCCCCAGCGGAATTTCCACATCAATATTCTTTAAATTATTTTCGGCCGCACCGATGATCTTTAACTTCCGTTCATCCGTCAGGCGGCGCTCGGGCACTTTGATTTCAATTTTCTTGCTTAAATAAGCACCGGTAATTGATTTTTTGCATTTTAAAATTCCTTTGGGACTGCCCGCATAAACCACCTCTCCGCCATGCACTCCTGCTCCCGGACCAATATCGACAATAAAATCCGACTCCATCATGGTTTCTTCATCATGCTCGACCACGATCAAAGTATTGCCCAAATCCCGCAAATGCTTGAGGGTCGCCAGCAGCCGCTTATTATCCCGCTGGTGTAAGCCAATCGACGGTTCATCCAGGATATAAAGCACGCCCATCAAACCTGAACCAATTTGGGTAGCCAGCCGGATGCGCTGGGCTTCACCGCCGGACAAAGTGCCGGCTGAGCGGGATAAGGTCAAATAATCCAGGCCCACATCGACTAAAAAATCGATCCGGGCAGTAATTTCTCTTAAAATCCGCTCACCAATCAAATTTTCCCGTTCATTTAGCTCCAGATTTTTAATATAGTTTTGAATTTCCACAATTGAATCATCCATTAACCTAGCAATATTTTTAGTGCCGACCCGCACCGCCAAGGCCGCTTCATTTAAGCGGGCCCCATGACAGGACGGACAATCGTGATTGGTCATTAAACTTTCATATTCCTGACGGGCATATTCGGAAGAGGTTTCTTTATATCGTCTTTCCAGGATCGGGATAATGCCGTCAAATTCCGTCCGGTACACACCCTTGCCGCTTCTATTTTCATAGTGGATCTCTAAAGTTTCCCCACCGCTGCCATATAAAAATAAATCCTGAATTGACTTGGGATATTTGCCAAATGGCGTATCCAAAGAAAAGTGATATTTTTTTGCCAGTGCTTCATATAAGCGCCGGGTATGGCTTTGCTCATGGGTGCCCATTTGACCTAAAACCTGGATCGCTCCCTCAGAAATGCTTTTACTATGATCAGGAATGATCAGATCCGGGTCAAATTCCATTTTAAAGCCCAGTCCATGACATTCCTTACAAGCCCCAAAGGGATTATTAAAGGAAAATAAGCGCGGCTCCAACTCCGGCATACTAATATCGCAGTCAACACAGGCAAAATTCTGGCTATAGGTCATGATTCCCTGTTCACCCAAATCAACTTCCAAAAGACCGCCACTTAATTTCATAACCGTTTCGATCGAATCGGTCAAGCGTTTTTCAATTCCGGCTTTTATGATCAAACGATCGACCACAATCGAGATATTATGTTTTTTGTTTTTTTCCAAATTGATTTCTTCGGACAGCTCATACATTTGCCCATCGATCAGCACCCGGACATAACCGCTTTTCTTGGCCTGCTCCAATACTTTTTCATGCTGGCCTTTGCGTCCTCTGACAATCGGTGCCAAAAGCTGTAACCTGGTTTTTTCCGGTAAGGCCATAATTTGGTCAACGATTTGATCAATCGTTTGCCGGGCAATCGGCTTACCGCAGCTAGGGCAATAAACCTTGCCAATTCGGGCATAAAGCAAGCGGAAATAATCATAAATTTCGGTCACCGTGCCAACGGTTGAACGCGGGTTTTTAGAAGTTGTTTTCTGGTCAATGGATATCGCCGGACTTAGGCCCTCAATGCTTTCCACATCTGGTTTTTCCATTTGACCTAAAAATTGCCGGGAATAGGAGGATAGTGACTCCATATAGCGGCGCTGCCCTTCTGCATAAATGGTATCAAATGCCAGTGAGGTCTTACCGGAGCCAGATAAGCCGGTAAATACCACCAATTTATCCCTTGGCACCTTTAAACTGATATTCTTTAAATTATTTTCTTTGGCTCCATTTATTTTTATTTCATTTTTTGACACAATAGACTCCTTTAGTTCATCATTTTCTTGATTTCCAATATTTCATCCCGGATGCGAGCGGCTTCTTCAAAGTTCAGGTCATTGGATGCTTTTTTCATTTCTCTGGTCAGTTTGGCAATATGCTCATTCAGCTCTTTGGCTGACATCGATTCAATATCCTTATCCAAGGTATATTTCGCCCTAGGTTCAGCGGCTTTGGATACACTGATCAAATCCCGAACAGCCTTGCGCACCGACTGCGGAGTAATGCCATGTGCCTGATTATACTCCTGCTGGATCTTGCGCCGGCGCTCGGTTTCTTTCATTGCCCTCTCCATTGAACCGGTGATCGTATCGGCATACATGATGACATGGCCATCGACATTGCGGGCAGCCCGGCCAATGGTTTGGATCAGCGAAGTTTCTGAACGTAAGAAGCCTTCCTTATCCGCATCCAAAATGGCGATCAGCGATACTTCCGGAATATCCAAACCTTCCCGCAAAAGGTTAATGCCAACCAGGACATCAAAGACATTCATCCGTAAATCCCGGACAATTTCCACCCGCTCCAGGGTTTGAATATCGGAATGCAAATAACGCACCCGAACTCCTGCTTCTTTTAAAAAGTCGGTTAAATTCTCGGCCATTTTTTTGGTTAAGGTGGTAACTAAGGCCTTACCACCGGCAGCAATTGTTTTTTGCAATTCAGCCAGCAAATCATCAATTTGCCCTTCAATTGGCCGGACACTGATCTCCGGGTCCAGCAGTCCGGTTGGCCGAATAATTTGCTCGGCAAAGATCTCCTCCTGTTCCCGTTCATATTTAGCCGGAGTAGCTGATACATACATGGCTTTGCCAATCATCGCCTCAAACTCCTGAAAATTAAGAGGCCGATTATCCAGGGCCGAAGGCAAGCGAAAACCATAATCAACCAGAGTGGTCTTACGTGAGCGGTCACCGGCATACATGGCCCCGACCTGGGGAATGGTCATATGCGATTCATCGACAATCAATAAAAAGTCATCCGGAAAATAATCCAGTAAAGTATGAGGTTTAGCTCCCGGCGGATTACCGGCCAGTACCCGTGAATAATTTTCAATACCAGAACAAAAACCGGTTTCTTTGAGCATTTCAATGTCAAATTTGGTGCGCTCTTTGATCCGCTGGGCTTCAATTAATTTATCATTGGCCTTAAAATAGGCAATTCGTTCTTCCAACTCACGCTCGATCTCAACAATTGCCTTTTCCATTTTATCGGGAGGAATGACATAGTGAGAAGCCGGAAAAATAGCAACATGACTTAACTCACATAAGATCTCACCGGTCAGTGCACTGATCTCGGTGATGCGCTCAATTTCATCTCCGAAAAACTCAATTCGGACCGCATTTTCACTGGAACCGGCCGGAAAAATCTCAACCACATCCCCCCGCACCCGGAAATTGGTGCGGTTAAAATCCAGGTCATTGCGGGTATATTGAATATCGACCAGCTTGCGCAGCAGTTCATCCCGGTCTTTTTCAATTCCTGGCCTGAGAGAAATCACCATTTCCTTATAGTCAATCGGCGAACCCAAACCATAAATGCAGGATACTGAGGCCACAATGATCACGTCTCTCCGCTCCGTTAATGCGGCTGTGGCTGAGTGTCGCAGTTTATCAATTTCTTCGTTAATGGAGGAATCTTTTTCAATATAAGTATCAGACGATGGAACATAGGCTTCCGGCTGATAATAATCATAATAGGAAACAAAGTATTCGACTGCATTTTCCGGGAAAAAATCCTTGAATTCACTATACAGCTGAGCAGCCAAAGTCTTATTATGAGCTATCACCAGCGTTGGCACATTCAAACGCTCAATCACATTGGCCATAGTAAAAGTCTTGCCGGAACCGGTCACCCCCAACAAAGTTCCGCTTTTTTTATCGGTCATATATCCATTTACCAAAGTATCGATCGCCAGCGGTTGGTCACCGGTTGGTTTAAATTCGGAATGTAATTTAAATTGTTCCATATCTCCTCCATCAAACAGGCTTCTTAATCATCCTTTTGTCTGCAAGTTCTGCTGCTTGCTGCCGGCTTGCCAGGCACATGCTTTCGCAACTTGCTTCGCAAGATTGCTTGCGTTCTCACCCATTTAATGTGCCCTGTCGAAAAACTTCGTTTTTCTGCCCGGGTAGACAACACACCTTTCGCCACTTACTTCGTAAGGTGGCTTGCGGTTACACACCTTTCGCCACTTACTTCGTAAGGTGGCTTGCGGTTACACACCTGGCAAAACAACTCGTGCTTCTGCTCGGGCATGCGACCCGGCTTGCGGTTGCACACTTAAAAAGGACTGTTCCTGGGAACATGGGGAAGTTGAGCACTTAACTATCAGATGATCTTTGTAAATTTCCTGGCAGCATCTCGAATAATATTCTTAGTATAGCATAAAAAAAAGGAAATGTATAGACCAAACAGAACATTTGTTCATTTTGGTTTTCCCTTGGTTTACCTTAGTTTTATTTATATTTTGGCTTTATTTATATTTTCTTTTTATTTATGTTTGGCATTTTACAGTCAATCCAGCCTGTGGGTATATAATATAAAAGACAGCCCACTTATATCATCACCAAAAGTCAGAGTAAGATCCGACTTTTGGCTTATCGATAACCAAGCGGGCTGTCCCTTTAAAATAAGCATCTTCAATTATAACCCCAAAACTTTCCGTATGATTCAGGGTGGTTTGAGTAGTCCCCGGCAAGTACCCGAAAACCAAACCGGCCATTGAATTAATTCCTATCAACCTCCAAAACCACTGCCTGATAGCCACTTAAATGGATTTTCCCATTTTGCTCCTCAATTGACTGCTCCGGATCATTATTAAGCAAGACTTTAATCAGCTTTTGCGGTAAATCAATGGTTTCGGCTGCCGATTTAAAATTGGCCAAGACCAAAAGTTTCTGCTGGTCGCTGACCCGATAAAAAGCCATCACATCTTTCGGCACTTGCCGGTTTGGCACAAAATCACCAAAAACTATGGTTTCTTTATATTCCGGCGATTTGCGCAAAGCAATCAAGGCCTTATAAAAATGAAATACCGAGTTTTGGTCCGCCCGCTGCTGGCTAACATTAATCCGGGGATAATTGGGATTTACTTTCAGCCATGGCTTACCACTGGTAAAGCCCGCATTTTCCGTATCTTCCCAGTGCATTGGTGTCCGGGTATTGTCCCGGCTATAATGCGATACTGCCCTAAGTGCTTCCGCTTCGCTTAGTCCTGCTTGTCTGGCCACTTCATATTCATCATAGGTGACAATATCATCAATTTCTGCTAATGACTCAAAAGTGGTATTTTCCATGCCGATCTCCTGTCCTTGATAAATAAAAGGGATTCCTCTGATCATAAAAGACAGCAGCCCCAATAATTTCTTGCCCTTTTCTGTGCATTCGCCCTTTGGCAAATAATGACTGGCTCCCCTTGGCTCATCATGATTTTCCACAATATTAGCAACAAAACCAATCTTGTTCATGCCTTCCTGAGCATCAAAAAGAGCCTGGATATATTGCTCCGGCTGAACCGCCTGACGGTCATACCATCCTTTTCCACTTTTGCCGATAGCAACTGTACTAAAGTTGAAAATCGTTGAAAAATAGCCATCATCACCCACGAAATTGGGCATTTCCTGCTCCGGTACATCAAAGGCTTCCCCGACAGTAAAGGCATGATAGGGTTTAAAGGTTTTTTCCTTTAGCTCATGGAGAAAGGCTCCCGGTCCCCCGGCATCGACCAGCATTTTTTGAATCACGCACAGGCCATCTGCCCGATCAGCCGGATAATCTTTATATGGCAAAGCTTTTTTGATGTTGGTAATGGCATCCACCCGAAAGCCTCCTAATCCTTTTTCCAGCCACCAGTTGACGATCCTTTGTACCTCTGATCTGACCTTTGGATTTTCCCAATTTAAATCCGGCTGCTTTTTATGAAACAAATGCATATAATATTTATTATCATGACCCGGTAATTTCTCCCAAACGCTGCCCCCAAAATAAGAGCGCCAATTACTGGGTATTTTTCCATCACTGACTTCTTCAATATAAAAATACTGCCCATATTCTCCATCCGGGTCAGCAATTGCCTTTTGAAACCATTCATGCTCATCCGAGCAATGATTGACCACTAAGTCCATCAAAATATACATATCCCGCTTTTTCGCTTCGGCAATTAATTCCTCCATATCGGTCATATTGCCAAAATCCGGATGAATATTATAATAATCGGAAATGTCATAGCCTTGATCAGCCTGAGGTGAGTTAAAAATCGGACATAACCATAAAATATCCACTCCCAGCTCTTTTAAATAGTCAAGCTTTTGAATAATTCCCTGTAAATCGCCAATTCCATCCCCATTTGAATCATAAAAACTCTTGGGATAAATCTGATATGCTACTTTTTCCTGCCACCATTGTCTTTTCATAATAACCTAAACTTTCTATTGATCTTTCCGGTTGACACCCTGTTATACTCGATTTATCAAAGTAATCTCATTTATGCCAACTACTATGTTTAAATTTACTTCCTTTATTTAGCGCTGAATTCTGTCTGATTTCAGGAGCAACTTCTTTATTAATCAGGCGCAAATTTTTCCGCTATGACAAATGCCTTCATCATAGCGGATTTGTTTATATCTTTTGTTTATATCTTTTGTTTGATAATCTCCCATGCTTTTTGCAATTGATTATCCATTTTATTCTTATCAGCTGTTTCCGTGTCCTCAGTCGGTTCTTCCAGCTCAACCTTGACATCCGGCTCAATCCCTTTGCTATGGATATAATGTCCGTTCGGAGTATAATACTTGGCAATGGTCACCTTTAAGGCACTGCCATCTAAAAACGGAATGGTATTTTGGACCAGTCCCTTGCCAAAAGTGGTTGTGCCGACAATGGTAGCCAGCTTATGGTCTTTTAAAGCACCAGCCAGGATCTCTGAAGCCGAGGCACTGCCACCATCAACCAATACCGCAATCGGCATTTCCAGTTTCGCCGAATTGACTGCTGAAAAATCCTCACGATTGCCATTTTTATCCTCAATATAAACGACCAATCCTTTATGCATAATTTCATCAGCAATTTCAGTGGCAATTTCCAGATAACCACCGGGATTTCCCCTTAGATCAATAATCAAGCCCTTTATTCCCTGATTTTTTAACTGGTTTAATTCTCTGCTGAATTGATCGGCTGTCGGTTCATCAAATCCAAAGATCGCAATATAGCCAATTTGTTCTTCCAGCATCTTGGCTTCAATGGTTGGAATAATAACCTCATCCCGAATAATCGGAATATCCAGGACATCAAACTTATTCCCTTTCTTGCGCTGAACTGTCAGTGTCACTTGTGTTCCTTTCTGGCCACGAATCCGCCGGGCAACTTCATCGACTTCAATTCCGGCAATATCATCGCCATCGACCGCTACAATAATATCACCGGCTTTCAGACCAGCCTTTTCACCCGGCGAATCCTTATATGGAGCAATAATGGTCACTGCTTTGGTGTCCGCATCACGGACGATCGGTACACCAATCCCTTCATATGTTCCTGATAAATCACGATTAAATTCTTCAAATTCTTCCCTGGTCAGGTAATTGGTATAGGGGTCACCCAAGGCATCAACATAACCTTTGACCGCTGCTTCATACATTTTATCTTTATCAATTTCTTCAATATATCGTTGGTTGAGCTGGCGATCGATCTCCCGCACCTTTTGCTCAAACCAGCGGTTATTTCTGGTCGCACTGCCCGCATTTTCTGCCCTTTCCGTCGCTGGCGGAAGCTCAGCGATTTGGGTCATTAATTCGCGGGTATTATTTATCACCAACACGGCTAAAGTCATCAAAGCCACTACCAATAAGGCGGACAATACCCCCAGCCAATAATATTTTGCTTTCATTTGTTATCCTCTCTGTGTCAGAAAGATCCTCTGTTAAAAAATCATTCTTGTGTGAACAGAAAATCCTCTTCATTTTTTATTTCGATGTATTATTCATCGCATCCACCCAGGAACCGCCAATCCGTAAGCCAAAATGAAGGTGATTTCCGGTTGAGCGCCCGGTACTGCCAACCTTGGCCACCATCGTCTTGCCGCCGGTAACAAGAGCTCCCTGAGTAACCGTCAAACTGGAACAATGAGCATATAGGGTCACCACCTGCTGACCCTTGGCATTTTGACCGTGATCGATCATAATGGTATTGCCATAGCCTCTCATCCAGCCGGCATGGATCACCTGGCCATCAGCAGCCGCAATGATCGGTGTACCCGCCGGAGCCGGAATATCGGTTCCATTATGCATTGCGCCCAGCTTACCGGTGATCGGATCCTTACGCCGACCAAATGGCGAATTGACATAAGTATAACCCGGTAACGGCCATTTTAGCAAACCGGCTTTAAATTTTAAATTACTGGTTTTTTGCTTGGCCTTTCTTTGTCTTTCCAGCTCAGCGATATAATCATCAATCTTTTTATTGATCGCTGCCTCTTCTTTTTTCTGCTGGGCAATATGATCTTCAATAAAGGCCTGGTTTTGCTTAGCCTTAACAATTTCCTGCTCTTTTAAAACTCTGATATTTTCAATTTCATTTTGACGGATCAGGGTTTCCGCTTGAGTATGCTCCAGCTCCGCCCGCTCAATGATTAATCGTCCTTCCGTTTCCTGAATCGATTCTTTAATTTGATTTAAACGGGTGAGCATGCCTTTATCATATTCGACAATCTTGTTTAAGTATTCCAGGCGATTATAAAAATCCATGGCATTGTCTGATTCCAGCAAAACAGAAATATATTCGGTATTGCCATATTCATACATCACCTTGATCCGGTCTTTGGTATTTTCATAATAAACTTTTTCTTTTTGTTTGGCCTTGACTAATTCTTCCTGAGTTTGAGCAATTTCCGCCTTTTTATCGACCAATCGATCTTCCAATACATCCAGCACTCCCTGCACTTCCACATACTGCTGATTGTATTTTAAAATTTCCTGATTGATCTGCGAAATTTCATCCTTTTTTGCCTTTAACTCAGCCAAGCTGTCATTGATCTGCTTTTGAATATCTTTTTTTTGCTTTTCCATGTCTTTTAACTTACCGGTTCCGTAAGCAATACTGGAAAAGGCAATCAGCAATAAACAGCAAACCAGCAACCGCCATATTTTTCTCTTCATTATTACCTCCTCTTAGCATGAGGTTTTAGGTTTCTCTGCTCTTAATCTTTCAAACTTTTGCTTTCTCTGCCTGAAGCCTATCAGAAAGTGGCTTATCTTATCAGGAGCCACATATCCAGGAAACAGGCACATGGGAAATGAGTTATACTTTTAGGTATTTACCGACCGTGATCCGGCTGCCCATATAGCCAATTCCCGCTCCGGAACCCAAGGCAATCGGGATCAAAATTTGCAAGATCCGCTCCCGGCTCAGGAAAATCAAATAATCACTTAAAATGGCATAACTCTTTTGAATTTGCAGCACTACTTCCGGATAAGTATAATAAAATAAAACCAGCGGAATACTGGCTCCGATCAAACCGATCAAAATTCCTTCAACCAAAAAAGGACCGCGGATCATCATATTACGCGCCCCGATATAGCGCATAATGCTGATCTCCTCATTGCGCAGGGTCACTGCCAGACGAATGGTATTGGATATTAAAAACAGGGCCAGTAAAATTAAAATGATCAACAACCCAATGCTGACATAGGTGACTAATTTGTTCAGCGCCTCAACCACATATGTAACATCCCGGGTTTCCCGAACATAGCGGACAATCGGCTCAGACTTTAAAACCTGGACCAAAGTTCCCTGCTTGGAAATGTCAGCCAGTGAAATCTGCAGCGAAGCTGATTTGGCCAATGGATTATCCTCACCAAAGCCGGCCAAAAGTTCCTGCCTCTGTCCAAAATACTTATCTTTAAAACTTTCCCAGGCTGCCTCCGCTGAAATATATTCGACTCGATAAACTTCCGAGCGCTTTTCCATCATTGCTTTTAATTCCAAAATTTGAGCTTCGGTGGTATCATCCTGGAAAAAAACCGCCACCCCGATATTCTTTTCAAATTCAGTCATCATAAAACCAATATTCGTTACCACAGTATAAAAAACCACAATCACAAAAACATTAACTGCAATCGTCATGACCGAAACAACTGACATCCAGCCATTTTTAAATAAATTTTGAATGCCTTGGGAAAAACTATATAGTAGAGTGCGTAAGCTCATGCCAATACTCTCCTCTCGTGTCATCCCGGGCAATTCGTCCATTCTGAATAGTAATGACTCGCTTCTTCATGGTATTGACAATTTCCCGATCATGAGTGATCACTACCACTGTAGTCCCACGTAAATTGATATCCTTTAATAAGTTAATAATTGCCCAGGACCTTTGTGGATCCAAGTTACCCGTTGGCTCATCAGCCAACAAAATTGGCGGATTATTGGCCAATGCTCTGGCCAGCGCCACTCTTTGCTGTTCACCGCCCGATAACTGATTCGGCTTTTTCTTTTCATAGCCCTTTAAACCAACCATATTCAGCAATGCCGGCACTGTCTTGCGGATCACTGATTTGGGTGTTTCTGTTACCTCTAAAGCAAAAGCCACATTTTCATAAACGGTTCTATCCTTAAGTAAGCGGAAATCCTGAAACACCACCCCTAAACTGCGGCGAAGCTTCGGCACTTTACTTTTATGAATTCGGGCGATATCCACATCCTCAATATAAATCGCTCCACTGCTGGCTTCAATTTCCCGAAGCAGCAACTTAAACAATGTAGTCTTACCCGAACCACTGTCGCCGACAATAAAAACAAACTCTCCTTTATTTATTTTAAAGGAAACCTGATCCAGCGCTTTCACACCACCTGGATACTCCTTGGTTACATTTTCTAAACGAATCATGCCATCTCCTTATTCAATACTTCTTCCTGCATAACAGGCAGGATTGACCTTTGAAAAGCCAATCCTGAATCTGTATTATTTCCTGCTATCTGTAACATATTCAAGCATATTGATGATTTCCTTATCCGGCCATGATTTTACCAGTGTAAAACCTAATACATGGAATGATCCTGCATATATCTCATATATCGAACTACCATTAAAGCGATCTTAAAGGTAATCGCATCTTCAAACACCCGCAAATCCAGACCGGTGTTTTTTTGCAGTTTATCCAAACGATAGACCAATGTATTTCTGTGAATATAAAGCTGTCTGGAAGTTTCGGATACATTTAAGCTGTTTTCAAAAAATTTATTAATGGTAGTCAAGGTTTCTTCATCAAATTGATCCGGTGACTTGCCATGGAAAATTTCATCAATAAACATCCGGCACAGGGCCAACGGCAGCTGATAGATCAAACGGCCAATGCCCAGATTTTCATAGGCGATCACATTGTGCTCCTGATAGAAAATCTTACCGACTTCTAATGACATCTTGGCCTCTTTATAAGATTTGGAAACATCTTTAATATCATTAACCACTGTACCAATGGCTACATAAGCCTGACTCATAGCTTCTGAGTTGATGGTGTCAACGATCATATTAGCCAAATTAATAATATCCTTCCGGCTGTCGGTCGGCTTTAATGCCTTAACGACAATGATGTTTTTCTCATCAACCGCTGTAATAAAATCCTGTGATTTTGGTGAAAACAAACTTTTTACCACTTCCAGTGAGCTATTGTCCTTTTCCAATTTGGTTTCAACAATTAAAGCCACCCGTGGGATATCGGTTTCAATATGCAGTTTCTTTGACCGATTGTAAATATCAACCAGCAGCAAGTTGTCCAGCAATAAGTTTTTAACAAAATTGTCCTTATCAAATCTTTCTTTATAAGCAACCAGCAAATTTTGAATTTGAAAGGAGGCAATTTTACCAATCTTATAGACATCTTCTGCTTCTCCTTTAACGGTAATAATATACTCAACTGTACTTTCATCAAAAACCTTGAAAAATTGATACCCCTGAACCAACTGACTCTCGGCTTGTGAATTGACAAAGTCCAGTACTGAAAAATTATAATCAGCGAAAGTATCTTCTTCGGTTGAGGCTAATACTCGTCCTTCGGCGTCCATCACCGTTAAATCCATTCGGGTAATTGTTTTTAACCCTTCAATTGTGGTTTGTAAAATTTGATTTGATATCATGCTCTTCTCCTTTGCCAGTTTCCCGTTCTGTATTTTATTAACTCACCATTTTTACTGTTTAACCTTGCGCTGACCAAAATCAGAAAATGGATCCCTCCTCTTTCACTGAATTCTGTCCATTTTCCATCTGCCTTTCGACTTTTTTTTCTGTAAATAGCGATACAGATTCGATTTTTTAACCTGCTATTCCTATTTTATAGCATTTTGTTCAAAAAAAAAAGAGGAAAGCAAAACTTTGTGCATTTCCTCTATTTTTTCTGCCTTATTTTCCTTTTTATTGTTCGTTTTTTTGATTTTTTGACTAAATCTGCCAAATCACCGGTAAAATAAATCCGCCCTCATATCTTTGGGAACAAGCCTATTTTAAAAAGGGATATTGCCTGATATGTTAGCGCCGGATTGGCAGCAAGAAGGTTCTTAATTATTTAAGACTCTTTTGTCCGTTAAACTTAAGATTAAACTTACCGACCGTAAAGTTCACATTTTGGTCTGAATGCAAATAAATCATATTTCCCCGTTTAGTAAACTTGAAGGGAATGTCCGTCACTCCCAGCTGAATAGCATTATCATTAGGAACCGACACCAACTTTGCAGTCAGCATTCCCTTACTTTCGTTATAAGTACAGGCATAAAGATAGACCTCGTTCGGAGAGGAATTCATGATCATTTTAAGTTTTATTTTTCCATCCTCCTGATAGATCGTAAATGTGTAGGGAACATTTTCCATAGTCGCTGTATCCGAATTGGCGATCGGACCGGTAACGGTTCCTTCCCCAAAGGTCTCATTCATGTAATCCGCAAACCGTTTCAATCCGCTTGATTCAACTGTCAGAGTCCCTTTCACCTCCTGGTAAGTGCCGCATATTTCCGAAACGGTTGGAATACCTTCTGTCGGGACTTCAATCCCGGCTTTTAAGAGGCCTTTCTTTTTCAAAAACCTTACCATATGCTGTTTGATCTCATCCATGTTCTTGCCATCCAATGCTGCACCGATCCATTCAAAAACCAGTTCGGCATAATCAGCCCGCTCCTGTTTCTTCACATCGATCAAGCCGGTCAGAAATTGACGAATACGATAAATCTCATTCAGCCTGGTCATTGGGTCTTTGCCCAAAATGTTGTCATAGCCCGAGAAATCAAGAGTTGAGCTCAGATCTTCAATGAACCGGTGTTCCTTTTTTTTCATTTGCTCGGCGGCTTCTTCACATTGATATCTTTCCTCGAAATATGCTCGTAAACGTTCCCTGGTAAAGTTATTGATCTCTTCAAACTTTTCTGCCGGAAGTTTTTTAAGCTGACTTTCTTTCCAGCCTCTATTAAAACAATATTCTGTTACATAATCATCTTTTAGAAATCTATAAGCGCCCCTACCAGAACTGAACCAAAATGAATAGTCAACAGAGTACCACAAATCATCAAAATTCCTGGCTCCAAACTCACCGGAACCGTTTTTATACATCTGATAAAGTTTTTCAACCTCTGCGGCTTTAAAATTCTGCTTGATGGAATTGGCTGAGGCGATCGTCAGGTCGACTACTGCATTAACGACGCTTGCTGTCGGATACAGCGAAATGATCACACTGCCGACATCACGTACAACCTGTCTGTAATCGCCGGTTTCCAGACTGCCGACAATACTGCCGGACTTAGCAGTAACGCCGGCAATGATCTTGGCCGGATTTGCACTGATGTCCTTGCCGAATTTGGCTTGCAACAATTTATGGGCAATGACTTCACAGGTCGTCTGAGTTAGCGCCTCATTAAACGCATCCGCATTTTTATTCTCCTTATACTTATATCCTGCCGTGACAAGATTTGCTATATGACCGGCCGCTTCCCCTTTAGTGCCTGATAAAGTCTGATCCATAATGGAACCGGCAATGGCGTTTATAAAATCTGCCGTTTCTTCTTTGGGAATTCCCAGCTTTTTCAGATTTTTTTCGAGTTCCGGCCCAAGCGATTCTTTTAGTTCCCTGATCCCTTTCTGATTCATGGCCGACTGCATACAGTATGCGTCAAGATAAACATCGACCGCCTTGTCTTTACTTGCCAGTACTGGCGTATTTTCCGAAAAATGAGGCAAGGTATAGGTCAGGACATTATTTTCCCAATCCATTTTGTCAAACGGATAGTATTCGTAGTCCTGCTTTTGCTCATTGAAGTATGCCATGAAATAACGGCTGCGTTTGTCAGTCCGCATTCTTTCCGGAATTTCCATGGTCACCGTAACACCCTCTCCCAGATACCCACCTTTATAACCCGAAGCTTTGATCCGAATGGGCGAGCCGATAGCCTGAAAATCCTTTTCTTTTTTCTGAGCGATCGGGACATACTCTACCGTGATCTCTGTTCCATCTGGAAATGTTCCCGGTTCGATTTCAATCAAGTATCCATTCTCTGACATGGTTCCTACTGTGCAGACTTGGCGGTTGTCGATTACTTTCGATACACTCGATCCCTGCTTATAGATTTCCGGCATTGGCTTGGTCAGCCGGGCAACATCATGGACCCAGCCGGGCTTATATAGACCGGTATAAACAAGTCCAACCAAAATCGCCATTACTATTACGAACTTGAGAAATGTATATTTCTTTTTTGGCTTTGGCCACATCGGGCCGACCGGTACTCCCGGATATCCTGATGGCATTGAGCCGACCGGTGCTGCCGGATATCCTGACGGCATTGAGCCGACCGGTGCTGCCGGATATCCTGATGGCATTGAACCAACCGGTGCTGTCGGATATCCCGGCGGCATCGGGCTGACCAGCTCTCCCGAATATGACGGCTGCGCTGGTGCTTGAGCCTGAACCAGTGATGCAATTTTATTGCCGCAATTTGTACAGTAAAATGCATTATCCTTTACAGGTTTCCCGCAATTAGTACAAAAACTTGCCATAACAATTCCTCCTCCCTGATCCCTTCTGTCTTACGACTGCTTGTAGACATTATGTTCCCTGACTTCGCTCACCAAAGGAACAGATCGAATAAATAAGCCGGCTGCTCCTTTGTTTTCTGTCTTTCCCTTGCCGACATGAAACCATGACTAAAAGAAGAGTAATCAAAGTTCCCTATTCTGTTCCTATCTTTCTGCATATAATTATAGCATTTTATATAAAGAAAAACAAAGATTTTTTCTGTTTATTTGCATATAAAACAGGACATCAAGTTAAAATCAAATTAATAGACTGCTCCAAAAAGCATATCGCCTTCTAATATCAGGATTCTATTCAAACCTTTACAATAAATCGGATTTTTAATGATATCTGATATCAAAATCAGATATCATTCCTATGTTTATCGTATTTAATACAAAAAAAGAGGAATGCAGCACTTATGCATTTCCTCTTTTTCATCTTTTTCATCTTTTTTATTGTATGTTTTTTGATATTTTAACTAAGTTTGCCAAATATCGCTCAAACAATTGAGACATTCCTATTTGGGGCATCCCCATTTTAAAAACGGAGAGTGCTCAATCAGCTTATAATTAGTTGGTAATTACCTTTTCAGTATCCTTGTCAAAGACATGAATTCTTTCAAGATCAAAGGCTAATTGAACCTTATCACCGGCTTTAGCAGTAGAACGTGGTCCAACTTTGGCAGTAGTATCAAAGTTTTCAATGCTACCGATCAAGATCATTTCTGCACCCAGCATTTCCGTAACCGCTACTTCAAAGTCTACAATTGCATCCTTATTAGCCATATAATTTTCTTCATCATGAATATCTTCCGGACGAATACCCAAAATAACAGTTTTGCCTTCATAACCGCCGCCCAGTACAGCCTTGGACTTTTCTTCGGATAATACTACCGCATTGGCACCAAAGGTTAATTTTGCCCGGCCATCCACTTTAGAAACCACTGCTTCAATAAAGTTCATTTGCGGAGAACCGATAAAGCCTGCTACAAATAAGTTAGCCGGTTTGGAATACAGGGTTGACGGGGAATCTACTTGCTGAATGATACCATCTTTCATAACAACGATTCTGGTACCAAGTGTCATTGCTTCAACCTGATCGTGAGTTACATAAATGATGGTCGTTTGCAGTTTTTTATGCAATTTGGAAATCTCAACCCGCATTTGCACACGTAATTTCGCATCCAAGTTGGACAGCGGTTCGTCCATTAAGAATACTTTTGGCTCACGCACAATCGCACGTCCCATAGCCACACGTTGCCGTTGTCCACCGGATAAAGCTTTTGGACGACGATCAAGCAATGCTTCAATACCTAAAATCTTAGCAGCTTCGCGTACTCTTCTTTCAATCTCTTCTTTTGGAGTTTTACGCAGTTTAAGACCAAATGCCATATTATCATATACTGTCATATGAGGATATAACGCATAGTTTTGGAATACCATCGCAATATCTCTGTCTTTCGGTTCAACATCGTTAACCAAGCGGTCACCGATATAAAGTTCTCCTTCGGTAATTTCTTCTAAGCCGGCAATCATCCGCAGGGTTGTTGTTTTACCACAGCCTGATGGTCCAACGAAAATAATAAATTCTTTATCGGCAATTTCCAAATTGAAATCCGAAACCGCTGTTACATTACCGGAATAAACTTTTTTTACATTTCTTAAAGATAGACTTGCCATTTATCATAGCTCCCTTCTGCAAATAAATATTTAACTTGCCCCTTTTCTCCGCCAGTCCATGCTGTCAGCCGGTCCCAAGTTTTATCGATTAATAATATACCTTAATTTCAAACATCCGACAATTGATAAAATATCCAAAATTAGGTGCTTCTTTCTGTCAGAAATGCTATCTTCCAACGTTTTACACAATGTTTATTGTTAAAAACAGGTCATTTCTTATGCTATCAGCTGAATTTTTTTAAATTTTAAAACTTTTTCTATAATTTTAGTCAATTTTGCCAGCTTTTTTAGCCTTTTCCAATTCAGCATTTTCAATAAAGCCCTCACCAAAGACTTCCCGGGCATCGGTTACAATCATAAAAGCCTTGGCATCGATCCGTTTTACGATCTCCTTAACTGTTAAAATTTCGCGTTTAGACATAACACAGAGCAGAACTTCTTTTTGATTACCGGTATATTTGCCGACTCCGCTCAGCCCAGTAACTCCGCGATCAATCTGCTTCATAATCTCTGCAGAAATTTCCTGATGTTTATCAGAAATGATCAAGGCAGCTTTGGAGAAATTCAGGCCTTCCAGCATGGCATCAATGATCTGCACAGTAATATAAACACTGATAATCGCATACATTGCTCTTTCTGCACCGAACAGCACCAAACCGACTACAATAATCAGACTGTCAATTAACTGCATCCATTTGGCAGTACTTAGTCCCGGAAAAAAGTGATGGAAAATACTGCCAGCTAAATCTGTTCCGCCGGTGGTGGCATTGGCCACAAAGACCAAACCAATTCCCACTCCTGCCATCACTCCGCCAAAAACCGCTCCCAAAAAGTAATCATGGGTCAGCTGCGGTAAAAATCTTGTATATTCAAGAGCCACCGATAAGTAAATGGTCGCAAACAAACTTTTGGCTCCAAATTCCTTGCCATGCAATACAAAGGCGATCAAAAATAATGGAATATTAATACATAAGTTACTAAATGACAAGGGAATTCCCCCCGGCCAAATTCCCTGGCTAAAATGCTTAATGATGATCGACAAACCGGTCACACCGCCGGTTACCAAGCCCATTGCCTCAAAATAAGAATTAATGGCAATCGCCAATAAGGTCGTGCCAATAATAATTAATATATAATCTATAAATTTATGTTTCTTTTTTAATTGTAACATATGATAACTCCCTGTTAACTTTTTTTACTTTTTCTGACTGCCACTAAAAAGAGGGGGAGTTTGAGCATCCGCTTCCAACGACTTGGCTGCTTGAGCAGGCGATAAAACCATTCTAAATGTAAGCGAATAAAAATATCCGGTGCTCTTTTCACCTTGCCGGAAAAACCATCAAACGAACCACCGACTCCAATAAATATTTTGGCATTTAATTGGTCTTGATAGCGGGCGATCAATTCTTCCTGCTTTTTAGCTCCCAGCCCGACCAATAACACATCTGGGTTACAAGCATTGATCTCCTCGATCAGATCCTCAAATCTGTTAAAATATCCATTATGGCAACCCACCACTTTAGCCTTCGGGTATTTAGCCATGATCTTGCGGGCGGCTTCTGCGGCCACCCCCTCAGCCGCTCCTAAAAAATAATAACCAGCTTCTGTTTCAGCAAATAAACGGAGCTGTAAGTCATATCCGGCTACCCGTTCCGGCAGCGGCCGGCCAATTTTTTTTGAAGCGATCACCACCCCGATACCGTCAGCTGTCACCATATCGGCACTGTTTAAAACTTGGGCAAAGGCCGGATCTTCCTTAGCCAGCATAATTATTTCCGGGTTGACTGTAAAAATCATCCGCTTTTGTTCCTGACTGAGCCAGCTTTTGACGGTGGCCACTGCTTTATCCATTGTTAATACATCAATTGTCACACCCAAAATCTCAATAATCTTACGGCTCTTTTGCTTTTGCATTCTTTTTCCTCCATTTGCCATTTCCGGATCTCCGATATTTGCATTTTTTGAGTCTTAGCTAAAACGCAAAGATACCCTATCACAGATAGGGTTATCTTTTGTTTATCTTTGCGCTTTATTTTTGTTCGGTCAAGCCTAAAACAATCACGATTTCTTCCGGCTTGCCTTTTAAGGATTCATCAACCTGAATAACTCCGCCGCTAAAATAAGGCAACAGCTCTTCACCGATCTCCTTGGCATATACCTTAATCAGAGTTTTTTCCACCGGTTTGGTTTGATAGTTACCAACCTGCGCTACCTTATAGCCTAAGGCTTCCAGGCGCTGCTTAGTCTTAGCGGCTAAGCCGGAAATATTGGTGCCATTATATACACCGATGGCCATAATTTTAACATCATACACCTCTTTGACAATCACATTGGTATCACTTTCCTTTGGCTCAGTCGGCAGTGTTACCGGCGGCTGTGGTGTATTTTCATTGGTCGTTTGACTACTTGGCAATGTTGTATTTTCCTTGGGCTGATTTGCCGGCTCAGTGGCCATTAAATTTTTAGCGGTCAGAATAGTTTCAAACAATTCTTTTGATTTGGCTGCATCATAAGCATATTTTTTATCTGGAGTAAGACTGCCCGGCAATGTGCCCATAAATAATTTACTGGTACTGATTTCTTCTAAATAAACCAGGTAATCGGCGGCATTTTCAAAATTGGTCTGAATATAAGGATATAAGCCTTTTAATGTACTGGGCAAATTGACCTTATTTTCCGGCTTTAAAATCTGATCCATGAATGCTTTAAAAAATGCCTGCTGAACTTTGATCCGATTTAAATCACCGCCCGAATAATTCGGACTATATTGGAGCAAGGCTGCTGCTTTTTCTCCATCCAGAGGCTGCAGACCCTTAGCCACATCACTGTTTCCATTTTTGGCGGTATCGGTAAAAATCATTTCCGGCACTTCCATGGTCACCGGACCGGCCACATCCACCAGATATTTAAAAGCTGCCAGATCCATATTAATATAGTAATCAATATTCATATGAAAAGCATTTTCCAGGACCTGAACTGCAATCTCATTGCGTTTTTCGGCAGCCACATAACTTGGCACCTCACTGATTGGAACTATTTTAGGAATATCCTTACGTTTGGCTGAAATTTCATTATATACTTCTTCCGGCCAATTAAATTTAGTATCTCGAGGCACGGAAACCACATTGATCTCCTGATTTTTATGATTAAAAAAGAGCAGCATATTGGTATTGGTTTGATTCGAGCCCAATTGGTCAACACCAAACAGTGCTGTTACAGTAAAGGCTTTATCTTTGGCCGATGTTTTGGGATCCTCGTTCTTCAGCACCGGATTTTGCAAAACCTTACTTAGTAAATTATTCTTGGCTACCAACACATAAACGGTTGTTGCTAAAGCTGCAATCACTGAAAAAATAGCCAATGACATTAAAAACATGCGAATGAATTTATTTCTGCGAACTTTATTCTTATTGACCACCAGCTTTACCTCACTTTTTATTTTCGGATTTTTGGTCCGTTGCTTTATTCTCTTGAGTATCATCCTTTGACTGGTCAGAATTTGACTCTTTATCCGGTGCCGCGGTTTTGTCATCTTTCTCCAATAATTCCCGCACTGCCTTCTGGGTTTTTTCAAGATCAAACTGAATGATGGAAGCTCCATTTTCCAATTCATCAAACCAGCCTTCTAATGTGATCATATTAGCATTACTCATAATATGGACAATATCTTTATCCAGGAAATAATTCAAATAATCCATGATCTCAACAATTCCAAAATCAGCTTTGACCATTTTAAAAATCTGCTTAACCAGGCTTGTCATTTGCTCTACATTACTGGACACTATCTTTTGGAATAAAGTCATGATAAATTCCTGCTGAACTTTAATCCGCTGAAAATCTCCATTTGGATACCCCCGGAAGCGCACCAGGCCCTGTGCTTTTTCACCATCCAAAAGCTGAAGTCCTGGTTGCAGGTCAATGCGCAGCGGCGGATCCTGATAGGGATCCATCTTATACATCCGCACCGGCACATCAAACTCCACTCCATCAACAATATCGACCACCTCTTTAAAACCGCTGACATTAATAGTCGCCATATAGTCAATTTCCAGTCCGGTGATGGCCTCGATCACCTGCTTTAAGGTTTCCAGCCCATCCTCTTTGGCTCCCATATTAATGTAAATTTCATTAATTTTACAATAGCCGATCTTATTGTTAGGATTGGCCTTTTTTATGCTTTTAAAAGGCTCTTTGCGAAAATCAATAAAAAAATCACGGGGAATGGAAACAACCTTGATCTTATTTTGCTCGGTATCAACATGGCCAACCATTAAGACATCGGTCAATTTATTTGACTGGTCAAAACCAATCATCAAACCATTTTTTGATTCCGGCACCTTCTCTTCTTCAGTGGATTCTTCCTGTACCTGTACCTGTTCTTCTTCTTTTACTGTTTCCGGTGTTTCCACGGCTGTTTGCTCCATCTTTCTGGCCTTTTCCGTGGCTTGGATCAAAAAATAACTTCCCACCAAAAGGACAACAATCAGTCCGCATAACAGCATCAAAATCTTACTTTGCTTACCCATTTTAAAACAATCGCTCCTATATTTTTCTGTTTATATCCTGATCTCTCAAAATACAAACCATTTTCATCTAATATCAATCTCTGCCGGCAATAATATCCCCTACGGTTTTATTGCTTGAAACATCATACCATAAAACTTTGGATTTGAGTAGTAATTCTTCCCGATTCTAATCAAATTTTTAGGATTGCTCCTCTTCCTGGCCAATGACCGGAATAAAAATATCGGAGTGATTATGCTTTTCAAAATGATCTGCTCGCTCCATCGCCAATTCTTCAAACCGGCTTTGTGAATTGAGCACTTCTTTGCCCCGGCGGTCAATGACCTGATACTGTTTATCGGTATTTTTAATTTTAGCTTTGACCGTATCACGCAGGACCAATCCTAAAATGAAAATCAAACGCTGTTTGATCTTTTCATCTTCAATCGGAAACAGCAATTCGACCCGTCGATCCAAATTGCGGGGCATAAAATCAGCACTCGATAAGTAAACTTCTTCCCGGCCATCATTATAAAAATAATAGACCCGACTATGCTCCAGATATTTGCCGACAATCGAACGAACCGTAATATTCTCACTCACCTCTGGAATTCCCGGGATCACCCCGCAAATCCCGCGGACGATCAGCTCAATTTTTACTCCGGCCATGGCCGCCTTGTAAATTTCTTTCATAATTCCAAAATCACAAAGCGAATTCATTTTGCAAATCATTTTAGCCGGCCGGCCTTGAGCAGCATG
Source organism: Clostridiales bacterium COT073_COT-073 (assembly GCA_003858485.1). Taxonomy (GTDB): domain Bacteria; phylum Bacillota; class Clostridia; order Lachnospirales; family Vallitaleaceae; genus W11650. Next base: position 26,874 of record RQYD01000006.1, read on the forward strand.
TTCGGCTTCCCGCCGGATCAGGCTGTAAAATTTATCACGCAGTCCAGTCGGCGCCATTGTTAGCTTATGCAGCCGCGGCGGCTCAGAATAACCGGACAGAGTATTAAAGACCGCTGACGCATCCGCACCAATTAACTCATTACAGGTCAGCAGACCCATATCCGTATAGAATCTGGCAGTCACATCATTGTAATTGCCGGTGCCCAAATGAACATATCGGCGAATTCCGTCTTCTTCTTTACGCACCACCAAAGTAATTTTACTATGAGTTTTCAGGCCGACCAAGCCGTAAATCACGTGACAGCCCGCCCGTTCTAAGCTTCTGGCCCATTGGATATTGTTTTCTTCATCAAATCTGGCCTTTAACTCAACCAGCACTGTCACCTGCTTGCCGGCCTGAGCAGCTTTGGCCAGAGCCTGAATGATCGGTGATCTTCCACTGACCCGGTACAACGTTTGCTTGATCGCAAGAACATTCGGGTCTTCAGCTGCGGCTTTTACAAAATCCACCACCGGCTGAAAGCTTTCAAACGGATGATGCAAAAAAATATCCCGCTCTCTGATTTCGGTAAATAAATCCTCCTTGCCCAGCAAATTCCAGGGCTGGCAGGGGGTAAATGCCGGGAATTTCATGGCATCTCCACATTCGTCACCATAAAACTTCATTAAAAAAGTGAAGTCCAGGGGACCGTCAATTTCATAAACATCCTTGGTATGAACCTCCAATGATTTTTGCAAGTGATTGACAATTCTTTCATCTAAACCCTTTTTTAATTCCAAACGAATCGCCTGTCCCCATTTTCGCTTTTGAATTGATTTTTCGATTTCCAGCAGCAAATCTTCCGCCTCTTCTTCATCAATCGACAAGTCTGAATTACGGGTGATCCGGTATTCACCGCAGGCCAGCACCGGTCGCCCGACAAATAATTGCTCAATATATTCGATAATAATATCTTCTAAATAAACAAATTCATGATTGCCCTCCTTAGCTGCCGGGATCTTGACCAGTCGGTCAACGATCGCCGGTACCTGAATGGTGGCAAATTCCTCTTTCCCCTTGTTTTCGACAATCACGCCAATATTCAGGGTTTTATTCATAATCAGCGGAAATGGCCGTGAGGAATCCACGCCCATTGGCGTTAAAGTTGGATACAGAACATCTGCAAAATACTGCTCCAAAAAGCGCTTTTGGGTGTCGGTCAATTTATCCAGTTTGGAATGTAAAAATATTTTCTTTTTGCGTAATTGCGGTAAAATTCCCCGCTTAAAATGCTGGACCTGTTCTTCCACCATGACATGGGTCCTGAGCGAAATCGCTTTTAATTGCCCTTTCGGAGTAAATCCGGCAAAGTCCTCTTTCAAATATCCGGCATTGACCTGCTCCTTTAAAGATGCCACCCGGACCATAAAGAACTCATCCAGATTGGAGCTGACAATTGACAAAAATTTTAAACGCTCAAACAAAGGATTTTCCGGATTTTCTGCTTCTTCCAGTACCCGCTGATTAAACTCCAACCAACTTAACTCTCTGTTTTCATAATATTCCGGGCTTAATAAATCAATATATTTTTTTTCTTTTTTGGTCATTACTTATACTCCTTTTTAATTTTTAGGATGGGCATAACTCCAAATACTTCCTTAAAAAACTCGGCTTTGCCTTTAAAACTCCATTCTTCAAGCGTGGTATTGCTTAAAAACCGTGTTGTTGCCCGAATCACCAAATCTTTATTTTTAAGGCTGACGGATTCCAATTCATATTTTCGCTGATGCGATTTATCCAGGGCATTGGCCAAACCGATAATGGCTGTTAGCTTGGAGATCAGGATCCTGTCCGGTTGCGGCAGCAGGCGATAGTCATTGTCCAAAAACTTCGGCCGGCTGTCCGTATGATAGCCAGCCACCTGAGCAATAATATTGACTTCTCTTTCCGATAAGCCTAAAATTTCCAGGGCTTTAATAATATGATAGGAATGAATGGCATGATTGCTCTGATCAATTGACTTGCCTACATCCTGTAAAATAATTGATGTCCGCAGTAGCAATTCTTCCTCATGCATGCCATGCACCCGCCTGGTCTTTTGAAATAAAAAGCTGGCATAATCTTCCAAAGTCTTCTGATGCCTTTCATGATAATAAAAACGCCGTGCCAATTCCCGGGCATTTTCTAAAATATCACCAGCATAGGTGGTTTTGCTGGTCAGGGAGTAAATTTCTTCATGCAATTCATCAATAATTCCGTCATTTAAACCAATTTCCGATAAGATAATTTGTTCGGTACCCACCTGCTTAATCACATTATCCAGCAACAGCATAATCGGATGCAAAATTTCTGCCCGTTCATAAGCCACATCGTATTGTTCGGCCAAACCAACCACACTTTGGCTCATCAGCAATTGACGCAATTTATCAAAATCCGGAATTTGCAGACGGGCTTCCGTATTTTTTAAGAATTTTTGCTGGATCCGGTTTAATAATTCAATTTCCCCGCCAACCACAATTAAATTTTTATAAGTCAGCTTTTCCTGAAAAATATCGATTGCATCCAAATTGGCTTTAATATACTCCTCTATCACTGTTTGATAGTCAAGCAGCTCATTTTCCAGCATGCCAAAGACTTCGCGCAGGCGCAGGGCACCAATTTTAATATTTTGGGTAGAATTTAAAGTTTGGTTGTGATAGGCAGTGATTTGAATACTGCCCGCTCCCAGTGCGATCATTAAGGTATTCTCCGCCAAAATTTTATCAATTTCCGGCATCCGTGATTTGATGGCCCGATGATGGTAAAATTGTTCTTCTGAATTACTGAGTACAGTAATATCAATGCCGGTTTTCTGTTTGACCTGGTCAATGATATAATCCTTATTTCCGGCTTCCCGTAAAGCCGAAGTCGCCACCGCTTTATAATGGGTAATCTGATAATCTTTAATCACTCTGGAAAATACTTCCAACAGTTCACACAACTTATCGACTGAAGCAAAACTGATTTTACCGGTGGTAAAAGTATCTCTTCCTAAAGTGGTGGTTTTATAAAAATGATCCAACTCCCGGAATTCTCCCTTGCGGTTTATTTCACCGACTTTCATTTGAATGGAATGCGATCCGACATCAATCGCAGCAATTTGTTTTTTGGGCATTGTCTTATTCCTTTCGTCATATTGTTCCATGACTATTTCATCTATTTTTAACTCACTCAACTGTCCCACAGTTTTTTTGACTCTATCCCGCTCCGGGGAGCGGGCACATACCACCCATTTAACGCGCCCTATCAAAGTGCTTTGCACTTTTAGTACTTTCCGTTTGATGGAAAGTGCCGCAAAATGAATATCCGCGCTTTACAGCTGCATTCATTTGTGCCAATACATTTCATTTAAATAAATTCTGATAACTTCAAAAATCAGCGTCCAGCAGATTGATAAAGCTCGGGCAAATGACTATCATTTTTATTATACAACAATTTTGTTAAATTTAACAGCTTAGAATTGAAAATTTATTTAAAAAGCCGGCAAACTATGCTATACTAAAAAAATCAAATGTCACTTGCTTGAAAGGGAGGTTTTCTTTTGAAAAGACAGGATTATATTTCATGGGATGAATATTTTATGGGCATTGCCATTTTATCTTCGATGCGCAGTAAGGACAATCGCACACAGGTCGGCGCATGTATCGTCAGTCAAAACAATAAAATCTTATCCGTCGGTTATAATGGTATGCCAACCGGTGTAAATGATGATGAAATGCCCTGGGAGCATGAAGGCGATGCTCTCCATACCAAATATTTTTATGTCTGCCATGCTGAACTTAATGCCATCTTAAATCACTCCGGTACCAGCTTAAATGGGGCTAAAATCTATACCACCCTTTTCCCCTGTAATGAGTGTACCAAAGCAATTATTCAGGCCGGGATCAAGGAAGTGATTTATCAGGATGATAAATATGCCAATACCGATTCGGTGATTGCTGCTAAAAAAATGATGAACATGGTCGGAGTCAAGTATAAAGCTCTGCCCAAAACCGGAATTACTTTAAAAGTTGAGGTTTAAAATTCTGATTGACTGATGGCAAAAGAAAGTTCCGGGCAGTAAGCAGCAAAATCAGGAGAGGATACATAAGCCCGGCAGAGCCAGGCAGCCGAGCAGAAACAGCCGGCTTTCAGGCAAACCATATGCCGGAAAAGCCGGGAAAATTATCACTTATTATCAGAACAGGGGGAAAATATGTCAAAATTATATTTTAGATATGGGGCTATGAATTGTGGAAAATCAACCAATTTAATTCAAGTTGCTCATAATTATGAAGAAAGAGGAATGCGGGTTTTACTGGCTAAACCGCAAATTGATACTAAAGATGGCAATATGATTTCTTCCCGGCTGGGGGTTTTACGGGAAGTTGATTTTATGATTGATAAAGATGCCAATTTCCTGGAAATTATTGATCAGTATGTCCAAAATTTCGGAAAAATCGACTGCCTTTTAACCGATGAATCACAATTTTTTACAGAAATGCAAATCGATCAGCTGTTTGAAATTGCTGTCAAACGTGATATCCCGGTAATCTGCTATGGACTTAGAACAGACTTTATGACCGAAGGCTTTCCCGGCTCAAAGCGTCTGCTCTTAATTGCCCATAGCATTGAAGAACTAAAAACCATTTGCAGCTGTGGCCGCAAAGCTATTTTTAATCCTCGAAAAGTCAATGGCAAATTTGTCTTTGCCGGTGAACAAGTGGTAATTGACAATGATGCCCAGGTTCAGTACATTTCCATGTGCGGACACTGCTATTTAAAGCACAAAGAATTATACCTTAGCTGAGCATTGCTTGATTTTATATCGTTAAAAGAAGCTACTGCAGAATATTGATTGCTATCCGGATATTGTTATCATGAGCAAACACTATCTCCCGGACAAATCACCAAATGCAAACGCCCCTCTGACCTGCTGACATAACTTGCCAGCAGGTTTATTTTTGCCCGCAGCCTTCTGCCCTTTCTTAAAAGCCAAATCTGCGCACTATACGGAACTTATTTTAAGGTTTCACTATGATTAAGTACCAATGTGCTGTATAAAAAGAGAATATCACTATTTTCAAAGTCTATGTACTTACCCAATCTGTCAGGATGAAGATAGCGAATATCAGCCAGGTAAATCTGTGAATAGCCCGGAATTAGCAGCGGCGCCAGTGCAGAACCAAAGGAATCCCGGAATATTACCATTTTTTTGTCTTTGGGAGCTGCCGGATTTTCAATTTTAATTAAGGACAGCGGGCCGGATAAAAACATCTCATAACCGTCCCGGCCCAAAGCCAAGGTTTCATCATAAACCGGGATCTCCTTACCATTCTGCAAATCAAAAACCTGAGCCATTTGTATTTCTTGATTCATCAAATACTGTAGGCTCTCCGGTGGCAGCGGCAATCCGGACTGGCCGTAATATACCCCATAAAACTCCGGATTAGCCATTTTAGGCTGATAATCTTCCGGCAGGATCACTCCGGTTTTTTGAGCAATTCGCTCAGCCACCGGTTTGATTTTTTCTTGTCGCCAATGCGTATCGGTTTGGTAATAATCTTCTATTTTAAGCAAATCAAAAATGCCTATATACTCCGCAAAATCGACTTTCCGGCTCATGGTTTCTTCTATCCATGAATAATCCATCCATAAATGGCCGCTGGATTTGGCTAAAAAATAATTTTTATCCGGTATCAAAGACAAAAACACCTGATTATTTTCGTTCAGGTACTTGTCATACACATAACGAAAGCGTTCGGCTGCCCGCAAAAAATTAGCCTGATTAAGCGGATATTCCATTTTAGCTGTATATCCATCTTGCAGATAAATACCATGATTATCCTGGCGATGAAATAAATACAAGGCCGACACTGCCTTTAAACGCCGAAAATTAATGCGAAACGGCACTGCATCAGTCGCATATTTTTCAAATCCGCCCATAAATCTTCCACTCAGCAGCGATTCCGCTGAAACTTCCGGAAATTTAGCCGGCAGTCTTCTTTCATCCATAAAATACTCCGGCTGCGGCCAAAAAATAAACAGCCCAAATGCTGCAGCTAAAAATACCGCAAATAATCCGCAAATCATATGTTCTTTTTTTGTTGCCTGCATAGTTCCTCCTAAAATCGAAAGTATAAAAACGGATTAAATGAGCCATCTGCCAGATATCCGGTCATCATCAACAGCAATCCCAGCAAAAAAACCGGTTCCAGTGCAGAAATACTTTTTCCCAGGAATGAGGACTGAGATATTAATTTTTCCATGGCTGTTTTTGGCAGCGAAGTTGCACCAACCGCTGCCAGCACCAAAACCACAGCAAAACTGCGCAATTGATAAATGGCTTCTGCTGATACCAAAGGTACTCCATGACCGCCAAAAAGACCAGCAATATCTGAAACTGCTTCTTTCATATCGGCTGCATTAAAAATAATAAAGCTGACCATCACCAGAAATAAAACATAAAATGAAGCTAATATTTTACTCTTTTGCATAAAAGACAAGATACCACTTTTTTCAATTACTAAAAAGACCGCAAAAAACAAACCCCAAACAATAAAATTCCAGGCTGCCCCATGCCAAAAGCCGGTCAAAAACCAAACCACTAAAATATTGATGATCTGCCTTGGCTTGCTGCACCGATTCCCGCCCAATGGAATATATACATAATCCCGAAACCAGGTTCCCAGCGAAATATGCCATCTTCTCCAAAATTCAGTAATGCTCCCTGCCATATATGGATAATTGAAATTTTCCAAAAAACGAAAACCAAAAATCTTACCTAGTCCAATAGCCATATCACTATATCCGGAAAAATCAAAATAAATATGAAATAAAAAAGCAATGCCATAGAGCCAGTAAAACAGTACCGATTTTTCATTTGATACCCGAAAAGCTGCACACAATTCTCCTAATTGATTAGCAATTAAAATTTTTTTGGCCAATCCCAGGACAAAGCGTCGAATTCCGGCGGCAGCCAAAGCAGCTGAATGTTGTCTTTGCTTTAGCTGGGCAGCAATATCTGAGTAGCGCACAATCGGCCCGGCAATCAACTGTGGAAACATGGCAATATAAGTAGCCAAATGTATGATATTGGTTTGTGCCTTCTCTCCCTGATAAACGTCCATAGTATAGCTAATCATTTGAAAAGTATAAAAACTGATGCCAATTGGCAGAGCAATCCTCAGCAAAGGAACGGACAAGCCGGTTGCTGTATTAAAATTAGCAATAAAAAAATCTGCATATTTAAAATATAGCAAAAACGACAAACTGATCGCTACGGATACTGTACATAAGATTTTCCGGACTTTGTGCTTTGACTGCCTTTCCATGCCAATGCCAAATAAGTAACCCAGTCCAATCGAAAGTGTCATTAAAAATAAATATTTAGGCTCTCCCCAACCATAAAAAAGCAGGCTGGCCAGTAATAGCACACTATTTTTCCATTGCCTTGGGACTATAAAATAAAGGCCCAAAACTATCGGCAAAAAGTAATATAAAAATGTAATACTTGAAAAAAGCATGATCTTCTCCTTATTCATTAACAAGGGCTGCTGCAAAATACAGATTTCATACAAGATCTTGTGAAAGATCACCAGGAATCTATTCTATATCCTGAATGAAAATCTTAATATACAGCAACCCCTTGCCTCATCTTTTTGCAGCCTATTTTAATAAGAAGCTGTTTCTTCGATGATGACCTTTGCTCCTTCCAGAGCTGATAAAGCGTTTTCCTTAAATACATCGGTGATTTCTTTTTTACCAAAAACAGTAATCACATATTCTTTATCGACCAAAATGACCATAAAAGTATCCGGTGCTCCACATAACCATTCCCGATTCGGACTCCAGGTATGTTCCTTAATTGCCTTGGCAAATGCCTCCGCATCAACCCCTTCTTTTAAATGATAGGCTGCTCCGGTAAAGGTATTGGCATTGAGCATATGGATCATGGTAGCGGCTGCATCAATATTCTCTGTTTGACTGGCCGGAAATCCTAATTCAAAGTCCATTTCCTCTGTTTTGGTAATGTCATAAGCAGCCGGTTTGTCCTCAACATAATTTTCACTATCACCACCGGAAATCGGAAATTTTTGGTCTTCCTTATAAAGCTCATACACCTTGCTAAGCACTTCTTCAGCCGAAGTGTATTTTGACTTTTCTGATGATTTTTCTGTGGTACTGTCTGTTGATTTATCAGTTTTGGCATTACTGCATGCTGCCATACCGATAACCATAATGATTGCCATTAAAAATGTAATAATTTTCTTTTTCATAATCGTCCCCTTTTCTGAACTTTTTTGTTTAACTTTTGTCATAGCTTATTATAGTTCATCCAAAACTAAAAAATCAATTAAATTTCGCCTTTTTAACGGGTTTCTAACTAATTTCTTAATTTTCTTATTTACTTTTTCCCATTTTTGCAGGAAAATTTTATTTTCTCCTCTTTTGTCAAGTACTGTTTCGCTATTTGACTGCTTTGCCATAATCACCGGCTAAACTGATATTACCATATATTTCGTTTTCAGGAGAATATGGAACAGCCGGAATAAAGCAATCTATTTGACCAAAATTTGGTTTAACGACTACCGCAAAAGATTTTCAACACAAAAAAAGATATCGCTGATTGCGATACCTTTTTTTGAAAAGCTAGCGACGGGAATCGAACCCGTGACCTCAACACTACCAATGTTGCGCGCTACCGACTGTGCCACGCCAGCTTATTCTATGTCCAGCCTTTCGGCTGACCACTTTGTGTATTATACTAGAAAGTCTCTGACTTTGCAAGTGTTTTTTTAAATTTATTTATTTTTTATTTTTCAAATCAATCCGAACCTCATGATTATAAGCTTTATCCGGTTTAAATATCGGTTTTTTGCACTATACTTTTCCCGGCTTTTATGTTATACTTTTTGATTAGAAAATATACTAAAATCAAGAGAAGGAAAAAGAAAAATGAAATTAGGAATTGTCGGTTTACCCAATGTTGGAAAAAGTACTTTATTTAACTCGCTGACCAAGGATAAAGCAGAAGCAGCCAATTATCCGTTTTGTACCATTGACCCAAATGTTGGTATTGTCAGTGTGCCGGATAAGCGTTTGCAGGTTTTGACCGATTTATATCAATCACAAAAAACCATTCCGGCGGTAATTGAGTTTGTTGATATTGCCGGACTGGTCAAAGGTGCCAGCAAAGGCGAAGGCCTGGGCAATAAGTTTTTAAGTCATATTCGTGAAGTTGATGCCATTGTCCATGTGGTTCGCTGCTTTGAAGATCAAAATATCGTCCATGTTGATGGATCGATTCAGCCAATTCGGGATATTGAAACAATTCAGTTAGAGCTGATTTTCTCAGACCTGGAAGTACTGGAACGGCGGATTGCTAAAACCGCCAAAGCGGTCAGGGCTGATAAAAATTTGCAGGTAGAAATGGATTTTCTGACCCGGATCAAAGAAACCTTGGAAAACGGCAAATCTGTCCGCAGTTTGTCAATGACTGCCGAAGAAACAGAGCTGTTAAAGGAATATAATTTATTAAGTGCCAAGCCAACCATCTATGCTGCTAATGTGGCAGAGGATGATTTAGCTGATGACGGTGCTGCCAATACTCTGGTCCAATCAGTTCGTGATTTTGCAGCTGCCGAAGGCTCGGAGGTATTTGTAGTCAGCGCCAAACTGGAATCGGAGATCTCCGATTTAGAAGAAGCAGAAAAAAAGGAATTTTTAAGTGAGTTGGGTTTAAGCGAATCAGGTCTGGATAAATTAATCCATGCCTCATATTCTCTGCTTGGTTTAATCAGCTATCTGACTGCCGGCGAAAAAGAAGTCCGGGCCTGGACGATTACCCAGGGCACCAAAGCGCCGGGCGCTGCCGGTAAGATCCACAGTGATTTTGAGCGTGGCTTTATCAAAGCCGAAATCGTATCCTATGATGATTTAATTGCCTGCGGCAACTATCAAGCCGCCAAAGAAAAAGGCCTGGTCCGCCAGGAAGGCAAGGAATATGTGGTCAAAGACGGCGACATCATCCTCTTTCGGTTTAATGTATAGCGCGCAAGGAAAATGGAAGCGGCTGCGAAGCAGACATTTACATTTTCCGGCGCTATACCGACAGACAGCAGCACGAAGTGCGGCTGCCACGAAGTGGCAGGGTCTGGCGGTATAACTAAAGTTTATCGTTACTGTAGTGTACGAAATGAATGCGCCCGCGAAGCGGGCATATTCATTTTTTGGGGCTATACCGACAAAATCATAAGTGCGTAGCACGACTGACGCGTAGCGGCAGGATTTTGTTGGTATTAACTAAAGTTTATCATCACCGTAGTGTACGAAATGAATGCGGCTGCGAAGCAGACATATTCATTTTGCGGCGCTATACCGACAGACGATCGGTTTTGCACAGCAAAAACGATGTCCTCGTAGGCAATTCGCGCAGCGGATTGCCAGAGGACCGCGACGAATGACTTTAATTAGTGGCAGGATTTTATCACTCTGTCAAATATTTTTGCAATTCCTCAACCAACAGATGCATGGTTGTCCCTGGGTTAAAACTGGATGGCGGCATGCTGGCCTTTTTATACTTTTCCATTCTGCGTTTGGCATTGCGGATCGCCCGGTTAACTCCATCATCAGTATTGACCAGTTCATAAATATTGGGATAATTTTTTTTATACACCCGACTGCCCAAATTTTTTTCTTTAAAAATTTTACTCAAACGGGAAAACCATTCCTTACGGTGAAGTGCTCTGGCACTATATTTAAAGTGCAAGTACAGCCAGTATTCAAAGGCCTGATTTGTCCAGGCAACTTTATATCCACGTTCTTCAGCCATTTCAATTGCTTCGTCAAAATCGCCAAAATCATCTTTATCAAAAACCACCCAGATATTCTGGTAAATGATTTTGGCCTTACTGACAATTTCATCGGTTTTTTCCACCAATTTTCGGGTGGCTCTGCCAATTCCACTGATATCAATGACCGGCAGCTCTACAATTTCCACATTACCGCCCATTTTCGCCTGAATTAAATTAACAATTCCCTGCAAATAAAGAGGTTCGGTTTTTGAACCTTCCGTTACAATCAAATAGGAATTGGCCTTGGGCTGACGATAACCATACTGCCTTTTTTTTCTACTCTCACGCCTTTTTTGAAATCCATTCTCTCCTGCCATCTATTCTTCCTCAACAATCTCAAAGGCTTTTAATCGGGGAATCGCACCATATACTCCAGCCAAATAATCTTTTTCAAATGATGCATCTGACCGGACTTTAAAGTCCGACAAAGCTTCCAGTCTGGAACAGCCATCTTTCTCCTTCTGCACGAACCAAATCTGATCGCGCCGGAAAAACTTTTTGTTTAACAGAGTGGTATCATGAGTAGTGTAAATTAACTGGGCTTTTGAATTCCTTTCATAAAAAAGATCAATAATAAATTTCAGAAGCAAAGGATGGAGCTTAGTATTCAGCTCATCAACAAACATGGAACTGCCTGCTAAAATCGCCTTTTTTACCCAGATAAAAATGGCAATGCTCTTGGCCGTTCCTTCTGATTCGCGGTGCAAATGGATCGGATATATCTTTTCATCCTTTTTATGAACAGTATATAATTTTATTTTCTTACCATCGGTTTCGTAATAAATATCCTTAATTCCGCTGTCAATGGCTGACAGGAATTTAAGCAAGCTTTTTTTATCCCGGTCAATGGTTTCCGGCAAATATTGTTCCAGAAAATGTGTTTTTTCAAAAGTATCGGTAGTCGACACCCAAGTTTTGAAAATTTCCTGAAAAACATTGGTAAACACTTCCGTTTTCAAACGTAATTTGTTGAAAAAAGAAAGGACCAAGGTTTCTGCCGGAATTTGGTTTTTATAAATATCACATTCTTTTCGCAGCATGGCTCCAAACTCAATTTTTGTACCACTTCGTTCAAATAAAACCGACAGCCGCTTGGTGCTGTTTTTTCGTTGATAAAACCATTCACTGACAATTTCTTGCGGGTTATATTCAAATCCATAGCGATATTCAGCCACATCTGTGATGACCACAATTTCAAATTCGGTATTCTCTTTTTGATCATGAAATTCAAAAGGAAAATAATATTTATAGATCGCTTGTTCTTCCTGCCGCCGAACATTATGAAAGGATTCCAAAATAATTTTTTGAAAGACTTCCATAGCTGTCCGCAGGTTTGATTTACCGCTGGCATTCGCACCATAAATTGCAGCCACTTTAACCAGTTTATCACCACCGGGTGTTTCCATTAGATTATATTCATGCTCTTTATAGGCAGAAATAGCAGTCATATCAAGTGTCGCCTCATTTTTAAAAGATAAAAAATTTTTAAGCGTAAATTGAACTAACATAAAGCACCTCCTTACCCTCAATATAATCTTTCATTGGTTTTTTGTCAATGTTTTTGTGAAAAAACCGTATTTTTGATGGCCTTATATTATCTATTTAGCATTTCAATTTTTAAAGACCGGAAATGTCTAATTCATATGATCGGAAATTATGCTTGGATCTTTGCCTCTTAAAGTGCAAGCCTCTGCTTTTCCCTGCCCTTTTAAACCATATTTCAGCTTTTATCTGCATTTATTTTATGATATACTTTTATTGTTGCTTAGTCAACTTTTCCATATTCCCTAAAACTGTTTTTAGGTATCACTGTGAAAACCAGTTTGTAAAGCCGGGTACAAGGCAATATCTTATGAAGTAAGTGGCAAAAGATCACCGAAAATAAGCAGCCAACGCCGAATGTAAAACAAGATGTCTTATAAAGTAAATTGCCTTTCCATCCGGAAAGATAGGGTGATTAATTATAATTAATCAGAAAAGAGGTCTTATGAAAATTGATGTTCATGTTCACATTACACCACCGGACATCATCCGGAATTATAAAAAAATTGGTGAAAAGGAGCCGTATTTTCGGCTATTATCAGAAACGCCGCATAATCGCTTTGCTACTTATGAGCAGGTAGCTGAGCATTTACAGGAAAATCATTTTGATAAGGGCATTGTCTTTGGTTTTGGTTTTCAGGATATGGGCTTATGCCGCTATGTCAATGATTACACCATGGAAGCGATTCGTCAATACCCTGATTTACTAATTGGCTATATGGTGGTTCCGGCCCGGCATAAAGATCTGGAAAAAGAAGTTGAGCGGGCTTATCTTGGGGGCCTGCGTGGAGTTGGCGAGTTATTTCCGGAAGGGCAAAATATGGAAATCGCCACTTTACATGAAACTGCTTTTAAAGATTGTTTGCTCCATTATCAACTGCCCCTGCTGCTGCATACCAATGAAACCGTTGGCCATTATTATCCCGGCAAAACCAAGGTGGCCATGCATGAAGTAGAAACTTTTATCCGTCATCACCAGGAGCTTACCATTATCTTAGCCCATTTTGGGGGCGGCCTGCTGTTTTTTGAACTGATGAAGGAGTTACGTGCTGCTTTTGCCAATGTTTATTATGATACCGCTGCCGGAGTATTTTTATATGATAAGGAGATTTATAATGTAGCCCGGGAAATCGGGATCTTAAATAAAATATTATTTGGCACTGATTATCCGTTGCTGCCGATTTCCAGATATGATGAGAGCTTAAGTGTATTGAGCGATAAGGAGCGGGCAATGGTGATGGGCGAAAATGCGAAAAAGATACTGAGATTTTAAAGAATTTTTCTGCATAATTTATCCTATTTTATGTGTAATAAGTAATCTTTTGATCATGGTTGACAATACAATAATTATAAGCATTCATGGAAAGTAACATTTTTAATACTCAATTGCTTTCCTATCATATTAGCCACATCAGAAAGGGGTATTTTTTATGAAGAAATTATTAGCATTAGCTTTGTGTGTCGTGATTTTCGGTGGGACAGTCTATGCAACTGCAACAATGGAAAATGTTCAGGCAACTTTGCAAAAAGAAGTCAAGGTAGAATTAAATGGTAAAAAACTAGAGTTAAAGACTACTGAAAAAAAATCTCTTTACCCTATCAGCTTTGAAAATCATATATATTTACCAATCGATGCAGTTGCAGATGATTTAAATTTGGATGTGAAATGGGATGAAAAAACCAAAATTGTCAAGCTTGATACCAAAAAGCCTTCCGTTTCTGCTCCTGCTGCTCCTACACAACAGCAAGGTAAAATCAAGGGGAATAAAAAGAGCAAAATATATCATTTGCCGAATAATGTGAGCTATGACAAGATCAAAGAAGAAAATGTTGTTTATTTTAATACCGAAGAGGAAGCGGTTAAGGCAGGATATCGAAAAGCCAAGAAATAAAGAAGATGGAATCGGTCGTCCCCACCACGCAAAGGCGCTTCGCTGTTTGCTGGCCGGGGACTCTGAGGGCGATAAGCTGATTGGCTATGAGTTATGCTTACTTTTCGGTCGCCCCCACCACGCAAAGGCGCTTCGCTGTTTGCAGGCTGGGGACTCTACATAAGATAAGCAGATCTGCTATGCAAGAAAGAACTTCGGACTTCGTCCTCAGTCGTTTCTTGCATTCCAATGAAGATATATACAAAAAACCGCTCTGAAGTGTAAACACTTCGAGCGGTTTTTTGTATATATCTTCGCAGATCTGCTTATCTTTTCGAAAATTGTGGGGCTCTTCTTGCTTTCTTTAAGCCGTATTTCTTTCTTTCTTTCATACGTGGGTCTCTGGTTAAGAAACCTTCTTTTTTGAGGGCTGGTCTGTTGTCAGCATCTACTTCCAACAGTGCTCTGGAGATTCCGTGACGAATTGCTCCGGCCTGGCCGGTGAAGCCGCCGCCTTTGACTGTTACTTTTACATCATAACGATCTAATGCACCAATCAAAACTAATGGTTGGCGAACGATAACTTTTAAAGTTTCCAGTCCAAAATATTCCTCAATATTTTTTCCATTTATAGTGATATTACCGTTTCCCGGTACTAAATATACTCTTGCTACACTGCTTTTTCTACGACCTGTGCCATAATATTGTACTGAAGCCATGGATTATCCTCCTTCTTAACCTAATTGAATGTTCAGTTCCATTGTTTCCGGTTTTTGAGCTGCATGTGGATGCTCAGCTCCGCGATATACGCGAAGTTTCTTTAAGGTTGTGCGTCCCAAAGAATTCTTTGGCAACATACCTTTAACTGCATACATAATCACATCTTCCGGCTTGTTCTTCAATAAATCTCTGTATTTAACTGACTTCAATCCACCAGGATATCCAGTATGATGATAGTGGAATTTTTGATCTAATTTATTTCCGGTTAATACTACTTTATCGGCATTAATTACAATAACAAAGTCACCCATATCGGCATGTGGTGTAAAAGTTACTTTGTTCTTTCCACGCAGCACTTTAGCTACTTCCGATGCAAGTCTTCCTAAAGTTTGTCCCTCAGCATCAACAACATACCATTTTCTACTGATTTCTGCTGCCTTTGGCATGAATGTTTTCATTGATATTCCTCCTTGTTCTTTTCCGGTTTCTATTGTCATTCATAAAATCCGGGGCTAAGGGATATATGAATTCACATTTAGATATTATATTCAAGTTCGCCTGTAATGTCAAGTCTTTTTTCAATACAATTGCAAATTTCATCAATAGACATTGGTTTAGAAAAATACAAACCTGCAAATTCGTGGCAGTCTTTAATTAAAAAGTCGAGTTGTTTCTTGCGAACGACATTCTCCACTAAAATACTATAATTCATATTTTTCGCCAAATCCAAAATCATTTTGAGAATCGCCTCATCGCGGCTATTAATGCCGATCCCTTCTACAAACTCCGGTGCCAGCACAATAAAATCAATTTCTAAATCTCTTAAATACTTCAATGATGAATACAGTCCACCAAAATTTCTTAATCCTACTTTAATATTGTAACTGCGGACCATTGCCAGGCAAGCATTAACAAAAGCTGCTCCCTGCATAAAAATGTCTTCACCCAAAGAAAATTCAAAACGCTGCATATCCATATGGCTGTCTTCCAGAATTTGCATTAACTCATTAATATTATCTTCATTATAAAGAGTCGTTTTCATCAGGCGAATGGTTATTGGCAGGCTTTCACCCTTCTTACATCTGCTCATTTTCCGCATATCCTCAATTATCTGGTTTATCCGCCAACGTTCCAGCTCTTGAGTGTAATTATACATTTCTGCAATCTCAATAATTTCTTTTTCAACAATTTCCCGGTTTTCATTTAACTGCCAGTAAATATCAGCAATCAATCCGACAATGGTACCTTTGGCATCAAATTTAAGACCATACCGCAATTTCAATTCATTGGCCGTTAAAGCAGCATATAAATAGTCATTCAACATGGAAAACTCTGCACTTCGCATTGTATCCATATCCTCATGATAAATATAATATTGATTTTTCCCATATTTCCGTGCTTGATTTGCTGCCAGATCTGACTCAATTATCATTTGATTGATATCCTTACGATTTTGATTCTCATATACAATACCAATACCGCAATCTAACTCAATTTTAAACCCATCCACTGAAAGTGGCCTTAAAAATTTCTGAAGAATTTGGTCTGCGATTTCTTTATATTCCTGTTTTTCACAATACAATAAAAAACGGTAATTTTCAAATCGTGCTATGATGACCCGCTTGTCCCAATTTTCCTTTAAAAAGTCAGCAATTTTAATAATCACTTTTTCGACAATCATCCGGCTGAAATTTTCAGAGATCATCTTAATATTTAAAAGATTAATGGAAATCAATGCCTGCTCATTGACCACCCGGCTAAAACTGACTTCATTCATAAATCCGTTTTTATTAAGGAGCTCTGTCACATAATCATATTCCAAAAAATGCTCAATCCGATGTCTCTTTTCTTCTTTTTTATCCATTTCTTTCAGCAAAGCATTATTTTTATCATAAATCACATTGGTCCGCCAAATAATTTGCTCATTTAATTCCCGATTGGCATCTGTAAGCTGTTCTTCCATCTCTTTTAACTTACTGACATCCATCAACAGCAATAAATATTTATTCTCCTTTTTGGAGCCGCTTAATCTGGTCAATGTAAAGGACACCGGGATCTCTTTGCCAAAAACATTTACAATTGTGCCTTCCTGATTCATCAGCAGCTTTTCACGCGCATATTTCATTTTGTTCATCTTATCCAGGCAGTCTTTTTGATAATCGGCAAAAGCATAACCGCCATCTTCGGTCCAACCAAACAGCTTTTTAGCAAAACTATTTGAGCGCTGCACCTCAAAATTTTCATCCAGCAACAGCACTCCTTCATTTAAGGTATTGATAATTTCAACTGAATACGAATCCAGCATCACCAAAGGTAGTTTCCGGTTCTGAAAGACAAAAAAGTAAATCAAACTAATCGGCATACCAAAAGCAATAAAATAAAAAATGCCATTATAAAGACCATCTTTGGCAATCACAAAATAGCGAAACATGCCAATCAGCGAAATAACAATTAAACTACATGACAAAACCGTAATGCCGATACTGTACCGCTGAGTCAGATCCTTTAAAAATTTGCCCAGTGATAAAAAGCTTAGTATAATTGACGGAACAAAAGACAGAATGAAAATTAAATTAAAACTCATACTCAACAGAGTATCCATTTTAATTTGCCAGCGAAAGCCATCCAATGCCTGAAACAAATAAAAAGATTGATCACCAATGCTGGTTGTTTCCAATACCCATAATGAGCCAATTAACAGGCCAAAAATAATGGTTAATTGCTCTTTCTTTTTATTCAACTGCGGAAAAGCCAACAACAAAACCCCCAAAAACAAAAGGCAGGGCACCGGCAAAATCGAATAGCGATAAATTTTCATCCATACATATGCCTTATGATAATCCACTGCATTAATCAGCATAAAATTTGCAAATGAGGAAACAGCAAAATTAATATTCATCAGCCAAAACACGTAATTTGTATAGGAGCGATGGTTAAGCATATAAATATAAAACGCTGAATATAAATAAAATACGATCATTCCCACGCTAATCAGACTTATCATGATATACTTTCCAAGGCCTCCTTGTTCATGGGTTTAAAATAATAGTACCCTTGAATCACATCACATAATTGCTTGGTTAAAAATTCCTTTTCCTCTGCCGATTCAACGCCTTCGGCAATCACCATCATTTCCAGCTCATGAGCCAGATCAATCATTGACTTGACAATATATTCCGACTTCTTATTTTTACCAATTCCAATCACATACTCCCGGGGAATCTTTAATACATCGGCCTTAATATTCTTTAAATAGTGGAAAGAAGAATATCCTGTTCCAAAATCATCAACTGACAGCGAAATATTATTTTCTCTGATCTTAGCCAAAATGGACGGTAATGTATAAAGCTCCTCTGAGTAAAAACTCTCGGTAATTTCAATTTTCAAATGTGCCGGGTCAATCTCATACTTTTCAATCATACTTTTTAAAAAGTAAATGACTTCTTCACTTTCAAAATGTCGCATTGATAAGTTGACTGACAAAGGTAAAAATTCATATTTCTGTTTTTGTTCCCATTCCTTAATTTGCCTGCAGGCATTTTCAACCACCCATTCCCCTAATTGAATAATCAAATTCTCATTTTCAATTTGTGGAATAAAGCTACCTGGCATCACAAAGCCTTTTTCCGGATGATTCCAGCGCAGCAATGCTTCCGCACCACTTACTTTTTCATTTTCGGTTAAAACCTGTGGTTGATAATATAACTCAAATTCATTATATCTGATTGCTTGTTCAATTTCCTGACGAATTTTGATTTTTTCTTTCAAATAATTACGTCCATTGCCACAATAACTCTCAAATCCGCTGATACCCTTTCGCTTGGCACCATAAAGAGCCACATTAGCATTATAAATTAATTCACTGGCTGTCATCCCCGGCAGATACAGGGCTGCCCCAATGCTCATGGTTAGGTAAATTTTTAAATTTTTAATATAAAAGGCCTGTTTAACGCTTTCCTGCAACTGGTCAGCACGTTTTTTCAGATCTTCTTCCTGATAAACTTTATTTACCAAAATTAAGAATTCATCACCTTCCATTCGCGCCGCCATTTCACTGGTCCGCAGCTTACTTTGAATCAGTTCGGATAAATGAACCAAAATCCGGTCACCTTCATTATGTCCAATGGTATCATTGATTCGCTTAAAATTATCAATATTAATTGCCAGAATCCCAAAATTCATCTGCTCCCGGCGAATAATTTTCTGTAATTTTTCATTAAACATCACCCGATTGGGCAGTTCTGTCAGCATATCATAATAAACCAGGCGGCTCAGTTCTTCTTCTAATTCCTTTTTTTCTTCAATTTCCTTTTCCAGTTTACGTTGAATGGTGTAAAGCACAACCCGGCGTCTTTCTACCCGCTCTTCCAGCACTTCATTCATGGTCAGTAATTGGTTTTCAATTTTTTTAATATCTTCAATATCACGAAAACTGATGATCCGGAAGCCAATCTTAGTGGCCGGATCAACAATTTCTGTTTCTGACAGATTAATATTTCGTTTGGAGCCATCTGCGCAAAGCAATATGGCATCTTCACCATTCATATTCTCAAACAATAGTCTGGCATCTTTTCCATATAGCTGGTTAATCGAAAAACCGGAGATCTTTTCGGCGCCTTCGTTTGCCCGGTTAATAATATAATCCTCTGAGGTAATTAAAAAGCCTTCCTGCATTAACTCCAGCGCTCTGACAATGGATGCTGATACATCCGTTTCCACAAATTCATTTTTAACAATTAATAAATAAGTAATAATCACCTGCAGCGAAAAAACAATAACCGAAGCTTCCGTTAAATTAGTCATCCCCCAGAAATGTTCTTTGTATCCCAAATAACCGCCCACTACAAAAGAAAGAACAAATACACTGTTCAGCAAAAAGGCAAAAGGGATCTTATGCCGGTTGCGGTTTTTTATGCCCCAACCCCAAAAAACAAACAGAGCTGTGGCAAAACTGGTAATAATATGAATGGCCAAAAATGATTGATAAAATAATCCCTGCTGATTTGTCCACTCAAATACTAAAGTTCCGGTATCCAGATTATAATTACGAACAATTTCCGGAGCCAGAAAAATATATAAATAAATATCAATCAATACCGGAACAACACTTAAAATAACCGTCAGCAGTCTTTTTGTCTTCAGTTTTTCACCAACACACAAAGCAAAATGAAATACCGCCGAATAAAAGACATAACCAGCCACCCGACCCAACGCACGGATAATTAATATATTTTCAACATTCGTAATCAGGCCTGCCAATAATAAAGTAATGACATGAATAAATAAACAGCCTGTCATAACCACAAACAAACGATTTGCTCCATTATTTTTATTGAGCACCAAGGCCCGTATCCCTGTATACAAATACAGCAATGAGACCACTAAATATAAAATTGTAATCATATCCATGCTGTACCTCCCTGTAATTTGAAAATCTCCTATCAAAATCCCTGGCTGCCGATCTATTCTGTCTGTTCCGCATTTTCTTATCACCGAGATGACATGCGGGTTTACGTTTCTTTTCACCCTTTTATTTTCCACTCTTACCGTTTTAATGTTACCACATTGGTTCCATTATAATTCAATTCATACTCAACAATTTGAATGCTGGCCTGACCGGATGCCTGTCCTTCAAAAATCGGCGTAGCCGGAATCTCATAAATAATAAAATCTGCTGAGTGAATGTTTTGCTTTGTCCTCGGCAAACTGACAGCCGAAGCCTCATCTGGAGTAAAATAATAAAATTTTCCGCTCTTATCAAGCCGGTAATTTCCGTCCAAACGACTTTCTCCACTAAACCGAAGCCCGTTTTCATTTTTCTCTACCAATGTCATGCCATAAAAGCGGCTGCCAACTTTGGCTTTGCTTGGATTCAAAGGATTTTCCAAATAAATGGGCGGCTCCTTTGCATCAATCTTTTGAATAATGGTATCTTCTTCCTGAACCAAAATGGTAATTTCTGTTTCCGCTACATGCCAACCTGCCACCCATCCGGTTTTATTGGGTTGATATTCGATCTGATACCATATTCTATGTTTAGAGTCTAAAGTAGTATCCAGTACCGTAAATTTTGCTTCTTTCGGTACCCGTTGCAAAAAGCTGCCATCCTCATCCGGCTCTGTCCGAACATTAAGTCCCTCTGATAAAACACTGATATAGGCCACACTGACAATCCTGTCTTCAAATTTCGGCTTTTCCGGTACCACCACTTTAACTTCTTCTTCCTTTAAACTATCTTTAATCTGCTCTTTTGCATCACTTAGTGCACCGCATGAAGCCAGCAGCATCATACTAATCCCGATCGTCAACAATCGCTTCTTCAAATTGTCCTCCTTTCAGCCATGTCAGAATAATTTAGCTTTTCCTCGAAGTCTTATAGCTGAATGTTTGATTTACATTTTCCGGCGGGATTCCCAGATATCTCGGACCATTCTTTTCTTAACAAATCCATTGATCAAATGCTGACCATGCCGGGATATTTCCAAAAATTGAGCCGCTGCCACATAGATGCCCGGTTCTTCTTCTTTGCAGCGCAGAATCTTAGCTCTTGTATCAATAATATGTCCCTCTACTCGCATGCGAAAATTCATCACCAAGCCTATCATCAACTCCTGACGGCTCCAAAATTTCAAGCCTCCGGCCGAGATATCTTCAATTCGAATTGGAATAGGAAAATCCAGGTTTAAGCTCTTTACTTCCCTATCCATGGAAATAATGATGCAAATCACATCATCATTCATATCAACCTTAACTCTTTCTTGACTTCTAATCCGATCCCCTAACATCTCTTATCTCCTCATTCACAAATAGTCCTTCATCGTTTTTTACAATCCTTTGATTTCCGCCTTTAAAAATTACATATTTCTGTTAGCCTTTATATTAAACGATTTTTCTCCAAAGATAATTCAAAAATCTCCCGAACAATTTCCCGGGTCAATTTTATATAATTTCCCCGTAAAATTACTTTATCTGTCAATTCTTTGATGTCGTCCTCTTTGCCGCCTATTTCTTCTAATGTTATCGGCAAATTCAGTTCTTTTAAATAGCTTAAAAATGATTTTATTCCACTTAAAGCTGTGTTTTTTATATCCTCCGGTTCAAACGGAACATCCCACACATTAATCGCCAGCTCAACCAAAGAAGTGATATCTTCATTATGCTCTAAAGCATAGCGCATCCAGGCCGGAAATACTACCGCCAAAGTCGCGCCATGGGCTGTTCCATAAAAGGAAGACAGTTCATGCCCCAAGCTGTGAGAGCCCCAGTCCTGTTTGCGTCCCACGCCTAAAATACCGCTGTGCGCCATTGTACCGGCCCACATCAAATTGGCTCTGGCACCATAATCACGTGGATTTTCCAGCACGATTCGGGCATTCATAATGATCGAAGCCAGTACCGATTCACACAGACCACTGGTCAGGTCAACATCTTCGGTATAGCTGAAGTAACGTTCCAAAATATGCGACATCATATCCATCACACCGTAAAAAGTTTGTTCCTTCGGCAAAGTCATGGTCAGCATCGGATTTAAAATCGAAAATACCGGCCGAACTATATCGCCGCCGCTGCCCCGTTTTTCCATGGTTGATTTTTTGGTAATAACTGTACTTGATGAGCCTTCACTGCCGGAAGCCGCAATCGTTAAAATGGTCCCCAGCGGCAATGCCTGTTTCATTTCGGCTTTGCCACAGTAAAAATCCCAAAAGTCACCATCATAAACTGCTCCGGCCGCAATTGCCTTGGCTGTGTCAATGACCGAACCGCCGCCCATGGCCACAATGAAATCAATGCCATAATCCCGGACCTTTTCGATTCCCTCGTAAACCTTATCATCCCCGGGGTTGGGCTCGACTCCGCCCAGCTCGATATAATCCAGTTTTGCTTCCTCAAAATACCGCTTCACCCTGGCCAGCAGCCCTGATTGCAGAGCCGACTTTCCACCATAAAGCAGCAACACTCTGGTGGCTCCATATTCCCTGGCCAAACTGGCCACTTTCTTTTCACTGTCTTTTCCAAAAATAAATTTGGTGGGAGAATAAAAAATAAAATTATTCATATGCTTAGCCTTTCTCTTAAAAACTCAACTGCTGCCGTAATGTCCTGTATCGGATTTTCGCCGGTTTCCCGCTCAATTGTCAGATATCCATTATAACCTATCTTCCGCAAATTATCAATCCATCCGGTAAAATCAACCTTACCCTGACCCAACGGTTTTTCTGCAAAAGAGGGATTGGTAATAATCACCTCCGCTGACGGATTGTAAATATTTTCCGGATCAGTATCATAGAGCTTGATCCCGTCCTTGGCATGGGTGTGTACAATATAATCTTTAAGAGTCAGTACCCCGGCTACCGGATCATCACCGGTTACCATCACAAAATTAGCCGGATCAAAGTTAACTGCCACTCCTTTTGAGCCTAAGGTATCCAAAAAACGTTTCAGGGTAATGGCTTTTTCCGGGCCAGTTTCAACCGCAAAATGGGCCTGCATCGAGTCCGCGTATTCTGCCAGCTGATAGCAAGCCTGATGCATGGTATGAAAGCGTTCACTATTTATATCTTCCGGCACAATGCCAATATGAGTGGTCACAATGTTGGTCCCCAGTTCTTTGGCTAAATCCAGGATGGCTTTGGATTTTTCAATTTTGGCCGGATTTTGGCTTTTATCCATAAAGCCTCCGCCTAAATCTCCGCATAAAGCAGAAATGGTCAGTCCACTATCAGCCACTGCCTTTTTAAATTCTTTCAGCGCCTGTCCCTTTAATCTCTCCGGACTTAATTCGCCGGTAGTGGCATAGACCTGAATGCCTTCAACTCCTATTTTTTTTGCTATGGCCAGCGATTCATATACCGGTTTGTGAAATGACTCCAGTAAAACTCCAATTTTCATTTTCGGCTCCTTTCCGTCCTTTAAGCTCACTCCCATTCAATCAGAATGGTTTTATTTTAAATTTGTATGAATGTCAGAAAAGGATATCAGCAAGTGATATCCTTTTCTGGTAAAGCTAATGCTTATTTACTCAACTTTCCTACAGTCTTTTTGAGCTCTATCCCACTCCAAGGAGTCTGGGAAAGTTGATTTACTTATTATTCAATGCCGCCTGTGCCGCTGCAAGTCTGGCAATCGGCACCCGGAATGGCGAACAGGATACATAGGTAAGTCCCACTCTATGGCAGAACTCAACCGAAGATGGATCTCCACCATGCTCACCACAAATACCTAATTTGATATTCGGGCGGGTTGCTTTACCTTTTTCAACGGACATCTTAACTAATTGACCAACACCATTTTGGTCAAGACGAGCAAATGGATCTGATTCGTAAATCTTGCTCTTATAATAAGCATCCAAGAACTTACCGGCATCATCACGTGAGAAACCGAAAGTCATTTGAGTCAGGTCATTGGTTCCAAAGGAGAAGAATTCCGCTTCTTCTGCAATTTCATCAGCCAGCAGCGCTGCTCTTGGGATCTCGATCATGGTACCGATATGGTATTGGATATCTGATCCTTTTTCCTTCTTCACAGCTTCTGCGGTTTCTACTACAATATCTTTTACAAATTTCAATTCTTTCTTTTCGCCTACTAAAGGAATCATGATCTCCGGTACAATGTCATATCCCTTTTCATTCTTGACTTCGATTGCTGCTTCCATAACCGCTCTGGTTTGCATTCTGGCAATTTCCGGATAGGTTACTGCCAAACGGCAGCCACGATGTCCCATCATTGGGTTAAATTCATGTAAGCCGGCAATGGTATTCTTAACATGCTCTACAGTTAAGTTCATGTCCTTAGCGAGAGCAGCAATATCTTCTTCAGAAGTCGGAACGAATTCATGTAATGGCGGATCCAGGTAACGGACGGTCATTGGCATACCTTCAAGTACTTCAAACATTGCCTTAAAGTCTGCCTTTTGGAATTCCAAAAGCTCAGCTAAAGCCGCTTCTCTGCCTTCCACAGTATCGGAAAGAATCATCTTACGGATCTTTGGAATCCGATCCGCTTCAAAGAACATGTGCTCTGTCCGGCAAAGACCGATACCTTCTGCTCCTAATTTAACTGCGTTTTTCGCATCTTCCGGAGTATCGGCATTGGTTCTGACACGCAGGGTCCGGTATTCATCCGCCCAGTTCATAATTCTTTCAAAGTTACCACCAATGGTAGCTTCTTCGGTTTCGATATCTCCCAGATATACTTTACCGGTGCTGCCATCCAAGGAGATATAATCACCCTTCTTCACAACGTGACCGGCTAACTCAAAGAATCCTTCTTCTTCATTGATCTTTAATTCACCCAGACCGGATACACAAGCAGTACCCATACCACGGGCAACCACTGCTGCGTGAGAGGTCATACCGCCACGGGCAGTCAGAATACCTTGGGCTGCATGCATACCTTCAATGTCTTCCGGAGAGGTTTCCAAACGAACCAAGATTACTCTTTCGCCTCTTTCAACATGAGCATTTTTGGCATCGTCAGCCGTAAAGTAAACTTTACCGGCAGCTGCACCCGGAGATGCCGGAAGAGCTTGTCCGATTACCTGACCGGCTTTTAATGCTGCAGCATTGAAAGTTGGATGTAATAATTGGTCAAGTGACTTGGCATCGATCCGCAGAACTGCTTCTGCCGGAGTGATCATGCCTTCATCTACTAAATCACAAGCGATTTGCAGAGCCGCCGGAGCTGTTCTCTTACCGCTTCTGGTTTGTAAGAAATATAATTTTCTATCTTCAATGGTGAATTCCATATCCTGCATATCCTTGTAGTGATTTTCAAGGTGTTTTGCAATTCTCATAAATTCAGCATATGCTTCCGGCATATCTTCTTCTAAGTGGCTGATCGGCTGAGGAGTACGAATACCAGCCACTACATCTTCACCTTGGGCATTGATCAGATATTCACCATAAATTTTATTTTCACCGGTTGATGGGTTACGAGTAAAGGCAACACCGGTACCGGAAGTCTCACCCATATTACCAAATACCATGGCTTGAACGTTTACTGCGGTACCCCAATCACCAGGGATATCGTTCATCCGGCGGTATACGATAGCACGTGGGTTGTCCCAGGAACGGAATACAGCTTTTACTGCCTCCATTAATTGTACTTTCGGATCTTGCGGGAAGTCTTCACCCATCTTATTTTTATAGATTTCTTTATACTTAGCAATAATTTCTTTTAAGTCATCAGCAGTCAGTTCGGTGTCTAATTTAACACCCTTTTCTTCTTTTACTTCATCTAAAATGCCTTCAAAGAAAGTTTTGCTCATTTCCATAACAACGTCCGAGAACATTTGGATGAAACGACGATAAGAATCATATGCAAAACGAGGATTTCCGGTCTTTCTGGCAAAACCTTCTACAGCCACATCATTTAAACCAAGGTTTAAGATGGTATCCATCATACCAGGCATAGATGCTCTGGCACCGGAACGAACCGAAACCAATAAAGGCTCTTCGGTATCACCAAATTTCTTTCCTTGAATTTCTTCTAATTTCTTTAAAGATTCGAAAATTTCCGCTTGGATCTCATCTGTTACTTTTTTACCTTGATTGTAATAATCAATACAAGCTTCGGTTGTAACAGTAAAACCTTGTGGAATCGGTAATCCTAACTTTGTCATTTCGGCAAGGTTAGATCCTTTACCGCCAAGCAGATTTTTCATGCTGGCATCGCCTTCGCTAAACATATAAACGAATTTTTTGCTCATGTGTTTTCCTCCTAATTCATTTTATACCGGCAGCTTTTTTAGCCGCCTAATCAACAGCTCAATTATAACACAAGTCGGTCGGTTTAGAAAGGAGAATTTTTAGAATGAATTTCATAAAAAAAACCACTTTTTTGTGTGGTTTTTTTATTATTTCACCAAATTTCAACACCCATACATTTTTAGTTTTATGGTTTTTGTTAATTTCTAAATGCAGATTTTACTTTTTTCGTTTAATCATGGTATGTCTAAATTTTTCCAACATTTGCTTTAACATAAGCTGGCCATCTTCACCTTCAGATATTTTTTTGATGTCCACCCATTTTTTGTCTTACTAAATTTCAGCTCCATATACTGCTCTTTATTTTTGACAATGCCTGCAAAAATGGGTGCCACGGCCAGCCACTTTAGTTTTTTCGATCGGGCTGTCGCAGTGACGACAAGGCTGACCGGTCCGGCCATAAACATAGGCTTCATCCAGATAATCGCCCTTTTGGCCAATCGCATTGACATAATCTTTCCGGCTGGAACCGCCCAGTTCAATGGAATAGGCTAAAACTTTTTTAATATTGGCACAAAGCGCTTTCACTTCCTTAGGTTTCAAACTGCCCGCTGACCGGCTGGGCAAAATCCCCGATAAAAATAAACTCTCATCGGCATAGATATTCCCCACTCCGGCCACCACCTTTTGTTCTAAAATCACTGCCTTAATTGGTGCCATCTGCCGTCGTTTTAACTTCTCTGCAAAATATTTTTCATTAAAAGCCTCCATCAGTGGCTCCGGTCCCATTTCTTTTAAAAATTTCAATTCCCAGACTTCCTCAGCCGGCATCAACTTGATCCAGCCAAATTTCCGCTGGTCATTAAAATATAAATGGCTGCCGTCAGTAAAGGCAAAAATAATATGAGTAAAACGGCCCGGCATTTGCTCCGGAATCTTATCCCTCATCTCCGGACTGACAAAAATCAATTGTCCGGTCATTTTCAGATGAATGACCAGCGAATAACCAGTATTTAAATCAATTATAATCGCCTTGCCCCGGCGGCTTACTTGCCGCACCTGGCTGCCCAGCAAATGCATATTGACCAGATCCGGGTCATTGGGAAAAAGTTTGGGGGTATCACAAGAAACTGCCGCAAATTGAAGATTTGGCAAATATTTATTTAAACCGGCAGCTATGGTTTGGACTTCGGGTAATTCAGGCATATTCTGATCCTTTCTGTCATCAGCAAATGGCATTTTCTAAAATCATACTGCTGTCAGTATACCATAGATGCAGAAAAGGAGAAAGAATTTCTTTTGCTTAAACATTCGGCGTTTTAAACTTGGAGAAGAATTGGAAGAAAATCCATAGACAGGAAATAGCACTCAAAAACAAAAAACATAAATTAAGTTATTAACTCAATTTTCCCTCGTTCCCTAGAACCGTCTTTTTTATGGCGTGTGCCGCGGAAGCATCTTTTCGCAGAAAAGTGCGAAAGCGGTGTGCCACCGCAAGCAACCTTACGAAGTAAGTTGTGAAAGTATGTGCCGCGACAGCGTTTACGAAGTAAATCGCAAAAGTGATGGAACCATGTGCCCACTTTCCAGAGCGGGATAGGGTCAAAAAAGACTGTGGGAAAGTTGAGTTATTAAATTATAATGTATTTTTTATAAAATAATTACGAAATTCCTCAACCAGCGGACGACTTTGACTTTTAAAATTGTTATACTATTTTTAGACTAGTCAAACCGCCGATAATCATCTATAATATAAGGAGAGTACGCATGAAAGAAAAGATCCCAAAAGCAAAAGAACAGATATCTCAGACTAAAAAAACCGGTAACTCAAATAAAACTTCCGACAGATCCCCCAAAAACTTATATCAGCCTCATGACGCTTTCTTTAAAGCCAATATGAAATTTTCTGCCACTAAAAAAATCAGTCCAGTTTTACCGGTCGTATTTTATCAAGGTGCTAAGAAATGGTGCTACCCACAATTAACGCAACTCCTTTCGCAAGATACACCAGAAGAAATATTGCCTTATTTACCACTATATCAAGCTTTATTTTATGATTTTTCTCTGGAAAATCAAGCCAAATTAAAAGGAAAAAAACTGGAATTAGAGCTGTATCTGCGAATGATCAAAGCAATTTATGAGCCTGATCAGAAGATATTTACTCAGGAAATAATTGAAATTTTTAAAGATATTGGTAGTTTTGATGAAAACATATTTTTTGAGTACATGGAACGAAGTATGACTTATATCAGTGCCACTCGGCAGGATATCTCAGATAAAAATATAATGAACATTATCCAGCAAGGAGGAAATGCTATGGAAACAATTATTGATAGATTAGAAAAACGGGGACGAATGGCCGGTTTGCAAGAGGGAAGACGGGAAGGAAGACTGGAAGGAAGACTGGAAGGAAGGCAAGAAGGAAGACAGGAAGGCGAATATGAAGCCAAATTGTCAGTTGCCAAGAAAATGAAGCAGGATGGCTTTTCAGTTGAAAAAATCATGGAATATACCGGATTAAGCGAAGAGACAATTGCTGCTTTGTAGTGGGATGTCATACCAATACCACGCAATAACATATGTTCGATAAATATATGCGCAGTTTATTCCTTTAACAAAATCATTTCATAAAAATACCGGCAGCGCGTGATTTCTGCTACCGGTATTTCATTACATTGCTATTGAATTCCCGTCACAAAGAACAATTAAAAGCTATTTTAAACATAATTCCTATAGTACTCTCATTTTTTCTTTAACCATCTCTCTAGTTCCTCATCCCACTGCGGCATTACATATCCCATTTCTTCCAAGTGCTTATTGGCCATCGCTGAATACCTTGGTCGCTTGGCTGGTGCATTGTATTCTTCGCTGGTAATCGGAATAACCTTAACATCATTCATTTCTGCTAATTCCAATACCTTTTTGGCAATTTCATACCAATTAGCAACTCCTTTGCAACAACCATGAAAAATTCCTTGGGCATTCCGATTAATCAAAAAAACAATTGCCTTAGCAGCTGCTTCAGCACTGGTAAGATTTCCCCATTGATCACTAACAACCTTGATTTCCCTCTTGGTTTGTGTTAATTTAAGAATAGTATTCACAAAATTTTTACCTTCTCCGTACATCCACGCAGTGCGAAAGATGATATTCCCCGGCGAATACTCCAACACTATTTTTTCACTTTCAGCTTTTGTTTGAGCATAATAATTTAGAGGGTTTGGAATATCGTCCTCTGCATAAGGTTCATCCTTTTCTCCGTCAAAAATATAATCCGTGGAAATATGAACTAGTTTGGCAGAGATTTCCCTTGCCAGTTTTGCCAGATTTTCCACTCCTAAAACATTCACAGCATATGCCTCTTCTCTATTTGCTTCCGCTACATCTACTGCGGTAAAGGCTGCACAGTTAATAATAATATCCGGATTTATTTTCATTAAAACAGCTTGGCAATTCTCCCAATTTGCAACATCCAAAAAGATCATTTCCTCATCTTCTGTTTCTGGAGAACTTTTTGCACTCAAATAAAGCCGAAAATCTTCACGGAAACTTATTTCCTTTGCCAGTGCTTTTCCCAGTTGACCGGCAGCCCCAGTGATTAGTAGTTTTTTCATAAAGTTCTCCTTGAAAAATCAACTATTTCTCTTTAAACACCAAAAACTTGCCTAAAACATAATTTAAAATAATAACAATCACATTAGAAATTATCTTAATGATTAAATCATTTTGATGCAATATTGAAACTCCTAGCCACATGATAACAACATCCAGTACACCGGTCGCCAGTCTGGCAGTTATAAAAGAAACAAATTCTTTGGCAACTACATTTGCCGCCATATCCTTTTGCCGAAAAACAAATAGTTTATTAGCAAAAAAGGCAAAAAGAACAGCTACAACCCATGCAGCAATTGTAGACACCAGATAGTGAATTCCTAACATTCGCGCTAATATGTGATAGGTATAGGTGTTAATTATTGTTGTTGTTGTTCCAACAATTCCATATCGTAAAAATTCCGTCAATCTACCATAATTCTCCGGTACTTGCATATATCTTACTAATTTTTTTATCATATCCATTTTTCATACTACTTCCCAAATATATCAGTAATATATTCCATAACACTGTACACTTTGTCAATTGTTTCTGGACGTTTCATTTCCACGGATACCACCTTTTGGTAATTCATTTCTTTTAATATAGATACTAATTCTTTATGTAGTTCTCTTTTTTTTATGGTATCCAGATAAGGTTCACTAATATGTATATGATTTATTTTCGGTAAATACTGTCGAATCTCATTAATATCCTCTTTATTTTCAATTACAGTACCTAAATCATAATTAATTCCAAAAGCTCCATTGTTTACTTGGTTTACCAACTCCCAGGCTTCCTTTGTTGTATTGATATAATTTGTATTATAAATTGTTGGATTTGGCTCCATAGAAAAATTAACTTTTAACTTTTCAGCAAATTCCGCTATCTCTCTAAAGAAAAGAATCCCCTCCTGATACTGATGTTTCATATCAACTATTTGTCGATTTTTGGGACATCCAAACACCAAATTAGGACATGAAATTTTAGCCGCATAATTAATTGCATCTTTCAATTTACTCTTTAGTATGTTTTTCTCTTCATCACCAAAAAAGATACGCTCTGACACCTGAAATAAAATTGATTGCATTGAGGCTAGACTCAACTTATGTTCATTATAAATTTGACCAGCAATCTTCCGAGCTTCTTCAATGTTTTCCTCTGAATATGGATCAATCTTAATCCATCTCGTTGGTGCAATTTCCAGGTACTGCCAACCAAATTCCTTCATTTTTTGATATATTAAAGCATCCTCTTCTTTATTCCATGCAATATTTGATATGGATAATTTCATATTTAGTCCCCAACCTGTTCTAATTTTTTCCACAATTCTTCTGAAATGTTATCCTCAAGAGCTAGAACACATGATTCTAACTGTTCCGGTTTACTAGCACCTATTACTGGATAAATTTTATTTTTTATACTCCACTGTAAAGCTACAGCAGTACTATCTGTAGAATACTCCTCGCAAAGTTCTAAAAACTTATCTATTCTTTCCTTATTTTGTTCGTAAATGTTAATTGTTTTAGAATATTTAATTTTTTCACTTTTAGCAATTCTTGAATCTTTAGGTATTCCGTTTCGATATTTACCAGTTAACACTCCTTGTGCCAATGTCCCAAATCCAAGCAGACCTATTCCATTTTCCTCACAGAATTGCTTTACTCCATTTGTTTTTACCTTTTCTACCGCAAATGAATAAAATGATTGTTCTAAAATTGGTTTTTCCAACCCTAATCTCTCACATGTTTCCAAACAATTTTGTAAAGCATGTACTGGCCACTCTGATGTAGCCCAATATCTGACTTTTCCGGTTTGAATCAAATAATTAAATGTTCTTACTATTTCTTCCATTGGAACATCATCATAATACCTATGTGCATAATAAATATCCATATAATCTACTTTCATCCTCTTTAATGATTCTTCAAATGCCCACAAAATATGTTTTCTCGACAGTCCCATATGATAAACTGTATCTCCTACTGGCCAAGATCCTTTTGTTGAAATGACATATTCTTGTCGAGGATATTTTTTTAAAACCTGCATTACCAATTCTTCTGCTTTTCCATCTCCATAATTATTAGATAAATCAAATGATCTAATTCCTAATTCCCAAGCTTTGTCTATTAAGCTCGAAGCATACTCTATGCTCAAATTCTCTGTTCCGATTGTTAATGCACTTCCAAATGTTAATTCTGTGATCTTTAAACCCGATTGCCCCACTCTAACATATTTCATCTATCGACTCCTTTCTTGGCTCTTTTCTAGGATTATATTCATATATAATAGACGTAGGTCGTCTCTTTACCTCCAATAAAATCTGACCTATGTATTCTCCAACTAATGCCAATGCAAAAAACATAACGCAAAAAAACATACTAATTACTAAACTAATAAAAAAAGAAGTTTTCCATGCATCCTTTGATATTATTGTTAATATTAAAAACAGTACACAAATTAAACCACTCCCAAAGCCTAAAATCATTAGCTTTCTTAAAGGTTCAATTGAAATCCCTGTAACGCTATCTAATGCATAACGAATCATTGATTTTAAATTATACTTCGTTTCACCTGCAAAGCGTTTATCTCTTTCATATTCGACAACCGCTGTTTTCATGCCCAAAAATGGAACTGTCACACGAAAAACAGGATTGACTTCTGGAAGATTTAATAGCTTATTTAATGCTTCTCGGGAAAGTAATCTAAAATTAGCTACATCTCTTTCCAGCCTAATTTTCCCCGATAATTCATCTAATAAGATATAATACCATTTGGCTGAAGTCCTTTTAAAGTAATTATCATTACTTCTTTTTTTTCTTTTTGCCAGTACAATGTCCGCTCCCTTTTCATATTGTTCCACCATATTTATGATAACATGAGGCGGATCTTGCAAATCGGCATCCATTACAACTGTGAGGTCTCCTTTCGAAACCTGTAAACCGGCATAAACTGCACCTTCTAGTCCAAAGTTACGTGATAAACTAACTGTAGAAATATTAAATGGGTAGTTCTCTTGCAATTTTAACATGTAATTCCATGTTTGATCCTTAGAGCCGTCATTTACTAAAATTATTTCTATTTGATATTTTTCTTGCAATACTTCTAATGCGCGAAATGTTGTTTCACAGTATTCTCTAACCAAGCTTTCCTCGTTATACATTGGTGCTATAACCGAAATTACCTTTTTCACGTTAAGTCTCCTCATTCTATTTCTTATCAATACTTCGATAAATATACCCTTTGGTCTTCATTGTTCCCTTTAATATATTATCCAAATATCTTGCTACTAAGCCAAACATCAAAAACACACCCGAAAAGCCTATACTCATAATAATAACCGTTGATGCCCATCCTGGAGCTGTTTCTATGGTAAATTTCATATAAAAACTATAGATAATAAAAAAGCAGGACACAAAAAAGAAAAAACCAGCAATAGTCTGTGCTAACTTTGTCACAAAATCTGTATAATATAATAGAGTTTGTGACATTAGTTCAAAGTTTTGTTTAAACCCTCTTTTATTAACATAATTTACTGAAATCGGTAAGGATGCTGTTTGCAATCCAGTTAATACATAGGAAACATTTCGGTTTACCAATTTTCTACCTACTTCTGCGGTCTTATTTTGTCCGCGCCTAGAAGATAATGTCATCACTGAAGAACCAATATTGGTTAAAAAAAGATTTTTTAGTTGTCCATTCAGTATCTTATAAAATATTTTAGAACCAAAGCTTGTTTTTTCTGGTGTTAAAAATACAAAGTCATTTCCTTCTTGACATTTACGATATAATTCCATAATTTTCTCATAGGGAATATCTAGGGCAAGATTTTCAATCTCAACCACATAGTCACCAATTGCAATATTTACCCCAGCCGCTAATGCACTTTGGCTATCATGGCGAATTGGAAGCTGTACACATGTAAATTTTTCTCTCATATTTTTCATCACATGATAGGTTTTATCTTCTGACATATTATCCACTACAATCAATTCATAGTATTTAAAATTATCTGACAATACCTGCAAAATCTCTTTAATCTTACTCTCAATCCGTGACTCTAAATTTTGCGCTACTGCCACCACCGAAATATAATTTTCTTCTAAATTTTTCATGATCCCTCCTATAATATTGAATCCAAATCATACATGGTATTAATTTTACCAGAAAAAACAGTATAAAAATCTGGTTTCTCTGAATATTGCCTGATAATTGTTGGTCTGGAATCATCTATTTCTGACGCTTTTATAATTGGCTTCAGAGTAAAAAGTGACCTGACATATTTTATATCAATGTCTTCCCTAAGATATTTTTTGGCAATTTGTTTCATTTCATAGAATGCAGATTGAGGCCTAAATTGGCAACTATTACAGTTAGCGGTTTCCTCGGGAGTACAATCTACTCTATGTTGTTGGCAATCAAATGTTGGTAGCTTATCATAGCAGGTAATATGTGGTGTTTTAGATACTGTTGTAATCGAGTGATAACCTGTCTTACCAAATGGCATAACTGAAAAAAATGGTCCATCCATTACAGTTAAACCAATATCTTTAATGTTATCTGATACCTCACATAAAATCACTTCACAAAGTTCATATTTAATCGGCAACTCTTCATAACCCATAATTTTATGAATTTGATTAGTTCCAGCATAACTGGCATTTAAAAGATAGGGAGCTGAAAATTCTTGGCCGTCTTTAAGAATAACTTGAAACAAGCCATCTTTCTCATTTTTTATTATTTTTTCAATTGCTGAACCAAAGTGAAATTCAACTCCCAACTCTTTGGCTTCATGATACAGTTTTTCTTTTAAAAGACCTGCATCAAATGAATATTCTAAAGTATGAAAAGCCTTATCAATTGTTAGGCTTTGAAAAAACTTCTCCTTTTTTATTTCATCACAAACAACTCCCAGGTTATCCGAAAAATCCTGAAATTGTTCCCCATTTGTCCAGCTATAATCAGTAGCAACCGCATAGATCTGCTCAAATTCGTCATTGATGCATTCTTTAAAATCGTTATAAAATCTCTGAAAATAATGGGCAGACTTAGATGCTGTGGAATAGGATCGTGGATAATGATATCCATTATGTAGCCTTGCTTGATTAATATAAGATCCTCTCATAAATGGCGCTTCATCAATATCAATAACAAGGACTTGTAGATTTCTATTCCTACGAATCGACTCTCCAGCGGCATATAAACCATACATTCCAGATCCGATAATTATTCGACTAAATTTTCTCATAGTTACACTTATTCCTTCCGTTACCTGAAACATAAGGCACTAAAAAAGTTACTCAAAGCAGCCTTTATTCTTGCTTGCAATAAAACAATATACTGTATTTAGATCTTTCTAAGTTTAAAACCCTCATCACATTAATTAGTTTAAACAACAACTATTATACATTTACTAGCTACACTCTTTATCAAATTACATATTTAATAATTCAGTTTCATTGTATTATATCATTTTAGTACAAATCCTACCAGAAAAAACCTAATTTTCTTATTCTCTTAATTTTATCCCTATTTTAAAGATATATCCTTATAGCCATAGAGGTTGACTACTAAACTTAAAAAACAATTCTAACCAAATCAGAAACATAATTATTCCAAAAATATATTTCCAATGCTTGACAAATTTTATTCCCTTATAAGTAATTTCTATAAATAATCTAGTTGTGATTAGCAGTATTAAGACATCTCCTAAAAAGAATACTCTACTACCTGATGCATAGATTGTAGGCGAAAAACTAATTGCATAGCCAGACGATAACGCTGCCAGATATAGAAGGGAATATATAAATCTATCTGTACCTCTTTCTAGTGCAACATAAATTAAACCAACCACCAATAAAATAAAAACTATTCCAAAAAAGGAAGGAAGTAAATTCCCCCATGAATTTGATAATAAATTTTGAGGATTAGCTTTATTAGTATTATAAAAAATATTATTAAGTAACTCTTCTAAATAATAAGTTCCGTTTTTGTTTCTAGATACCCAAGTCCTAATATAATCATTATTTAAATTGACATTTTTAAATATAATATCTAATGGAATTATTCTTATTGACCAAAACATGCAAATTGTGCTTGCATAGATTTTCACAAAAATGTGCTTGTTGGAATTCCAAACTAATATTGTCGCTAATATAATCAATATCAACATTAATAAATTTCCTGAATTTATATAATGAAAATTTGTCCAATTTATTCCTTGAAAAAATTTGTCAACACTGGATAGCATATCAAATCCTATGTACCAGTGTTTTTCTTTACTAATCCTGTCACCAAATTGTGTCAACACTACAAATAATATAATGTTAATTATTATAAGAACATACTGCATCCACACTGTTTTATTTACTTTTAGTTTTTTAGTTTTTAAATAAATAATTGATAACGAAAAAAAGCAAAATAGAACAGCTGCTGTTTGTTCTGTATAACAAGCAAAAATAGTTACAATATTAATAACTATTCTAATCAAATTATTGTCAACATCTTTAAGTTCAAAGCACAGAACTAAAGGAAATAATGCAAATAACATAAACATAGTTTGCCATAAATAATAAAAACTTCCTGTAAACCATAGTACACTACTGGTGATAACAAAAGGCGGCAGATAAAAAAACACTAAAAAAACAAACCAAAATGCCTCTTTAAGATTTTCTTTTGTACCTCGAATTGCTGATAATTGACCAATAATAAAAAGTAATAGTATAAATACAATCGAATTTATAATTCTCCACAGTCCTATTGGAACTTGAACAAAAGAACCAAAAAAGAAATCTGATATAATCCTCGGTTGCCAATTAATAACTCTAAATTTAATCCATTGAAATAATCCCATCTGTAATACTTTTTCTCCCGATATAATATCATCACTTCCAGGAAGCAAATTAATCCTGTGTAACAAAATCAACATAATTATACCAGCTCCGAATAACGGGAAGAATATTTTAATTTTTTCTCTAGATTGAACATTCATTCTATTACATCACTCTCTTTCATATATTTTATCCGAAATTTTTATTTCAGATACATTTTCTTTATTCTTGGTAACTATACCAATTCTATACTTGCCCCTTTTTAATTTACTTAAAGGGATATATCCTTTTAATCCAGAGTCATCATAATTGTAACCATCATTAAAAAACTCCGTTGCACTTTCTCTTTTTGTTGGAATAGTATTTATTGCCCAACATATTTCGCTTTCATCTATTAATACAAAAGAGCTATTAACATAGTCTAAATCCTCACCTAATCTCAAAAAACACCCCTCAATATATAAAGCCTTATTTTCTAAGTAATACTGATCAACTATAAAAATTCCTTCTGCACCTATCTCATATTTCTTTAAGGAACCTAATTCAACTAATTGTTCATTATCAACTTTATATACTACAACAAAGCAAACTCCTATCATAAAGGAAATAATAATTAACACCACTAAGTGAGTTATTTCATTTAGTAAGATTTTGTGAATTTTACCTTTCAATCTATTGCCTCCATTTTTCTCTGTTTAGTCCAGCCATTTTTTTCCCCCTATAGCTCTATAAGTTCTGCTTAATAATCGCCATAACTTATATGGTATCCTTTTTTTTACCTTTAACTTTATTACTTTCCTTAAAGAAAGCTGTGTTAATAGATTATAATTTGCTAAATTAAATCCCATCTGATGGCCAATGGTAGTATATACACTCATACTTAACTCTCTTAACATAAAATGATAATTTGTTAACTCGATTGCTGAAAATTGATCATTCATTACCCAAGCATTATAGTATCCTCTATCTTGTGAGGCAAAGCCATATAATCTCTCAATAGCATGTAGTACTGTTCCGTCATTTGCATTTGGTTCTTTGGGAAAATAGTCAAATTTCCATTCATAATCCAGTAATTTCTGAAGAGCTGCTGTTCTAAACCAGAACATTGTTCCTAGTGGCGATATAGGCTCTTTCATAATATCCATATTGACATTAATATTTAATTCTCTTGCCAAAGCAAGTGTATTATGGAAATTATCTCCCCATTCCGTCCCAGTTATCCCATAAAAAGCAGCATGATTAGGTGGTGGTGGCATTAAAATACCTGCCCTGTTGTTGCACCTAAAATATTCAATTATATTTTTTATATATTTTTCACTTGCTAAGATATTCTCAAAGCACTTATAGGAAAAAGACTTACCAATTGTATATGGAGAAAATTGATTCGTTTTTTTATCATGACAAAAACAGACATATTCATAATTTTTTACATATGCTGAGAATCCAACTAAAAGTGCTGATACATCTCTTCCTCTATTTTCAACAAGTACTGTCTTAAAGATACTATGACAATCTTTCATCTTTTCTTTAATTGATTTCTCTTTCAGTTCAGTATCTGTACTTATATAAATATCAATTTCTTTTGGCACATTTCTCAAATAATACAAACATTCATCAATCAAATCTTCATTAAATATATGCATCATAATTGCAACTTTACTCTTTTCAATTTTCAAGCTTGGATTATTTTCATAATACTTCGGTAAGATAACATTTAGGTGCATTCTGTTCTTTAAATCAGACATATTTTCAACTCTTAACAAATTATCCCATACTAAGTCCAAATCATAATCTAAATTATTTTTTATAAAATCTATTAATTCAATTGTCGGTTCACCAAGTGTACAATTCAAAAACTCATAATATTCATTACTAAAAGATTTCCTTTTAAAAACAGGACATCTTCTGTTTTTAACTAATTCTAGGGGCATAATCATCAATGGATAATGTGTAAATTCTTTTAAATCATCTGTTTTAATATATACCTCCGATTTATATCCTAGTTCATTAAATTTTTTAGTAAATATTGCTTCATGCTTTCCTACGGCTTCTCCATACGAATTTACACTTGGCATATTATTCCAATAATCTTTAAACTCACTAGAATTTAACATATTATTTCTGATTGCTATAAAACTTGACTGAATGTGTTCAGGGATATATCCATATTCTATTGTACCAAAAGGATCAAAATCAAAGCCATGGTGTTTTGTGATTCCCCAAAAATCTACCTCTTCATTCCTGTCCATCTTATCAAACATTTCCTTAAAAGGATATAGTGGACCATACATTGTAAAATTCATTAAAATAAGTTCTTCAACTTGTTTTAATTTGTCCCACCCTAAATATTCTATTCCAGCCTTATATGCCCATACATCAAACCCCGAATTTTCTCTCTCTAATACTTTGTCTACAATCTTTAAAATTCGCTCTTTACTGTCTTTTTGTAATTCTCCATTACTCACGAAAATAATTTCTCTTACATTTTTTTTTAAATCTAATAATTGATAATCTATATATTTATCAATTATTCCATCTCTATCATAAAAAAAATAAATCAACACTCTATTTCCAATCATATTTTCCACCACCTATTAAAAATTTTATATACCAATTTATTTTCAATTTTAAATAATTTTTCTCTTAATTTATTAGTTTTAGTAATTTCGTCTTCTATTCTACCCTTTTGTTTATCCATTTCACAGTTTAATAAAGGAATTACACTTTCCTCATATTTTTTCAGCCAATCACTTTGTGACTTGATAAATTCATCTTGTTTCTTTTTATCTTGGTTGTGCCATTCTATCGCTTTTTCTAATTCATTGATTCTTTTATCCGCTCTTTGTATATATTCCATATTTCCTGCATTATTAATTTCATGCCATTTAATCCCTTTTTCTAGCTCATTTATCCTATGCTGTAAACTCTCAATAAATTGTTGATTCTTATTTTTGTAATCGCTGTACCAACTTATTCCTTGTTCTAGTTCTGTTATTCTTTTTCGTAAATCTTCAATAAACTGCTGGCTTTTTATTTTATCATCATTATGCCAATTTATTCCACATTGTAGCTCGGCTATCCTCTCACTTTGTAACTCGATAAATGAATCTTGCTTTGCCATATTTACATTATGCCATTCTATTATACCTCTCAAATCTTCAATTGTGCTTCGCTTTTGAAGATAGTTTTCTTTAATTTTTGCATAATTATTAGTCCCTTCCCAAAAAATATAGTTATAAAAATGCAACCACATCTCATTAAGTGTATCCAAACCAACATTAAAGCCCAACTCTTTTGTTAGGCTTGTTAATGGAAGCATTTCTTCTAATATGTCAAATTTATTATATAAAGTAATTAATACATGGTATTTTAATAAATCTTTCGGAACAGGAAAGTCAAAATACCATTCATAGTCTATCAGAACCACTTTATTATCAGAAGTGATAATAAAGTTATTCGTGGTCATATCAAATACAACACTTTTATATGCATCTTTATCCAGTATTTCATTCATCGCACTTCCAAAATAACTCTCAAAATTACTTGTCAAATAAAATTTACAACTATTTTCCTCTGTAGTTTCAAGTAATCTCATTTGGAAAGAAATGAGATCTTTTATCATTTCTTTGTCGTTTGTTTTCATTGCCTGAATAATCTTTTGACTGATGGAAATTCCATCTATATAGTTAAATTTTAATTTATTATCTTCTATTAAAACATCACAAAACATAAATTCTGTAAAAAAATTTTTTAGATTTTCTTTTGAATTGTACATATTCAATAAATGATGGGTCGCTTCTTTTGTAATAGCCTCTTTAATGGCATATTTATTTACTCCATCAGTTATTATAGATGTTTCAAGCTGAAATTCTTTCTTATAATATATATTTGATTTACAGTAAATCTTTCTCATAATATTAATCCAGGTCTTTCTTTGCTTCAATTAAAAAGGAATTTGAAAAAATTTCCCATTCTTTGGTTCCAATCAAATTATGATTTGCTTTGTCTTCATCAAAATATACATCTCTCCAAAAATTATAAGACGGTTTCATTGAAATAGTCAATGTTTCATCGGGTAAATAATCCTCACTATAAATGGCAGATGGTAATTTATAGTCTGGATATGGATAATAAAAGTATACTGATTCATATCCATTATTTAACAACAGTTCTGTAATCTCTGACTTGGTAAATGTTCTTGCCGGATCTAATTTTGAATACCCTTCAATACTCTTAAATATAACTCCTGTATGATCTTCAGGACTACCTGCAAAATATTTTAACCCTAATTTATTTTCAATAGCAATATACAAAAGTCCTCCAGGTTTTAATAATTGAGCAATTTGATTTAAAAATAATTCATATGGTTTATCACCTTTAATAAAACTTTGAGCATACTCAAATACACCAATTAAAGTTATGACATCATATTTTTTTTGAAGTAAGATATCTTGAAAATTTCCCACATAAATATCTATATTGTCATATTCTTTATTACGGTATGCATTAGCAATTGAGCGGCGTTTTGAAAGATCAATACAATCCACATGTTTACATCTTTTCGCAATTGCACCTGTAACAGCTCCCATTCCTGCTCCAATTTCTAATACTTCATCTGTTCTTTTTATGTCCATGGGCGCAATAATATTCTGTCTTTCTGGTGATAACTGGTATAAAACCGGCCAAGTGTTATTTTCGCTTAATACTTTCAAATAATCTTCCCCGCATTTCAAAGCATTTAGTACGATTTCTTCAGCCTCATCACCTTCATTGTATAAATCCGTTCCACTATAATAATCCAAGTACAAGGTAATATTTCCAATTTTTTCTTTTTTACTCATATTTCATAATCCTTTTGATTTTAGAGTTATTCCCCCATACAGCCGGTGAGTCATATTCTCTGTCCGGAAATGCACCATATTTTAATTTAATATTTAAATTATTCTTTTGTATAAACGATTCAACTTGATCTGCTAAGCTAATTGCCTGTCCGGAACAACAATTTATAATCCCATTCACCTCATCTTGTAATACAACAGATGCTATTTGTTCTGCCAATTCATCAACAGAAATAAAATCATACTTATTCTTCCCCATTGTAAAAGGAAATTCTGCTTTCCCTTCCATTTCAGCTTCAATTAATTTCGTAAAAATAGAATGATTTTTTTTATCATCCCCAAATATATAATATGCTCTCAGCCATTGAAAAACAATTGCTTTGTTTTTTAAAAGTTCAAAACAACTTCTCCGTAAAGCATCTTTAGAAATACCATATAAACTAATAGGATTACATGGTGTTTCCTCATTTATTTCGCCTTCAAAGTACCCCACTTCATGCATAGTACCCATTACCGACAAATGTTTCAAACCACCCAAAACCATATTTTGAATAAATTCAAAATGCTTTGATAGCATCAACATATGCGAATCTGAATTATGTATAAATCCATCTTTCCAAGCCATGTGCAGGCATACATCCGGGTACTGTAGTTTCTGAAAAATATC
The DNA here is from genome assembly GCA_003858485.1 of Clostridiales bacterium COT073_COT-073. GTDB lineage: Bacteria > Bacillota > Clostridia > Lachnospirales > Vallitaleaceae > W11650. The sequence goes on from RQYD01000006.1 coordinate 69,493, forward strand.
TTTATCTCCCGAAAAAATATCTTGTTGTAAAGTAATTGCTCCTGCTGGGATGCCATCCGTATTAAAATCAACTGCAATTACTGTTACTCCCTTTTCCAGTAGCTTTTGCACCACATGTCTTCCTATATACCCACCTGCCCCGGTTACTAAAACTTTTTTCACACACTCCTCCTTAACTCAAACTCGCAATATATTCATCACAGACTTGCTTAGCATCTCCAATTTTTCGTATTTTTCCTTTTTCCAACCATAAAATTCTACTGCACATTTCTGCCAGTGATTCAACATCATGTGAAACATAAACGACCGTGGTTCCACCTTGCATTAACTCAAGCATTCGTTTATAACTCTTTTTTTGAAATGACATATCGCCGACCGACAAGATTTCATCAACAATCAATATATCCGGCACAACAATAGTTGACACAGAAAAAGCAAGTCTGGCAACCATTCCTGATGAAAAATATTTTACAGGAACATCTTTAAAATCCCATAATTCAGAAAAATCAAATATTTCCGGTACTTTTTCTACTAGAAATTTCTTTCCATAGCCCAATATCGATCCACTTAGATAAATGTTTTCAAGTGCTGATAACTCAAAATCAAATCCTGTTCCCAATTCTATCATAGGAGCAATCGTCCCATTAACTTTTATACTACCTTGTGTTGGTTTCATTATACCAGCTAAAAGTTTCAATAATGTTGATTTTCCAGCTCCATTATTACCCACTATTCCAAATATTTCACCTTCTTGAACCTGAAAATTCACATTATCTAAAGCTCTAAACATTTGCTTTTTATCTATGTCATCACTAACCTTAGCAAAAAGAAACTCCTTTATACTTCTTACTTTCCCACGGTTTAAATTAAATTCCATAATAACATTATCAACACCAATCATAACTCTTCTCCAACTAAATTCCTTAGGTATAATAAATAAATCTTTTCTGGCTTTTTACAAATATAACTGCCCCTAACACAAAGCTACCAAAACCAACCAAAAAGCATAATACAAAACTTTTTACATCAGGGATCATCTGCTGTAATGTAATTTCCCTAAAAAAGTTAATATACATATATAATGGATTTGCTTTAAATAACAATTGAAATTCACTCGGAATTATATCAATTGGATATAAAATTGGTGTTGAATACATCCAAACAGTAATAATAACACTATAAATATGTTGAACATCTCTCATAAAAACATGTAATGCCGAAAGGACAAATGATATTCCAATTGTAAACATTAAAAGACAAGCAAATATATAAACTATAAAAATATATCCCCACCAAATATGAATATTCATGAATGATCCCAGTATCAGAAAAGCTATAAAAGTAAATATAAAATTTATTGATGATGATAGCACCTTTGACAAAGGCAATATGAATTTAGGAAAATATATCTTTGTAAGCAATCCAAAATTAGCAGTAACGGCTGTTACTGCTAAATTAGATGCTTCTGAAAAGAAACCAAAGATTAGCAATCCAGATAATAAGTACATCTTATAGTTACCTACAGCATTAAATACTTGGCTAAAAACTATGCTTAAAACAAGCATATTAAGTAATGGATTCAGCATACTCCAAAGCATTCCAAGCAAGCTACCACGATAGCGAACTTTAAAATCTCGATTTACCAACTGCTGAAGCATAAAACTATATTTTTTAACAGATATAGTTCTTTGAATTAATCCAGGTTCTTTCACTTCCGCTCTCCCTATCTCTCTCCATACATCTTCTCATAGTAACTTTGATACTCACCGCTGATGATATTTTCCCACCATTTTTTGTTATCCAGATACCACTTAATGGTTAATTTAATACCATCATCAAATGCAGTTGTCGGTTCCCAGCCAAGTTCCTTACTAATCTTCGTCGGATCAATCGCATAGCGCATATCATGACCAGGTCGATCGGTGACATAGCGGATTAGTGACTCTGGTTTTCCAAGTTCTTTTAGAACAGTTTTAACAACCTCTAAATTCGTTCTTTCATTATGCCCACCAATATTATAAACTTCACCGACCTTACCCTTATGAATGATCAAATCAATTGCTTTACAGTGGTCAAGAACATACAGCCAATCTCTGACATTTTCACCCTTACCATAAACTGGTAATTCCTTATCATTCAAAGCATTGGCAATCATCAATGGAATCAGTTTCTCCGGAAAATGATACGGACCATAGTTATTGGAGCATCTGGAAATCGTCACCGGCACCTTAAAAGTCCGATAATAGGACTGAACCAATAAATCTGATGCTGCTTTGGAAGCTGAATATGGGCTGGAAGTATGGATTGGTGTTTCTTCTGTAAAAAATAAATCCGGACGATCTAGTGGTAAGTCTCCATATACTTCATCCGTAGATACTTGATGGTAACGGTCAATTCCGTATTTACGACAAGCATCCAGTAACACCCCGGTGCCTAAAATATTGGTTTGCAGGAAAATCCCGGGATTGTCAATGGATCGATCAACATGGCTTTCTGCCGCAAAGTTAACCACCACATTGGGCTTTTCTTTTTCAAATAAATCATATACAAATTCTCTATCGGCAATATCTCCCTTATAAAACTTAAATTTGGGAGATTTGGCTACCTCTGCCAAAGTTTCCATATTACCCGCATAAGTTAAAGCATCCAAGCATAGAATTTCATATTCTGGATAAGTGTCTAACATATGATAAATAAAATTACTCCCGATAAAGCCGGCTCCACCTGTAACTAAAATTTTCATTTCCAGTCCTTTCTTCTTAAATAAAGAGTTCATATAGCAACATTTAAAAGTCAACATCCGATTCTTTTAATCTCGGTGCATTTTTATCTTTGTCCGATAAAATTACCTCATCTATCCCGTATTTTGCTAATTGCCAGTTAATGGCTATGTCTTCATCATTCCAAATAATATTTCGATCCGCCTGAGGGGCATAGTAATTATCTGCCTTATATAAAAATTCCACATCATTGGTCAAAGTCAAAAAAGCGTGAGCAAAGCCACGTGGAATTAAAAGTTGTCTGCCATTTTCCGGCGTTAATTCAACTGCCACCCATTTTTTATAAGTTGGTGAGTTTTTGCGAAGATCAACCGCTACATCCAGCACTGCTCCTTTTGTACAACGCACTAACTTAGCCTGGGCAAATTCGCCTTTTTGAAAATGCAAGCCACGTAAAGTCCCTTTTTCAGCCGAAAAAGAATGATTGTCCTGCACAAAATCATAAACCAAACCAGCCTCTTCCATTTTCTTTTGCGACCAGCTTTCCATAAACCAGCCCCGGCTATCGCCAAATCGCTGCGGCTCTATAATATATACATCCTTTACCTCTGTTTCGATTACTTTCACTTTTATTACCGCCTTTTTTATTGACTCAACTTTCCCACAGTCTTTTTTAGCTCTACCCCGCTCTGGAGAGCGGGCACATCCTACCCATTTAACGAGCCTTTCGCCACTTACTTCGTAAGATGGCTTGCGGTTGCACACCTAAAAAAGACTGTTCCAGAGAACGTGGGAAAGTTGAGTTATTTAATATATAATTTTTCCTTCCGCTACTTTATGTAGGTGTTGGCCATATGCCGATTTCCCATATATATTAGCCGCTTGAATTAATTCTTCTTTGCTAATCCAACCATTACGAAAAGCAATCTCTTCAAGTGCCGAAATTTGAATGCTTTGTCTATTCTCAATCACTTTGACAAATTCGGTTGCTTCTGATAATGAATCTACCGTACCGGTATCTAACCACGCAAAGCCTCTACCCAAAGTTTCTACTTCTAAACTACCATCTTCCAAATACATCCTGTTTAAATCGGTAATTTCCAATTCCCCTCTGGCTGATGGCTTAACTTGTTTAGCAAAGTCACAAACCCGGTTATCGTAAAAGTAAAGCCCTGTCACACAATAGTTGGATTTAGGATGTTTTGGTTTTTCTTCAATGGAGATTGCTTTGCCATTTTCATCAATTTCCACAATTCCAAATCTTTCCGGATCTTCCACATAATATCCAAAAATAGTGGCGCCATTTTCCCTGGCTGCTGCCGCTCTTAATTTCTTGCCTAAGCCATTTCCAAAAAAGATATTATCTCCCAGTACCATTGCACAAGAATCGCCAGCAATAAATTCCTCACCAATTAAAAAAGCTTGAGCTAAACCATCCGGTGACGGTTGCTCTGCATAACTAAGACTGATTCCAAAGCTGGAGCCATCTCCCAGTAATGTTTTAAAGTTCGGTAAATCATGTGGAGTAGAAATAATTAATATTTCCCGAATTCCAGCCAACATGAGCATTGAAAGGGGATAATAAATCATTGGTTTGTCATAAACCGGTAATAATTGTTTTGATGTTACCATTGTCAACGGATATAATCTGGTGCCTGAACCACCTGCTAAAACAATACCTTTCACGTTTCTTCTCCTTCTCTTTTGGTCATACTCCACCGGTTAGTATATCATAAATCACACAAAAAACCAATCCCTATTTTTGACAAACTGTTTCCTTCATTCATGTTTTTACAGTTCTTTCAATAATTTATAATGTTAAATTAGGATGTTAATGCTTAATCTCATCAATTTTATTTATATATGATTCGCTAAATATAAAATCTTAAAAATCAAATTGTCCATTGGCCTTTGCCGGTAAATATTCGAATTTTTAATTAAAGCCCATTTATATCGCCAATTCTTTTTGGCATTTAACAGCTGAGCTAACAACCTCCGTGCCTGTGGATTGATAAGCAATTCTTCTTTATAACTTTTATAAAATGAAATTGCCTGTTTTCTAACTTGGCCACGATGTTTTTTAAAATTTTTAGCCCGCGCCTTAAATTCTTTTAAATATGTATTTCTGCTACCCAATACATTATGACCATGTTGACGGTATAAAATATATCCCTCCTCATCATAAATCACCTCTCCAAAATAAGAAGCTGTTAAATAAAACCACCAATCATGCATAACCGTATATTCAGGAACATGCTCCTTTATTTTTTTAAATAAAGCCTTATTCATTACGGCTGTACAGCCTGTACAAATATTTTCCACTAAAGCATTGCCAAAAGACGGTATTTTCTCTCTTTCATTTATTTGCATTGGCAATTCATTTAACTCCTCATCTACCAATATTGTTTTGCTGCAATAAAGTGCAGGTAGGTCAAATCTGATCTCTTTTAATCTTTCTATTGCTATCTGTAATTTTTGGGGAAGCCATACATCATCCTGATCAGCAAACGCATAATATTCTGCTTCTTCCTCAGAATACTTCATTGCTTCAAAAAAACTTTGAATAACTCCACAATTTTGACCGGCAAAGTATCTAAAGTTAGTATATTTTTTTTGATACTCCTCCAAAATAGCAAGTGTATCATCAACAGAACCATCATCCCTGACCAATATGTCTACCTTCACCATTTCTTGTGTTAAGATACTGTCTAATTGTTCTGTCAAAAATTTTTCTCCGTTATAGGTGGACATGATCACTTGAATGGTATTCATATACTAGTCTCATCCTTTCTTCAACTTTATCCAGCAAAAAATTCTCCATTTGCTGATGATTCCACATTCCCATTTGTCTACGCATCTTATTGTCTTTGGATAGAGCTTTAATAGCGTTTATATATTCAGGAATGTTATCATTTTTAATTAAACAACCGCCTTGTCTATCTTTTATCAAATCTTGATTTCCTCTGATATCAGAACAAATAACCGGCAAACCTATCTGCATTGCTTCCATTAATGCCACCGGCAGACCTTCTTGTTTTGATGGAAAAATAAAAATATCACTGGCCTTTAAAATATCAGCTACATCTGTTCGATAACCCATTAAAATAACTTGTTTTTCCAAATGGTTTTCCCGAATATAGTTTAAATAGGTCTGTTCTTCCGCTCCGGTTCCACAAATAAGATATTTTACTTTTTTATCCCGAAAGGCTTTCATTGCTTCAATAATTTGAATTTGATTTTTTCTCTTAGTTAATTCTCCCACACTGGTTAAAACAACCATATCTGGAGATATTCCTAATTTTTCCCGAAATTGATAATATTCTTTGGCTGTTCGCTTTGCCTGTTTTTTTAATCCCACTCCGGGAATATACCATAATTTCCCATTCCCTCTTAAATGAAAATTATGTGCATTTTTTTGATCTTCTTGATTGATTACAATCAGACTATCCGTTATCCTGGCCAGCAATTTCTCGACAGGATAATACATTAGCCAATTTAAAAGCGGTGCCCCTTTATAAAAGTGAAAGCCATGAGCAGTATAAATCACCGGCGCTGTCCTGGTAGTAAATGCTGCTATTCTGGCTAATACCCCTCCCATTGGTGTATGACAATGAACCAATTGATAATTATCTTCTCTCATAATTTGTATCAATTGCACCAATGCTTTTATATTCTTTATAATCTGAAAAGGTGAACGCACAAAATCAACTTGATGGCATATAATTCCTGTGTTTTCTAGCCTGCTATTATCTTCTCCATATACCGGAGTATTATAATTGGCCGCATAATGAACCTCATATCCAAGTTCCTGAAGTATTTTCACATTATTCATTTCAAACTGCGGCACAAAACCACTAACTGTTGTTACAAGTAAAGCTTTCCTCACCCCAGCACCTCCCCGATTTTTTCCCGAATCACCAAATCTGCTTTTGTATCCTGCGAAGTGGCATCTCGATTGATCAACACTAGTTTTTGGCCACGAAAGTAACTGACCAGTCCGGCAGCCGGATAAACGACCAGTGAAGTTCCGCCGATGATCAGGACATCCGCTGCCGCAATATAGCGAACCGCCCGTTCCATCACATTCATATCAAGGCCCTCTCCATAAAGCACCACATCCGGGCGAACCACACCGCCGCATTTGGGGCAGGTAGGAATATCCGCCGCCGCTAAGACAAAATCGAGGCCATATCTTTCCCCGCAGCTTTCGCAATAATTGCGATGCACCGAACCATGCAGTTCCAGTACATTTTTTGAACCGGCGGCCTGATGCAGGCCATCGACATTTTGCGTGATGACCGCTTTTAATTTTCCTCTTTCCTCCAGTTTAGCTAAGGCAATATGAGCAGCATTTGGCTTGGCCTCCGGAAAAACCAAATGATGTTTGTAAAAGTCAAAAAACTCTTTGCGATGATGCACATAATAGCCATGACTGAGAACTTCTTCCACCGAATAGGTGGTTTGGTTCTTCTGATTATAAAGCCCGGTAGCTGAACGAAAATCCGGAATATTGCTTTCGGTAGAAACTCCGGCACCGCCAAAAAAGACAATATTATTACTACTTTCAATAATTTCCTTTAATTCCTTATGCATGGCACCCTCCTTTACTACAGAGAAAATTTTTACTTGCTAGTGACCTGTTTTGTTTAAATTAATTTGTATATTTTATAATAACTCATATGTTTGTGTGGGATCATTTTTATTTCCATTTCTTTTAATAATATTTCTCTCTAATAATTTATTTAACCTGGAAGTAATTGTTCTTCCAGACTTTCCTGTTATATCCTCTAATTTTATCCTGGTAACCTCTTTCACGCTTCCCATATATGTCAAAATTACCTTATCCAATTCATCCAGTTGATTCCATACATCACTTTCAATACTGTCTTTCACTCTGTTCAACTGTCTTACTGTTCTCATAATAATATTGTTTTTTAATATCAACCTTACAGATTGTTCCGGCTCTAAATATATTGGAGGTTCAAGAAAAAATTCTTCCATATCGCTATAAATTCTTTTTACACCTTCATTGAGTTCTCTAACCCAGCCGAATTCCGTTAATACTCTGGATATTCTGGGATTTCTGGAATATCTGGTTTCTTTTATATTTTCTATAGTAACTATATTGGGTAATTTACCCGGACTAATAATTTCAAGTCTATCATTATACATAATTACTTGAATATAGTTACCAGCCATTCCGTATTCTCTATGCGTAACCGCATTTACAATTCCCTCCTGCCAAGCAAATTCTGGATATTCTGGTACAGTTTTAAATTTTCCCGTTTCTTTATTTAAAGCTGTAAATTCTCTTAATTGGCTAGAAAATACTTGGAGCTATATGTAACAAAAGTATCTTATCCGGTCTTCCCTTAGAGTTTATAACATCTAAAACTTCTTCCGTATACTCTGGTGTTGGTTTACAACAATCTCTTGGCGCACTTATGAATGCATTGATTTTTTCGATTCCAACCTCTTGAAAACCTTCTATCGTTTTCTTCTTATCACTAATTCCTATAACAATTGTCCCTCCTTCAGCATTTGCAAAGGCAACTATTAATGGCGCTATATCTGATGGCTTAATCCTTGCTTCTTTTCTATCAAAATATTTGTTTTCCGGTTCCTCAATCATATGTTCTAATGTCAATAAAGGGTTAACTTTAGATTTAATCATATTCCACTACCTCTTCCGTACTTTGATTCAAACAAGATCATCTCCTCCATATTTTTTATTTCTCACTTCTACTTCGCAATACTTCGCAATTTATTCTAAACCCTACCCAAACCTCTACCCCTTTTATTTATAGGGTTTTCCAAAAGTATTTCTTTTTTACTTCGCAATTTCTCACTTTTACTTCGCAATACTTCGCAATTTATTCTAAACCCTACCCAAACCTCTACTCCTTTTATTTATAGGGTTTTCCAAAAGTATTTCTTTTTTACTTCGCAATTTCTCACTTTTACTTCGCATTACTTCGCAATTTATTCTAAACCCTACCCGAACCTCTACCCCTTTTATTTATAGGATTTTCCAAAAGTATTTCTTTTTTACTTCGCAATTTCTCACTTTTACTTCGCATTACTTCGCAATTTATTCCAAGCTCTACTTAAACCTCTATCCCTCACTCCTCCAAATGGCTCATATCGCCTTCGAGCACAAACTTTGGCTGCTCGCTGCTGCTGTCAACAATTGTCAGGGCTGTGTTGCCAATAAAGGGCGGGTCCCAAATATGGCTGGCATCCTGATTTCTTAAAACACAGTAAAAGACCTTAATCCACATCCCATGTGACACAGCTAAAATATCTTTGTCGGCCGCTTCCGCCAAAAGCCGGGCTGCCGCCTCTGCAACCATTTCAAACATTTCCTCATAACTTTGACCGCCGACCGGTGCCTGGTATTTTTCCGGAGCATGAAAAAATTTATCATAATTTTCCATTTCCGTTTCCGGGATATCCTCTTTCCGTCTGCATTCCCATTGGCCGAAACACATTTCATTCAGTCCCTCCAATGAAATCACTTGCAGATTCCTCTGGCCTTTTAAAATATTCGCCGTTTGAATCGCCCGGCCGAGCATTGAGGCATAAACCGCCTTAAAATCAATATCTTTTAAATGCTCCGCCAATTTTTCTGCATCACTGATTCCCTGCTCTGTCAGCGGTGAATCACAAGTTCCCTGAATTCGCAGCTGTACATTGTACTCCGTTTGTCCATGTCTGACCAAATATAGCATTGCCTATCCTTTCTTTTTTCGATTTTAACAGTTTTCATTTTATTTCTTATTTTATAGGAATTTGACTTTTTTGTCAAAATTTCCTTATTTACCGCTTGTCCTAGTGCTGCCGTATTCTTTTATTTATTAGCCCAACTCTCCCTCATTTTTTACTCCATTCTAAATATTTCGCCGCTTGCCGGGCAAGATTTCCCCTACTCCATTGGCCGTCCACTCCGCTTAACTAAAGCACTGTCCATCTCTGCCCAGGTATACGACCTCTTGCCCTTATCACTCACTTTCGCCCCTTTCTATCAAAAAAGTTTTATGCAACACATGTCTTTCGTCACTTGCCGGGCAAGACTTCCCTTACTCTATCGGCCGTCACTAAAGCACTATCCATCTCTGCCCAATTCGCGGCCTGAATTGCCGTTGCCCCTGCTTTCATCCTTTTCTACCAAAAGATACTTTTGCGCCATCTGTCAAAAAGGTGATTTGGTAAATTAAAGAAATGAAGGCGATTAAACGGGCTTATTTCATTATCAAAGTTGAAATTGTTCAAATTTTTATAAACAAAAGATGAATTCACGACATATTTTAAGAAAATTTCACATTTTATTTGATATTCACAGCCAAAAGGTATATAATAAAGAAAAAACTACTATTACTTCTGTCTCGGCTGTCTTTCTTTACAATTGTATGCTTAATGACTCTAACACCTAACGTAGAAATATAGGAAGTTGAGACCTTTGATTACATCTTATGGCAGGAGGTGTGTCGATTGAAAGACCTGATTATTTTCTCTGATGGGCTCACTATCGACTTTTCTAAGCGTACTATAACTTGCAATGATAAGCTTATCCCGCTTGCAAAGAAAGAGTTTGATATTGTGGAGCTATTGGTTAGGAACTCGGGAGAAATTTACGACAGAGAACAAATTTACGAAAAAGTCTGGGGCCGTCCCAGTGCCGGACGTAGCAGTGTTGTTTCCGAACATATCCGCCGAATCCGGTCCAAACTGGAAGCTTTTACCAAAACCAATCACATTGAAACCATTTGGCGAATTGGTTATAAATGGGTAAAAGAAGAAAATTAAGACTGACCTTTAGCCCCTGGGGTCACAGCAGAGCAATCCTTTTTTTTAGCAATGAATCAGCAAAAATATGCGGAAGTATGCCGGCCGCCAAAAGTCAGACTAAAATCTAACGATTGGAAGCCGGTATTTTCTGTTTAAATTGGTCTTTAAATATAATGATATCATTGCCGGCTTTTCCTGATATATGTTAAAAAATCTCAGTCCTTCTGCCTGGAAAACCGCTTTCTGAAACGGGAAAAAATATTTACATTTTATATTTCTTCCTATATAATGAACATATGCTTTGCAATAACTGCTTTTATATGAGCAAAATAAACAATTCCGTCCTGATCCATTCCGGAAAGGACGGAATAAAACGGCCCAGGGCCGTACCGCCCAAAATGCAATCATAACACAACTCAAAACAGAAAGGATGCCCTTATGAAAAAAGAAATATTTTGGGATTTAACCCCGCTTTATGCCTCTTTTACAGATGAAGCCTTGCAAACCGATAAAGAAAAATTGGAGCAGCTTTACACCAGCCTTTTAGAAAAAGCAATCGCGCTTAATTCTGCAACTGATCCGGTCACTGCCTGCCATAACTATTTGGCTACCTATAATGAAGCCTCTGTGCTGTCTAACAAATTATATAACTTTGGTGCCCTGTCCTATTCCGTTGATACTGCCAATAGTCAGGCCATGAATTTAGTGGAGACGGTTGAAAGCTTTTTCCCGAAGTTGACCTTGGCCGAAGCACATTTTAAAATGTGGTTAAAAGATTTTCCTGATTTTGAAAATTTGTTGACTAGTCAACTATTATCTGAATTCCGTTTTTATCTGACATCTATGAAAAAAGAAGCAACACATGCCCTTAGCACTGCCGAAGAAGAATTGTTTTCTTTAATGCAAAATACCGGTTCCAATGCCTGGAGCAAATTACAGGATCAGACAGTTGCCGGTTTAACCGGTAATTTCCGCGGAGAAGATTTAGTTTTATCCGCTCTGCGCGCCAAAGCCTATGATAAAGATCAGGCCACCCGCCGGGAAGCCTATGAAGTGGAACTGGCCAGCTATCCAAAAATGGATACCGTTTCTGCTGCCTGTTTAAATGCCATTAAAGGTGAGGCCATTACCAATGCCAATAAGCGTGGTTATGCTTCGGTCCTGGATATGACTTTGGAAAATTCGCGGATGGATAAAGAAACGCTGACTGCCATGATTACTGCCATGGAAGAAAGTTTGCCGGCTTTTCGCCGGTATTTCCGTAAAAAAGCCGAGCTACTTGGCCATAAAAACGGCTTGCCATTTTATGATTTATTTGCCCCGGTCGGCGAAGTAGCCATGGAATACAGTTATGAGGAAGCTAAACAATATGTGATTGATAATTTCAGCCAGTTTTCTCCAGAACTGGGTAATTTTGCAGCCAATGCCTTTGCTCATAATTGGATCGATGTCTATCCCCGTAAAGGCAAGATTTCCGGTGCTTTTTGCAGTGGCATTAAATTCCTGGAAGAAAGTCGAATCATGACTAATTTTGATGGCAGTTTAAGTGATGTCTATACCTTAGCTCATGAACTTGGCCATGGTTTTCATGATTACTGCATGAAGGGACTGGCCATGATCAATTCGGATTATCCGATGCCACTGGCTGAAACGGCTTCTATTTTTTGCGAAACCATTGTTACCAATGCCAGCTTAAAAACAGCAACTGATCAGGAAAAAACCGTGATTCTGGAGACAGATATAATGTCAACTGCTCAGGTCATTGTCGATATTTTAAGCCGTTACTATTTTGAAAGCGAATTAATTGATAAGCGGAAAAATGGTTCCTTATCCGTTGAAGAACTAAAATCCGCCATGCTCAACGCTCAAAAAAGAGCTTATGGCAATGGTCTGGATGAGGATTATCTGCATCCCTATATGTGGATGTGCAAGCCCCATTATTACTCTGCCGGCTCCAACTTTTATAATTTCCCCTATGCTTTTGGCGAGTTATTTGCCAAGGGCTTATATGCTCTTTATGAAAAAGAGAGCGCTCCTTTTGTTGAAAAATATAAGGCACTCCTACGGGCGACCGGCAACCACAATATTCATGATGTGTTGGCGATTGTCGGTATGGATTCACATAGTCCGGACTTTTTCCGCAATTCGCTTGCTTTAACGGTCAAACGAATTGAAGAATGGGTCACATTAGTTTCATAAGATAAAAAACGGGGTCTGCTGACCCCGTTTTTTCTTCATGCCTCTAAATCCTCAAACAGTTCTTCAACACTGGAATACTTTTTAGCAGCAATTTTTCCTTTTATAATATCTTCCATTTCCTCAATTGCAGCTTTTGTTTCCTCATTGGGTATATTGGCTGTAATCTCAAATGGTATTTTCACTTATTTTTTCTTCATCTCATTCACCCGCTCCTGATAATCCAGCACCACATTTGGGCCGGAGTGCTGATGCGGCGGGTGGTTGCGATAAATCGCTGAATATTCCGGCTTTAGGGAAAAGAAAGGATCCTTGGTTTGGCCGGCATAGCCTTTCAGTTTCTGGCGATAGTCTGCAACTACCTTTTGATATTCGGCAAATGCTGCTAAATTTCTTTGTTCCAGCGGATCCTGATGCAAGTCATACAGTTCTTCTTCCAAACCATTTTTATCCTGATGGGCAATATACTTATACTTCTCATCCAGATACATTCTGCCCGGCACAAAATAGCCCTCAAACTCATCATGCCATTGACTGACCACATAGGCAGCATTGTCTGTCTCGCTTTGAGCAGACTTTTCCCGACCGGCTGGGCTGTCTGCTGCTATTTTTTTATCTATTCCGCCACCAGCAATCTGCCCCCACTGTGATTTTCCAGCCGCACTTTCCGGTATCGGCAGGTCAGCATATTCAGCCAAAGTCGGCAATAAATCCAGCAAGGATGTCAGCCCTGCATAACGGCGCGGTAAAGGTTGCGGCTGCACATTTGCCAATGCCCGGCCCGCTAAAATAAAGGGGACATGCACCGTTTCTTCATAAAAAGTCCCGGACTTGGTGACAATCTTATGAGCCGCCATCCCTTCCCCATGATCGGCAAAAAAGACGATTAAAGTTTCCTTTTCCTTACCGGATTCAGAAAGCGCTTCTAAGACTTGCCCAATTTGCTGGTCGACCTTTGATAAATAATAATGATAGGCAAACAAATAATGCTGAAAATCTTTGCGGCTCCACTCGGTGGTTTGACTTTGCCGGCGATGGCCGCAGCAAAGAAAGCGGAAAAAGGAAGATCGGGTTTCCCAATCAGTATCTTCAAAATTTTCCGGCAATTCCGGTAATTCTTCTGATGCTGCAAAATCGGCTGACGTATTGTCGTGAGCACCAATATAACCACAAATATTATGAGGATTTTGCAGATCAACCACTGTTAAAAAGGGCTTAGTCAAATCCGGTACTTGCCTGGTAAAATAATTAACGGCTTTTTCCGTTGTATCCAGGTCAAAAAAAGTTTCATAGTCATATGGGATCTCCGGATTTTCCGGCTCGGCTGTTTGCTTTGCATTTTCAATTTTGGTAAAGCCGCGCAGCGCTCCATAGTCATGTTCTTTCCCAAAATGCACACATTCATAGCCATGCCCGGCAAATAGTTCCCCCAGTGTGGTAATCGCTGCCGGAAACTCCGGTGCTTGCTGTTTCGGCAAATTACTGATCACTCCATTTTGATGCGGATAACTGCTGCTCCAAAAGGATGCTCTGGCCGGCTGACACAACGGACAATTGGTATATGCCCGGTCAAAGACGATCCCTTTTTCAGCCAAACTGTCAATTGACGGTGTTTGGGCATAAGTATTGCCATAAGCTCTGAGTGCTTTAAAACTTAGCTGGTCACAAACTAAAATCAATATATTTTTCATGCTTTGCCTTTCTGTTTAGCTGTTAATATTCCCATTTTAAACTCTTAGTTTCCCGGCACACAGTTTTTAGGAAACTTGCAGCGGACAAGTCCGCTGACATGGCTCCGCTATCGCAACTTGCTCCGCAAGATTGCTTGCGCTCCCGCCATTCTGCCTTCCTCTAAAAACTAAATGTGTGCCCGGCAAACTCTTAGCTTCCCGGCACACAGTTTTTAGGAAACTTGCAGCGGGGTATTTTATTAATAGCAATCGGGGAAGCCCATAAAATGATGGGCTTCCCCTTTTGCGTACTTATATTTGCTGTAAAACTTTTGTTATTTCATCAACTTTTCTGCCTTCTCTGAAACTGTCTTTTTAAAAATCATCTTGCCCGGCAAGGCCGAAAGCAACAGAGAAAAACCAAAAAATCATGGAAAAATCAGGTTATTTATCTCTTTAAAAAGATTTCATAAGCATTTTGGTTAATTTCAATCGCTCTGTCGATCTTACGATTTTTCAGCTCTTGAACAAATTCATCATAGGTCTTTTCAATGTCTTTAGTGCCAAGCATCCACTCCTGGAACATTTGATTCACATATGGCTTAACATTCGACATAATATTTTGATATTCGGTTTCTTCTTCCGGTGTATATTTTAAGTTAAGAGCACCATCAAAATATGGTGGAAGTTTTTCCGGGAACCATTCCGGATGTTCTTCATAATATTGAGCTGCCGCTTTTGCCGCATCAGTTGAAAAGGCCTTTTCATATTCCGGATTTTGTTCCATACCAATCCGGTATTGAATACCTAAGGAACGTAAGTAATTAAGCGGAGTAAAGTCCGGATTTTTCATGACTTCATCGGTAAATACTTTTTTGCCATCGGCATCCTTGGTATAAGTAACACCCTCTACACCAAAGTTCATCATATCATTTCCTTTTTCAGTAAAGAAGAAGTTAAAGAACTTAATTAAGGTCACCGGATCCTGACATTGAGCCGAAATTCCCCAGCCGGCTACCGGATAACGGGTCGTTCTTTCAATGATTTCACCATGCTGATTTTTCATTGGGGCAATAGCTACATTGTTAAAGCCTGGTACAGTATCTGCCAATTTAACATTGTAGTCGCCGGTGCTTGGCCAGTCATGGGTAAAACCAGCCTGGTCAGCAGCATATAAAATATCCCGGCTCTTTGGTCCGCGGGTAAATAATTCCGGATCAATCAAACCTTCTTTATACCATTTGGCCAGAGTTTTAACACCCAGTACAAAATCTTCTTTATTTAATGGCTCAAAAGTCATTTTGCCATCATGTGGATAAAATTCGGTTGAAGTATTAAATAAGTATAAATACTCATCCGGCATTTTGGTGCCTGCCCGGTCAAACAACGGGATCTCATCTTTTTGGCCATTTCCATTTGGGTCATTGTTACGGAAAGCGGTCAATACTTCATATAATTCATCAATCGTAGTTGGAACTTTTAACCCCAATTTATCCAGCCAGTCCTGACGAATCCACCAGAACTCGGCCGATTTTAATTTTAAATTTTTAGGAATAAAATAAATATTTCCATCTAAAGAAGTAGCAAAGGAACGGAACTTAGGATCATTATCCAATACTTTTTGAATATCCGGTGCATGTTCTTTAATTAAATCATTCAGCGCGATCAATCCACCATCACGTCCCAATTTTTCCAATTCTGCCGGATTTTTATAGCCGATGATATCTGCTAATTTACCACTGGCTAACATCATGCTGTAAGCTTCTTCTTCATTTGCATTTGATTGGGAAATCACACCTTCCAGACTGATATTGGTTTCCTTGGCAATTTCTTTCCAAATCATCCAGTCCGCATTAAACGGCATATTGTTGAAGTTAAGGAAAATGCTGAATTTTTTGGGAGTGTCTGATACCATACCACTGTCTGATTTGGTTTCTTCTGGCTTGTCAGTGCTTTCCTTGGACGCATTTTCTTTTTTGCTATTGTCAGTGCTCTCGGTCTTTTTTTCTTCCGGTTTGCCGGTATCTTTCTTTTCTCCGCAACCGGCAAATAATGAAATTACCAGAACCAAAGCTAACAATAAACTTAATTGTTTTTTCATGCTTATCTCCTTTTCTTTGATAAATGAATAGTAATTATTTGTTTCCCTTAACCCTCAAACATTACCGGAATAGTTATGATGATTTCGCTTTTTGAGATCTTTTCCGTTATCCGTTAAAATCCAAAACAAATCCTCCATCCTGCCCGGACAATGTGCCTCTCCGGCCAAAGTCAGCATCTTGGGACATAGATTGCTTACTTACAAGACCAAATTGACATCTGAAAGTTAAGTGAATTTATATCAAACGACTTGGTCGTTTTGATCCCTGTTATCAGCCTTTGACTGCACCAATGGTAGCGCCGCTCTTAAAGTACTTTTGCACAAACGGATATACGATTAGCATTGGGATAATAGAAATCACAATGGTAGCATAAATCACGGTAGTTGGTGACGATAGCGAATTCGTGGTCAAGATCGCCGCATCGGTTTCATTGGAGATCTTATCAACGATCATTTTTTTCAAAAATACTTGCAGGGGAATCTTGCTATCACTATTTAAAAGGCTCATTGCCCAAAAATATCCATTCCAGCGGGCAACCGCATAAAACATTCCGACTGTTGCCAGAGCCGGCTTGGACAAAGGCAAATAAATCCGCCAAAAGATACTTAAATTTCTGGCTCCGTCGATAATTGCCGCTTCTTCAATCGATTCCGGCAATTGCTCAAAGAAACTTTTTAAAATAATCAAATTATAAGTATTAATTGCAAAACCTACCAAAATTGCAGTTCTGGTATCAATTAATTTGAAATCAACAAAGTTAACATAGGTCGGAATAATACCGGCATTAAACCATAAAGTAAATACGGTTAATAAAGTAAAAAACTTTTTAAAAATCAACTGCTTTTTTGACAGGGCATAGGCCATGGTAGTGGTAAAAAACATATTGACCAAAACACCGGCAGCAGTATAAAAAATGGTATTGGCATAAGCTGTCCAAATCCCCGGCTTTTTGGCAGCTGCCGCATAACTGGCCAAAGTTGGCGATTTCAGCCAAAACATCACATCTCCGTTTTCCACAAACAGCGGTTTACTAAGGGAAGCAATCACTACATAATAAATTGGGTATAATGACAAGATAGTGACTACGATCCCGATAAATACCATTATTCCATTAAATATTTTTTCATTTCTGGTCATAAACGCAGTTTCTGATAGCTGTTTTTTTTCGTTCATAATTGCCTCCTACCAAATTGAAGTCTGCGAAACTTTTTTACTGAGTTTATTGGCCACTACTACCAGCAGCAAAGCAACCACTGCTTCAAAAAGTCCGGCGGCTGTAGCCAGTCCATAGTTCCGGTTAGTTAAACCGGTTCGATATACATAAGTTGCAATTACATCAGCAGTACTGAAAGTAACCGGTTGATATAACAAAATAATTGATTCAAATCCAACTTTGACCATTTTACCAATATTCAAAACCAACATGACCAGGATAATCGGCATAATTCCCGGTAAAGTAACATGACGAATTTGCTGAATCTTGGTCGCTCCATCAACTTTGGCTGCCTCATACAGCGCCGGGTCAATCCCCATAATTGCGGCAATATAAACAATTGAGCTAAATCCTGCTGTTTGCCATAAGGTCATCAAGGTGTAAATCGGCCGGAAATATTCGGGTTTGGTCATAAAGTAAATCGGTTCGCCGCCCAATTTCCGAATGAAAAAATTGATAATACCGGTACTGGGTGATAAAAAGTTGATCACCATACCACAAACCACCACCACCGAAATAAAGTAAGGTAAGAATGTCGCCGTTTGAGTCATCTTACTGACCCATTTATTTTTCATTTCGGTAATCGCAATCGCCAAAAGAATTGGCAGCGGAAATACAATCAACAGCTGCCACAAGGCAATCATTAAGGTATTGATCACTGTCTGTGAAAAATCCGGACCACTTAAAAATTGAATAAAATTACTCCAGCCCACAAAGCGACTGCCTTCAATCCCCCGAAATAAATTATACTCATAAAACGCAATCCTTAGTCCTGCCATTGGCCGGTAAGTAAAAAGCAAATACCACAGTAGTCCCGGCAGTAATAAAAGCAGCAAATCTCCATCTCTCTTAAATTTCGCCCAAACAGAAAGTTTTCTTTTTGGCAATTTTTTGTTCATTTCTGTTTTTTGTGTTTCCATTGCTTTTTATCCTTTCTTTGCCTTGATCCTTTGTTACCTGTTAAAATAATGCAGTTTTGTTAAAATAACTTCATTTGCAATATTTTCGTTTTTTCTTTAACTGCTTTTATCTTACCATAATCTTTGTTAAAAGAATATCTTCAATTTTCAAATCATGTTCAATTTTCCATATTCAAAAAAAAGAAAAGCTCATTTTCAGGGCTTTTCTTTTGTGGAATTTTATATTTATTTTTCAGATCCATTTCTTTTTTTGTAGTTTTTAACCAAGCAGTCATAGTGGGTAAAAGATCTCTTATCCTTGTTCTGAAAGATAGAAATTTTGCTCAGTGCTTAAAAATAAAATTTTATAAAATAAAAGTTTTTCTAAGGCTTGAAAATAAAATTTCAAAACACAAGCTCCCTTAAAGCATATGTTCCTCCTGTGTTCCGGCTTTGCAGTAGGCTTCCACATAAGCCTTTGGAGTTAAGCCCATCTGTTTGGAAAACACTCGAATAAAAGTATTGGCACTGTTAAATCCCACCTGCTCTGCCACTTCGCCAATCTTGGCCTGCGGATTTCGATGAAAAATTTCCTTGGCCTTGTCAATCCGCAAGGCATTGAGATAAGTTTTAAAATTCTCTCCAACAGCCTGCTTGAACAAAGTTGAACAATATTTCTCAGATGCATTGATTTCCTCAGCCAAATCAACCAGCATAATATCCTCATGATAATGTTTCTCAATATATTCCAACATCACCCTGGCCAGATTATCATCCTCTGTTTGCTCTTTTGAGGCCACAAAGGTCAGAATATCTGTCAGATCTTGGCGTAATTTTGTAAAAATCTGCTCATCCTGCCAATTCTCTTCCAAATCATTTAAAGCATATGACATTGGAATTTCCATATGAAATTCCCGCAAGACCCGGTGAATCGTTCCCAGCAGCATCAAAACAAAGCGATGTCTTACCTGTGGTGCAGCTCCGACGGCCTTTTCATTTTGGGTGATGATCTGGTCGTAAATTTTAAGACATTCCATTTGTCCGGTTAAAACCATTTGTATTAAATTATTTTCTGAAGATAGAGGATAAGAATAATTCTCATCTGCCTTGACTTTAATTAAATCGGCTGTTAAAAATCGCTGCTGACGATATAAATATTTATATTCCAATATTAAAGAACACTGCAAATATGCTGTTTTAATGGCTTCCGGACCAAATACCGGATCACTGACTGCCATTTGCACTTCATCAATCGGGCTGTCTTCTAAAATTTCATTAATAAAACGTTTGGTATGGTCCAGGGATTCTGTTTCTAAGATCATGGTACAGGAAATATCTTCAGTATTGACATATTGAGCCTGATTGTAATTTTCCAATTTCTCTTGCAAATACTGCTTTAATAAATATCTTTTTTCCTCAGAAACAATATTATGCAAGCTGAAAACTGTGACCGAATACAGGCAGTCTGCCTTAAATTCAGATGTTTCACCCGGCAAAATACCAAACAGCAAATCTCTGATCTGCTTATTGCGCAGCAGCATTTCCTTTTCGGAGCGGGTTTCCTGCAAGTCCTGAGATAATTTATAAGCCTGTGCAGCCCCCTTTTTTAAAACTCTGAACTCATCCTCTTCATTTTCATCCGGCAACAGACTCTTGGTCTCCAAAACCAATTCTCTGATCGGACGATATAAGCTCCGGGTAATCCAATAGGAAATCACAACAATTAAAAGGGACAAACTGATAAATGGCAATAAAAAATATAGCCATAAAATCCCAATATTTAATTTTTGTTTTTCATAAACCGCCACCAGATTCCAATTCAATTCTTTAATATAATAGGTAAAAGCCCGATAATTTTTCTGTTCAAATACCCTGTCCGGCTGATTTAAAAACTGCTCAAACTGCTGTGCCGGAATATCACCGGATTTGGCAAAAATACCATTGGCATCAGCCATTCCCCAATTGACCTTGGACGGAAATCCGGTCAGCTCCCCGGCCGGCAGGCTTAAAAATATAAAATAATCTTTATCTGCTTCCTTTTCATAACGCATGTAATGCAGCTCATCTTTGCTCTGAAAAGAAAAGTCAGCACCGGCACCCTGAGCAGTCAGCTCTTTCATTTTTTCAGTCAGCACCTGCTCCTCTCCAAAAAACTCTTTGGAAAAATCTTTTTTAAACATAGTTCCATAAGGATTAATAACGGACGATTCCGGATCGGGTAAGGCAACTGACAGCACAAAATCAGCATTCAGATAACGTGAGGAAACTTTGGTCAATTCTTCCTTTAATAAATAACTATATAAATGATGCTCACCTCTGCTCTCAGCATTGATAAAGCGGGTTTTCAGCTCACTCTTCCGGATATTGCGCAAAGCCTCGGCAATAATTTCCCCTTTCAGGGAAACATTGCCGAGTGTTTTTTCAACGGATCCATCCATCACCAGCTGATAATCTTTGGCACTCATTTGAAAAATAAGTCCAAAAATCACAGCTACTAAAATGGACATCAAAATCAAGGAAAGCATCAAATTCATCAGATACATTTTCCTTTGATATTTTCCATAGCGTTGAAACTTTGCTTTGCTTTTCATTCTACCAATATAACTCCCAATCTTTGCTGCATCTTACCAATGCTTCTAAATAATAGTAGTCACCCCATGTATTACATTCATCAACATCTCTGTTAATTCCGGCATTGTATGGACTTTTCCGGACATATACACCATGCAGCAATAATCCATTTGATTGCTTTGGATCTTTGGCTGCATAGTTATCAATTAAGGATTTTAAAATCCGCATGGCGACATCGGTATAGTATTTTGCCTTATCTTCCGGTAAATATTTAGCCATCTCCAGCATACCGCAAACAGCAATTGCTGCTGCCGAGCTGTCCCGCGGCTCATCGGAACCATCAGTGAAGTCAAAATCCCAATATGGCACCAGATCTTTCGGCAAATGCTCAATAAAGAAGTCCGTAACTTTATAAAAAGTATCCAGATATTCCTGCTTCGGTACATAACGGTAGCTTAAAGCTGCTCCGTAAATTCCCCAGGCCTGTCCACGCGACCAGGCTGATGTATTGCTGTATCCCTGGTGAGTAACGCCATGCAGCGGTTCTCCGGTCTCTTTATCAAAATAATATGTATGGTGAGTGGAATGATCTTCCCGCATTACCACCTTTAACGCAGTATGAATATGTTTGGTGGCAATTTCTTCATACTTTTTGTCACCGGTTACTTCACTTGCCCAGTAAAGCAATGGCAAATTCAGCAGACAGTCAATGATCAAACGATAATTATCATCTGCTCCCATTTGTCCCCAAGCCTGGATAAAATCGCCTTTAGGCTGGTAACGGGAAATCAGGTTATCGGCTGCCAGGATAGCCGCTTCTTTCCCCTCTTCGCTGCCAGTCAATTTGTATGCAGCAACGCAGGAAAGGCTGTATAAGAATCCCATATCATGATGATCGACATCAATTCTCTCTTTGATCCGATTTAAAAAGCTGGTTACATGTTTTTCACCAATTTCTTTAAATCTTTCATCCCCGGTCATTTCATAAGCCAGCCAGATTTGTCCGGTCCAAAAACCTGAAGTCCAGGTTGTGTTCGGGGCTGGTGCATAAAAATTATTGGTACTGCCATTTACTTTAAAATTATCAATAAAATCATCCAAATCTGCCCTGATTTGAGCCACTGCCACATCAACCGCTTGTTTGATGTCATCTTTACTTGCTGCCTGATAATCCATGTAATTCATATCTTTTCCTTTCTTTTGCGGGATTACTTCCCTTACTGATGGTACACGTTAATATATCTTCACCCGGCCTGTCCCAAAACCAGGCTCACAAAAAATCCAAAGATTTTTTGCTTTTTTCAATGTGGTAAAACTATTTTTATGCTGCACCGGAGTGTTTCATTCCGGACTGCATCCAGCTAAAATAAGCTATGCATTAAAAACGGATCTTTAATTTGTTTTAAATAGCCTTCCAGTACCGGGTCCCATTTTTGGCAAAAATCCGAATAGACTGAAACTTCAATCGGATTCAGCTGATATGGGTCCTTGGTCAGATTATAGTAATAGCGGTTCTGACGTTGTCCCGGCTCTGTTCCATTGTCGATCACATAGGTAAAGTCCTTGCCCCGCAGCCCCCGCCAACCAAAGGCCTTATGATTTAATCCCAACTTGCGGAATGGCTCAATTAACTCCGGCATACCTGGAATCATTGACAAAAAGACTGTTTCCGCTTCTGTTTGCAAGCGGTAAGCCAGATTTTCCGGATTTCCGGATTTTGCCTGGCCATTAATCACTGGATAAAAGCTCTTGCCCTGAACAGTATTTGGAATTGGTAAATCGGCCAGGTCAAGCAAAGTTGGCATATGATCCATGCTGGAAAAAAGCACATCGGTGCGCCCGGCTTTGATGCCGGCTCCCTGAACCATAAAGGGGATCCGGATCGATTCTTCATACCAGATATTTTTGCCCATCAACCCCTGAGAGCCCATCATATCACCATGATCCGCGCTTAAAATAACAATCGTATCTTCTTTTAAGCCGGCTTCTTCCAAATAATTCAGTAGGCGGCCAAAATTTTCATCCACCCCGCGGATCGCTGCATAATACTCCCGACATTTTTTCAGAAATGTCCGATCCTTACGCCAGCTTTCCGGCACATTAGGAGAAAATTCCGTAATTTCCGGCTGGGCCTGCAAATAGTGATCCGGCACCTGATCATATGGCGGATGTGGTGGATTCCATGATATTACCATACAAAATGGCTTTTTGCTATCTCTATTTTTCAAATATTCAATTGCTTTTTCCGTTTCCACTTCCACCGACCATTTTTGCGGATAGATCGGCTCGGCCGAATCCTGCCAATAATGTGGATTTAAGTGATTATCCATGGCTCCATAGGAAAACCAATAGTCAAAGCCATGCCGTCTTTCCCCTTCCGGAGTATAGGCATCCCATTCTTTCGCTGTTGATAGCGGTTCATTATAAAAATTCATTTCACTGGCATCCAAATGCCATTTACCAATATAGGCTGTTTGATAACCATGTTCCTTAAACACTTCGCCAAAGGTAATTTCCTGTGGTTTTAACAGCACCACTTCATCCAGACCGATCTTACAATTGGTCCACATCCCGCAAGCATACGGATATTTGCCGGTCAATAAAGAAGCCCGGTGCGGCGAACACAAAGGATAACTGCTGATCGCTCCATCAAAAATCAAACTTTCACGGGCAAAACCATCCATATTCGGAGTTTCTACCGGCTCACCTTCAAATCCAAGTCCGGTCTTGCGCCATTGGTCAGCAAAAACATATAAAATATTTTTCATAATAACCTCTCTTCCAACAACTCTTAAATATATTAACCCAAATTCCTTAAAATAAGTCTTTTAGCTGTGCGCAGTAAGCCATCTTACACTGCACAGCCAACACTATATGACCGCCAGTCAGGCTGAATGACTGTGCCAAAATATGAAATTTGACTGGCTGTATGACTGGCAAGCTTTGGCAGTAAGTTGGCAAAGGCCAATTTTTTGCGGTAAATAGCCAAGTCATATGCAGCAAAACCATTTTACCCAATAAGCATCCACAGCAGAATGCAGCCGCCAGCCAAAAGCAATTCATTTTATTTTATAAAATTAGCGATCATACCAATAAACAGCCACAGCAAAGCACAGCCGCCAGCTAAAGCAATTCATTTTATTTTATAAAATTAGCGATCATACCAATAACCAACCACAGCAAAGTGCAGCCGCCAGCTAAAGCAATTCATTTTATTTTATATAATTGGCGATCATGCCAATGATCAGCAAATGTCCCGGATAAAAAGCGTAAAAGAAGTATTGCAGACTCCTTCCCTTTTGACCGTTATACCATCCGATCAGCGGAAAAGAAAGACAAGCCAGAAACTGGATATGATCGCTAATGACCAGGCATCTCTGCCAGTTCTGCCAAAATTGCTGCTCCTTTCCCATTTCCATATAATAGCTATGCAGAAACTGCATACGCAAAAAAGTATATTCCAGACCAAAACTGGCCATTAAAAGACCGGCACAGCTAAATTTAAGGACCGGCTGCTGCCGGAAATGATAAAACACCAGGACCAGCAACACACCAATAGCGCCATAATCCGTTTTGGCATAGGCCGCTGCCATGGCAGTCACTCCGGCTGCCACCACAAAAATGACCGGCTGGCCCTTGGGTCTGGCATATTTCTGGTCAAAGTAAATTGCCGCCAAAGCCAGAAAAAAAGTCCACATCACATTTTGATGGCCCCAGTTTAACCATTGCCCTTCAAAAGCAAAATCAAAGGGAATTTCCGTCAGCAGGGCAAAGCCCAGCATCCGCCACATATATTTTTTTAAGTCCTTGGTATGATAGGCTCCTTCAGCAATTAAAAATGCAAAAATCGGAAAAGCCAAACGGCCGATCATTCGTAAAACCGGATATTCCGGAAAAAATACCGCCCCGGTGTGATCGATCACCATGGTGGTAATGGCAATAATTTTCAGCCAAAATGTTGACATATCTCTTCCCTTTCTCTTATATTCGCAAATCATCATCCGAAAAAATCCATTTTTTTATTATTTTGTTTTGTCTGAGCAGCAGGTCATTGCTGACCGCTTCGGGCTGCATATATTTTTAAGCGGTTGCTTGCCGTCTGCATTTCTCAAGATCAAGCTTTTAGGATTTTTACGGCCTTACTGATCTCCTCAGCATCCGTCACATAATTTTCATACTCGGACATTCCGGGCAAGCCCATAAAAACATCCAAATTTCGGTAGCGCATAGCACTGGCTCTTGTTTTTTTGCCGCTCAGATGATAGATCGAAACTTTGCTTTCAGCCATCACCGCTGCCAGGTTATCAGCTGTGATCCCCGCCCCGGCCATGATCTCTATCCTGCCACTGGCCAGCTCCTGCAAATGCCGGAGCCTGGCTGCTCCCTGCCTGGCCGAAGCGGCTCCGCCTGAAGTTAAAATACAGCTAAAACCTAAATCAATTGCCTGATACAAAGCTTTTTCCAGGTTTTCTGTCATATCAAATGCCCGGTGCAGAGCAAATCGTGCCTTAGGTGCTGCTGCCATTAATTTTTTTAAAGCCGGTTCATCCAATTCTCCGGCTGCCGTTAAAGCTCCAATCACAAAAGTTTTAGCTCCAGCTTCCGCCAATTTTTGAATTTCAGCCTGCATTCTGTCAATTTCTGCTAAGGAATACAAAAAATCTCCAAATCGCGGCCGAATTAAAATATGTATCGGAATTTGCACCGCTTGTCTGACCTGTTGGTAAAAAGCCACGGACGGCGTTGTGCCGCCGATCACCAAATTGGCACATAATTCTAACCGGTCAGCTCCGCCGCATTCAGCTGCTATAGCTGACTCCAGGCTATCGACACATACCTCCAGCAAATATTTCATTTCCGCCTTTCCTTTCTCCTGCAAATGCCAATTCATCTTATTCCCATCCAGACATTTGCCAGTTGGAGATGCCTGCAAATGCCGATCCTTATTCCTCTATTTTAATAATGTCAATCTCTCTTATTTCCATCCAAATATTTGCCAGTTGGAGATGCCTGCAAATGCCGATCCTTATTCCTCTATTTTAATAATGTCAATCTTTCTTATTTCCATCCAAATATTTGCCAATTGGAGATGCCTGCAAATGCCATACCTTATTCCTCTATTTTAAGCAAGTTTTCATCCCTGTCAAAAACCATGGTAAACTCACTGCCCACGCCTTTTTTAGAGCGGGCCCGAATGACTCCGCCCTGGCCTATGACCAAAGCTTTGGCAATCGCCAGTCCCAGTCCGTGACCACCGGTTTCTCTGGCCCGTGATTCATCCAACCGGTAAAAGCGCTCAAATAAATGAGGAATTTCTGCTTTTTCCACTCCGATCCCGCTATCTCTAACTCCGGCATAAATCGAAGTCTGATCACTGTAGCAAAAAACGGTGATTGCCTTGCCATGATCGGTATATTTAATTGCATTATCCATAAAGATCCGGAGGACCTGCTTGATCTTGGCAAAGTCCAAATTACACCATAGCTCCGGCTCAACTTCCGCTGTAATAATATGTCCGCGGGTGTTGACCAATTTTGCCTGCTCCGCAATTTGCTCAATCAGCAGAGATAAATTAAAGATTTCATATTCGAATGATAATGTTTGGTTATCGGAGCGGGCCAAAGTTAATAAATTTTCAACCAAAATTTGCATATTGCCGGCTTCATCAATAATTGCTTCCAGGGCCTCATGCAAAATTTTTTCATCCGTCTTGCCCCAACGATTGACCATATTGCCATAACCATTGATAATGGCGATCGGTGTTCGCAGTTCATGCGATACATCCGACACAAATTGTTTTTGTCTGGCATAATCTTTATTTAAGCGGTCCAGCATATCGTTGATCGTAATTGCCAAATCTCTTAATTCATACTTAGTGGAAGAAATATCCAATCTTTTTTCCATATTTTGACCGGAAATTTGGGCGGCTGTCCGGGTCATTTTATAAATCGGACTAAGTACGGCTTTAATCCGGCCACCACCAATGGTACTTAGAAAAAAGAAAGTAATGGATGCAGCTACTGTCATCAACAAGGCCAATACCACTGTAAATCGGGAATGTTTATCAAAGCTGTGCATTTGGTAAATGGTATAATCATTTCGTCCCATTCCTTCTGAGCGTAAATAAAAGAAATTAGGACTTTTAACAATATACTTGTACTTCACCAAATAATACAATTTCTGATAAACATTGCGTGGAAAATTATCTTCAATAAAATCAGCCGTCTGAATATGACGGACGCTATCGGGCTCACTGATATCAATAGCCAATTGAAGTTCATTGCCTTCACTTAAACTATCCAATCGCTCCTGCAAATCTTTTAATTCATAGCGACCCCGGTCATATCCAAGCAAAAGCTTATTAATATTATTGTTGATCTCAAGGCTCCGATTATCAACATTATAATAAGTAAACAGCAGTGAAATGACCACAATGGAAATCGCACTTAATATCACATACAAAGTTAAAAAATCAAATGTAATTTTCCGGCGGATTGACAGATGGATTCCCCAAAAGGCTGATTTGAAAAATTCTGCAATCCAGCCGAAAAGGCGCCCTATATAGCGGACGCCCTCCTTACCGGCTCTCTTAATCATAAATAATATATCCCACTCCGCGAACAGTTCGAATCATTTCAATGTTATACTTTTGGTCAATTTTGGAGCGCAAATACCGAACATAGACATCAATTACATTGGTATCACCATAATAATCATAGCCCCAAACCCGCTCTAAAATTTTTTCTCTTTCCAAAGCAATATTTTTATTGGAAATTAAATATTTTAATAATTCATATTCTTTCTTGGTCAAGGAAATAATTTCTTTTTTATAACTGACCTGTCGTTTCATATCATCCAGCACCAGATCACCAAAGGTGTAGATATTACCGTTATCTCTGACTTCTTCTGTTTTTTCCCGTTTTAAAGCCACCCGAATTCGGGCCAGCAATTCTTCAATAGCAAATGGCTTGGTCATATAGTCATTTGCTCCCATATCAAGACCCATCACCTTATCAGAAACATCATCTTTCGCAGTCAACATGATAATTGCCATATTTTGATCGACCTGACGAATTCTTCTGCATACTTCAATTCCACTCATCACCGGCAGCATCAAGTCCAAAATGATCAAATCAATTTCATTGGATAGCGCCAGATTAAGGCCAGTCCTGCCATCAGCCGCAGTCATAACTTCATAGCCTTCATAGGTCAATTCCAATTCCAAAAACCGTGAAATTTTTGCTTCATCTTCAATAATTAATATTTTGCCCATTGTCTACCTCTCTATTTAATGATAATTTCCGAATAGTCACTGAATTCTGATGTTGACGAAATGCCCTGATGAGAACTGTTCATTGGTGATAATTCCGTTAGTTCGGCCTCTTCCTTTTGCTTCTTAGCTTTTTCTGTTCCCGATTGCCAATTTACTTCCGATTTTCCGGTTTGCGTAAATGAGGAATGCCACCGCTCATCCGTTTGCTCTGCTGCCAGTTTTCCCAGATTAAACTCTGAACCGGAAAAAATAATGCCAGCCAAGACAACCATACTCAAAAAGACAAAACGGACCCCCGCCATTTCAAACAGAAGCAACAGCAATATCACTACAAAAAAAGGAATATTGACAAACATCCGGTCTGTCCGGCAAATAACTACCCGATATTTCCAAAAACCAGCCAATCCCTCTTTGATAGCTTTCGTGGTCCGACGAAAGCTGGAATTTTTTCGTTTTTGAATCAACTGCACTGCTCTATCCACATCTCCGGCTGTTTTTTTTAAATAATACTGTGCTTCTTCAAAAGAAACATCTTCTCTTGTCTGCAAAATTCGGATTAATTCGTTCATATCATTTTCCTTCTTGCGCTAAAAGCTTCTGGTCCCTCCGCTGCTGCCACCACTGCTGCTACTGCCGCCACCACTGCTGCGACTGCCGCCACCACCGCTGCGACTGCTGGAACTTTGGATCTGACGACTCGTCACATTCTTATGGGTGAAAAAGTCTTGTTTATTATGCAACAGAAAGCTGTTGCTGATCTCATAGTTTTTAGCGCCGGCTTTGGTGCTTTGATTATGACCGCCTAAAGCTACAGCACCGGCGATCAAAGAACCGATCAAAGCAACGATCAGCCCTTTAAAAGAAAACATTGTACCAAACATCTTTTCAATAAAGGATTGGTTATATTTTCGGTAAAGACGGTAACTTTGATTGACAAAGCTGCGAACTGCTTCTATATATTCCTCATCACGTAATTTCTTTCCAACTTTATCCGTAACCTTATCGATATTCGATTCTTTCATGAAAATCGGCTTAGCCTTGCCAAATGCCCGCACATCGATCTTGCGCTGATTCATATCGATCAGCATCACCACACCGCTTTTTTCCGGATCATAGCCATAATCAAATCTGGAATCATGAAATAAATCTTCGGAAAATCTTTGATATTCGCTGCTGGTACCACTAAAGCCATTATCTACAAAAATTGCAATAAATTCAACCTGCTTATCCTGGCTGAATTTAGCCAGCTCATCATTTAAATCTTCGGCTTCCTGTTCGGTCATTACTCCCTGTGCATCATGAAAATGGATTTTTTCCTCACCTGCTCTGACCGGAGAATTGATTAACAGTAAAAACAACATTGCCAAACTGACAATTAATAATCGATGGATTTTTTTCACTCTCATGCCCTCCCTGTTTTAAAAATAGTTGCCGCTGCAGTCAATTTTGCTCGATTGTTGTGCTGATTGCCACCAGTCACATCACTTGGAATTGGTTTAACCAAAAATGCCTCCCCATAAACCGGACAACAGCCAAAAGATCACAAATGCTATTCCTGCCACCGATGCCAGCTTGCCTTTACTGATCGGCACTTCACCATATATCTTGCCGGTCTGTCCGTTAACTACATACTGCATGGTTTTACCCTGATAAATATTGGTTAAAATATACACCGGCAATAAACTATAATCGCCATTGATCTGCTGATAGCTGACATCTTCCATACTTGGAGTATAGCGGGAGTATTGGATGGTCGAGCGCACTTTTTCCTTGGAATATTCATCCATTCTGGTCTTGGCCCGGCTTTCCAGCTGATCTTTATTTTCATCAAAGCGTTCCGCAAAAAAACCAGTCATATAATCCATCGAAAAATCACACATCTCTGCATAATTAAAGGGCTCGATCGCCACCATTGCCCGGTCTTCCATTTTAGTTGATGCATCGACCGGGATATTCTGATAAGAAATCTCTCCTTCTCTGACCACATCATAATAGGAAGTTTCCGTGTATTCTGTATTGCCGGAACGCCATGTCCTGACAGTTTCACCCACTCCTGCCGAATAGACATGCACATGATCTGAGTGATACAGCCAAAATGGAGCATACACTCCTCTGATCTTTTCAATTTCTTCATCTTCTTTAAATGATCTGGGCGCTAAAAAATGGCTCTTGATCCATTTGGCATATAATTCTTTGGCCTTTTTTTGGTCGATCTTGAACGGAATTACATAGCGCGGATTAAACTCGCCCTGCATTCTGGCTTTAATAATGGTCGGTGATTTGCAGTAAAGACAAAAAGTAGCAATCGTTTCCGGGTCACCGACAATTTCTGCTCCACAGCTTTTACAATGATAAGAGTCCATCTCCACCACCGGTTTTTGACTTGGATCTTCAAGCCCAAGTTCGGCAGCTCTTTCACGATCTCTTGCTTCTTTTTGATTGTAAAAATTCTCTAACTCTGCCTTCTCAAACACACTGCGACAATAATCACAGGTCCATTTTTGTAAATTCGGTTCAAAGCGAAGCCCTGCGCCACAGGACAGGCACTTATAATCTCTTATGCTTTCCATACTTCCACCCTTCCCTCTCTTAAAATCATGCGATTATACGGAAGAACAGAGCAAATCTGCTTCACATATATTAACCAAATTTGCCCTGTTGCTTGATCTATTGTTCGTTTTTCATCATTCACTTACTTGGATCACAATCTTTTAAAGTCTTCTTCTGGCAGGAAATCATCGGAATGTCTGCCTGACGAGTTTCACTTATCTCTTTGCGTTTTCAGCTAAGTCAAGTTCTAAAAGACAGTCTTCTCAAATATCAAAATGATAATTCTTCCTTATGCCTGCGGTTTTGGTGCACCGCATTCCATGCAAAATCTCCCGCTATTGGTAGTATTACAATTCGGGCATGCCCAGCTTGCCATTGCTTGCGGCTGCGGAGTAGCCTGTGGTGCCGGTGTTGGCTGTTGCGGTGCCGGTGCCGGCTGCTGCGGTGCTGCTTGCTGTCCACCCGGCTGCGGATAACCACCTTGTCCATTTGGCTGTTGATAGCCATTTTGCTGAGGATAGCCACCCTGTGGAGCATAACCACCTTGCGGTGCTGATTGCGGATAACCTCCCTGCGGTGCCTGTTGCGGGTAACCGCCTTGCGGATAACCGCCCTGTGGTGGATAGCCGCCTTGCGGTGGGTAACCACCCGGTTGTTGATAGCCGTATCCTCCCTGTGGCGGATAGCCATAACCACCCTGTGGCGGGTAACCACCCTGCGGTGGATAGCCACCTTGCTGCGGATTCATTACCTGACCCATACCAGCGCCCATACCGGTGGCACTCATGCCCATGCCAATACCGGCAAAGCCCATCATGGCACCGCCTTCATTGCTACCTGCTGCTTCAATACCGGCAGCCACACCACGAGTCATACGGGCAGCCCGACGATTAGGATCCATTAAGATCGAATCAGCATTCATGCTCTCTAAGACTTCATTGGTCTTATCATCCAATCCGATGGAAGCAATACCAACGGATGAAATATAAAAACCACGCTTTTGTTGCCATTCATCATCCAGCACATCAGCCATTTCCTGGCCAATCCGCGAAGTACTGATTTGAATTTCAACCACACTCATTCCTTCTTTGGCCAAAGAAGCCAAAGCTGTTTGCAGGGCCATCAAATACTCATTGGTATATTGTTCAGCCATATCTTCAACCGTTAAGGTCTCTTTTCCGGTTTTATTACAAACTTCCCGATAGAATAACATCGGATCACTGACTTTGACTGAATAAGTACCAAAAGAAGTAACTTTAGCCGTCAATAAAGTGCCGTTTAAAGTTGCCCGGTCCGCAAATAAAATTGGTTGTTTGGTTCCAAAACGGAAATCCGGGATCTCCTGTTGGTTAATATAAACAACGGTTTGTTTCAGCGGAGTACCGCCACCAAATTTAAAACGTTCCCACGAATCCAAAATCGTATTTTTCAGTCCACCCGGTCTTTGGATGGCATTGCGGTTGGTATTATTATAGCCCGGAACCATCACATCCTGCGCCGAGCGGAAAAAGAGGGACGGCGCTCTGGAATTATCGACCTGATAATAACCGGCTTCATCTGTTGCCGAAATGATCTTGCCGCCGTCAACTAGCAGCATAAATGTATTTTCCGGCACATGAATAATCGAACCATTAGAAAGAACATCCGGCGTTCCTTTGGTATTTACATTTCTTCTGTCATCCTTACGCACACGAATGCCGTAAGTTGCCAGCACTTGATTGTTGATTTCTGCCGGTTCAATGGTCTCCAGCCACTGATCAGCCAAGCCGCCGCCAATTGCACCGACTGCGGAGCCTACGACTCCGCCGAGTTGAATTAAGCCCATACTCTTACCTCCATTATTGTCAATTGTTATATCTTTAAAAACATTCGGCATCCAAGAGCCAGTACTGCCCGCCCTGCACTCTCCTGCATGCAAGCATGCACCGCCTGCATAGCGGTCAGCCTGCACTCATGCCTTATTCACGAACATTATAACACAATATTGGGGGAATGGAAAGTATTTAAGTAAATTTAACCGGTAAATTTTGGCGAAATTTTGGAGGTAATTTTGGAGGTAAAATATTTTTTAACTGGATGAGGATTGTTTTTTTGTCCTGGGCTGTGCTTGGTTTTTGTTTCCTTAATTTTGAGGCTTCCTTAAAATAAATGAGCCGCAAACTCGTTTTTGTGTTATACTTAAAAAAAGAAGCCAGCCCCAAAAGCAAAGCCGCAGTTGCTGCCAATACTTTGACACTGCACTAAAACAAATGATCCGGCTGTTTATTCTGTCAATATATCAAACTCTAATCTTACATGAGAGTTCAGGAGGAAATATGAAAAAAACATTGCTTAGCATTGGTCAAATGGCAAAACTCAATCACACTACCATTGCTACCTTGCGTCTTTATGATGAATTAAATTTATTAAAGCCGATTCATACCGATCCTCAATCCCGGTATCGCTATTATGACATCAAACAAAATGCCCGTCTGGATATGATCCAGTATATGAAAGAACTGGGCATGCAGCTTCAGGAAATTCGGGAAGTTCTTGATAAAAAGGATATTAGCCTGATTCAGGAAATTCTAATCAAAAAAAGAGAGGATATTTTCTCAGAAATCCGCAATCTAAAAATCAAAAAAGATGCAATTACCAAAGCAATTTATGGTATTGAGCGTTATCGCAAATCACCGGTCGCCGGTGTAGTTTCGCTGGAATATATCGACCGCCGGCTGGTCTATTCCCAACCAATTGAAATCAATTTTTATGACTATGATATTAATACCTATGAAGAATCCCTTTGCCGGCTGAAAGAGCATTTTATCAATATGCCCTTTCCCCATATTTATTTCAGCAATGTTGGCACCTCGATTCAAAAGCATGACTTTGAAAATCTCCGTTTTATCGCTGACCAGATCTTTGTTTTTATTGATCGAGACTTTAAATTGCCGGAAGAAAATATCAAGGAAATTGACAGCGGCATGTATGCCTGTATTTATTTAAACCGCTATGAAGATGAAATAGAATATGCGAAAAGACTATTGGCATTTTGTCAGGAAAATAAATACACCCTTTGCGGCGATTATTTGTGCGAAGTGCTGACTGAATTGAATATTTTTGACGAGAGCAAACAGCGCTCAATGTTCCTGCGTCTGCAAGTGCCAATTACTTTTCAAAATCGCTGTTGACTCTGCCCCAGGATTAGAGCTTATAATAAGATTATAAGATAATTTCTTAACAATCTTTAATTGCTGCCGAAAAATTCATTTTTACCAAAAAGTCCTTGTCTTTTACTTAAAAATGAAAGCATCGGCAAAAGCTCAGTTATCTATCCAAACAGATTTAGGAAACACAGGTTTCCGGAAGGAGGCATCATGCAAAAAGTAAAAGTCGTGCAATATGGTTGTGGTAAAATGAGTAAATACATCATTCGTTATCTTTATGAAAAAGGCGCCCAAATTGTCGGAGCAATTGATATCAATCCGGAAATTGTCGGTATGGATATTGGTGATTTTGCAGAACTTGGCTTTAAGACCGGAGTTCTTATCCAATCGGATGCAGATGCTGTACTTGACAGCTGTGACGCTGAAATTGCGGTCGTTACTTTATTTAGCTTAGTCAGTGACTGTTATGACCATTTTGAAAAATGCTTAAGCCGGGGAATCAGTGTAGTAACCACCTGCGAAGAATCCACCTATTCCTGGAACACCGATCCGGTCAGGACCAATCGGCTGGATGTGATTGCCAAAGCCAATAACTGCACCATGGTCGGCAGTGGCATGGAGGATGTTTTCTGGGTCAATTCAGTCGCTTTATTAGCTGGTGGCTGCCACAACATTCAAAAAATTCAGGGTGCTGTCAGCTATAATGTTGAAGATTATGGTTTAGCACTGGCCAAGGCCCATGGCGTTGGCCTGAGTCCGGCCGAATTTGAAGAGCAAATTGCTCATCCGGAAGTATTAGAACCAGCTTATGTCTGGAACTCCAACGAAGCTCTGGCTGCAAAAATGGGCTGGTCGATCAAATCACAGACCCAAAAATGTGTCCCTTACTTCTATGATAGCGATCTATATTCTGCCACTCTTGGCTCAACCATTAAACAGGGTGATTGCATTGGCATGGCCGCTGTCGTCACCACCGAAACTTTCCAGGGACCGGTAATCGAAACCCAGTGCATTGGTAAGGTTTATGGCCCGAATGATGGCGATATGTGTGACTGGTATTTCACCGGTGAGCCAAATGTCGAATTTCATGTAGTCAAACCAGCCACGGTTGAGCATACCTGTGCCACCATCGTCAACCGGATTCCATCCATCCTGCGTGCTCCGGCCGGAGTTGTTACCATGGCTGAGCTGGATGAGCTGGAATATATGACCTATCCGATGGAGCTTAATGTATAAACCAGTATTAATGGTATAGAAAAACCAAAGGGCTGCTGCAAAATCCAGATTTCACACAAGATATTGTCAGATATTACAAGAATTCTCTGATATCTTGGGTTAAAATCTTAAAATGCAGCAACCCTTTTTCGGTCTTAATCAGCAAATCTTAAACCCGACTTTTAACTTTATTCTTTTTCATACAAAGCCTGCTCATTTAATTGCACATTAAATTCCCTGGCTAATTGGCGAAACCCATCAACGGAAATGGTTTGCCGCATCTGACTTGATACTGAATGAACCTTTATCCAAATCTCAGCGCTTTTTTCTATGGCATGCATCAGCCCAAAGGTGGAATCAAAGTCCTCACCACTGCAAAACAGGCCATGATGCGCCCAGATAACCGCATTATATTTTTCAGCTTTTTGGGCAGTCGCCACAGCAATCTCCCGTCCTCCAGGCACCATCCACTCAACAATCCCCACACCCTCCGGAAATACCACCGGGCATTCCGTCATCATCTCCCACAACTCTCTGGTAAATACTTCATCCTTTAGCGGCAGCAAAAAAGTCATGGCAATCAAATTGGTACAGTGGGCATGGTAAATAACACGATTTTTATCACCAGTTGCTCTGGCACGTACTTCCATATTCATTAAATGGGTCGGCATTTCACTGGTTGGGCGGCCACCACCACTAAATCCCCACACGATCCGATAATTTTCTCCCTTATCATCCAGTTCAATAATACCAAGGCAGTCCTCCGGATCGCGGTTAATATTATAAAAATACTTGCCTGTTCCGCTAATCAGAAAATATTGGCCTGCCAGCTGCCGAACCATTATGCCGATACTATTCCACTGCCTGCCCACCTGCAAGTCGTCTTTCACCATTTCCACATCCTCTGGTTTAAGCCAATAAGTGAAATTGCCGCCATTGCGCTCATGCCAGCCCATCTTTTCTCCATGCGCCGCCATATCCAGATAATCCTGATAAAATTTTGCTTCTGCTACTCTCATTTTATTTCCTCTTTCTTTACTGTTTTCTACTTATTCCATGCTTCTATCGGCGTTTCTTTTGCACTTCTTCCTCATACCTACCAATCTCATCATACCAATTCATACTTTTCACACCAGCACTTTCCAAAAAGTGATTCCAAACAGCGCCAAAAGGCATTGTCTTTAATTCCTCATGAAGCGCCATCAGTTCACCAAATCGTCCTTGATCCTGCAATTCCTTTAACTGCTGATGCGGCATTAACAGAGCATAAAGCAGTGCTTTTTGGACATTGCGTAGGCCCGTCACCCAAGCGCCCACCCGATTGATCCCCGCATCAAAAAAGTCGGTTGCCAAAAACACCCTATTCAGCGCCTGAGCCGCCACGATCTCTTTGGCAATTTCCCTGGTTTCATCATCAAACAGCACCACATGATCACTATCCCAGCGCACCGGTCTTGTGATATGCAACGCCAATTTATCATGAAAAAGCAGCATGCTGCTGATTTTATCGGAAACAAATTCGGTCGGATGATAATGACCATTGTCCATCAGTGGAGTAATTCCCTTATAATTAACATAGTTCAGGCAAAATTCAGCCGATCCGGCCGTATACGACTCCAGGCCAATGCCGAATACCTTTGATTCCAAAGTGATCGGCACTTTGTTTTTATCATAATCAATCGATAAAATCTCATCCAGTGATTCTTTAAACCGCTTTCTCGGTCCCAGTCTGTCTGCCGGAATGTCTTTGAAACCGTCCGGTATCCAAATATTCATCAGCGACGGCTGACCGGTTTCTTCAGCAAAATATTCCGCAATTCGGATACATGCCTGACAATGCCGAATCCAGAATTTTCTGACATTTTCATCCGTCGATGTGAGAGTGCTTCCGTCATTAGCTTTTTCATGAGAAAATAAGGTCGGATTAAAATCTAAGCCCAACTTTCGTGCTTTGGCAAAATCGACCCATTTTTTAAAGTGTTTTGGCTGCAACTCATCTCTGTCTACCCAACCATCCTCAAAAATGGCATAACTGGCATGTAAATTTATCTTATGCTCTCCCACCAGCAAAGACAGGGCCATATCAATATCAGCCATCAGTTCTTCCGGTGTCCGGGCTTTTCCGAAATAGTTTCCAGTCGCCTGAATTCCTCCGCTCAGCGGACCTTTTTGATCAAATCCGGTAACATCATCTCCCTGCCAGCAATGAATGCTGATCTTAATATCCTTTAATTGCGCCAATGCTGCCTCAGTATCAACTCCCGCTTTTGCATATTCTTCCTTTGCCAATTGGTATAAAGTTACATTCTCCATCCACTTATTCTCCTTTTTGCTGCATTTGAATATTTCCTGTTACAGTTGCTTCATCCGGACCGATCACGATCTTTTTTCCGGTATATTGTCCGGTCAATTCATTTAAATATTGATTTTTACACCCGCCGCCAACAATATTGATGATATCAAAGTGACATCCGCAGACTTCCTCCAATTCATTTACCGCCTGTCGGTATGAATTGGCCAAAGAATGATAGACGGTATTGGCAATATCTCCAACCTCTTCCGGCACTCGCTGCCCGGTTTGGCGACAATGATCCTGAATTTCTGCGATCATATTTTGCGGATGCAAAAAGCGGGGATCATTGACATCAACAATCGGCGGCTCCTGCCCGAATGATTTGGCCAGGTCCACCAATTCAGCAAAACTATAAGATGTTTCCAGGCATCTTTGCACTTCCTGGATCATCCATAAGCCCATGATATTTTTCAAAAACCGGAATTTTCCATCAATATATCCCTCATTGGTAAAATTATATCTTTGGGCAGCCTCATTTAAAATCGGCCGTTCCGCAACGATCCCCAAAAGGCTCCAGGTGCCGCTGGACAAAATGATCTGCTTTTGCTCCTTTGCTCCGATATATGCACTGGCCGTGTCATGTCCGGCACAGGCAATCACCTTAATGTCTACTCCTGTTTGGGCAATAATCTCCGGTCGTAAGCTGCCAATACTTTCTCCGGCTTTGGTAAATATTTGAAAAATATGACGCGGCAGTCCAAAGGCTTCGATCAGTTCCTCATCCCAAGTCTGGGTACCGGCATTCACCATTTGAGTGGTTGAGGCATTGGTGTACTCATTGGTGATCGCGCCGGTTAAGAGGAAGTTCAAATAATCGGGTATCATCAAAAAATACTCTGCCTGCGCCAGCTGTTCCGGTGCTTTTTCTTTAAGCGCTAATAATTGATAAAGGGTATTAAATTTTTGAAATTGAATTCCGGTTCTTTCATAAATCCAGTTTTTGCTTTTTATCCTAAAAGCCTTTTCCATAATGCCATCGACCCGGTTATCCCGATAGCTGACACAGGCACCGATCCGCTCCTTATTTTTATCCAAAAGCACAAAATCACAACCCCAGGTGTCGATCGCCAGTGTCTTCGGGATCTTATTTTTATCCACACAAGCCCGAATCCCCTTTAAGATCTCCGCAAAAAGAGTTTCAATGTCCCAACAATCCTGGCCATTGATCGTCCGGATCGCATTTTTAAAGCGATAAATTTCCTCCAGTTCCAGTTTTCCATCAACATAGCGGCCCAGCATATGGCGGCCGCTGCTTGCACCAATATCAATCCCCAAATGGTAATCCACGGTCTGATCTCCTTTCTGCTTTTTGTAAATATATTTTTTTCATTATATAACATTTATTATAAAAATAAAATGTATTTTCTATAGGTTATATGGAAAATTTCTATATATTTTTTTGAAAAAATAATATAATTTTTAGTGTTGGAATTGGAAGCCGCTCTATTACCAACATCATATTTTAAATAAAGGCATAAGCAATGAAATCTCATAGGATAAAATCACCATAACAATATCAAAAAGAAAGCAATGCCCCATATTTTAAATGATTTGGCTTATAAAATCAGTAAGTAATAAAGCAGGACAGCGGCCGCTATCCTGCTTTATTGCTTACTTTTATTTTTTACCAGCACAATCTGACAAAAAACCCTAAACCGGGATCTGTCTTTGACCAGTGACAGCCCAAAGTCTGTCCGGATCTGGTTGTGATCACGACAGACTCTGGTATCTCATGTGCCTGATCAGCTTTTACCACTGCCAATGGATCTTTTTAACTTTGAATATTTTCTTGATCCATGCGATCTTGGCCTTGATATCATTAATCATTTGTTCAATTTCTTCTGCGGTCTGGGCATCAATGGTAATGGTCAAAGTGATCTTACCAAATGGTTTTAAGTAGATGGTAATGGTAATCACTTTTGGCGGTTTCTTCTCATAGACTGCAGTCAGCTCAACATTTTCGGCCGGCATGATAAAGCTGGTCGTCTGAGCAGCGGCATTTTCCAAAACCACATTTCCTTTATTCACAACCCAGGTTTTAAACTTCTTACCAAGCGGTGCCTTATTGGCTTTAATCGTTACCAGATCACCGGCCTTGGCTGTTTCCGGCTGAGCACTGCCATGGTGAACCGTGATTTCATAAGTCGGTATCACCGGTGCATAGTTATAAACCGGACTTAGTTCTGACCAGTCACCATCAGCATAGACCACGCCATCACCAACGGCCTGTACCTTAAAGGCATAAGCACCGGCACCGTTTTCTGCTATGATTTGTGTAAAATCAAATTCCGTTGATGGGACGTTATTTTCATTGCTGATCTCTTTGCAATTTTTCAATAATTTGATCCGGTAGCTGCCGGCATTTGGCACAGCCGTCCAGGTCGCCTTGCCCGGAATGGTAGTATCCCAAGCCAGATCACTTGGAGTACCTAATTTAATTGGTTCATTTTGTTCATAAGTAGCGGTCAGCTC
This sequence comes from Clostridiales bacterium COT073_COT-073, assembly GCA_003858485.1. Taxonomy (GTDB): domain Bacteria; phylum Bacillota; class Clostridia; order Lachnospirales; family Vallitaleaceae; genus W11650. The sequence continues at coordinate 109,661 of RQYD01000006.1, forward strand.
GACATTTTCAGCCGGCATAATAAAGGTGGTGGTAGTTTCATTGGCATTAGCCAAAGTAATTGTACCCTGATTGATGATCCACTCTTTAAAATGCTGATTGGCCGGCGGGGCATCGGCGGTGATCGTTACCAGATCACCAGCTTTGGCTTCTGATGGCTCAGCACTGCCGTAATTAACGATAATTTCAAACAACCGGGCATAATGGTAAATCGGACTTTGATCAGAAAAATCACTGTCGATATAAACGATCTTGTCACCGATCGCCTGAACGATAAAGGTATAATCACCATCACCGGCATTGACAATTGCCGAAGTGAAATCATAGCTTGTTTCAGTGATGTTTTCCTCTATCATTATCGTCTGTCCGTCTTTTCTTAAAATGACATGATAACCGATGGCATGTTCTACCGGCAGCCATTTTGCCTTGCCCAGAATAGTTTCATCCCATGTCAGGCCTTCCGGTTCCGGTAACTTAATTGGGTCATTCTCATAAGTAGCGGTCACTTCCACATTTTCAGCCGGCATAATAAAGGTGGTGGTAGCTTCATTGGTATTAGCCAAAGTAACTGTACCCTGATTAATGATCCACTCTTTAAAATGCTGATTGGCCGGCGGGGCATCGGCGGTGATCGTTACCAGATCACCAGCTTTGGCTTCTGATGGCTCAGCACTGCCGTGATTAACATTGATCTCATAGGTCGGGGCGTAATGATAAACCGGACTTGGTTCTGACCATGGGCTGTCATCATAGATCACGCCATCACCAATGGCCTGAACGATAAAGGTATAATCGCCGGCACCGTTTTCTGCAATGATCGCCATAAAATCATATTCTACGGATGGGAAGTTGATTTCATTCATGATTTCTTCGCCATCTTTCAATAATTTGATATTATAACCATTGGCATTGTCAACAAAGGTCCAGCTACCCCTACCCGGTATGCTGCTATCCCAGGCTAAATCAGTCGGAGCGGCTAATGGAGTTGGTTCATTTTGTTCATAAGTAGCAGTCACTTCCACATTTTCAGCCGGCATAATAAAGGTGGTAGTAGCTTCATTGGCATTAGCCAAAGTAACTGTACCCTGATTGATGATCCACTCTTTAAAATGCTGATTGGCCGGCGGGGCATCAGCGGTGATGGTGATAGTTTCCCCTGCCGGAGCTTCTGATGGCTCAGCACTACCGTAATTAACATTGATTTCATAGGTCGGCGGAACCGGAGCATAATGATAAACCGGGCTTAATTCTGATAATGGGCTATCGGCATAGATCACGCCATCACCAGCGGCCATTACCACAAAGGTATAATCGCCGGCACCGGCATATTCAATATATTCCGTAAAGTCATATTCGGTGGATGGATGGTTACTGTCATCTGTAATCTTTTGTCCATCTTTAAA
>RQYD01000051.1 GCA_003858485.1 Clostridiales bacterium COT073_COT-073
TTGTTCATTTTATAATCTCCTCGTAATTTTATATTATTTCGATTTAAGTTGAATGTGTTGCCATTACATTTTTCTCACCTCTACAAATTCTAATTTGTCAATTTCTCGTCCGTTTCATTATATCACTTTTCCTATATTTTGTCATTTACTCAAGCTGAATATTCATTCTTGTAATCACTGTATTTTTTCTTAATTTAGCTTTTTCCCTTGTAGCAAGATACTTCTGAATATCAAAGAAATTCTTCTTATCGTAATCCTCGAGCAGTTTGTAATTCTTATGCTTTGTAATGTCGAATTTATCCGATAGGAAAGGGCGTACACCTCGAAGCTGAAAGATACATTTCCCACCATCCATAACCGTAATCTCGTCTTGGCTCATCAGCTCTTTTCCGGTCTTTTGGTAATTCAGTCCAAAGCTCTTTTGATTGCTCCTTGTTTCCGAAGTGTTGTAAAGGTCGATGGTTTCTTTTCCAAGTGTTTCCGAAAGTTCTTTTAATGTTGTTTTCTCTTTCCCTCCTAAGAATAGGGTACTATCACAGTTGCCGACAATGGTGTCCGCATGATCTTTGTAAATAGCCTTTAATTGAGATTGTGCCTGTAATATAATACTTGCCGAAATCTCTCGGCTTCGGATTGTCGCAATCAATTTTTCAAACTTAGGAATCAAACCGATGTTGGCAAACTCATCCAATAGAAACCTCACATGAATCGGAAGCCTACCGCCATACTCGTCATCCGCCTTATCACACAATAGGTTAAAGAGCTGCGAGTACATAATAGATACCACAAAATTGAAGGTGTCATCAGTATCCGAAATAATGACGAATAGAGCCGTCTTTTTTTCTCCAAGGGTGTCAAGCTCCAGTTCATCTTCACTCATCAACTCTCTAAGCTCGCCAATATCAAAAGGAGCAAGCCTTGCACCACAACTTATAAGAATCGATTTGGCAGTTTTGCCGGCAGCCAATTTATATTTTCGGTATTGCTTGACAGCAAAATGATTCGGCTTTTCTTTTTCGAGTGCATCAAATATATAATCTACTGCATTTTTGAAATTTTCATCTTCTTCCCTTACTTCACTGGCATCAATAAAGGCAAGTACGGTTTCAAAGTTTTGCTCTTCAATCGGTGCTTCGTAGTAGAGATATCCAATGAGTGCCGTATAATACAAGCGTTCCGCTTTCGTCCAAAAATCTTCCGTAGATTTTTCACCTTCGCCCTTTGTATTTGCCATAATCGTCTGTACGAGTTTTAGTATGTCTTTTTCACTCCTTAGATACGCAAACGGATTGTAGTGCATAGATTTTTTGAAATTTATGGTGTTTAGCACTTTAATATCATATCCGTTTTTCTCTAGCATCTTTCCGCACTCAACAAGAACAGTACCTTTTGGGAAGATTTGTCAAGGACATAAACAAAATTTCTTTGACAAATTTATATCTTCTCTGTTTCTCTCTTGATTAGCTTTAGTATTTTATCCTTGTATGTTTCCCCTGTACCTTGCTTGAAATGTAGATTTACAGTATATTTTGTCTTTCCAATATCCATCATTAACTGTTTATTAGGTGGTGTTTTTATTTCTCTTTTTTCTTCTTCCATAAGTCCTCCTTTCCGTTTTTTAGGCAAAGAAAAAACAGTAAACCTTTTTTGATTTACTGTTTTGGTGATTAGCGATAATCCTCTGGTACAAATAGCTCATTACTATTTGCCTCTGTGTTTTTGTTTGCGTTTTTCTTGTTTTAATTCAAATTTTCTTTGTTTCTCCAACTCTCTTCTTTGTCTAATTTTGGTTTTTCTTTCCAATTTCATTTCTTCTCTTTGTTGCTGCAATGCCAATTGAGATTTTGTACCTATCCCTACTTGTTTATTTTGTTTCCTTGCCTCTCTTTGTAATCTTTTAGGATTAGCATTTCCTTTTTTAACCTCAACTTCTATACTTGAACTAAATTTTAAATTACTATAATTTTTCAAAATAAAATCGTATACTTCATAATCTTTAGGTTCTGCTCCAAACACCACTCTGCATACCGATAATTTATTTTCTTCTATACGCTCAAAAACACCTACCCAAAAAGGATCATCAAAAAAAACCGTTAATTGCCCTGTTATTTTTTCCATAACAGACCCTCCTTAATGCTCTATCAAAGAATGGACAACCCGGAGGGGAAGGTTACTTACCTAAGGAAATAATTACTTAGACGACTGGGCTACCTACCAGTTCTAATACATTTTACATAATGTACATTGCGTTTTTATCTTTGAACTAAATTTATTACTTATTATATCACTTTTCAGCTTGATTTTATAGTTCTAATTCATTCCTCTTTACCTGTGTTAGTCCTCTCTTCTCTTGCAGTAATTTATCTATACAGCTTCTAACACTTTCAGCCTGTTCCACTTCTTTTCGTATATCTGTGATTTGAGAATATAGAGTATCTTTTTCTTTCCTCAAAGTGCCTATTTCTGATTTCCATTTGGATATATTTATGGTTTTGCTTTCTCCTAAATGCTCTTTCAGATATTTTTTGGCACTTTCAAATAAAATAATCTCTGCTGTATGCTCATTATAAAAATCTTCCTGTTTACTTTTCTTTAGCTTGGTATAGGCTTTATAGGTATCTTTATGCTTCAAATATTTCTCGGCTTGGTCGATAAGTTGTACTCTGTCATCTATTTTCTTTTCGGTATCTTTAATAGCTCTTGTGGTCTTGTAATTCTTATCTCTTAAAGTAACTATACTTTCTTTCAGTTCAGATAAGGAAATGATGTTTTTTTCTTTTAAGAATTGATAGCTTTCGATGTATTGTTCGAAATCTGTATTATGGTTATCTGCATTTTTACGGATAGGATTTTCAAAAACGGATAGCAAATTTTCTTTGGATGGGAGGGTGGATTTGAGATTATCAGTTTCTGTTTTTTCTTCTTTTCCAATTCCTCTTATCCAATTTAGTAAGGCTTTTATTCGTCTTGAGATTTCTCTTAAAATCATATTTTGATGTTTGATTTCTCGGTTGATATTTCCTCTGTCGGTGGCTATGCCTTTCTTTTCCATTTGGGTAGCTGATACGCCTAAATGAATGGTCGGTATTTGTTCTATGCCTTGTCTTTGATAGGAACGGTGATCTACTTTTTCCTGTATACTATTTTTTTCAAGATATTTGTTTGTAATGTCTGCCCACGATTTTCGCCACTCTTCTGCTTTGTCTTGTTCGTTCCAATCCACTGTATTTATTTTCCTTGTTTTGTAATTGCCATTTTTAAGTTTTACTTTTTCTCCGTTTTCATCAAGGATATATTCCTTTTTTGATTTTGCTCCCCATGTTTTATCTTTGTTTAACGGTCGCATGGTAAGTAGGATATGTGCGTGTGGGTTTCCATCATTTTTATCATGCAGAGCAATATCGGCACACATACCGACTTTTACAAAATTTTCTTTTACATACTCTCTTACAAGCTCAATCTGTTTTTCTCTGTCTAATTCTTTAGGCAATGCAATTTCTATTTCTCTTGCAAGCTGTGAGTTTTTACTTTTTTCTATTTTTTCTACACTGTTCCATAATGTTCCTCTATCTGAAAATTCCTGTGGTGCATTTTGTGGTAATAGGATTTCTGTATGGGCTATTCCGCCTTTTCTTGTAAAGTCATGGACTATGCCGTCATATTCATTTTTTATCTTTTCGCCACTTCGATAGGCGGAAGCTGCTACCGCACTTTTGCCTTTTCCTCTTGAGATAATCTTTATGCAAAGATGGTATATCGCCATAGCTAAAAACCTCCTCTCTTTTTCTTATATGGATATGGTGGCGATAGATAAGACTTCCTAAAAAAATCGGATAGCTTTTATCCGATTTCTTTTGGGAAGTACACAAGGGGTAGGAAATTTATTTCCGTAGGGGAGTGTAGCTCCCCTGTATCAGCGTTAAGCTGATATGCTCTCTGCAAGAGCCTTCGGAGAACGCACACACCCTTTAGGGTGTATAAGTGCGCCCTTGTAAACAAGGGATTATTCCTCTGTTTCCATTACTTCTTCTTGTGTTTCTATATTTTGATTTTCGCTTTGTCCTCGTCCTTCTACTATTTTTAAGATTTTTTGATTGACTATTTCTTTTATATTCGGAAATGTGATTAGCTGATAAAATTCGTCTTTGGTAAAATCCTTGCTTTCCGTAAAGATACTTTCAAAGACTCCTCCTTTTTCATAAAGCCGTCTATCTCTTTTTTTTCGTTCTTCCTGTTTCTGCTGACTGATGAGCTTTTTTCTTTTGTTTTGTAACTGCTTAATTTCTTCTTCTGCCATTAAAATTTTTTCATCTATGTTTTTCATTTTCTGTTTTCCTCTCTTTCTATTTTTGGACAAAGAAAAAACAGCAAACCTTTTTTGATTTACTGTTTCGTAAGTTGTTATATCATTGCTTGTATTTAATTGTTTTACTTCGACAAACTGGGATTTTGCTATCTCATTTTTTCTTGACACTCGCTACACTCTCTATCGTGAATAGAAATAATTCCGCCACATTTAGGACAAGTATATTTTATTTTCTGTTGTTCCATAAACTGCTCCAAATCTTGTGCTTGAACAAAACGGCTATTTTCTGTAAGGCTTGTTTGATACCGTTTGTTATAACTTTTTTCAAGATTTTTAATCCACTTACATGGATATTCCGTACACTCAAAACAATATGATAATGCTTTTGCTTTGATGCAGTCCTTTATTTTGCATTTACGACAATGTTCAGGTTTTCCCTTATCACTATTCAAGCACCCAGCACAAGGTTTCTTATGGTAACAGTGCTTATAACAAACTTTACAATTCATTCCACATGGGGCAAACATACTTATATCAATTTTTTCCGGCATTTTCATATTTGTTTACCCCTTTCATCAACTTCTAATTTTTCTATCTCAATAATTAGTAATATTATACCATTTTTAAGCCATTTTTTCTATATCTACTTTCTGTGGTACTTGACAGTTTCCTATAAAGTTAAAGTAAACATCAACTTGTTGTTTTCTGTCTTTGCCTTGTCTTCCCCCTGTCGCTTCATGTACTACTACTTTTTCTATATACTCATTTATCATTGGTACTGTCAGTTCTTCAATATCTGTATATTTCTCTATCATTTTTAGGAATTTATCGGTATCAACTTTTCTCTGATGATAGCTTTCTATTTCCTGTTCAAAATACTGTATTTGTTTTTCTAAGTCTTGTTGCTCCGTATCATATATATTAAATAATCTATCAAAGTGTTTTACAGGAATTTTTCCAAGAGCGTGGTCTTCGTATAGCTTTGTAATGAGGGTTGTTAATTCTGCATTTCTTGATGACAGTTTTTCTAACTTTTCTTTATCTTCTTGATACTTTTCTTCTCGTTTTTCATCGGATAACTTGTTCATCACTTTTAGAAATTCTTGTTTATCTTCTTTTGCAAAATCTGTGATTTTTTTGATTGATTTTAGGAGAATTTCATTCACTGTTTTTACTTTGATGTAGTGCATACTGCAACTGCCTTTTCTGTGTCTGTAATGTTGACATACAAAAGAGTAATCACTATCATATTTCTTTTCTTTATGTTCTGCCGGCTCTCTGTAACTTAGCTTACCGCCACAATCGGAACAGATTAAAAGTCCTGTAAATGGGTGTGAGGTTGTTCCGTACTTTGGACTTCTTCTTACTGTTTTTCTTAACCTTTGTGCATTGTTCCATGTTTCTTCATCAATGATAGCTTCATGGGTGTTTTTGAAGATAATAAGTTCATCTTCTTTTGCCTTTCTTCGCTTCTTAGTCTTATAATCAAGGCATATTGTTTTACCAAGTACGGTATGTCCCATATATTCTCTTTTTTCTAAGATATAACCTACTGTGGTCGGTGTCCAAAAATACGGGTCTTCTATTCCTCTTTTCTTAGAACTATGGTTATTTTCAGGATAATGTATTTCTGCATAGGCTGATGGGATAAGGACTTTATCTTGGGTTAATATATCTGCTATCTGTGTTACTCCATATCCCTCTATAACAAGATGGTAAATGCGTTTTACGACCTTTGCACTCTCTTTATCGACAAGTAGCTCCTGTTTGTTCTTTGGGTTTCTATAATAGCCGTATGGAACGCTTGGTGATACTCTTTTCCCCTCTTCCATTCTTGCTCTGAAGATAGACTGTATTTTTCTTGAGGTATCTCTTGCATACCATTCGTTCATGATGTTTAGAAATGGGGTAAAGTCGCTTTCTGCTTGTTTCTCACTGTCTATTCCGTTATTGATAGCGATAAACCTTACTCCTTTTTCTTTGAACAGTATTTCGGTGTAAAAGCCTACTTTGAGGTAATCTCTGCCAAACCTACTCATATCTTTCACTATCACAGTAGATACTTTGTTTTCTTCTACTGCTTTTATCATCTTTTGAAATCCCTCTCTATCAAAGGTTGTTCCGCTTACTCCATCATCGGTATAGTGATAGATATTTGCAAAGCCGTTTCTTTTGGCATAACTTTCAAGTAGTTGCTTTTGATTGATGATGGAATTACTTTCTCCTTGCATTTCATCATCTCTGCTTAAACGCTCATAAAGGGCTGTTTGTCCTGTTCTTTTCGTATTTGACATGAGAATTACCTCCTTTCCAAGTTTTTATTATTTTCTCTGTCCCTAAAAGGTTAATCCTTTCGGATCGGTTACAACATAGGATGAGTGCATTTGCATCAAATTGGGCTTTAAGAAAAATCGGGTCTTTCCACTCCCGGATCCTCCTACTACAAGCACATTTTTATTACGGGCAAATTTAGGATTTTTCGGTCTTGAATTCATAGTCAATCGTTCCGTATTGGTCAGTAAGATATTATTTTCAAACTTTTCATCCAAGTACGGTTCGATGTCTTTATGATTGCCCCAGAGAGCGTTTTGTCAAGTACCTTTTTGTGTTTATGGACGATTTTTGAAAATTGAGCAACAAAAAAACAGCAAACCTTTGTGATTTACTGTTTCTAAAACTGTTCTATTTAATTAGACAAACTGGGAGTTGTTAAAAGTTCTCCTTAAACCATTTATCTAAAAAATCCATTTGTTCATCTGTATGAAACCAATGCTCCCCACCTCTCATTGTTGTTAGGTTTGAATTTATTTTATTTGCAAAATTTGTCATGGTATCTACTGACGTCATATTGTCGTTATCAGCAAAAAGAATATTTGTTGGTATATCCCAATGTATCGTATTCTTTCTAACATAACTCAAATATTCCCAAGATAGAGATTCACCAAAAGAAGTTTCAATTTCTTTTTTTAACTTGAGTTCATCTTCTGTTACATTCTCACATTTCATCATATCCAAAATTATTCTTTCCATATCAACAATAGGCGAAATCAGCATCGCTTTTTCAATAGGCATATCTGAAAAAGATATTAGCGAAAAATATGCCCCTATGCTATTAGCTATTAAATAAAATTTATGATATTTAGAAACAATGGAGCCGAAATAATTTATAAACTCGATTTTAGCATCCCACGGATTTAACGATTTATAATCAAATCCAATGATTTCAAAGTTATCGTCAAAAAATTGTTTATAATGATTAGCTTCTTCTGCATTACCACCCTTACCATGAACATATATAACGGCATTTTTCATTCAAATCTCCTCCACAACTTCTAATTTGTTTTACTCGATGTTTGTAATATTATACCATTTTTTAGTCATTTTTTACAGGTCTAATTCTTGCTTCTTTACCTGTGATAGTTCTCTGTTTTCTTGTTGCAACTGCTCTATACAGCTTCTTACACTTTCAGCTTGTTCCACTTCTTTCCGTAGGTCTATGATTTGAGAATACATACTATCTTTCTCTTTCTTCAAGGCGGTTACTTCCGATTTCCATTTAGATATAGTTAAGGACTTGCTTTCTCCTAAATGTTCTTTCAAATATTTCTTCGCACTTTCAAATAAAATAATCTCTGAGGTATGCTCGTTGTAAAAATCTTCCTGTTTACTTTTCTTTAACTTGGTATAGGCTTTGTAGGTATCTTTATGTTTCAAATACTTTTCTGCTTGGTCAATAAGTTTGGTTTTATCATCAATGCTCTTCTCGGTGTCTTTGATGGTTCTTGTAGTCTTATAGTTCTTATCTCGTAATGCGGATATACTTTCTTTCAGTTCCGATAAGGAAGTAATGCTTTTCTCTTTTAGGTACTCATAGCTTTCAATGTATTTTTCTAAATCTGTATTATAGTTATCTGCGTTTTTATGGATAAGATTTTCAAAGACGGATAGCAGATTTTCTTTTGTCGGGAAGGTGGACTTTGTATTTTCATTTTCTGCTTTTTCTTCTTTTCCAATTCCCCTTATCCAATTTAACAAAGCTTTTATTCTTCTTGAGATTTCTCTTAAAATCGCATTTTGATGTTTGATTTCTCGGTTTATATTTCCTCTGTCGGTGGTTATGCCTTTCTTTTCCATTTGACTTGCCGATACTCCTAAATGAATGGTCGGTATTTGCTTTATGCCTTGCCTTTGAAAAGAACGGTGATCCACTTTTTCCTGTATGTTGTTTTCTTCCAAATATTTGTTGGTAATATCTGCCCATGCTTTTCGCCACTGTTCTGCCTTGTCTTGTTCGTTCCAATCGACTGTATTGATTTTTCTTGTTTTGTAATTTCCGTTTTTGAGTTTTACTTTTTCTCCATTCTCATCAAGGATATATTCTTTTTTTGATTTTGCTCCCCATGTTGTATCTTCGTTGAACGGTCGCATAGTAAGTAAAATATGAGCGTGTGGGTTTCCGTCATTTTTATCGTGTAAGGCAATATCGGCACACATACCGGCATTTACAAAATTTTCTTTTACATATTCTCGTACAAGTTCAATCTGTTTTTCCCTGTCTAATTCTTTAGGCAATGCAATTTCTATTTCTCTTGCAAGCTGTGAGTTTTTACTTTTTTCTATTTTCTCGACACTGTTCCATAAGACAGAACGGTTTGCAAATTCCTGTGGTGCATTTTGTGGTAATAGAATTTCTGTATGAACGATTCCTCCTTTTCTTGTAAAGTCATGGACTATGCCGTCATATTCGTTTTTTATCTTTTCGCCACTTCGATAGGCGGAAGCTGCAACTGCACTCTTGCCTTTGCCTCTTGAGATAATTTTGATACTGAGATGATATATCGCCATAAGGGAACACCTCCTCTCTTTTTCTGATACTTTGGTGTGGCGATGGATACGACTTCCTAAAAAAATCGGATAGCTTTTTATCCGATTTCTTTTGGGAAGTACACAAGGGGTAGGAAATTTATTTCCGTAGGGGAGTGTAGCTCCCCTGTATCAGCTTTAGCTGATATGCTCTCTGCAAGAGCCTTCGGAGAACGCACACACCCTTTAGGGTGTATAAGTGCGCCCTTGTAAACAAGGGACTATTCCTCTGTTTCCGTTACTTCCTCTTGTGTTTCTGTATTTTGATTTTCACTTTGTTCTCGCTTCTCTATGATTTTTAGGATTTTTTGATTGACTTCTTCTTTGATGTTGGGGAATGTGATTAGCTGATAGAATTCATCTTTGCTAAAATCCTTACTCTCTGTAAAGATACTTTCAAAGACTCCTCCTTTTTCATAAAGGCGTCTATCTCTTTTCTTTCGTTCTTCCTGTTTCTGCTGACTGATGAGTTTCTTTCTTTTGTTTTGTAACTGCTTAATTTCTTCTTCTGCCATTAAAATTTTTTCATCTATATTTTTCATTTTGATTTTCTCTCTTTCTATTTTTGAGCAAAGAAAAAACAGTAAACCTTTTTTTGATTTACTGTTTCGTGAACTGCTATGTTATAGCTTGTATTTAATTGTTTTACTTCGACAAACTGGGAGTTTAAAATCCGATATTTATGTTCATTTATATTTTTAAAAAGCATTCCATAAAAATACAAAAATAAATACACACCCCCATGCATTACTTGTAAATTCTTTTGCCAAAAGCATTCCATATATAATTATAAAAATGCTAATCATCTCAATTATTCCTTCAAATGAAACACCAACAGCCCCGTGAATTAATATGCACATAACAGAACAAAAAATCGCTCCCCAATTTAGGAATCTGTAATTTGTTGGGTATCGTCTGTTTATCTTCTCGCTTATTACTACATAATTAAAGCCCTCAAAAAATCCCCAAGCAGTCGCTGTAATGAGCATACCAATTACATTTATAGGGAAATCACTTGCCAGAACTTCTTTTGTTGTTAAAACGGTCTGAAACGGTAGATAGCTATTGCTCTGACCTAGAGTATAAGAAAATATTATATTGGGGATAAAGCACAGAACACAGAATAGTATAGACAAAAACATCCCCTTCATCTTTAATCCATAGGAAATGAAGTGCTCTTTTCTTAAAATGGAAACAATTGTAATTCCAAACCCTGCAAGTCCATACTGAAAAAATGCAGCCAACAAAACACGAGATAAAATAGGAAATTCATCGTTTTTTATGATACCATAAATCTCTTTTTGAAATACAATAAATATCCCAAGGATTATGAATGAAACAATCATAATAATCCAAAGGTCTATATCAAGCCTCTTTTGGTTTTCATCTAGTTTTATTTTATCCACTCTATAATTTCCTCCAAATTATTCCTCTAAATTATCTTCCATAAATTCAAATTTGTCTATCTCAATAAGTGGTAATATTATACCATTTTTAAGCCATTTTGTCTATATCAACTTTCCTTCTTGAGTTTCCGCAGATTTATCCACAGGTCTTCATTTTTAAGGTTCCTTCATCAACAAATTTCAAAAAATAGCAAAAATATAAGGAATCTTATTC
>RQYD01000052.1 GCA_003858485.1 Clostridiales bacterium COT073_COT-073
ATGATGAGGGTGTATGGGAACATACACAAGTGTTTTTCATAATTTAGTTATAAGAGTACTAATCCCAAGCGGAAAACCGGAGGTTTTACGCTTGCATTCGTAAAATTTTACTTTTACCTAAAAAGTGTGTATGCTTGCATACAAAAGTGCTACCTGTATAATGAGAATGTATGGGAACATACTGATTAAATTTTTTGATCATTTATCCGATATATAATAAAAGTTCAAAAGGAGGATCTATGTTTACCAAATACCTATTTTATGATATTTTTCTTCTGATTGTCAGTGGCTGTGTGGCAGTGGCCGGTTGGAAGATTGGGGCAGCAATTAAAAAAGCCAAGTCATCAAAAAGCGAATAAGGAAAAAGGGCTGTTGCAAAATAAAGAATTTTATTAAGGTATTGTTTAGAAATGATGATATCTTATTTAAAAATCTAAGAGCAACAGCTTCTTTTACATTTCAAGTGAAAAAATTCGCACTGTTAGGAAACGGAGTAGTTATGAGAGTTCATATTTATCATACCAATGATATTCATAGTAATTATTCATTTTTAAAGAAAGTATATTGCTATTTATTAAAACATAAAACAGAAAATGATTTTTATTTTGACAGTGGTGATTATAATGATTTAACCAGTTTTTTAGTCCAGGCCGATAAAGGAATTTCTGCCATGGACTTGTGGCTGCAATGCCGACCGGATGCTATGGCTTTGGGAAATAATGAAATTGATATGGAAAAAGAAGCAGTTGCCAAATTAGCTGCTGAAAATTATCCAATTATTTGCTGCAATTTAACGGATGCACAAAATCAACCAATAGAGCATTTAAAATCCTCGCTCATAATAGAAAAATCCGGTCAAAGATTTTTGATTTTGGCGGTCGCCCCTTATTATGGAGCACATATGCGGCCCAATACCTATAATTTGTTTTTTGAAATGGGAGATCTGCGAACACAGGAAACATTTGGCTGTATCAGAGCCGAATTGCAAAAACAAAAAGGAAATTATGATTATTGTATTTTGCTTTCTCATAGTGGATTAAAGGTTGACATCGAAATTCGCCGTCAATTTCCGGAAATTCATTTATGTCTGGGCGGACATACCCATAATATTTACTCAGAAAAAGGATATTCTCAATCCGGGCGCGGGGAAAGGCTGGGCAAGATCACTTTGGAAGTAATAGACAATAAAATAAAGGAGATCGAGAATATCCAAATTGAATTGCCGGAGGCGGAAAATTCATATTTTGATAATTTACTGGCAGAGAAAGAGGCAGCGGCCAATCAAATCCTGTCACAGGAATTGGCGGTACTGGCGGAATTATCCTTTCATCCATTTGCCGAGTGTGAGTTGATCAACTTTATTTGTGATGCTTTAAGAAAACAATTTAAGGGTGATTTGGCGATGATGCATCATGGTATTGCTGAAGGAGCGTTGGTTCGTCCGGTATCACTGAAAAGTTTGCTGGAAACCTTTCCCTCTAAATTAAATCCAACCATTTATCCGATTCTGGGGAAACATATTAAAACAGCCGTTCAACTGTCATTCGACGCTGAACATATTCGGGAAAGTGGTGTTGGTGCCGGTTTTCGTGGAAGGGTACTGGGGACTTTAGGCTTTAGCAGTAATGTTGAAATTACACAAAGCCCTTTGCAGATTTATATTGATGGTCAATTGCTGCAAGAGGATAAGGAGTATCTTTTGATTACCGATGATTATTTGCAGCGGGGCACCGGATATCCGTCTTTAAAAGTTGAAAATGATAAAGCCAAATATGATAAATGGTTTATTCGGGATTTGGTTCGGCATTTTTTACTGGATGCAGAAGTGTTTGAACAGGCAAAGAAAAGGAGAAGAAATCCAATTTCTTAAAATCGGTAGTGTTGTCAAACATACACTATAATTTAAAATATTAAATAAGGTTTCTTTTGGAAAAAACCAATTTCCTGAAATCACCATTGCATTTCTTAAGGATTTGTGCTATCATGTATTGGATATATTGTGCAGATAGGAGGTGTGGAGATGATTATAGCTTTAAAAGCAGTTTATGCAATTGTGTGTCTGTTACTGATTGTAATTATATTATTACAGCAAAGCAAAGTAACTGGACTTTCGGGTACAATTAGCGGTGCAGGAGACACCTATTGGGGAAAAAATAAAGCTCGTTCAATGGAGGGCGGATTACATAAAGCAACAGTTGCCTTGGCATTTTTATTTATCGGACTGTCGCTTTTGATTAATTTTATGCAATAGCAAATGAGAACCGTCGATTTTTCGACGGTTTTTTACTATCGGTGAGTGAGAGATTGGTACATGAGGAGGGATAGTCATGAATAAGATGGAAATTCGGAAAAAAATGGTGATGGATCTATTGGCGCATCCGGAGTATAAACCAATGAAAACTAAAGAAATACTGGTGTTGTTTGGTTTAAAGAAAAAAGAGATGTCGGCCTTGCAGGAGATTTTGGATGAATTGGTCTTAAGCGGAAAGATTATGCAGACTGTCCGCAATAAATATATGCTGCCATTTGATGACTTGCTGAAAACCGGTAAATTTATCGGACATCCGGCCGGATATGGTTTTGTGGAAGTAGAAGAATTACCCGGCGATATTTTTATTCCAGCTTTTCGGACGGCCGGAGCGTTTCATGGCGATACCGTCACTGTCCGGATCATGCCGGAGGCAGGAAGCAAAAATCTGCCTGCCGGTAAACGCATGGAAGGCGAGATCCAGCAAATACTGAAAAGAGGCTTTACCAAAGTGACCGGCATTTATCAGGCCTCTAAAGGCTTTGGTTTTGTGGTGCCGGATTTAACCAAACTGGGGACTGATATTTATATTGGCAAGGATTTAAGCAGGAATGCCAAAAATGGGGATAAAGTAGTTGTGCAGATCATCAATTATGGTTTGGCCGGCGAAAAACCCAGAGGGGAAATTATTGAAATCCTGGGCAGTTCAACCTCAACTGAAGTCGATATTACGGCAATTGTCAGAACTTATGATTTGCCGCAGCATTTTTCCGAGGAAGCATTGGCGGAGGCCCGCAGTTTTAGTGATCAAATTCCTGCTGAAGAATACAGGAAACGTCTGGACCTTAGAAATCAGTTGGTCATTACCATTGATGGCGAAGATGCGAAAGATTTGGATGATGCCATCAGCATTGAAAAGATCGGTGATACCTTCCGGCTGGGGGTGCATATTGCCGATGTCAGCCATTTTGTTGGTGAATATAAGCCACTTGACCTGGATGCAACCCAAAGGGGAACCAGCCATTATTTAGTGGATAGGGTTATCCCGATGCTGCCCAAAGAGCTGAGTAATGGACTATGCTCCTTAAACCCCAATGAGGATCGTTTGACTTTGTCCTGCATTATGAATATCAATCGACAGGGAAAAGTGTTTTCTCATGAAATCAAGGAAAGCATTATTCGCTCCAGCTATCGTCTGACCTATACCGAGGTTGCCAAAATTTTAGAGCCGGAGCGCTGCGGGATCGAAGAAAAAGAGGAATTGTTTCAAAAGTACGAACATTTAATTCCTTCCCTTTATCAAATGGGAGAATGTGCTGCTATTTTAAATAAAGCCAGAATGCAAAGGGGAGCAATTGATTTTGATTTTACCGAAGCAAAATTTATTTTAAACAGCGACAGCTCCGTCCGCGAAATTAAGGCTTATGAGCGCAATGTTGCCACCAGACTAATTGAAGACTTTATGTTGATCGCCAATGAGACAGTGGCAGAGCACTTTTTCTGGCAAGGGATACCTTTTTTATATCGCAGTCATGGAGAGCCGAAAGAGGATAAGATTACCGAGCTGACTGCATATTTAAGGGCAATGGATTATCCATTTCGGCAGAAAGCCAATATTCATCCCAAGGATTTGCAGAAATTATTAACTGAAACCGAAGGCAAACCCGAAGAAAATATTATCCGGCGAATGGTGCTCAGAAGTATGCAGCAAGCCAAATACACAGATACTAATGATGGCCATTTTGGTCTTGCCACCAAATATTATACTCATTTTACTTCGCCGATTCGGCGCTATCCGGATTTGCAAATACACCGGATCATTAAGGAAATTTTACAAGGAAAATGGAATACTGACAGACAGGAGCATTATGCCAAACGTTTGTCCAATATTGCGGCCAAGACCTCAATGCTTGAGCGTAAGGCTGATGAAGCCGAAAGAGATGTGCATAAGCTTTTAAAAGCCCTCTACATGGAAAATCATATTGGAGAAAGCTTTGAAGGGATTATTTCCGGGATCACACAGTGGGGGATGTTTGTTGAATTGCCCAATACCGTTGAAGGTTTAGTATCAATCAGCAGTCTGAATGATGATTTTTATGAGTATGACAGTGTCCATATGGCTTTAGTTGGCTCTTTACATCATAATATCTATCGATTGGGCGATAAAGTAGCGGTGGTCGTCAGTGGAGTGGATAAAACCAGGAAAGTCGTTGACTTTAAACTGTTTGACGAAAATAATATTGTCCTTGAACAAGGAAGTGGGTTTAAAGTTGAAGAAAAACTAAGACCAAGCCGTATTTCTGTAAAAAAACCAGTATACAGCCGCAGACCGGAAACAAATACCAGAAAACCGATGACCAAACATCGAAAAAGGAAAGGAAAACATAAAAGATGACACAAAAAGAGAGAATGATTGCCGGACTTCCCTATCTGGCAGCAGATAAGGAACTGGTAGCTGATAGAAAACATGCTAAAGAGGTATGGTATCAATTTAATCAATTGTCACCAAATGAATTTGCCGCTGGTCAGGCAATGCTTCGCCAGCTGTTTGGCAAAGCCGGCAAAGGCATGTATATTGAACCGACTTTTCGCTGTGATTATGGCTATAACATCTATATTGGCGATAATTTTTACAGCAATTATAATTTAATTATTTTGGATATTGCGCCGGTCACTATTGGCAATAATGTCATGATTGCGCCAAATGTGGGAATTTATACTGCCGGTCATCCTATTCATCCGGCAGCCCGTCAATCCGGATACGAATATGGAGCACCGATCACAATTGGTGATGGAGTATGGATCGGAGCTCATTCAGTTTTAAATCCGGGAGTAAATATTGGAGAAAATACAGTAATTGGAGCCGGCAGCGTAGTGACGAAAGACATTCCGGCTAATTGTGTGGCTGCTGGTAATCCTTGTCAGGTGATTCGCCAAATCACGGATCAGGATAAAAAATATTATTTTAAAGATAAATTATTTGATCTTGACTGGGAATAGTCTGTCCATCTCGGATGGCTTATTTTAAGCTGTTTGTATCAGATGGCTGGCTTTTTACAGGCTAAAAAATATACCGCCAAAGCTGAGCAAAGAAATACATATCATTAAAGGAGCAAAAGCATGAAAACAAATATTGCAGTGTTTTTTGGTGGAAAGGCAACCGAACATGAAGTGTCGGTTATTTCCGCAATTCAGGCCATGGAAAACATGAGCAAAGACAAATATAATATTTTACCAGTTTATATCAGTAAAGATGAGAAATTTTACTTTGGTCCGGAACTGAGGGAAATTGAGCGTTATAAAAAGTTAAATGAACTGCTAAAACAAGTGCCGGAAGTGGCGCTGATCAAAAACAGCCAAACCGGTAAAGTCGAGATTTATCGGCTGCCTTTAAAATTATTACCCAAAAAATTAGCCGAGTTTGAAGTGGCTTTTCCGATCTTACATGGTAATAAGGGAGAAAATGGAAGTGTGCAGGGAATGCTGGAAATGCTGCAAATTCCCTATGTTGGTTCAGGAGTTGGGGCTTCGGCTATTGGTATGGATAAGGTAGCAGCCAAAAGGATAGCCCGGGATATTGGTTTGCCGGTGGTTGATTTTGTGGCTTTTGATAAATACCGCTTTTTCAGGGAGGAAGAATCTTGTGTGACGGAGTGTGAAACCGGACTTCAGTATCCAATGATTGTAAAGCCGGCTTCAGGAGGCTCCAGTATTGGAGTGGAAGTGGCTGGCAACAGAGAAGAATTAGTGTTTAAGCTGGCTCAGGTATTTTTGCTGGATCGCAAAGTTATTGTTGAAAATAAAATCGAAGCCATTCGTGAGGTTAACTGTTCAGTGCTGGGGGATATCACGGAAGCGCATCCATCGGTGATTGAAGAACCAATTACAGCCTCTGAAGTATTATCCTTTGCTGATAAATACATGAATGATGCCAGCAAAGGAATGAGCAGCGCCAGTCGTCAAATTCCGGCTGATATTAGTGAAGAACTGAAAAAACAGGTTGAGGACTATTCCCTTCAAATTTTCCGTGAATTTGGCAATGCCGGTGTGGTGCGGATCGATTATATTATTGATCAGGCAAGCGGAAAACTTTATTTTAATGAAATCAACACTATTCCCGGATCGCTGTCTTTTTATTTGTGGAAGCCACTTGGCAAAGAATATCCGGCCATGCTGGATGAGCTGGTTAAAATGGCAATTCAGGAGCATAAAAGAACTGCTGAAATTCAATATTCTTTTGAGAATAACTTGTTTCAAAGCAATTCTCTGGGAAAAATGAAGGGCTTGAAGAAATAAGTGTGCCAGAATTGAATCAGAGCCGGGGAAAGGATAGTAAATGCAGCGAGAACAGATTTTAAAAGCATTAAAGGCTCAAATCAATGTCAATGGTCATATTATTGGGGCAGTGGCTGGTGCCGGTATGACAGCAAAATATGCGGTTATGGGCGGGGCTGATTTTTTATTGGCCTTAAGTGCCGGAAAATATCGAATTATGGGCCGAAGTTCCTTTGCCAGCTATTTTTGTCATGGCAATAGCAATGATATTGTTATGCAAATGGGAATGCATGAGCTGCTGCCGATTATTTCAAAGGTTCCGATCTTATTTGGGATTTTTGCCAGCGATCCTTTTATTCATTTGTATGAATATTTAAAAGAAATTAAAAGTCAGGGCTTTGGCGGAGTAGTCAATTTTCCGACTTTGGCTCTGATTGATGGACGATTTAGAAAAGCCTTAGAAGACGAAGGCAATACTTATGATCAGGAAGTGGAGGCAATTAAGCTGGCGCATTACCTGGAATTATTTACAGTTGCCTTTGTAACAGATGAGGAACAAACGCAAAAAATGCTGAATGCCGGAGCAGATGTCATTTGTGTTCATTTGGGGTTAACCAAGGGCGGTTTTTTGGGTGCTAAAAAATATATTTCACTTGATCAGGCTAAAAAAGCAGCTGATTCGATATTTGCGGTATGTGATGCCATTAATCCGGGGGTAATTAAAATGATCTATGCCGGTCCGGCCAATACTCCGATTGATATGCAGTATATGTACCAAAATACCAAATGCCAGGGTTATATCGGCGGTTCCACTTTTGACCGGATCCCGACCGAGCGGGCAATTTTAAATACCACCAAAGCTTTTAAAAGTTATGGTGGCTTTGATGGCAATGACCCAATGGCCAAATTGATCAATGGGAATTGGAATACCAACGATTATGCGGATTTTGTAAAAAAATACATTGAAGAACATTATATGAAAGAAATTCAATTGGCTGACTTAGCGCTGGTTGCTCATATTTCACCATCGTATTTAAGCATTCGTTTCAAAAAGGAAATGGGCTGTAATTTTACGGAATATTTGATTCGATTTCGGATGAATAAGGCTAAGGAATTTTTACAAACAGGTAAGATCTCCTGTAAAGAGGCAGCAGAGCGAGTAGGATATTATGATTATGCCCAGTTTTCAAAAATGTTTAAAAAATACCTGGGTCAGTCACCGAGTTATTTTAGGACAGATAATATAAACACATGAAAAAATAAAATAAAATAGGGCATTTAAAAAATAAACACATATAAGTAGCAAATAAACACATTTACTTTGCTGGAGCTAAGCAGTAAAATGGTATTGTAATTACCATCTTACTGCTTTTTGTTCAGGAAGGAGTTGGCATGAAAACAATTGCAATTGCAGGAACTTTCGATACCAAAGGAAATGAATATCAATATGTGAAGAATTTAGTTACAGAATTAGGTTTTCGGGCATTTATGATCCATACCGGTGTGTTTGAACCGGCTTTTGCTGTCGATGTGTCCAATCAGGAAATTGCCGCCGCCGCCGGTTTTCAAATGGATGAATTAGCAGCCAAAAAAGACCGGGGAATTGCCATGGAAGTTTTGTCAAAAGGAATGGAGATCTTGATTCCCAAATTATATCAGACCGGAAAATTTGATGGCATTATTTCTTTCGGCGGCTCCGGCGGAACATCTTTAGTTGCTCCGGCGATGCGGGCGCTGCCGATCGGCGTGCCTAAAGTAATGGTTTCAACTATGACTGTGGCAGCCGGCGGAGAATATATTGGTACCAGTGATATTATTATGATTCCGTCAATTGTCGATGTGGCCGGTTTAAATCAAATCTCCAGAACTATTTTCAGAAATGCGGTCCTGGCGATTGCCGGAATGGTTGGGATGAAGGATAAATTACCGGCTGATCAGACGGAAAGCAAACCACTGGTTGCAGCTACTATGTTTGGGGTGACCACCCCTTGCGTCAATCAGGCCAAAGATTATTTAGAAGCAAATGGATATGAGGTGCTGGTTTTCCATGCTACCGGCACTGGTGGTAAAACCATGGAAGCATTAATTGACAATGGATTTTTTAAGGGCGTGTTAGACTTGACCACCACCGAATGGTGTGATCAGGTGGTTGGCGGTGTGCTGGCTGCCGGACCAAACCGGAGTGAAGCTGCGGTTCGTCAGGGTATTCCCCAGGTGGTATCTGTGGGGGCGATGGATATGGTCAATTTCGGAAGCTTTGACAGTGTGCCCCAGCAATTTAAGGATAGAAAGTTATATAAGCATAATCCGAGTGTTACTCTGATGCGGACAACGATTGCAGAAAACCGGGAAATCGGCAGGCACTTAGCAGAAAAACTAAAGGCGGCATCAGGAAATACTGTCTTAATGTTGCCGCTAAAAGGGGTATCAGCCATTGATGCCGAGGGCCAGGCCTTTTACGGTGCTCAGGAAGATGCGGCCTTATTTGCAGTTTTAAAAGAAGAACTGGCGGGCAGCAAAGTTGAGGTGATGGAGCTGGAGGCCCATATTAATGACAGTGACTTTGCGCTGACAGCCGCCAAAAAATTAGTGGAGCTGATGAATAAGTAATCGATTTGCGTTTGAAAGGAGATAAATTATGCTAAGAAAAACCAGAACGGAAATTATGGAAGATTTTAAAAACCAAGTCAAACAGGGCAATATTTTAGTCGGAGTTGGCGCCGGTACCGGAATTACTGCCAAATGTAGTGAAAAAGCAGATGTTGATATGCTGATCATTTATAATTCCGGCCGTTTTCGGATGGCTGGACGGGGTTCATTATCCGGTCTTTTGGCTTATGGTGATGCCAATAAAATTGTTCAGGAAATGGGCATGGAAGTCCTGCCGATTGTTAAAAAAACTCCGGTTTTGGCCGGGGTCTGCGGTACCGATCCCTTCCGGGTGATGGATCTGTTTTTAAAGCAGCTTAAAGATCAGGGCTTTAATGGGGTTCAGAATTTCCCGACCGTTGGATTAATTGATGGAAAATTCAGGGCTAATCTGGAAGAAACCGGTATGGGATATGGCCTGGAAGTGGATATGATCCGGGAAGCACATAAACTGGATATGCTGACCTGTCCATATGTTTTTGACCCGGAGCAGGCTAGGGCCATGGCCGAAGCCGGAGCAGATATTTTGGTTGCACATATGGGTCTGACCACCAAGGGCAGCATTGGTGCGGAAACAGCGGTCACTTTAGATGATTGCTGTGAAAAAATCAGGGCGATCATTCAAGCCGGTCGGGCAGTTAGACCGGATATTATGGTAATTTGCCATGGCGGCCCGATTGCTGATCCGGAAGATGCTGCTTATGTTATTAAAAATGTGCCGGAAATTGATGGTTTCTTTGGGGCCTCCTCCATTGAACGACTGGCTTCAGAAAGAGGAATGACCGCTCAGGCGGCAGCCTTTAAGGCCATCAAAAAATAATGCCGTTTAAATTCATAATAAGGGGCTGTTGCATTTTAAGATTTTCACACAAGATATAAAGTAAAATTCCTATGTTTTACCACAATATCTTGTGTAAAATCTGTATTTTGCAACAGCCCCTTATTATTCAACTTTCCCATCTGTAAAATAAGCATCAAATATTGATATTTCGGGGAGTTTACATCATTAGTATCTATCTTGACATGAAAAAGTACCTACCACCTGGTATCATTCAAGCAGCAAAAAATAACCAGCTATGACGAAAGATACTGATTTAATGACACTTCAAAATGATAAAAAAGAAAAGGCTTTTTTGAATCCCAACAGAGGCAGGCGTTTTAACGGAGGCAGCGAAATACTAATAAAATCATAAAAGATGACGATACAAATATCAGGAGGTGGTAATATGCAAGTTGATCGGACGAATTATAAACAGTATCAGCAGTTAATAGCCCAGATGATGAGGGATCATAAGGGCGGAGCAATTGATCCTTATGGCACGGTTTGGGGGGCGTATGAACTTCGGTACAAACCAACCAACAGACCGTTTTTTCCGCCAGATTGGAATGACATAAGGACGAAACGAGATAAGCCGTATATGACAGAAGCACAGTTTGAGGAAGCGATAAAGGACTTAGCAAGAAAAGAATATATTAC